>CAZGVI010000052.1:0-24580 GCA_964529395.1 uncultured Acetatifactor sp.
AGAAAGTTCACAAAAATTGTTAGCACTCCCTCTTGACGAGTGCTAACATGTGTGTTATAGTACATCTATAACAAGGGAACAGAAAAAGTTCCCCCACATTTATCAACGGAAAGGAGAAATGACTTATGATGATGCCCAGTATTTTCAGAGAAAATTTATTTGACAGTTTTATGGAGGATTTCGCATTCCCGGATATCAACAGGGCCCTGTACGGGAAGAATTCCGGCAACCTGATGAAGACCGATGTGCAGGAGACAGAAGACGGTTATACGGTTGATATCGATCTGCCCGGTTTTCAAAAGGACGAGATCAAGATGCAGTTGGAGAACGGCTGCCTGACCGTAAATGCGGCCAAGAGCCTTGACAGGGACGAAAAAGGCGAGAACGGCAATTACGTGAGACGGGAGCGCTATGCAGGCAGCATGAGCCGCAGTTTCTACGTGGGGAATCATGTGAAGGAGGAGGATATCCATCCCAAATACGAGAACGGTATCCTGACCTTCCGCATCCCCAAAGAGCAGCCTGCAGTGGTAGAGGAGAAGAACCGTTACATCTCCATCGAGGGCTGACGCTCTCCCCGTAAACAATATAGCAAAACGGTCCCGGGACATGTATCCCGGGACCGTTTTGTTATTGTTCTGCCCATTCTAGCCGTTTAACCTGGCGGCAAAATCGCTCATGGCCTCAGATATCTTGATCTGCTGGGGGCAGACCTTCTCACAGCTGCGGCATCCCACGCAGGAAGAGGGCTGTTTTTCCTCCGGCACTGCCATTAACGCCATGGGCGCTATGAAACCGCCGCCGGTAAAACAGTGTTCATTGTAGAGATCCAGCAACATGGGGATATCCAATCCCCTGGGACAATGACTGACACAGTAATGGCAGGCCGTACAGGGAAGGTTACCCTTAAGCATACCATCGGCAACAGAAAGTAATATATCCCTCTCCTCCCGGCTCAGCGGCCTGTCCTCCTCAAAAGTGCGAATATTCTCCTGCAGCTGCCGGAAATCGGACATGCCGGAGAGGACGACTTTCACTCCGGGAACAGTCTGCAAAAAGCGGAACGCCCAAGAAACTGCCGTCTCTTCCGGCCTCAGCTGTCTCAGCCGTACCATGGCCTCCTCGGGCAGCGTCGCCAGCTTGCCTCCCCGCAACGGCTCCATGACCCATACCGGAATCTTGTAAGAATTGAGCAATTCCACCTTGGCCCTGGCGTCCTGGAAAGACCAGTCCAGATAATTCAGCTGGATCTGGCAGAACTCCATGTCTTTTCCGTAAGCCTCCAGAAAGCGTTTCATGACCTCACAGCTCCCATGAGCCGAAAAGCCCAGATGCCGTATCCTGCCGTTTCGCTTTTGCTCCGTCAGGTAGGCATGGATGCCGTAGCTTTCGTCCAGATAAGCGTCGATATTCATCTCGCATACATTGTGGAACAGATAGAAATCAAAATACTCCACGCCGCATTTTACCAGTTGTTTTTCAAAGATTTCCCGAACCTTCGGCATATTGGTCAGATCGTATCCCGGAAATTTGTCGGCGAGATAAAAGCGATCTCTGGCATATCTGCCCAGCGCCCTGCCCAGAACAAGCTCCGAGTTGCCGTCATGGTATCCCCAGGCAGTGTCATAATAATTGATCCCCTGCTCCATGGCATAATCCACCATTTTCTCCGTGGCAGCCTCGTCAATGTTTCCGTCGTCTCCACCGATGGTAGGCAGACGCATGGCGCCCATACCCAGTGCCGAGAGTTTTAGTTCCTGAAAGTCACGATAAACCATATGCATTCCTCCTTCGCAAACAGTATGAATCGATTTCCTTATATAAATAGAATAGCATATGGGTTTATCTCTGTAAATCCTCAATATTGCTCCGCGTTCCCGCACCCGCAGAGAAGAGAATTCGCCCCATCGCGGCTTTGGTAATACTGGGCCTGAGCCGTATAGAGCGCGTGATACAGACCTTCCTGCTCCGCCATCAGTTCTTCGTGGCTGCCCCGCTGCACCACTTGCCCCTTGTCAAAAACCACGATGTCGTCGCAGAAACGGCAAGAGGAAAGCCTGTGGCTGATATAAATGGCGGTCTTGTTTTCCACCATCTCATCGAAGGCGGAATATACCTCGTACTCCGCAACCGGATCCAGAGCCGCCGTGGGTTCATCCAGCAGGATAAAGGGCGAATCCTTATATAGCGCTCTGGCAATGGCGATCTTCTGCCTCTCCCCGCCGGAAAAGAGGATACCGCTCTCATCAAATTCCTTGCCTATCAGGGTATATATACCCTCCGGCAGTTGTCTCAGCCTTTCCCCGAAACCGGCTCTCTCCAGGCTGTCCCACACCTTTCCAGCGTCATATTTTCCCCCTGCCGCCACATTCTCCGCAATAGAGTAGTCAAACAGGGAAAAATCCTGAAACACCACCGAAAAGAGATTCATATACTCGCTGTAATCATACTTTCGTATATCCACTCCGTTTAAGTAGATCACCCCCTCAGTGGGTTCGTATAATCTGCAGAGCAGCTTGATCATAGTGGTCTTTCCCGATCCGTTCTTTCCCACCACCGCCATACGCTCACCGATTCTAAGTTTCAGGGATAAATGGCGCAGCGCGTACTCTTCCCGCCCGGGATACCGAAAAGAAACGTCACGGAACTCCACCTCATACTCATTGTCACTGCGTTTCTCCACCGGCAGGGTTCCTTCATGGAAACTTCCCTTTATGTCCAAATATTCAAACAGGGTACTCTGCCTGCGAGCTACCAGAAGAAATGCCTGAGCATCGTGGAGTATATTCTGCAAGGAATTGGTCAACCTCTCAAAACATGCCGCATACCGCACCAACAGCCCCACCGCAATGCCTCCTCCCGCCGCGATCAGAGTAAGGAACAGATAACAGATGCCCCGCACACCGGCATTTAGGATATTGACCATAAGTTCCCTGCGCCCGCAGATGCATGCCACAAGATTGTCCTTGTATTTGAGAAATTCCCGGCCATGGACGAAAGTGTATTCCTTTAATAAATCCTCCGCCCCATAAAGTTTCACATCCTTGCGGTTCTCCATGGACAGCCCATCATACACCGCATAATACCACATCAAATTGGTTTCCTCCGGCTTATCGTTGGTCCAGAGCGCCATATATTCCGTTATTTTCTTTCCGAAATATCCTTCTCCCATGCCATTGCACAGGATCGCCAGCACAAGCACCGCAAAAAAAACATATGTCAGCGGAGTTTTGCGCGCAAACAACTGATGCAGCACGGGGATCAGCATCCCCACTGCGAAGAGTCCGTTAAAAGCCTGATAACACAACTTTTCAAGATTGTCATAACCTCCGTAGATCCCGCTGCCCCATCGGTTGTCTTCCTCCATACGGCTCCGGAGCTTGTTGACATATGGACTGTCCATATCCGGGTAATTCATCTCCATATTCTTGACAGCCATTCTGACGTCTAAAAGTTCCCAGGAATGTCCTTTGATCACTTCGCTCTCGTTGGAGAGCTTCCCCGCAAGGAGATGCAGGAACAACATGACCAGCATCCACAGCAGCACTCTGCGGATCAGGCTCTCCGCAGGGACTCCCTCCTGCAGCCCGTTCAGTACCATGGTGGAGAGATAGATTCCTATGTACCCTACGGAAACGCTGCACAACTGCCTTGCAACTGTGACCGCTATAAAAGTAGGAGCCAGCAGATGAATCTCCTTGAGCAATCGGGACAATGCCGCTCTCTTTTCCTGAAATGTCAGCTTTTCCGTTATTTCCTTGCTATTCACATTCATGGCCTGTCTCCTCTCCCATCCGGTCATTCTCCGACTGGTTGTAATAGTAACTCTGCAATTCATACAGTCTGGCATACTCCCCGCCCGCATTCAGCAGCTCCTGGTGGCTCCCCCGCTCTATGATCCGTCCGTCCTGCAAAAACATGATCCAGTCCGAAAACTGGGTGCTGGCCAGGCGGTGGGAAATAAACAGCGCCGTCCTGTTCTGGCACAGTTTCTGATAGGATTCGTAGACCTCCTGCTCAGCCAGAGGGTCCAGCGCCGCCGTGGGCTCATCCAGCAGCAGAACCGGAGCGTCCTTATACAGCGCTCTGGCCAGTAAAAATTTCTGTTCCTGTCCCCCGGACAGATAGATTCCGTCCTCTACCAGCCGGTCCGTCATATAACTGTCCAGTGTAATCCCCCGCCGGGAAAAATCCTCAGTAAGCCCGGCCCGGTCAAGCACTTCCTCCACCCTCTTCCTGTCCACATCCTGCTTCGGTTTCAATGCTATATTCTCGTCGATCATGGCGGGCAGAATCATGGTATCCTGAAACACTGCGGAATAAAGCCCGTAAATATCCCTCTTTCTGAGTTTTGTGATGTCCGTGCCGTTTAGCAGTATCCTGCCGCTCACAGGCTCGTACATCCCCATCATCAGCTTGAGCAGCGTGCTCTTTCCGGCTCCGTTCAGCCCCACCAGCGCCACATGCTCTCCCTTTCGGATATGAAAACTCAAATCGGAGATAACCTCTTTTTCACTGCCCGGATAAGAAAAGCTCACATGTTCAAATGTGATCTCCACCCCCGTTTCCAGGCCCGGTATTTCACACTCCCCGCTGTCCGCGTCCTCCGCCGGAATATCCAGAAAAGAACGAAGATCATTCATTTTTATATTGGCGGTCTTGAGCATACTCATCTGATCCACCAGGCCGGTGACCCATGCGGAAAAACCCGTGATCGCTCCAAAGAACAGCATAAAGTCGCCCATTCCTATATTTCCCTGCACGGTCTGCAATATCAGGTAGACATAGGCAAACCCGTCCCTGAGGAAATTCAGCCCGCAGTTCACCAGATAGGTCTCATATTCCTTACTGCGGCGTAACCGCAAAATTTTCCTCTCTTCCCCCTGAAATCTGTGGATCTGCCCTGTCAGCCAGTTTTTCATATTGTAGACTCGGACGTCCTTACCCGTATGGGGCCGCCCGCTCTCTCCGATCGTATAATACAGTTTCTTCTCCGCCTGCGCATAATCGCCTCTTGTGCGCTGGTAACAGGCGTTTTCCCTGCGCCTGAAAAAATACGTCACCAGAGAAGTCATAAACAGCAACACGATCACAAGCACATGCAGCCTTGCCAATATACCCGAGTACAGGAAAAAGCATGCCACTCCGGTCACCACTCTGGGAATCTGGTCAAAAAATACGGAAGTACCGCTGGCATCTCCACTCCGCACCGAATTAATAGCCCGCCGGTACAGCTTATAAAATTCGCCTTCCTCGGCATAAGAATACTTACACTTTAGCGATACCAGAAATAAATTCTGGATAAAATATGTATTCCTGCACCCATTATGGTGGAGATAGGCCCTTTTCGACAGGTATCCGTGAAGCCCCTGCAAGATCAAAAGACAACCTACCATGCCGCCCAGTACCTGTAATATCCGCATGGGCTCTGCCCTCTGGGTCAACAGATCAACCGCCACTTTGGGCAGATAGATGCCGAAAATCGGCAACAGAGTCCCTGTCACTACGGTAATCCCAAGAAACAGCAAAATCCTTTTATCCCATTTCCAGCTCTCTTTCGCCAGAAACCATGCGTTCTGCACTATATTATCATTTCTCTGTCTGATTTCATCCATGAAAAAGTCTCCCTTCCTTCACCTGTTACACGAAGATTTTAGCACACACACAAAAAGCAGGAAAAAAAAATGCACAAAAGGTTCTCTTCTGTGCACGAATGGCTTTCACAGCCGGCTATGCGGTGTATTTAAGCCAGCGGCAGCATGATCTCGGTGGCAAAGACGCCCTCCTCGTGCTGCCTGTTCAAAAATCCGTTATATTTTTTTACCACGCTGTCAATCCTCATGAGGCCGAAACCGTGGTTTCCCCGCTTAGTAGACAGATATTGTCCCGCTTCCTTGCGTATATGGCCCGACACGGAGTTGGATACATAGATATAAAGCTGCTCCTTGAGCACCTCTATATACACGCGGATAAATCCCTTGCTCTCTGTCGTCTGCCCGCAGCCCTCCATAGCATTGTCCAACAGATTACCGATGATCACGCACAGATCTACCTCATTTATGATCAGCCCCTCCGGCACCACCGCCTTGGCATTCACCCGGATTCCTCTGGCCTTTGCTACCGCCAGCTTAGAGTTCAGCACGGCGTCAACGCGCACATTCCCCGTTTTCAGTACGATGTCAAGCTCTGTCAGATCCGCGTCCAGATCCCTCAGATAATCGTCGAGCTCCTGATACTGCCCCAGGGCAAGATGGGCTTTCATCGTCTGGATGTGATGTTTGTAGTCATGCCTCCAGCCCCGCATCTGCCGATACATATTTTCCACTTCTTCATAATGTTTTTCCGCCAGTTCATTCTGGTACGCCGAGAACCGCCGGTTCATCAGCCGCATAAACACAACGCCGCACAGCAATATGAGCAGGAGCGCTCCCACAATTTCCAAACCTATGATCACTCCGTAATTCATTCCTGTTAAACCTCTTCCCCACAGTCCTTAAGGCTCTCTTTTGCAGTATCCTTACTGCTGTAAAAACGGATAAAGGCCCTGTTTACATCCGTATAGTTCTTCCTGCTCAGAGGAATCTGCCTCCCGTCATCCAGGATCACCATTTCCTTTTCCAGATGCGCCACATAGAGCAGATTTACCAGAAAAGACCTGTGGCATGAACAGAACATCTCCATAGAAAGCCGATCTCTCCACACATTGATACCCTCTCTGACCACATAGCATTTTTCTCTTGTATGTAGCTCTGTATTGTGGGCGGCAGCCTCAATATACACAATATCTTCGGGCAGGAGACGCAGAGTTACGCGGCTGTTTTTCTCCCCGTTCACCAGTTCCCTGGCTTCCGTCAGTATCACCTCCCGCTTTTCCTGCTCAACGTAACGGTTATAAACACGCTCCATGCAGGAGGCGATCTTTATCTCATCCACGGGCTTTATCAGATAATGCAAAGCCTCCACCTCATAACCCTCCAAAAGATAATCCGTCATTCCCGTCACAAAAATAAGCGCGACCCTGCGATTTTCCTTCCGGATCTTTCTGGCAAGCTCCACCCCGCTCAGACCCGGCATCTGTATATCAAAAAACAGAGCATCCCAGGCCTGATCCTGTTCCCACTCGAACAAAAACGCCGCCGCGTTCGGAAACTCTCGAATACAGAAATCCACCCTATTCGCCTTAAGCCATATCTCCAGATAGCGAATAAGAAGGTCCGCATGTACTTTCTCATCTTCCACAACGGCTATTTTCATTTTATCTGCCATATCGCCTCAGGCACCTCCTCCCGTCAGCAGTTCTTATTCTATATCATATCATCCCGGAAGTAAACCCTTTCCTTATACGACGCACCCGCAAAATGCAGCGTTGCGCACATTACCATCGCCGTTTGGCGCATGATGATCCGAATCCGTATCACCGGCCAGTCTGTCTCTCATGGATACAGGTCAGCGCAGGACTCGCTCCGATACACATCTCAGTTCAAGCCTCTGAAACCTTTGCCGATGATCTCACTGGAATTGAAGATCGTGATAAACGCGTCCGGCTGACTGCGGCGGACGAAATTGCGCAGCTGTACCGCCTGCCCACGCTTTGTCACCGTCAGGATCATGGTCTTGGGGTGGTGGGAATAAGCGCCCTGTGCCTGGTAAATGGTGGCGCTGCGTCCCAGCTCATCGCAGATATAACGGCAGATCGGCTCAGGCTCGTCACAGACGATCATGAACGCCTTGCACAGATTGATACTCTCGATCACGTTGTCGATGACCAGGGATTTGGCCAGCAGTCCCGTCAGAGAAAAAAGCCCCGTCTGGATATCAAACACGAAACAGGAGGCCAGCACGATGACAAAATCCACCAGAAACAGAGCCACACTGATGGAGAAGGAAGTATACTTTTTCAGGATCATTGCCAGAATATCCGTCCCGCCTCCCGACGCTCCGATATTGAATAGGATGGCGGCGCTCAGCGCCGGCAGAAAGATCGCGAAGATCAGCTCCAGCACCGGCTGGCCCGTCAGGGGAGCCGACATGGGAAACCAGCGCTCCATGGCCCACAGCCCCACGGAGGTCAGTATGCTGGCATAGACCGTCTTGAATCCAAAGTCCTTACCCAGAAACAGAAAGCCGAACACCAGCAGCACCATGTTGATGATAAAGGTGTAAGTGGCCGCCGAGTGGCTGAGCAGCGCCTCCAGCACCACCGCCACGCCCGTGACGCCCCCAAAGGAAAAATGATTGGGAAATTTGAAGAAATACACGCCCACCACCAGCAGTAGGATCGCCACCGTGATCAGCAGATACTCCAGCGCCAGCCTCTTCCATTGTGTCAGCTGCCTGAAACGCAGCCGCCTCTGTTTTTCCAGTTCGTTGTGCATACTCTCTTCCCCGGTGTTGCCGCCGGGCCCTCCTCCGTCTTCGTCTCTACTTGACAGTTTCGCCCTCTATACAAAGTCTCACATATTTTTCCTGCTGTTATTTGAACAGACTATTTTAAAAATGCCTGATACAGTTCCACGTGATCATAAATACAGGTCCAGCTGCTCATGGAACCGGTGGTGACACAGATGTACTCTCTGCCCTCGTGATCCGCAGCCAGACTGGCGGCGCAGCTGCCGGACTGGTTCACAAATCCGGTCTTGGCGCAGAGTACCTCCCCGTGGGTATCCTTGTCTTCAATGCGCCGGAGGAACCAGTTGGACAGAAAAATCCCCTCCGGCTGCTGCTCACTGGGCACGGTGGTGGCAAAGGTGCGGGCAGAGAGGACTTTGCGGCACAGCTCGTTGTCCGCCGCCGCCTTGAGGATCACGGCCATGTCGTACACCGTGCAGTAATGGTCCTCGTCATACAGTCCCACACAGTTGGTAAAATGGGCGGTGTCGGACAGTCCCAGCTGCTCCAGTTTCTGATTCATCAGCTCCACAAAGGCCTCCTGGGAACCCGCCACATATTCCGCCAGGGCCAGAGCCGCGTCCGCGCCGGAGGGCAATATGGTCCCGTACATCAACTCTTCCACCGTCACCGACTGCCCCACGCCAAATCCCGCGATACTGCAATCATGCCGATAGGCATAATCCGTGATCTCCACGGTCATGACAAAGCCGTCCTGAAGATCCTCCACATGTTCCGCCGCCACCAGCAAGGTCAGTATCTTGGTCATGGACGCCGGGTTGATCCGCTGGGACGCATCCCGAACGGCTAACACTTCCCCCGACTGTGCGTCGATCAGCACGCCGTTGGTACTGTATACGCCTCTTCCCTCCTCGGGAAAACCGACTGTATACTCTGTAATCTTGGGGCTAAAAGGAGCTGTCTCCGGTTCCTGTGTGTCCTGCGAGTCTTCTTCTCCCAGGAGATCTCCGCTTGGGGATTCCTCCTCTGAACTCCCCTGTGCCGGGGTCACGCCGGCACAGGGAGTTCCTGCTGTCTCATTCCCCGGCAGCGTTCCTCCCTCCGCCGGTTCCCCCATAATAAAGCCGTCCCTTCCCCGGGCTGTCAAATACTGCCCGCGTTTTTCCAATACCTGGGGCGTAGTGGGTTCCGGCGTCTCACGGGACTTTGGGCCCGCTATGAGTCTGACCATTCCCCATATCATCAGCGCCAGCAGAACCAGCCCCGCCGCGATCAGCAGCACCCATCTGCGAAACAATTCCTGCTGTCTCTTTTTCCGGCGCATGGCTGCCATATGTTCCCTCCGCCGCTGTGTCCGCTGTTCCTCCAGGGCGTCTATTCCTTCCTGCTTATCCTGATCGCTCAAGGTTTCCTCCTATTAAGAGTTCCGCATACCCCCTACAAGCCCCTTTTTCGGCAGAGCAATTTCCGGACGCTAGCGTCCTGAAATTCTCTGGGGGCTTTAAGGGAGTATGCTGTTTTAGAGTTCCTCTTTCTATCTGTTATTTTGTCACTTTTCTGACTTCTTATGTGCGCATACGCGTTTCAGCATGGCATAGCAGACTCCGGCTGCCTCCGCGCTGATCTCCTCCCTGGAATAGACCGCCTTTCTGACCACCTCCAGATAACCGTCCCAGTCCTCGCCGGGATATCTGCGTTTCAGCGCCTCCAGATATTCCTCATCCGATTTAAGGGACAGCATGCCCGCCCGTTTTCTCCAAAGCCTCCGGTACAGCATACGGTTGATCGTCCACACGGCCCGCCTGGCATTTCCGCTTTCCATATTGTAATGGATTTTCCGCAAACGGGCCTCCCTGTAACGCAGCAGCCGGGATATCCCAAACACCGCCATGCCTGCCGCCGCTAACATTCCCAAAAACGCTGCCAGCACATGACTCACCTGCAAACTGCCATTCTGCCCGAATATAGCCCAGCCTCCCTCTCCCGCAAAACCCCATCCGACTGGGATGTCCGGTTCTGAAGTTCCCGGCAGGGCTCCTGTTTCTCCGGGAGCTCCCGTTACTCCTGCCGCCTTCTCCGGGCTGGCCGTCTGCAGAATGTCACCGGTTTCATTCTCTGAGGGCGAGGCGGTGGGAACCGGCGATGGCTCCGGCTCTTCGTTTTCTTCGGGTTTTTGCCACATATCCTCCTGCTGCTCCGGCACATCCTGACCCATCGACACCCTCTCCGATTCCTCATAGCCCGGAGTCATCTCCACAGGCATCCACCCCACGCCGTCCAGCCAGATCTCCACCCAGGCATGGGCAGCGTCGTCCCGGACAGTGGCCCGATAACCGTATCTGCTTCGTCGGAACTGGTCGGGCTGCACCACATAGCCTGTCACGTACCGGGCGGGTACACCCAGACTGCGCAACAGCAGCGCCCCGGCACTGGCAAAGTGCGCACAGTAGCCCTGGCGGTTCTCACCCAGAAAATATTCCACCGGATCCGCGCCGCCGGGCAACGGCCCCGGATCTATATTGTAACGGGCCAGGCTTTTCAGTTGCTCCGCCACCAGGCTGCTCAGGGCCAGCCGGGTTTCATTGACTCCTATCCCCCTCGCCTGTATCCGCTCATCCAGGAGCCGGTAACTGTCTGAAGTCATTATTTGGTTGACTGTATTAGTCAATTTCGGGAAGTTTCCCAAAACCACAAGATATTGTTCTTCCACATACGCATTGTACCACGAGTAGAATTGCCCAGCGTCCCCGTCCCAGAACTCCCGTCCATTGGCCGCCACAATGCCGGGAGCATACCCGGAAAAAGTGAGCTTATCCAGATTTCCCGTCTTCTCCACCAGATAGTCCCCGCGAATCCGGCACTGTTCTCCCAATGTCTCCGGATCCACGCCGTATGGCAGATAAGCCTGGCGGTTCTTAAGCCCTCTGTACCGAAGTTCATAGTCTATCCCTCCGCCGTCGGCCGGAGCGCACAGCCGGGCCAGCAGCAGCGCCGCCTCCCCGCTGTCCAGCCCCTGCTCCCGGCAGGCTTTGTCAAACGCCCTTTCTGCGCTGTCCCATCGCCCACTGTGATATCCCGCGCCACAGTATCCCCTCAGATAGATATTGGCGTCCGGCACTTCATTGACTGTCACAGTCATTATCTCTATATGTTCATATTCGGGGCGTCGGTTGTCCACGATCCCCTCCTGGCCCGCCCCGAAGAGCGCCTCCCAATCATACTCCCGGATGCCCCGTTCCAAATCGTGCTGAAATGTCTGCAAGCGGTCATGAGACTGGTTCACCCGCAATGCGGATCCCTCCATCACCACTGCGGTCAACGGCAGCAACAGCGCCAGCAGTCCGGCCAGCAGCAGCGCCGGAATCGGACGGAAATCCCTGTGGCGATCCATATACAGGCTCAGCATCCCCGCCGCAAACATACAGGCCATCCCCGGCCACCCGGGTGTAAGACCCACCATCATCCCCAGAGCCAACGCCACAGCGGGGAGCAGGAGCATAATTATTCTTTTGCGCAGGAACCCGGAAAAGACCTGCAATAACAGTGTCACCGCTACCCAGACCGCAATCCAGAACCACTGCTGCTGGGAACGGGTGCCTCCGACTATATCGGGCAGCGGATCACTGACAGCATAATATTCGTTCCACCTCTGCGCATAATACAGCTTGATCCCGTTCGCGCCTTCCAGCCTTGTCTGCGCATTTGCCTCGTCAAACCGGAACCATAAGAGAGCTCCATCTCCCCAATACAGCACAACAAACAGGACTATGTCTCCCAGCAGGCGCAACACCCACAGCACTGCTTTTCTCAGCGTGCGCGGCATCTTTTCTTCCAGGGCATACATAAGCTCATTCCATGCCACGATTACCAGACACCCTACCGCCGCCGCCCACAGACCGATGGGCCATCTTTCCTCCATGGGCAGCCCGAACTGATCTCCCATGAGACAGGCGGCATAAAGGGACAGCATACTGAGAGCTGTCGCGTACAGAATATAGAGCGGCAGGGGACTGTTTGGCGTTCGTCTGCCCCGCATATTTACATCTCTCCGGCTCGCTTGCCAGTGAACTCTGGGTCTGTTCATCCACATGCTCCCACACCCTTTTTACCCTACAACAACAATTCCAGCTTTGCCAGTTCACGCTCCAGTGCGGAGGCCTGCAGACTCACGGCCTCCTGTTCGTCCACACAGATACAGGGACCCGCTGTCACCCGTATGTGATGCAGCACCTGTTCGCCGCCGTACTTTTCCCGGTAGCGCGCCTGCAGATCCTGGGAACTCACACGGTTTCTGCCTTCCTCCCGCAAAAGATACAGAAAGGCCTCATAAAAGCTCTCCTCGTCATCCACCCGCATCCTTACCACATCCTGCTGATAGCTGCTGTGCCAGGCCACATAGTGTGGACAATCCAGATCCATCAGACAAAAAGAAAGGCTGGCTGCGCATTGCAGCCGAGTTTCCTGAAAACTTCCGGCTGTTTCCGCCAGCACGACCACCGGGCAGCCTCTGGGCCTGCTGCTCTCCCGCACCAGCAACTCGTCCGCTTTGGCGCTGAGTTTCCAATGGATATTCCGCAGCTTGTCCCCATTCTGAAAGGGCCGCAGCTGCAGCAGTTCGCTGGAGTCCTGACCGCTGCGCAGAGAATCGTACACTTCCGCGTCCCCCGCAAAGCTGCGGACGGCCTCAGAAAGTTGTATTCGTATCAGATAGATGGGAGGCAACACTGCCAGCACAGCGCGCTCTCCCCCCACCGCTCTGCGCTGCTCCACACAGAACAACCCCGTCAGGTCGTAAATCCTTATTTTTCTCAGCCAAATAACATAGCTGCCCGCCTGGGCAAAGGACAGCAATGCTGAGAAATTCCGCTCCTCAGTACTTGTTTCCTTTTCCCGGACTGGCTTTTCATATTCTTCTCGCAGCCACTTGCACCGCCGGATCCTGTGCCCCTCCCGGCTTATGGCCGCCTGCACCATAATCCTGCCATAGCAGCCCCGATACCGGTAGGTCGTCCGGGCGCTTATATATATAGGGGTCTGTCTGTCCGCCAGGGCGGGCAGTGCACTCATAGTCACCTGTAGGCTCTTTTTTTCATAGAGCAGATATCCCACGGAAAGTATCATCAGGAAAAGCAGTGTAAAGCCCAACAGTGCAAACGCAGTACTCTCGTAGAGGATCGCCACATAGACGGCTCCTGCAGACAATATCAATGCAAAAAGATAGCGTATCATATCTACCTCATATTTCTGTTGTACGAAACCGGTTGTTTCTCCTGCTGCAGGATCTGTTCCAGCACCGCCCCCACCGCCACATGAGCCACTCTGGCCCTGGTGTTTAATACGATACGATGTCCTGTCACATCAGGAAATACAGCCGCCACGTCCTCCGGTATCACATAGCCCCTGCCCTGGATAAAAGCCCTGGCCCTGGCCATACGGGTACAGGCTATGGTCCCTCTGGGGCTGACTCCCAGCTCCACATAGCCGTTGTTTCTGGTGGCGTCCACCAGCCGCACAATATACTTGTAGATATTATCGTGTATGAAGACCCTCTCCACCAGATTCTGCAGCGCCAGCAGTTCCTGCGCCGCCAGCACCGGACGGATCTCCTGAGGCTGCGTGCGCAGACTCTTCCCCCGGGCGATCTCGATCTCGTCCTGCATGTCCGGATATCCCATGCGCATGCTGATCATGAAACGGTCCAGCTGGGAATCCGGCAATAGCTGCGTGCCTGCGCTGCCCTTGGGATTCTGTGTGGCCATGGCGATAAATGGGCGGGGAACCGGGTGACTCTCGCCGTCCACCGTCACGCAGTTCTCCTCCATGACTTCCAACAGCGCCGACTGGGTCTTGGGGGAAGTGCGGTTGATCTCATCCGCCAGAAAAAGATTGCACATGATGGGACCCGGATGATAGGAAAAAGTGCCCGTCTCCTTGTGATACATGGAAAATCCCAGTATATCCGAAGGCTGTACGTCCGGAGTAAACTGCACTCTCTGCGCCTTAAGCGCCATGGCCCGGGAAAAGGCCACCGCCAGGGTTGTCTTGCCCACGCCGGGCACGTCTTCTATCAGGATATGCCCCCCCGCCAGTATGGCGCAAAAGGCCTTCTCCACACAGTCGTCCTTCCCTTTTATCACTGTCCGCACTTCAGCCAGCACCGCCCGGGCCCTTTCATATGCCTCCTGAACCTGCCTGTTTTGTTCTATCCTGTTTCCGTTCATATTATGATTATGCCCCCGCTCTTTGCATATAGCAAGCGAAAAAGGCAACCTCCCGTCCGGCAGGAGACTGCCTTTTCTGATATCATCTGGTGATACAGCACGTTAGTCGTTATCCATATGGTCATAGGAGATCTTCAATTCCTCAAACGCCTTGCGCTCCTTGCGGAAACAATCCAGCAGCTTGGGATTGAACTGGCCGCACTCGCCCTCTGTGATCATGCGGAACGCTTCCTCTTTAGGAAATGCATCCTTATAAACCCTCTCATTGACCAGGGCGTCGTACACATCCGCAATAGATACGATCTGAGCCGCAATGGGGATCTCGTCTCCCACCAGTCCGTCGGGATACCCCCGTCCGTCATATTTCTCATGGTGATAGCGGCATATCTGATAGCTGATCTTGCCGTATTCATCATCCCATGTGTTCCTGATATTCTGCAGGATCTCGCCGCCTCTTGTGGTGTGAGTCTTCATACAGGCAAACTCCTCATCCGTCAGTCTGCCCGGCTTAAGCAGGATGCTGTCGGGTATGGCGATCTTACCCACATCATGCAGAGCGCTGGCGGACACGATCACGTCGATTTTCTCCTGATCCAGCCCATACTCCGGATAATCCTCCGCCAGACGCTGCGCCAGGATCCTTGTATATCCCTTTACACGGTTGACATGCTCTCCGCTCTCAAAATCCCGGCTCTCCACCACGGTACCCAGGATCTCTATAATGTTGGTATTGCTCTTTTGCAGCCTGTCTGCCTGACGTTTCAAAAGTTCGTTCTGTTCCCGCAGGGTCTTGGTCTGTTCAAGCACCTTGGCCTCCAGATCCCTCTGGTATTGGAACAGGCTGACCACGTTCTTAACTCTCTTTTTGACCAGAGCATTGTCAAAAGGCTTACGGATAAAATCAGAAATGTGATAGTCATAACATCTCTTTTCCGCCTTGATGGACGTTTCACCGCTGATGATCAGTACGGGAATCTTATCGATCCAGCCCTTTTCCCGCATCACATCCAGCACCGCGAAACCGTCCATGATCGGCATCATCAGATCCAGCAGCACCACTGCCAGTTCCTCCTGCAGTTCCTCGATCTTCTCCAGTGCCCTGCGTCCGTTCTCCGCAGTTTCCACATGATATTCCTCACTCAATATCGCCTCCAGGATATCCCGGTTGGCATCCATATCGTCTACTACCAATACTGTGTTCTGCATACTGTCTTCTGACCCTTTCTACACTTAGTATCCATGTTTCCGGCAGCATGGCCGCCGTTAAGTCTCCTCTGCCTGCAACTGCCGGATCGCTGCCAGCGTCCTGTCATAGTCCGTCTGCACTGCGGCCAGCATGGGAGCTACCCTGTCGGTGTACCGACCGTCCCGCAGTTCCTCACAGAGTTCGGAACTGGACGCCCCCAGCTTTTTAAGACCCAGATTGGCGCATACGCCCTTTAGATTATGGGCCATACGAAATGCCGTCTCATAATCCTGGGCCTCCAGAGAGCTCTGTAATTCCCCCATATCCTTGGCATCGGCAAATTTATACAGGAACTTCTTGATCAGCTTTTCATTCAGCAGACGGTCCATCACATCCTCATAGTCTGCTCCCATCAATTCATAACATTCTTTCGTTGTCATGTACTAACCCTCCTGTCTCAGGCGGTTTACGCCTGCCGCCGCTCATATTTTACAATATTCTATAGAAAATGTCCATATTCTTTTTAAACAAAATGGCTTATTGCGGCATCTCCTTGCGGTATTTTCCCGGCGGCATTCCGAAAGCCCGCTTGAAATTGCGCAGAAAGGAAGAATAGTCCGCAAATCCCGCATTCTGCCATACCTGGGTCATATTGACGCCCCGCAGCAGTTCTTCGCTGGCCCGGATCAACCGCTTGTTCAGCACAAAGCTGTGTACCGTCACTCCCGTCTGTTCCTTGAACTTGCGCAGAAAATGATATTTACTCATATGCACCTGCCGGGCCAGTTCCTCCACGGATATGCTCTCGCCGATATGTTGCTCAATATATTCGGCCACCTGCGCCGCCATGGGGTGAAACACCGTATCTTCCCTGGAAAATCCGTATTCCCGCCGACCGCACAGCATATTCAGATAGACAAAGAACAGCGTCAGATAGCCCCGGTCCAGCACCTGTTTGGCCTGGGGCGAAGATACGTCCGGCAGTTCCGCCATGACCAGTTTCAGAAGGTATCCCCGCAGCATCTCCTCATAATAGATGGGGAAATGATAGGCGCAGGAACTCTGTCCCCGAAAACAGGCGCTCAAATCCATCTCCTCCCCGGACAGGCTCTGCAGCATCTCTTTGGTCACCCACAGGATAATACGTTTGGAGGTATCATGTTTTTTCTCGATATAATGGTATTTGTGCATCACATTGCAGTCGATCAGCAGCAAGTCGCCCTTTTTCATATGATAGGTCTGGTCTTCCAGCATGGAGGAATACTCCCCCTCCAGCACATAGATGATCTCATAAAAACTGTGATAGTGAAAAGCGATGGCGCCCAGCGGCGCTCCCTGCTTTTCATAGACTTCATAGCCCTCCTGGATCATATACTGCCGCTCGTCGGTGGCTTCCAATCGGTGCAGTCTTGTCTCGCCCATATCGCCTATTCACATCCTCTCCGGCCCACAGCGCCTGCACGAAACGCCCCGGCCTTTTTGCTGTTTTTTTATATATTGGTATGATATCCCCTTGTGCCGGGACAAACTATTTGGGAATGGGAGATCCTCAACAACAGCATAGAGCAATTTTTACACTTTTTCAAGCAATATATAATATTTTATTGCATTTTCTTTTGTTTTATAATGAAATCAATCGAGAAACCATCACTATAAAGATCGCAGGAGGGATACTATTATGCAGATGACACTACGCTGGTACGGCAGTAAGTATGACACAGTAACCTTAAAGCAGATCCGTCAGATTCCGGGCGTGACCGGGGTGATCTCCACCCTGTACGGCACGGCCCCCGGCGAGGTCTGGGAGACGGAAGATATCCTGGCTCTGAAAAAGGAGATCGAGGACGCGGGCCTTACGCTGGCGGGCATCGAGAGCGTGAACATCCATGACGCCATCAAAGTGGGAACGCCGGATCGGGAGCAGTATATCGACAACTATATCACCACGCTGGAGCGGCTGGGACAGGCGGGCATCCATATGGTGTGCTACAATTTCATGCCGGTGTTCGACTGGACCCGCACGGAACTGGCCCGTATGCGGCCCGACGGTTCCACGGTGCTGGCCTACACCCAGGAGGCTGTAGACGCTCTTGATCCCGAGAAAATGTTTGAGTCCATCGCAGGGGACACCAACGGCAGCGTGATGCCTGGCTGGGAGCCGGAGCGCATGACCCATATCAAGGATCTGTTCGAGATGTACAGGGATGTGGATGACGAGAAACTCTTTGCCAACCTGAAATATTTCCTGGAGCGCATCATGCCCACTTGCGACAAATACGATATCAATATGGCCATCCACCCGGACGACCCCGCCTGGAGCGTGTTCGGCCTGCCCCGCATCATCATCAACAAGGCCAATATCCTGCGGATGATGCAGATGGTGGACAACCCCCACAACGGCGTGACTTTCTGCTCCGGCTCCTACGGCACCAACCTGGAGAACGACCTGCCGGATATGATCCGCTCCCTGAAAGGGCGCATCCATTTCGCCCATGTGCGGAACCTGAAGTTCAACTCCCCCACAGATTTTGAGGAATCCGCCCATTTATCCAGCGACGGTACTTTCGATATGTACGAGATCATGCTGGCGCTGTATGACATCGGCTTTACGGGCCCCATCCGTCCCGACCACGGACGCATGATCTGGGACGAGGTGGCCATGCCCGGCTACGGCCTGTATGACAGGGCGCTGGGCGCAACCTATTTAAACGGCCTGTGGGAAGCCATCGAAAAGCAGCACAAAAACGCATAACAGGAAAACTCTAAACAGCATGATTCCGGAAAGTACCCTGCTCCATGTCTGAGCGTCTAAACGGTCAAACATGGAGCACCGGCATTGGGTACTTGGAGGAATCATGCGGAACTCTAATAGGAGGTGCATCACATCATGGAACTGACAAGAAAAAGCATACGGGATCAGCGGGAGTCCTTTATACAGGCAGGCTACCGTCTCCCGGATTTTGACTATGAGAAAGTAAAGGCCGCCACGGACACGGCTCCCACCTGGATTCATTTCGGCGCGGGCAACATCTTTCGAGCCTTTCAGTGCAATGTGCTGCAAAACCTGCTGAACACAGGGGCGGCCAGCACCGGGCTGATCGCCGTGGAGGGCTTTGACTACGAGATCATTGAGAAAATGTACTGGCCCCACGATAATCTATCCATCCTGGCTACCCTGAAAGCGGACAACACAGTGGAAAAGACCATCGTGGGCAGTATCACCGAATCCCTGGTACTCGACAGCGAAAACCGGGCTCAGTATGACCGCTTAAAACAGATTTTTGCAGCCCCCTCTCTGCAAATGGCCAGCTTTACCATCACGGAGAAGGGCTATGCCCTGACGGACGCAAAGGGCAATGTGCTGCCTGCCATCGCAGCGGATTATAAAGTGGGTCCTGGAGCAGACGGCTCCCCCGCCCCCAGCAGCTATCTGGGCAAGGTGGTATCTCTGCTCTATCACCGCTATATAAGCGGCAGACAGCCCATCGCCATGGTCAGTATGGACAACTGTTCCCACAACGGGGACAAGCTGGCCGCCGCCGTCTGGGCCTTTGCGGACGCCTGGTGTGAAAACGGACTGGCGGAGGCTGGTTTCGCCGCCTATGTGCGGGATCCCAAAGCCGTGTCCTACCCCTGGTCCATGATCGACAAGATCACCCCCAGGCCGGATAACAAGGTGGAGGAACTGCTGAATCGGGACGGCATAGAGGGGCTGGATGCCGCAGTCACCTCCAAGAACACTTATGTGGCTCCCTTTGTCAATGCGGAAGAATGCGAATATCTGGTGATCGAAGACCATTTCCCCAACGGACGCCCCGCGCTGGAAAAAGGCGGCGTGATCTTTACAGACCGGGAGACTGTGGACAAGGTGGAAAAGATGAAGGTCTGCACCTGTTTGAATCCCCTGCACACCACCCTGGCCATCTATGGCTGTCTGCTGGGCTACACGCTGGTGTCCGAGGAGATGAAAAATCCGCTGCTGAAACGCTTTGTCGAGATCGTGGGCTACCGGGAGGGGCTGCCCGTAGTGGTGAATCCTGGGATAATAGACCCCAAAGAGTTTATCGACGCCGTGGTCAACATCCGGATTCCCAATCCCTTTATGCCCGACGCGCCCCAGCGTATCGCCACCGACACCTCCCAGAAACTGGCCATCCGTTTCGGAGAGACGGTCAAGGCCTATATTAAGCGCCCCGACCTGGATGTGGCGGACTTAAAGCTGATCCCGCTGGTATATGCCGGATGGCTTCGCTATCTGATGGCGGTGGACGATGCGGGTAACGCCTTTACGCCCAGCAGCGATCCTTTGTTAGACGCCGCCTCCGCCTATGTGGCGGACTATGAACTGAGCGACGCCCCCAAGGATCTCTCCCGCTTAGATCCCCTGCTGTCCAATGAGAAGATCTTTGGCGTGGATCTGTGCGCCGTCTCCATGGCGGACACCGTGAAGAACTACTTTGCCGAACTGTCCGCAGGCGTGGGAGCTGTACAGGCAACCCTGGAGAAATATGTCCGATAAATAAGCAAAAATAACCCTTGCTGCGGGATAAACAGAGCGCCTGTCGATGCTTTGGAAGTTGGGCGCACATGATGTCAGAGGGGCGAGAGAATCGCCCCTTTATTCATGACATTTATTCATGACAATAGAAGACTCGCGAAACGTGGATTTCATTGTTGCTTACATTTCCGCCAATTGGCAATCATGCTTTTTAAAGAAATCTACTCTCGGTTCCAGATACTTGAGTGTATGACTCTCCATGTCTGCAATATAAAAGGAAAACGGCTCAAATATATAGTTCCAATCCCACAGTTCTTCACCCAGATTAAGATACTCTCTGAACATTTCACATCCTTCCGGTGCAATTGGATGAATGAGTATTGCCATAACCTTACAGGCATAAAAACAATCAATAATAAGCTGTTTTCTGCATTCCGCATTATTCGCGGCGTCCGCAATCTTTATATTGTTTACCCAATGCTTGTTAATGGACCGGATAAAGTCATCTAAAACATAGGAGATACGGTGAAACTCATGGTTATACATATGACGCTCATAATCGAGAACCGTTTTCTCCGTCATCAGCCTTATTTGTTCACTCACATCGCCCTCAGGGATTTTTCCGCCGCAATGATTCTGAACCGCATAGAAACAGGTCCGGATCAGCCTGTTAAACACGTTGGTTATTAAATTACCGTCTTTCAGAACCATATCTACGCCAACCCGGTCTTCCTTTTTCATAAATACCTGCGGTTTAAAACCTACGCTTTTGGATGACAGACCCAAACTCATAAAATGCATTCGCAACTGATCCCTGGTGTAATAATTAAGCAATTCATCTGCCATAGGAGGCTTTAATTCAGAACTGCTGCTGGCTTTTGAATCCATATACAATAAATGCCTGTTGGCTATGATGTGAGATAAGTGTACTTTCTCCATATCCGGCACTTCCCCTTTGGGAACCTGTAATCCTGTAAATAAGCCTGTCTGGGCGATGGCATAGAAATAGATGTTGTCTTCTCCAATAAACTGATAGACCATCGATTCCTCATCATACCACCACTTGGACAGATCGGTTTCTTTTCCCTGCTCTTTCAAATAGGCTAAAGTAAAGGAAATCGGCGCCCACAGCGATTCCGGCCATACCCAAAAAGTGAGGTCTTGTAATTCTTCACACTCCGGGAACGGTACGCCCCATTCTACATTACCGGACAGCCGAAAGGGAACCAGTGTCTTTCCGGAAGTATAATGAATGTTGCCGGTGTCCAACACGTTTTTCGCCCTGTCGCGGTCGTCCAGATTGTCAAATTCAAATACGACAGACGGTTTCTTTTCCTCGTTGCTTAATCTATGAGGGGGCAGTTTTGCTGCCAGCTCTGCCAGGTCGCCTATATATTTTCTCGGTACATACAGTAAGGGTTTTTTCAAAAATTCTTCTACGGTTTCTAACTGATACTTACGTGTATTTGTGTTTTTTCGCAAGAAATCATTATATTCCTTTAGCCAATAAATACAACATTCCAAATCAAAATACCAGTTTTCCACATCTCGAAGGATCGGTTTTTTATTTGACAGGAGGCTGACGGGATCGATCAGTTCCGAAGGCAGAAACTGATGTCCCAATGAACACTCGTCGGCATATGCTTTTTCCGAAGTGCATCCCGGTATAGGACATTTCCCCATTACCTGTCTTCCGTTTAAAAACATCTCTTTTTCTTCATCATAAAACTGAGGCACAGACATTTTCTTAACATAGCCATTTTTGTATAATGTATGAAACACTTTCGCTGATACCTGTCTGTGAATCGAACCTGCTGCTCCCAGCGCCGATGCTCCAAAGAAATCCAAACTGATACCATAGTTTTCCAGAGTTTTCCTCTGATTTTCATGGTTATCACGTACATAATCTTCCAAAGTGCCTTCATACCCCGTTTCCTGTAGCCTGCGATAACTTTCCATGATGGGAGAACCGTAGCAATCTGTCCCCGAAAGAAAGATCACATTGTCTTTGCCGATTCGGTCTCTTAAAAATCGCGCAAAAATATCCGCGTGTATAAACATACCGCCTACATGACCAAAATGTAAATTTTTATTTCCGTAGGGCATACCTGCCGTAATAATGGCCCGCTTAGGAAATGTCGGGCGTTCATTTGAAGTTAACCGCTTACATATCATATTATCTTATTCCTTTCTGTTATTTGTTTTAAACTCACGTGCAATGATCCAAGTCCGTTTACTGACTTTGCGCCGCGCTTGCTGCGAAGGGTTTGATTATGGTTATTAACCGTTTCCCCACTTGTCGGGGAAGCTCTGACTGTTCCGGCATAGTTTACCCCCTTTCCAAATCCCTGAATATATAGGAAAGTATTATAAAATAAAAACGGTCGAAAACTCGTATTGAGCTTTCGACCGCTTCGTTCAGATTAACCAGGATAAGACGCTTGTTATGAACACAGCCCAAAAAGCCCGTTGTCAATTTTGACAATAAGCTGCTGTTGCTGGTTCATTTTGTTCATGGTGACCGAAAACTTAATCATGGTCTTATCCTTCCTGCTTTATTTTGTGTTATTTTAGCAGTCTATATTTTAGTTGTCAATATGAAATATTGATTTGTTTTACGTTATCCCCCGTTTTTTTGCCATTTCCAGTATTTGCTGAATATAAATTTTATCTTCCGGGGCGTTGCGGAGCAACATATCTGCCATTTCCACAGAAACTTTAAACCGAAACAGGGCATCGTCCCCTCCCGCAAAGTTATCCTCTCCGGTATCCGTAGACACAGGTTCTTCCGGTACTCCCAACCTTGCGTTTTCTTCTCTCAGGTGCAGAAAATAGGTCGTCAGCAAGACCCGGGCAAAGAAGGGACGCTGAAGCTTAAATATCTGAAAAGCGTGTCGGAAAATATTTTCAACAGTTTCCAAGTCTTCCTTTTTAACCTCTACCTTGACAGCCTTGGGAACGGTGATTCCCTGTCGCACTGCCACCTTGGTCTTAGAGGCAGCCTGCAAAATCTGTGCCAGTTTCTCCTCATCCAACTCCGCATTCAACTTCAGCACATGAGCCATGGCCCGTTGCACTGCGGCCTGCTGCCCCACATCCTGTCCCCCAAAGAGAGAATTGATATTTTCAATCAAAGCCATGTGTACCTCTTTAGGCTCAAAAGCTATATAGCATTGTTCGTTGTTGCTATTCATCTATTCCCCTCCCTGGTTCGGAAATAAATGTTTCCTCCAACAGCATTCGGTCAAAATCACTCTGATAAAGCCGATCCTGCCTGATACGATACTTCTCAAATTCACTGAGAGCGTGCTGTTCGGCAATTTTTGCAGAAATACTTCCTGCATTGGTAAGAATTTCTTTTTTACTCAAGCGCAGGACACCTTCAAACTGTTCTGCCCAATCCTCCATTGTCATGGGCACTTCTTCCTCGGCCCGCAGCTCTGCCAGATCCAAATAGGCGTTGACGATTCGCGCCATTGCGGAAAGTTCTTCTTTGGTCAGATAGTTCTTCGCAACGACCACATCAAACTTTTGAATCTTACCGTCCGGGGCATCCTTCCATGTAGTCAAACCCATATTTTCTTTTGCACTGTCGGCACGGCGATAAATCGTTTCTGCCGCAGTTTCTCCATGAATGGCCCAATGGAGCTGGTTTTGCACGCGCGAGAAGAATGTTCTTGTAGTCTCTGCTTTGGCGTCATAATCAATACTAGTCGCGTAAATATCGGTGATTTTTTGATAGAATCGACGCTCCGAAAGACGAATTTCGCGAATGCGCTCCAACTGCTCTCGAAAATAGTCCTTTGTCAGCACCGTGCCCCCGTTTTTAAGACGCTCATCATCCATCGCAAAGCCTTTGACAGTAAATTCCTCTATAATATGATTTGCCCATTTTCTGAACTGTACCGCACGAGGCGAATCTACCTTATTTCCCACAGCAATAATGGCACTCAGACTATAGTGATTGGTATTGTAGGTCTTTCCATCTGCGGCAGTTATTCGAAATCTTCGAATAACTACTTCTTCATCAATCTCTCCGTCAGCAAAGAGCTTTTTCAAATGATAATTGATGGTATGGGTTTCTACATTGTATAAAAGCCCCATCATCTTCTGGGTCAACCATACATTTTCTTCAAAATAAACTGCATTTACGTCACTCTCACCAGTTGCCGTAATAAATGTGAGATATTCAGCGGCAGAAGAACGAATAATGCTGACTTCCTGCTTTTCTCTTTTCATCAATCCTCCCCATTTCCACAATGATTCATTCCCAATAATTCATGACTCAAACTTCGCACATAGATTTTAGCTATGCACCTTGAAAAT
>CAZGVI010000053.1:0-21510 GCA_964529395.1 uncultured Acetatifactor sp.
GCAATGTGTTCAGCTGACATTTACTAATCGGCCGAAAGTTTAACCAAGAAAATGGATAGAAGGAAGTCAAGTGAGCGGATGCGATAAGGAAGACAGTTCAATGTTCGGTTTTGAGGGCACGATCCCCCAATATAATCCTCGATAGCTCAATGGTAGAGCACTCGGCTGTTAACCGAGTTGTTGTAGGTTCGAGCCCTACTCGGGGAGCGGTAGCAGTAGCTACAAAAGCCCGTAAACATCAGTGTTTGCGGGCTTTATGTTGCCTAAAAATATTTGATGAATATCAGAAAAAGGCAAATGCCAGTAAAACGTAGGTAGGGAAATGTTAACCGGAAACAAACCGAGGTTATGCTGCGTGGCAGGACGCTGGCCTGTTATATGGTTTTGCTAAAAAGAGCAAGAGCAGCACACAGTGTTGAAAAAAAGACATTAAAATGACTGGACATATGTATGTCTGGTCGGGATTTTTTGAAACGCAAAAATACAAAGTAATAACAGCAAATAACAGAAAACTCTTGAAAAATTTACAATTAGAGTGTATGCTAAAATAGTTGAGTTATATGCAGATTCAAATCACGAGGTGAGAGCATGGAAGAAATCATAAATGACAAATGGATTAGCATAGATGAAGCAGCAGAATACTTAGGGATTAAAACGGTTACACTCCGCAGCTGGATCAGAAACGGTAAGGAAGGTTTGCCTGCTCAAAAAATCGGAAAACAGTGGAGGTTTAAAATTTCCGAGCTTGATGAATGGGTTAAGAGCGGTAAGAGCGCTAACGACTGATTCAAGGAGAGAACGAAAGAAAATCAAAAGACAAGGAGAAAATATGGCTGTCAAGAAAACACAATTATATGCATCGCTGTGGGCGAGCTGCGACAAACTTCGCGGAGGCATGGATTCCTCAGAGTATAAGGATTATATCCTGACGCTTCTATTCATGAAGTATGTCACTGATAAATTTAAGAATAAAGGAGCTTATGAGGATATAAAGGTTTTCGACAAGGCGCATGATAAAGAGCCTGATCCAGAAAAGCGGACAGGCTGTTCCTTTGATGACTTTATTGCTCTGAAGGGAACAAAAAACATTGGCGAAGGTATGGATAAAATTATAGCCCGTCTTGCTGATGAGAATACTGACCTGAAGGGTGTTATTGATATTGCGCATTTCAATGATGAAAAGAAACTTGGAAGCGGCAAAGAGATGGTCGATAAGCTGACAGATCTCATTTCCATCTTCCAGCGTCCAGAACTCGATTTCTCTCGTAACAAGGCAGAGGGCGATGACATCATTGGAGATGCATATGAGTATCTGATGCGTAAATTTGCAACAGAGAGCGGAAAAAGCAAGGGACAATTCTATACGCCTGCAGAAGTTTCAAGAATTCTTGCAAACGTGGTAGGAATCAGCCGTTGCACAGATACAGGTGCTACAGTATGTGATCCAGCCTGCGGCAGTGGCAGCCTTTTAATTCGTGCTATTGACGCAGCGCCATTTCCTATTATGGGCTGTGGTCAGGAAAAGGAAAGCACTACAGCAGGTCTTGCCAAGATGAATGCCGTGTTACATCGCAAAGCCGAAATCATGATCAAGAGCGGGAATACTTTCTCAAATCCGCAGTTCCTTGATAAATCTGACAATTCAACACTCGAACGTTTTGATTATATAGTGGCCAATCCGCCATTTTCCATGAAGAACTGGCGAGACGGTATTGCTGGAAAAGAGTATGGGACGGTTTGAGGGCTACGGAGATATGCCTCCTGAAAAGAATGGAGACTATGCTTGGCTCATGCATATTTTAAAGGCTTTAAAGTCCAATGGTAAGGCGGCAGTTATTCTTCCGCACGGAGTTCTTTTCCGGGGAAATGCTGAGGCTGCTATCAGAGAGGCAATCATTAAAAAACACTGGATAAAGGGTATCATCAGCCTTCCGGCTAACTTGTTTTATGGCACTGGTATAGCGGCTTGTGTACTAGTGATCGATAAAGAAGGTGCGGCCAATAGACAAGGCATTTTTATGATTGATGCCAGCCATGGATATGTTAAGGACGGTAATAAGAATCGTTTGCGTGAGCGTGATATTTATAGGATAATCACAACTTTTAATGATCAGATTGACACAGATCCTAAGTATGCTCGTTTTGTGCCTAATGATGAGATAGAAAAGAAGAACGAATATAATCTCAATATTACTCGTTATATCGATTCCACAGATCCGGAGGATATTCAGGATATCTATGCGCATATTCATGGAGGTATCCCTGCTGTAGATATTGATGGCCTCTCCAAGTATTGGGAGGTATTCCCGTCGCTAAAGTCAGAACTATTGACAGCAATC
This sequence comes from uncultured Acetatifactor sp., assembly GCA_964529395.1. Lineage (GTDB taxonomy): Bacteria > Bacillota > Clostridia > Lachnospirales > Lachnospiraceae > Acetatifactor. The sequence continues at coordinate 2,340 of CAZGVI010000053.1, forward strand.
GGTGAGAAATACTATAGCTTGAATGTGGAGCATGAGAATATTCGCCAGACAATATATAAAAACGCAGAGTTCTCTGAATATGGTGAAAAACTTGATGAGGCATTTGTCGCATGGAAAAGCAAGGTGTACCCTGTACTTGTCTCGCTTGATGAAGATGTATCTACAAAAGAACTGATCGCAAATCTTGCTGAGGAGATTCTTGCTGAGTTTGAGCATTTGACACTGATCGATAAGTACGATGTATATCAGGTATTGTTGGTATATTGGAACGAGGTCATGAACGATGATGTTTCTTTGATTGTCAGTGAACCAAACGGATATGCCAATGCCAGAGCTACTGACAATATAGAGGAAGAAATCACTCAAGGTAAAAACAAAGGTGAGATGAAGATTACTGGATGGGAAGGTCGATTGATTCCGAAGGCCATTGTCATAGATGCTTTTTTCCGTGAAGAAAAGAATGCTATTGAAGAAGCGGAGAACGTTGTTGCAGATACGGAATCTCAGCTCTCTGATTTGATTGAGGGCGCAGATGAGGAATCTGCTCTCGCCGATGTAGCGGAAAATGGAAAAGTTAAAGCAAAGGATATAGAGGCCAAGATAGAGGAACTTACTCAGCACATTGAGACGGAAGAGACCATCGAATTATTAAATTTGATGGATCAGTTGCCGATGGTTAAGAAACGGTTACAGGCATATCTCGTAGAGCATCCGTTTTGCAATAGTGTTGTAAATGAAAAAGGGAATGTAACTAAGACAACCATCGTAGATAGACTGTTTGTTATTCGAACTGTAGAAAACGTGCCGGAAAGTTTACAGGATGATGTGAATCAACTCAAGGCAGTGTTGAGATTATGCGGAAAGGTATTGGAATACAACAAAGTTGTAAAGGATCTGCACAAAGCGTTGGATGAGAAATGTCGAGCAAGATATGAAAGCCTGACAGATGAGGAGATACGGAATCTTCTGGTGAACAAAAAGTGGTTTGACAGCATCTTCGCTGGCATTGTTGATTTGTATGAGTCGGTTTCTCATCGTTTGACAAGTAGGATTGCTGAGCTCGCAGACCGCTATGAAAATACGCTTCCAGAGCTTGAAAAAAATACGACTGATTATGAGGCTAAGGTGAAGTCTCATCTGGAAAGGATGGGATTCAAATGGGAATGAAAAAAACGAAAGTAGGAATGATACCTGAAGAGTGGAATGTTCAGCGTTTCTCAGACACTTTTCGCATACTGAACAACAATACGTTCTCACGTGCTGAGCTTAATTATGCCAGCGGTCAGTTCAAAAATATACACTACGGAGATGTTCTAATTCTTTTCCCGGAAGTGCTCGATTGTACCAGAGAGGATGTCCCTTTTATCAATGAGGGGGTTAGGATATCGGGATCAGCTCAACCTCTCCAAGATGGGGATATAATTATGGCTGATACTGCAGAGGATGAGACCGTTGGCAAGGTTACAGAGGTGACAAATACCGGTGAGAAACCAGTTATGGCAGGTTTGCACACCATCCCATGCAGGGTAAAGTCTGGAGAGTTTGCATCTAAGTGGCTTGGTTATTATATGAACTCGCATTTATATCATGATCAACTCTTGCCGTATATTCATGGGACAAAGGTTTCGTCGGTTTCAAAAGCCTCTTTAGGAGAAACTGCAATTGTTATCCCGTCAACTAAAGAACAGGAAAAAATAATCAGTGCCCTTTATGATATTGACGCTCTGATCCTAGACTTGAAGAAGCTGATTGAAAAGAAGAAGAATGTTCGCCAGGGAACACTACATTTACTTGTAACTGGCAGGCAGTGTTTGAGTGGCTATGATGAAAAATGGGAATATAGTGATTTGGGTTCTATTGCTGATGTTTTGAATGGAGACAGGGGGATTCACTATCCGTCAGGAAGAGATTTTATAGATTATGGAATTCCTTTTATTAATGCAGGGAATCTGAAAGACGGCGCAATTGATTTATCTAATGCTGACTACATCTCAATAGATAAATATGAATCGCTTGGAGGAGCTAAAATTCAGAAAAATGATATTTTGTTTTGCCTTCGCGGATCATTAGGTAAATGTGCATTGGCTGATTTTGACAATGCTGCCCCCGCTTCATCGCTTTGTGTCATTAGGCCGAAGGAATTTGTAGATCCGGAATTTCTTTTCCAAATAATTAATTCGAAGATAACCATGATACAAATCGAGAATTTGAATGCGGGTTCCTCACAGCCTAACTTATCAGCTAAAAGTCTAAAAGGATTCACATATAAGATTCCTGTTAGTAAAGATGGGCAAAAAGCAATTTCAATGGTCATCTGTGATATGGATTCTGATATCCATAAACTTGAAGAAAAACTTTTTAAGTATCAGAAAATAAAGCAAGGTATGATGGAAGAACTGCTGACCGGTAAGGTCAGACTCATATAAGGAGGTGCCTGTCCAATGAGTATTGGCGATGCGGAAATTAAAACACAGGAAAGAGTGATTCGCTTTTTTAAAGATCCGGAAATCTTAGGTTATCAGTACATTGGTAATCTGTCGGATCAGCAGAATAAGAATATAAAAGAAGACCGTCTGCGCCAGTACCTTCGACTGAAGGGGTATGCTGATAAGCTGATCGATGGCGCTGTCATGCAACTTCAGCAGGCGGCAGGAAATCTTTCACGGGGAGTCTATGACGCTAATAAGAAGGTATACTCCCTTTTGAAGTACGGAGCCAGGGTCAGCGAAAGCCCGGAGAAGCCTCCGGTGACAGTGGAGTTTATTGATGAGAAGAATCCGTTGAACAATGATTTTGCTATTGCTGAAGAAGTGACGGTTGTTGAGCGGCAGGAGAAACGTCCGGATATTGTTATTTATCTGAATGGTGTGGCAGTGGCGGTAATTGAACTAAAGCGAAGCAGCATTTTGGTGTCCGAGGGTATTCGTCAGAATGTGACAAATCAGAAGGACATGTTCATACAAGGTTTTTTTACTACGATGCAATTCTGTATGGCCGGAAATGAATCAGAGGGACTGCGCTATGGTACGCTTCTGACCGGTGAGAAGTTTTACATGGAGTGGAAGGATGACGGATTCAAGGAACATGAGGATGAGCGTGATTCGGTGGATGTCCGCATCAGTGAAACATGTGCGGGCATAGAGAATAAGCTCTTAAAGCAAATATATGCCATGTTCGATAAGGAACGTTTTATTGACCTTATTATGAATTTTGTCGTCTTTGATAAGGGCTATAAGAAGGTATGTCGGTACAACCAGTATTTCGGTATTAAGCGCACGGAGCAGAGGCTCAATCATCTGAGAACGGAAATTCATAATCCGAACAGGGATCAGGATAAGCCTTTAGGCGGTATTCTTTGGCACACGCAAGGCTCCGGCAAAACGCTTACAATGGTATGGCTTGCCAAGTGGATTCTGACACATTGGGAAGAGCTGAATGCTCGTGTCCTTATCGTGACAGACAGAGATGAACTCGACGAGCAAATTGAAAAGACATTCACAGGAGTGGATGAGAATATCGTCCGTACCAAGAGCGGTAAGGATCTGCTGAACCGTCTGAACGTATATGATGATCGGCTGATTTGTTCTCTTGTGCATAAGTTTGGCCGTCGAGGCGGTGAAGCAACAGAAAATGACTACGACAAATACATAGAGGAGCTGAAAGCCTCCCTTCCTGCCGGCTTTGAGGCTAAGGGAAATTTTGTAGTGTTCGTTGACGAGTGCCACAGAACGCAGTCTGGCAAGCTTCATGCCGCCATGACAACGATTATGCCAAACGCTGTATTTGTCGGTTTTACCGGAACTCCGCTTCTCAAAAAGGACAAGAAAATAAGTATCGAAGTATTCGGAACCTATATTCATGCCTATAAATATAATGAAGGTGTGGCTGATGGCGTTGTGCTGGATCTGCGGTATGAGTATCGTGATGTTCCGCAGGATCTGTCATCGCAGGACCGTATTGACCAGTGGTTTGATATAAAGACCAGAGGGCTTTCTTCCCGTGCCAAGGCAAAGCTAAAGGAAAAATGGGGCACGATGCAGAAGGTATACAGCTCCCGTTCCCGTCTTGAAAAGGTGGCGTGGGACATCATACAGGACTTTAATATGAAAGCGCGTCTGATGGATGGCAATGGAAATGCTATTCTTGTGGCTGATTCAATATCAACTGCCTGCAAGTACTATGAGATTTTCCAACAGATGGGTTTTAAGAAATGCGCCATCATATCATCTTACACGCCTAATAAGGGTGAACTGCGCACGGATACCGTCAGTGATGAGGACGATACCGAAACTTTCCTGAAATACGACACATACCTTAAAATGCTTGGTCTTGATCCGGCCAACCTTCCGAATGCCGGATCAATTCAATCCAAAGTAGAAGAATTTGAGAAAGAAGCAAAGCGGAAGTTTGTAGAAGAACCTGCAAACATGAAGCTTCTTATTGTCGTAGACAAGCTGCTCACCGGATTTGATGCGCCTCCTTGCACATACCTGTATATCGATAAGAAAATGCAGGATCATGGTCTGTTTCAGGCAATTTGCCGAGTAAATCGTCTGGACGATGAGTCTAAGGACTTCGGTTTTATCGTTGACTACAAGCAGCTGTTTGGAAAGCTTCAGACAGCAATAAAGGATTATACTTCCGGTGCCTTTGAAGGATATGATACGGAAGATGTAAAGGGACTTGTAAAAGACCGTCATGATGAAGCAATTGTTTATTTTGACGAAGTCTATGATGCAGTCGAGGAGCTTTGTGAGGGCGTCGAAGAGCCTTGTGGAGAAATTCAATATATTCATTATTTCTGTGGCGTTTCCGGTCAATCAGAAGAGAGTGATGAAATATATGCTCGCTTGAGAGAGAAGCTCTATCGGCTGGTAAGTAGCCTCGTCAGAGCATTTGCAGAGGCAAAACCCTATCTTGTTGATGATATTTCTTCCGGCAAGCTAAACGAATATGATAAGAAGGTCACCTTTTATATTGAGTTAAAGAAGACTATAGGTACTGCAAGTGGCGATTTCCTGGATCTGAAGGCGTATGAACCGGACATGAGAAAGATGATAGATAACTACATTACCGCAGCGGATGCTGAGAAGATTGGCGATTTCGATGACCTTACCCTTTTGGATTTTGTTGTAAAGCAAGGTGAGATGCTTACCGGCGAGAGCGACGACGGTCATAAGGAGGGGGCGGCAGAAGCTATTGAAAATAACATCCGCAAAAAAGTGATTGAGAAGGTTACGGTCAATCCTCGTTATTATGCAAAAATGTCAGAAATCCTCGACAAGCTCATTGAAGAGAGAAAGCAGGGTGTTCTTGAATATGCCCAGATGCTGGAGAAATATATAAAGCTGGCCAAAGATGTCGATTGTCCGGAGGACAATGAAGCATATCCTGAGAGCGTTCGCAAAAGTAAGTCGCTTATGGCTATTTATGACAACACTGGTGAGGATGAGAAACTTGCCCTTAAAATTCACAAAGCGGTGAAAAAGCAGGTGTTGTCCGGCTTTAGAGATAATGAGGTAGTTATTAGAAGAATAAAGAAAGCACTTTATGAGATTCTAGGCGATGATTCCGAAGCGGAGCGCATCTATAAGATTATTGAGAAGCAGGAGGAGTTTTAATGCGCATTGTCATTTCCGGTATTTCGATTGATGTGCAAAAAAAGAACATTAAGAATATGCACCTTCAGGTGAAACCGCCGGATGGACATGTGGTAATCTCTGCGCCTTTATCCGTTGGTGATAAAGCGATAGAGGCCTATGCCAGAACTCAGCTTAGCTTTGTAAAAAGGTCTATTGCACAGTTTCAGGAGCAGCCAAGGGCATCTAAGAGGCAGTACGTTTCAGGCGAGACAATGTATATTTGGGGAAAACAGTACTTCCTTGTCTTTAAGCCGGACAATCAAAAGAACTGTTTTGAGATTCAGAATCAGAATATCGTTCTTTCCATGAGTGCGAAAAGCACAGTGAAGCAGAGAGATGCTTATGTAAAAGAGGAATACCGGAAGATCCTGAAGGAGCAAATAGAAAAGCGGCTTCCGAAGTGGGAAACGCAGACCGGCCTTAAATGCGATTCATGGCAGACAAAATATATGGTTACAAAGTGGGGGGCCTGTAGTACAGATAAAAAGAAACTGTGGTTTAACTTACAGCTTGCGCAGAAACCTTATATGTGCCTTGATTACATTATATTACATGAGCTGACGCACTTAATTACAAGGAAGCACGACGCAACTTTCGTTGCGCATATGGATAAGTATATGCCCAACTGGCGTGAGATACGCAAGGAACTTAATGACAGCAGGCTTGATCATTATGAGGCACAGGATGAGAGTCCGCTTCAGAAGTTAATTGACCAGTCTCGCTATGATGACATCCGGGACGCTGTGATTGCTTATATTCAGGAGGAGTTTTCTGGGAACACTAAGAAGCTATCGGTAGTCGACGTAGAAATTGAAAATGTAATTCATATTGAACAGGCGGAAGAAGGTGTGATTGCTTTCGATGTCATTACATCGTGCGATGTGGAAATGCCATCTGCTGCTCGAAAAGAGTATTTTAATGAGCGATGGCTTAAGATTCATTGTCAGGTTATCCTTGGTATAGATATGAGTGACTTCCGGATTATGGAAATTGATAATTGCGAGCCACAGGAAGAGTCTGATAATGATCGTCTTTCCGGTGGACTTGTTCCTATTATTTCCCGTGAGCAGTTTGAAGACGAAGCGGAGAAATTCCTGATAAGATACTGTCCGGGGGCTCTGGATAAGCCGATAAGAGTTCCGATTGAAAAAGTGGCAAATGATATGGGTTTGCAGGTTGTTGAGGATATACCCCTGTCGGACGAGTTTGTTTATTTTGGTACGATTATATTCGACAATGGGAATGTTCTTGATAAGCATCGCAAGGCCACAATTCGTAATGCCAAACGTGGAACCGTCTATCTTGATCCACGCGTTTCTTACGAACGCTCTGAAGGAACAAAGAGAACTATGCTGGCTCACGAGTGCTATCATTGGCACAGACATCAGCCTTATCATGCCCTGATGAAAACAATAGGAGCCGATTGTAATATTAAAAATGCTGTTCGGTGTCCAATAGTACCCAACATTCCGGATTCTGACAAATGGAAAGCCGTAGAGTGGATGGAGTGGCAGGCGAATGGTGTTGCCCCCAAAATCTTGATGCCTGCGAAGACTGTCCGCATGAAAGCAGATGAACTTCTTGCTGAATATGGCGGGAGTGAAAAAGCAAGTATTGCTATCTATGAAAATGTGATTGATGCTCTTGCTGAATTATTTGGTGTTTCGCAGCAAGCAGCGAAAGTACGTATAATTGATTTAGGCTATACTAAGGCTGAAGGCGCATACCCATTTGTGGACGGACAATATATCCGTAGGTATTCCTTTGAACCGGGTTCATTAGGGAAAAATCAGACATTTACAATTCCCTATGCAGATTTGTTTAAGGCTTACTGCTTTGAACGAGAATTTAAGGAGCTGATTGATAGTGGGCAGTTCGTTTTTGTAGACCGACATCTCATTCTAAACGATGAAAGGTATGTCGTAAGTGATCAGACCGGAAATGCTATGATTTCAGAATACGCGCTCTCTCACATGGATGAGTGCTGTATCATTTTTACGAAGGGATATAGTTATCAATCGAAATATCAAGGGGCAAGATATTACTCGCAGTTTATGCGAAACTCTGCTCCGGTTGAAAATCAGGTTGAATACTCCTTTGAACTGAATGTGCATAATACAACACTTCTTGAACAAATAAAAAATGCAAAGTCTAGGTCAGAAGCATTGCACAGATATCCTGGTTCCTTTGCAGAGACGCTAGTTGCATTGCAGAAGGCCAGAAAGCTCTCTAATAAGCAATTGGCAGACCGTTCACTTGTTGGGGAAAAGACCATTCAGCGGTTAAGAAACGATGAGACATATCCTACATCAGTACAGACAGTTCTGGCATTGTGCGTTGGCTTACAGCTGCCGTTGCCAGAAGTTGAGATGTTTCTTGGTAAAACAGACTTTAAATTGAATTCGATGAAAGGCGAAGGATACGTTTACCAATGTGTTTTAGCAGCCTGCGCAGAGAATTCAATATATGAAATAAACGAAATGCTCAAGGAAAATGGAATCATGCCTCTTGGAAGTGATTCGACGTTGCTGTAACACAGTGTCACCTTCGTGATCTGGTGTAAAAAAGAAACATTTTATATTCTATGATGTTTGGGCAAAAATGAAGTGGGAATAATAGCTATTGCTGTCATGACGAAAGCGAGGTGTATCTATGACTATAGAAGAAATTCTTGCAGGAGAATCCAAGAATGTGGAGTTTAAGGAGAATCTGCCGGATAAAAGTATCAAATACATGAAATCAGTGGTTGCCTTTGCCAATGGCAGCGGCGGCAGAATTGTTTTTGGAATTGACGATAAGACCAAAGAAGTGACTGGCTTTGATAAAGAAGAGGTATTTAAGATCATGGATGCAATTGCAAACGCCGTGTCGGATAGCTGTGAACCGGCAATTATTCCTGATATTACGCTGCAGACGATTGACAGTAGGACCATTATTGTAGTTGAAGTGTCCGAGGGCAGGCAGCGACCATACTATATAAAATCGCAGGGTAGGGACAACGGTGTATATGTCCGTGTAGCCGGAACAACCCGCCCGGCAGATGAATACATGATTAAGGAGTTGATGTTCGAGGGCAGCAATCGCTATTTTGATCAAGTCCTATGTGCTGGTTGGGATATTACGGAGGAGGATATTGATTCTCTTTGTCAATCCATGAGAGAACAAGCTGTTAAAAACGCTCATAATGAAGAGCAGAGAACTGCTATAAAAAATGTTGGGCGGAGGCAGTTGTGTTCCTGGGGTGTTTTGATTGAGAGGGAGGGAAAATATTATCCCTCTATTGCCTATGCAATTTTAACCGGTTGTGGCGCAATCCATGTGGCAACTCAGTGTGGAGTATTTAAGGGAACGACAAAAGAGATTTTTGTGGATCGTCGGGAGTATACAGGACCGATTTGGGAACAGATTGATCAGGCATATCAATTTGTTTTGCGGAATATTCACATGGGTGCAACCTTTGAAGGTATCTATCGGCAGGATGTTTATGAGATTCCACCGGATGCCATTCGTGAACTGATTATCAATGCGGCGGTGCACCGTAGTTATCTAGATCACGGCAACACGCAGATTGCACTCTATGATAATCGGCTGGAAATTACTTCTCCCGGCAAGATTCCCATGGGACAGACATTGGAGCGTATGAAAGAGGGGTATTCTCAGATTCGTAATGAAGCTCTTGCCTATGCATTTTCCTACATGAATCTAATTGAGCATTGGGGCAGCGGCATTCCGCGTATTATAGGTAAAGTAAAGGCTGCCGGTTTGCGGGAGCCAGAATTTATTGGCGGCGAAGTGGATCTACGGATCAATATTTATCGGGGTCAAATTAAAGGCACAGATTTTCTACAGCATGGTATTTACGACAGCATGAATGCCGATAAAATGCCGGGAAACCGCCGGGAAAATGCCGATAAAATGCCGATAAGTGAACAGGAAAGGCTGATTTATCAATATGCGTTTGAAAATGGCGGCATTACAACTGCACAGGTAACCGGACTATTAAGTATTAAACAGCGCAGGGCAAGAGAAATTCTTGTTAAGATGGTTGAAAAGAAATGGCTGAAAAAGGAAGGCGCTTCTCGGAGCACTGTTTATGTGATTAACACGGAAAGGGAGTAATGATTATCCTGAACCGTAGATTTGCGACACCTTTGCTGGAGTTTTACAAGCTTATGGTTGCATATCATACAATGGTAGAGCACTCGGCTGTTAACCGAGTTGTTGTAGGTTCGAGCCCTACTCGGGGAGCGTAAGCAATAGCTGCAAAGCCTGTAAACATCGTGTTTGCGGGCTTTTTGCTACCTGAAAATATTTTGTAAAAAACAGAAAAAGGCAAATGCCAGGAAAAAAGCAGGTCAGTGGACGCAAATGTTTCAGCAGGAGTCAGGGTTCCTTACAGGGAAACAGGAAGATGTGCATATCCAGGGAGTAGCTGGATACGAATTTTCCTATTTTGTGGAAAAAAGAAAAAAAATGTGCTAATATATATAAAAGGGATTGAACAGGAGGAAGAAGAAACTTGAAGATATTGGATCAATTAATTACAATTGATGAGCTTGGATGTTTAGAAGAAAAATTTTTCTTTTCTGATATGAATATGGTGAAGGCTGTTGTAGATATTGATAGAGAAATCCTTGCAGTTAACGCAGAGCTTCATGCTGATCTTGAGCAGATGCTTTTGGAAAATGGATCAAATCAAAAATATCTATACGGGATCAATATCTATTATGATAATGGAGAAATAGAATTTGATTCTCTGATCAATCCGCCAAGAAACAGAGAGGCCGGATACCCACGAGTTGGCCGTGGGGTTGCCGATCCAAAAGCAAGAGAAAAAATTGTGGAGGTGGTAAATAAATGGATCAAACGGTAAGCTGGTTTGCAATGCCAATAGGGGTTCAGATTTCTAATGTTGGCAGCGAAGTTCATCGTGCAATAAGATGGAAAAATAGAGGAGATGAACAAAAAAGGAACAGTTTTTGCCTGAAGGCGATTGAGTTTCTTGAGTTAATGAAAAAAGATCCTAAAAATCAATACCGAAAAGGTGAATTAGATTGTTGCATAAATGAGCTACAGGATTATCTAATGGGTGAAAATGTTTATAATACAACAGAAGAACAATTGACCAAGTATTACGATGCATTTCTTTGATAAAATAAATTTTCCGGTTGCATATCATACAATGGTAGAGCACTCGGCTGTTAACCGAGTTGTTGTAGGTTCGAGCCCTACTCGGGGAGTGAAAGCCGCCAAAGAGATGGCAACTGTAGAAATCCCGCAAACATAAAGTTTGCGGGATTTACTTATCTGAAGGTGGTAGAGAAGATATTCTGAAAGACAATACACTATTAACTGAATATTCCGATAACGCTTCTTGGCATTATGCAATTGTCGGTGTTTTTGCGGTTAGGATTTAACTGATTGCTGTGGTTGTTGGAATTTGCCCTATACGCTTTATTGTTAGGGTTATTTTGATTGGCCCAATTTTGTGGTGTAAGGCTGTGAAACATAGGGGGACTACTAAAAGTCACGCACGGCAACAGTCTTGATTTATAACGAACATTCTGAAGGATCAATAAGTTTCACGGTTTACTCATTTGAAAATATTCAAAAATGTAATCATAGATTCTAATTTCCGGTATTTTTGAGACGGCAGAGCATCGGGGGCAGGGATGTTTCCGCCCATGTGGGGGAGAGTGCGCGGAAACCAGGCAGGGGGCAGTAAGGAACAGATATCGTTCACGGGGTACATACAATTCGGGACGGATTTTAACAATTCGTGCCACGCCTATGGAAATAGACAGTCAAGTATGTATACTGAAATTCAGGCGTAAACATAAAAGTTTGAATTGGAGGATATTTGTGATGGAACCTGTTTTTGAATCAAATGAAGTACTGCGGAAACGAAAAAAGGCGCATGGAGAAAATGCGCGTAAAATACATCGGACGCTGGGAATCTTACTGTTTGCGGCTGTGGTGTTGAATATGTTGCCGATGGGTCTGCGTGCCGTGCCAGTGTACGCTGCGGAGGAAGGGGTGGAACTCAACGCGCAAGGGTATTTGCTAGAAAGTGTGTCGGGCAACGAAACCGCCGCGTTCACAATGTCTTCTGCCCCGCTATCGGTTCCGGGCGATCTTGATTTGAGCGGAAATACGGGGGATGAAGGCGATCTGGAGACGGACGGCTACCATTGGAGTGCGGCGAGTAGGATTCTCCAACTAAAAAACATTTATATCAGCGGTGCTGTGATTCTGCCGGACGACACAGTGACGATAGAGACATCCGGGAATTGCACGATTGCGGAGATCATAGGAAACAGAGATATGTACGGTAACCCGAATCCGCAAAAAACGCAGCTGACTTTCTCAGGGGATGGCAAGCTGACGGTCGCGCAGCGGATCAACTTAAGCGGCGGCGACAACAATACCCTCACGGTGGCGGTCGGTGCCCAGGTTGTGGCCAGTGGTGGCATCGTCATGGGTGCATCCGGTGGTGTGAACTCTATTGTGACTGTAAACGGAATTATGACCACCGAAACGGATGCCATATCAGCCGGAAAGCTGGTTGTGGGCGGGAGTGGTGAACTGAATGTTTTAGGGGGACAGGGCGTGACGCTTAACGGCATGACCCGCGACGATGGCAGCTATGATTATGCCGGTGTATTTACTATCGAGCGGGGAGGCTGTTTCAACGCCAAATGTGATGAATTCGGTGTCAGGGTGTATTGTCCAACAGGCAGCAATCTGGATCAGGCCATCAGCCTCCCTGACCCTGAGGCGTATCTCCCCAGAGATTGTATGGTAGGGCAGGCGAAAGACGGAATGATCAGGCTTGAGCGCCGCAGTACAGGCCAAGAGTACCCGGGCTGTCTGACTATCCATGAGAACCATGTTTGGCCGGACGACTATAGGAGAGACGGGACTAAGCACTGGAAAGAATGCACATACGACGGGTGCGACCAGACAACGGATGAACATGTGCATAACTTTGGTGATGGCAGCGGAGACGGTAAATGCGTCTGCGGCTCCAGGGTGGTTGTTACTTTGATCGATGCGGAGGGACTGATCTATGACGGTGGGGAGAAAAAGCCCGGTGTTACCGTTAAGGTGGATCTGGGAGTGGGCGATGGGGCGGACTATAGGGAGTTGGACCTGTCAAATTATACAACATATTACATGGATAACATCAACGCAGGCAGGGCCTCCGTTACGGTTAAGGGAAAAGACGTTTCGGACGCACCGGTCTTTGAGCAAACAGTGCAATTTGAGATTGGAAAGGCCGTACCCACGATTGCCTGGAGTAGCACCGAGCAGGAACTGACCTATACCGGCAGCGCAGCGGTAATCGCTCCGCCCACTGTGACGCTGGTGGGCGGCGAGACTTATACGGGCGCCATCCAGTATTCTTATGCTGCCGGGGATTCGGAGAGCTACCTTCCCGGACTGCCCCAAGATATTGGAACTTATATTATCAGGGCCAGCATTGCGGAGCAGGGCAACTACATGGCGGCTGAAAGTACAGCCCCATTGACGTTGATTATCAGCAAGGCTGGTCAGGAAAACGATAACGGTGGAAAGCCTGACGAAACTGTGGCCGATGATAATACATCCGTAGCGAGTACTGAAAACGAGTTATTGTCCGCCCCCAAAGATGAGCATTACATCATCTGCCCTCAGACCGGGGAAACATATGAGAGGATGGTTTGGATCATCATACTCCTGTCTGCCGCTACATTAGCCTGGAGATTATGTAAGAGGATGAGAAAAAAGCGGTGATCAATAGCAGAGTACTCGGCTGTTGACTGAGCTGTTGTAGGTTCAAGCCCTGCCCGGGACACGAGAATACTTTGGCAAAGTCGGCGAAAAATCAGATGTACTGTCGATTCGGTACATATTCGGTACGATTCATGCCGCAGGACTCCTTTTTGTATGAAAAGGGCTTATATTAAAAAATAAAGCCGTTGAGGCACAGATGCTGTTATGAAAAGCGCTGTGTCTCTTTCTCTTGAATATAACATACTAAAAGGAGAATGAAAAATCATGGAAAAGGTAAAAAAAATTGTAGAAGGGAATTTGTTTCAGAATTTCATTTTAGTTATAATTGTCCTGAACGCGGTCATTATGGGAATCATGACCGTGCAGAGTCTGCCTGTCGTCCTACGGCGGACGCTGGCAATTCTGGATACGGCCTGCCTATGTATTTTTATTGTGGAATTGCTGATGAAAGTTGCCGTTTACCGATTTCATTTTTTCCGCAGCGGCTGGAATCTGTTTGATCTGGTGATCGTGCTGCTCTCGCTCTTCTCCGAGTTCAGCTTTTTCTCCGTTTTCCGCATTTTCCGTATATTCAGGGTACTTCGTTCCCTTAAGGCGCTTAAAAGTTTCCGGGCATTCCGGCTGGTGTCGGATCTGAGAAATCTGAGGATAATCGTTGAGGCCGTGGGCCGCTCCATTCCTGGGATCTTCTGGAGTGGAATGCTGCTGTTATTGGTGTATTATATTTTTGCCATTATGGGAACCACGCTGTTTGGCTTACAGTTTCCCGATTGGTTCGGCACCATGGGCAAGAGCTTTTACACTTTGTTCCAGGTGATGACGCTTGAAAGCTGGTCTATGGGTATTTCACGACCGGTGATGGAAGTATTCTCCTGGGCATGGCTGTATTTTGTGCCCTTTGTGCTGTGTACCTCCTTTTTGATCATGAACGTGGTGGTGGGAATCGTAGTCAATGCCATCAGCGAGGTCAGTGAGAGTCAGGCGGGCGAGGAGAAGGAAACAGCAGGAGATGTACAGATTCAGCTCCGGAAAGAACTGGAGACTCTCCGGAAACAACTGATACATATGGAAGAGATTCTCAACCAACAAAAGGTATGACCATTCTATAATCGGTCAATAATCTTTTTGCAAAGAATTTTTTTACACACCAGATAGTAGCTGACATTAAATTCAGGGTCAATAATGGGCACAGCCACACGGGAACCAATAGGAACGGAGCCATGGGAGGAATCGAAAGAATAGTCCGTAGTGAAAACAGGCATGGTGGAATTCTCAATCAGTTCCATAAAGGTATACCGCTCTGTCTGGACAAGAAAACGGGAAGCGGGCATTTTCTCCACCACCAAATCATGCCAGAATCCGATATCTTGAAACAACAGCATATTTTCTCCGTTCATTTCGGAAACGCTTATGGCTTTTCTTCTGGCGAAACGGTGGTGTTTCGGAAGAAGAAAGGATAAATGCTCTTCCCCCCATTTCCTGCAGGATAAGTCGTCGTCTTCCGGGCAGAAAGGGAGCAGGATAGCGTGATAATGCCCATTTTTGACTCCTTCCAGCAGTTGGGAGACTTTTTGGACTTCCGATGAGATAGCAGCCGTCGGATAGAGGGCAGTGATGCGGCGTATAAGCTCCGGAACATAGACGGGCGTGCAGACTCCGAGCATGAAGGTTCTGGTCTTACGGTCAAAATCACGGGCCCGCTGCAGCATATTTTCCGTCTGTTTCAGCAGCATCTGGGCGTCTTCAGCGGCCAGAGTTCCGGTTTCATTTAGTGCAATGCTGTTTTTGGTGCGGTTGAAAAGCGGAACGCCAAATGCCGCCTCAAGTTTCTGCATATTCCTGGTGAGTGTAGGCTGGGAAATATGCATTTTTTCTGCCGTTTCGCGCAGGGTTCCGGTTCGGTAAAAAGTAACGAACTGCTCCAGCATTTCATAATCGACCATATCAAACTCCCCTTTCTTTGTATATGCAGAGCATTTTACTCATTATAACAGACCGAAAAAAGGAAGTAAATATTCAGGTTTCACTTTTTGAAATCCGGATTGCGAAATTGGCATTGTACAAATAAAGAGTCCGGCGATACAATACAACTAAAGGAGGACAAATCAATGATGACATTTACACTCAGCAACGGAATAGAGATGCCTGCGGTGGGGATCGGCACCTTTATGATGACACCGGCACAGGCGGAAAAAGCAGTCCTGGACGCGCTAAACTGCGGCTACCGTATGATCGATACGGCACAGGCATACATGAATGAGCGCGCTGCGGGCAGGGCGATAAGGAAATCAAAAGTGGCAAGGGAGGACATTTTTCTCTCCACAAAAATATGGGCGAGCCAATATCTGACGGAAGGAACTGTGGAAAAAAGCCTGGAGCTTCTGGGAACAGACTATGTTGACCTCATGTTTATCCATCAGCCCGCAGGGGATTTCATGGCGGGTTACCGCAAGCTGGAAACGGCATATAAGGCGGGAAAAATAAAGTCCATCGGCATTTCCAACTTCCATGGAGAAAAGTTGGAACGGCTTCTTGCGGAATGCGAGATCAAGCCTCATGTGATCCAGATGGAGGCGCATCCTTATTACATGGATACCGAAACCATTGATATGCTGAAAAGCTGCGGCTGCCGTGTGATGGCATGGTATCCCCTTGGGCACGGTGATAAAGCGCTGATGGAGGAGCCGGTGTTTATCAAACTGGCCGAAAAGTACGGGAAGAGCAGCGCGCAGGTCATTCTGCGCTGGCATGTGCAGATGGGCGACCAGATCATCCCCGGTTCCACCAATCCTGACCATATCAGGGCAAATGCGGATATTTTTGACTTTGAACTGACGGATGCGGAAATGGACGAGATCGCAAAGATCAATAAGAACGTCAGATATTACAACCCAACCCCGGAAATGGAGGAAGGTTATGTTTCTTATGCCATAGATTTAGAAAGCCAGGAATAAACACAGCGCCTGGGGCAGGCGGGAACCCAGCCCCAGAGCGAAACCATACTTTTGAGAGATACCGCATCCTATCAAGGGGTTGCGGTATTTTCATATCTGTTTTTTTTTGTAAAAGCGTTGACATTTGTTTAATTATCTTGTACCATAAAAATATAATGAAAAAATGGACATAATCAGAGTCAACAATCAATACATAATTTAATGCGTGGAGGGGAAAAATGAAAAAAATATTTATCTTTATTTTCACATCTTTTTTGGCTGTCAATATATTTGGCATTGAGTCGCAGGCTCAGCAAAATGAGCCTGTAAGCTGGGATGTCCCCGGCGTTTATTCTGTCGATATTTATGACGAAACATGGGGAGAAATGACGTTTGCAGAACAGCTTGAAGAGGTTGCTCTACCCGAAGAGATAGTGGATTCCCTTTCAACAGAGGCCATGGCGGAGTGGGTGTTGGCATATCCCTTCCTGGGAGATCTGTGCCTGTTTGATTCGGCGAATGCGTCCATGGACTATTTTTCCAGAACGTCTTATCTGTTTCGCAGTTTCTTTGCGCGGGAAGATGTAAAAAAGGTTCTTTTGGATAAATTTGCCGATTTGCGGGTTGATTACAATATGTTGGCTGACGGGAACGCGGATTCTGGCGACTTGTTTACAGAAAGCGGATACTTTAAAGAATTGTTCTTGCAGAGCTATTTTGCCACGGTGCTAGAGGAGTTGTCTGAAAGTGAAAAGATGGTTTTGAAAGACATATTGGAGGAAAAATATATTGAAAAATCCGGCCTCTGTGACGAATTCACCACAGCAACGTTGTTTTATCAGGAGGTCCTGGCGGAACAGGGGGAGATTCCGGATGAACTTATGTTTCAGGCGGATCTGTTTCCTTATGAATTTGTGGGAGAGAGTCAAATAGCAGATTCCGCATTAGCCTATGCGGAAGGGTTTACAAACAGCGGACAGGTTATCGCAACTAATGGGGGATATTATTATGTAGGTGTATACAACAAATATGGGGTGTTCGTCAATTGTTTTATGTTTTATTTAGTGGATTTGACCCCAGAGGAGGCGAAAGGGCAAAGTGATTTTATTGCTACCCACCATCCTTCTTGGACAAAGGTTTCAGATCCGACAATCAAGTTTAATTGCCATTCATACGCATGGATTCAACAGTCCACAAGCAATGTATATTGGCTGGACAATCCAAGGACATTTGCATCCTCCTCATCCTTTAGTTATGTTGGTTCAAATGGCGGAGCAAACAGCGGGGATCATATTATTGTAACCAATGTACAGGGCCAGCCGCAACATTCCTTGATTGCTGTTTCGACAGGCACAGACTGTAACAGTGTCAATACCATATCAAAGTGTGGGAAAGCGGGAATATATTACGCGATGTTAGCAGATATATTTCTTGCGTATGGTAATGAGTATGAGGTGTACAGATAAAATGAAAATAAAGTGTAAGATATTTTTGATAATTCTTTTTATGGCGTATGTACTGTGCGCGTGCGGTGATCCCGAGCCAGGGGTGTACGATGAAGAAACGCTCTTTATGTTTGAAAGGTATACCCTGAGGATGGATGAGAAAGGCCGATTTTGGGTATCAGATTTTCTAAGCTCATCAATCGGATATGTTCTTCAAGGACATTATTACCTATATGAGTCGAAACTTGTTTTGGAGGACAAAGTCGGCGGTATAGAGAAAACCATCGTTCTTACTGCTGATGGGGATGATTGGGTGTTTGATCAGGGACAATCAAAAGGAGTTGAAAACTTAAAATTTCCGATGGAGGATCAGGCGGTATGGCGGCACCTTGGAGGTACATCGGAAACGGATTGAGTAATATAATTCGGAACAGTAAAACAAGTCAATATATCTGCACGGGAAATCTCGTGCAGATTTTTATATTGCTAAAACGTTGGCACACTGCGCAAATTGACAGTTTATTTTTGGAGGCCGCAGATCGGTGGTAAACTATTTGGGATATCACAATGCATATAACATACAGTCAATATGAGTAGAAAACATCCCTTGTAAAAAGCAGGCGAGAGTGGTATCATTTTTTTGAGTAATATTGCGACATATCCTTAAAAGTACGGGGGAGGGAAAACAAATATGAAAACAAGTTATATTGTTATTGGCATTGTTGTAGTAGTAGCCTTATTTATATTCTTTTATATTAGAGAGAATATAAATGAGAAAAAGGGTATGAATAGCGAAGATAAGCAGGCGATCAAGGATATAGTGAACAAGCTGGTGCCTAATGCGGAAGAATATATGGCTGCGTATGCATACTGGGAATTAAAAAACTTTGGCGGCGGCGGAAGGACCATTACCACGACCACGCGGTACTGGTATTATGCCGTGGCATTTAAGCCGGGAACGATTTATGTGATTCCCCTCTCGTACAGTGGGGGTGCTGTAAGCCATGGAGATCCCATCTGCCTCAATAAGGAGAATCTGGGTATGGTGAATGCAAAAGCAGGTGAAAGCTGGGCGTCCTTCTACGATTTGGAAGGGAAGGAAATTGTATCGCTTGCGGTGATCTTCTACAATACCAAATCAGATAAGTATCATCCTGTCAATATCCAGCAGAAAGAAGAGCAGGAGGCATTTGCTGAGTTTGTAAGAGATTTTATGGCAGAGGTAAATGGTTACCGTCAGGTGACGGTTAGCGGAAAACCCCTAAAACCTTTGAACAAGTGATGTCAACAGATCTGCACGGGAAATCCCGTGCAGTTTTTTCAGTGCGCCTTGCGGCGCACGTTTCTAACGGGTGAAAGTCCCCAATCCGCCCTG
>CAZGVI010000054.1:0-20768 GCA_964529395.1 uncultured Acetatifactor sp.
CACCCCTCAAGATTGAGGGGCAGGGGAGTTGAATAGGCGAAGCCTATTTTTTATTCCTGATTGCGCTGCCGCAGGAAACTAAGTTATCTCGCCGTAAACGCGCTGTAGCTGTTCGTCCCCAGAGGACAGTGATACATGGAGTCCTCCTCGCCGAATTCCTGGAAGTATACATAGCGGGAGGTCATATTGATATTGGTGTAATTGCCCTGGGCCACCACGGCGGGAGCGGAGCCGTCCGTCCCCATCATCTTCAGCGCCGGGGCCGTGGCGGAGTTTTGCTGGTAGTAGATATAGCCGCCCCCCACATTAAAGCAGTCCACCCGGTCGTTGGTCAGCACCTCTACTACATTCTGCGTCAGATCATAGCGGCACAGGCGGTAGTCGTTTGCCACGTCCAGGTAATAGATATAATTGCCTTCCAGACAGGGATACCAGAGATTGCCTGCCCACAGCTCCGACACGGTATCGCCGTTGGTATTCAGGGTATAGAGATAGTGGTTGCTCTGGGTGCCGTTGTAGTAGATGATACCATCCCGGGCGCAGGCCGGGTTGACCTGGTACCGGGCCAGCTCCTGTCTGTCGGATCTGTCGATCTTCAGTTTATAGAAGACGGGAGTGGGATCCCCCGCGGTGAGCAGATACAGGTAATTGTCCACCAACTGGCCGGACACCACCACATCCGTGGTCAGGGAGACGGCGTCCCTGCCGGATTTCAGACAGCGGTTAAAGGAATTGCGGCTGCGAACATAGCCCAGGCCCGTCTCCCCGGAGGCGGTCATCTGAAAATAGTACAGATATTTACCGCCTGCCAGAATATTGCGCACGGCGGAGTTACCCAGTTTGGTGACGTCCTGTTCGTCCGGAGTCATGGAGTAGAGACTGCCGCCGTCCTGCGGATTGGAGAAGTATACCACTCCGTCGGATTCGCAGAACAGCCCCTCGTTGTTGATATTGCCCGCGGTGTTCCCCACGGTGCCGGGCTCGTTCATGGGGATCCGGCTGAGCAGTCGGCTAAATAATATCAGCGCCGCGAACACGATCAGGAGCAGCGCCACGATCAGTATGTATTTCACCTTTTTTGACATGAGATAACTACCTCCGAAACTTCTTTCTTTTATGAATATATCACATAGTTGGTCTTGCTATCAAGTGGGTTTTGGGGTAATATAGAGTAAAAAAGTTACTATTCACAGCCGCAGAAGAATCCGCAGACAGATTCGTCGAGCTTGCTCGTAAGAGCTGGCTGTGGGTTCTTCTGCGGCTGGAAACAGTCACTCCGCCCACATGAGCAAAAGAATGAGCTGCTTTAGCAGCGACAGACAGCTCTGCTGGCTGCTTTTGCGAATGGGGGCAGAGTGGCTGTGAATAGTAACGTAAAAATGGACACAGATGGAGGAACCCCATGGATTTGTTGAAACTGAGGGAGCAGATCGACGTGATCGACAGGCAGATCGTCAGCCTGTATGAACAGCGGATGGATATTTGCAGTCAGGTGGCGGAATATAAGATAGAGACAGGAAAAAAGGTGTTTGACAGGCAGCGGGAGATGGAAAAACTGGCCAGCGTCAAAGCCCTGACGCACAACGAGTTTAACAGTCACGGCGTGGAGGAGCTGTTTGAGCAGATCATGTCCATGAGCCGCAAACTCCAGTACCAGCTGCTGGCGCAGCACGGCAGTATGGGAAAACTCCCCTTTATCGGCGTGGACGAGCTGGAAAAGAGCCGGGCCAGGGTAGTGTTTCAGGGGGCGGAAGGCGCCTATTCTCAGGCGGCGATGACGCAGTATTTCGGGGAGCAGATCCAGAGCTTTCATGTGGATACCTTTCGGGACGCCATGAGCGCCATAGACGAGGGGAGCGCGGACTTCGCGGTGCTGCCCATCGAGAACAGCACTGCCGGCATCGTCAGCGAGATATACGATCTGCTGGTGGAATTTGAAAACTACATTGTGGGAGAACAGATCATACAGGTGCGGCACTGCCTGTTGGGCGTGCCGGGGACAAAGATCGAGGATATCCATACGGTGTACAGCCATCCCCAATCCCTGATGCAGAGCAGCCGTTTCCTGGCGGGATATGACTGGAAACAGATCAGTATGCAGAACAATGCCTTTGCGGCCCAGAAAGTGGCAGAGGAGGGGGACAGATCCCAGGCCGCCATCGCCAGCGAATACGCGGCGAAGGTCTACGGGCTGGAAGTACTGCGCCGGGGCGTCAATCAGGAGCAGGACAATTCCACCCGCTTTATCATTGTTACAAACCAGAAAATCTTCCGCAAAGACGCGGGCAAAGTGAGCATTTGTTTTGAACTGCCCCACCAGAGCGGCTCCCTGTACCATATGCTGTCTCATTTTATTTACAACAATCTGAATATGTGCAGGATCGAGAGCCGTCCCATAGAAGACAGGAGCTGGGAGTACCGTTTTTTCATAGATTTTGAGGGCAATCTGGCGGACAGCGCCGTGAAGAACGCCCTGCGGGGCCTTCGGGACGAGGCCAGAAATATGAAGATACTGGGGAATTATTAGCGGAAAGGGCAAAATATACTATGAGAGAACAGGAATTGATCGTCTATCGGAATCTGGAGGGGGAACGGCTGCTCTATGATGTGACCTGGCTCATGAATCACTATGACGACGCATATTATAATCAGGAGGATCTGTCGGCGCTGTTGTACCAGTGCATCCACGGACTGATCGAACAGGCGGGCAATTACGGCTTTCACGGCAATCTGTGGCACTGCTATCTGGCCAATCTGCTGGTGAACAACGAGAACAGTTATAGCTGCGGCTGTGAGATCAGAGGGGCCATAGAGGGGACCATCAACCAGGCCGCTCTGCATGATATCCGCATTTTCAAGGAATTTTACGACTATGATTTTACGCCCATGGTGGAGACTCTGCATGTGCCGGAGTGGGCCATGGTGGAAACATATGTCAGCAGCAGCCGGGAGAGCAAGGTCTACAATACCCGTATCTGCGCCCGCATATGTGAACTGGCGGAGCGTTTCTGCCAGGATGGAACGGCCCAGGAGATGAAGGACACGCTGACCCAGTTTTACAAAGAGTACGGAGTGGGACGTTTCGGCCTGCACAAGTCTTTCCGCGTCTGCCATGACGAGCAGGGACATGTGGAGATACGCCCGATCCTGAATATTGCCCATGTACATCTGGACGATCTGGTGGGGTATGAGATCCCCAAGCAAAAGCTGGTGGACAACACGGAGGCCTTTGTGGCGGGCCGCAAAGCCAACAACTGTCTGCTCTTCGGAGACGCGGGCACGGGCAAATCCTCCAGCATCAAAGCCATCGCCAACGCCTACTATGACCGGGGACTGCGGATCATCGAGATCTACAAGCATCAGTTTCAGGACTTGCAGGAGTGCATCAGCCAGATCAAAAACCGGAACTACAAATTTATCATCTATATGGACGACCTGAGTTTTGAGGAGCATGAGACGGAGTACAAATACCTGAAAGCCGTGATAGAGGGCGGCCTGGAGAAAAAACCGGAAAATATCCTGATCTACGCCACTTCCAACCGCCGTCACCTGATCCGGGAGAACTTCAGCGACAAGGAAGAGATCAGGCAGGACATGCATACCAGCGACACGGTGCAGGAAAAACTGTCCCTGGTGTACCGCTTTGGAGTGACTATTTATTTCGGCTCTCCCACACCCAAGGAGTTCCAGAATATCGTTCTCACGCTGGCGCGGCGTTACGGGCTGGAGATGGACCGGGAGGAGCTGCTGGCCGAGGCGAACAAATGGGAGCTGGCGCACAGCGGACTGTCGGGGCGGAGCGCGCAGCAGTTCATAGATTACCTGTTGGGGCAAAGTAGGTAATGGGATATGCCACCCTACCTATTGAAAGGAGAACAAAAACATGGCCGTGAAAACATTTGCAGCGATCGACGTAGGGAGTTTTGAACTCTCCATGAAAATATTTGAATTTTCGGGAAAAAGCCAGGGCCGGGTCATTGAGCATATCCGGCAGAGAGTGGATCTGGGGAGCGATACCTATGGCAGCGGCAAGATCAGCCACGATAAGATGGACGAGCTGTGCCGGGTACTGTCACAGTTTGCGCAGATCATGGAATCCTATAAAGTGACCGGCTACCGGGCCTACGGCACAAGCGCCATCCGGGAGACGCAGAACACCGGCATCGTGTTGGACCAGATACATCAGCGCACCGGCATCAAGGTGGAAGTACTCAGCAATTCCGAGCAGCGCTTTCTGGATTACAAGGCAGTGGCGTTCCGGGGAGAGATCTTCCACTCCGTGATCGAGGAGGGGACTGCCATCGTGGATATCGGTGGAGGCAGTATACAGATATCCCTGTTTGACAACGATACGCTGGTGTCCACCCAGAATCTGCGGATCGGGGTGCTGCGGCTGCAGGAACTGCTGCACCATATGAATACCCGCAGCAGTCAGAGGGAGGAATTGATCGACGAGATCGTCAGCGCCCAGCTTGCCACATATAAGAAACTGTATCTTAAGGATAGAGAGATCAAGACCATCATTGTGGTGGACGATTATCTGTCCGTGTGGGTGGCGAAAAAAGCCGCCGCGGCAGGCCGGAAAAACGGGGTCGTCAATCTGGGAGACTATGAACAGTTTATCCAGCAGCTGCGCACCAGACCCATGGCGGAGATCGTGAGAATGCTGGATATCCCCGAGGAGGCGGTGAATCTCACTTTTATCAGCGCCTGCATCATGAAAAGGATCATGAAACTGACCGGGGCGCAGCAGATATGGGCGCCGGGAGTCACCTTAAGCGACGGCATGGCTTATGAATACGCCCAGCAAAATAAACTGTTGCAGTGCGAACATGATTTTAACCGGGATATTCTGGCCTGCGCCATGAATATCAGCAAGCGCTACCAGGGCAGCCGCAAGCGGGCCGAGACGCTGGAAAACATCGCCCTGACGATCTTTGACAGCATGAAAAAAGTGCACGGCATGGGCAAGCGGGAACGGCTGTATCTGCAACTGGCGGCGCTGCTGCACGACTGCGGTAAATATATCAGCATGGTGAATATCGGGGAGACTTCCTACCAGATCATCATGGCTACGGAGATGATCGGCCTGTCCCACATGGAGCGGGAGACGGTAGCCAGTGTGGTGCGGTTCAATCACAGTCCTTTTATCTACTATGACCAGATAAAGGCGCTGGGAACTGCCCTCACCGAGAGCGCCTATCTGACTGTGGCCAAGTTGACGGCGATCCTGCGTCTGGCCAATGCGCTGGATCGGAGCCATAAGCAGAAACTGAAAGGGGTGAAAGCCGCGCTGAAGGAAGAACAATTGGTGCTGATGGTGGACACACCGGAGGATATCACCCTGGAGAGAGGGATATTTGAGGACCGGGCAGACTTTTTCCAGGAGGTTTTCAGCGTGCAGCCGGTCATCAAACAGAAGAAACCCATGTAGAATGAAAAATGATATGAGGGACTTTATATAAGGAGGATACCATGACAGAAACAGATTATAGGGACCCCAAATATTATAGCAACAGGGAACTGAGCTGGATCCTGTTCAATCACAGGGTGCTCAGCGAGGCCAGGGACAAGAGCAATCCCCTGTTTGAAAGGCTGAAGTTCCTCAGCATCACCGCCTCCAACCTGGACGAATTTTTCATGGTGCGGGTGGCGTCGCTGAAAGATATGGTAAACGCTGGATACAGCAAAAAGGATATCGCGGGCATGACGGCGCAGGAACAGTTAGAGCGGATCGACCAGGCCATTCACGAGTTGGTGAGCCTGCAATATTCTACCTACAACCGGAGCTTGCTGCCGCTTTTGGAGAAAAACGGTCTGACCGTGATACGGCAGCACGAGCTGCTGTCCAAGGAGGAGGCCGCCTATATTGACCGGTATTTTGAGGAGAACGTATATCCGGTGCTGACCCCCATGGCGGTGGATTCTTCCCGGCCCTTTCCGCTGATACGCAACAAGTCCCTGAATATAGGCGCTTTGGTGGAAAAAAAGCATAAGCCCGAAGAATTGGAGTTTGCCACGGTACAGGTGCCCAGCGTTTTGTCCCGGATCGTGCAGCTCCCCAGAGAGATAAACGAGGGCAAGGAGGGGCCGCTTAAAGTGATTCTGCTGGAGGAGATCATTGAGCGCAATATCCATAAGCTCTTTTTGAACTATAACGTGATATGCGCCCATCCTTTCCGCATCATGCGCAACGCGGATCTGAGCATAGAGGAGGACGAGGCGGCGGATCTGCTCAAGGAGATCGAGAAACAGTTGAAAAAAAGGCAGTGGGGCGAGGTGATCCGCCTGGAGGTGGAGAGCGATATCGACAAGCGGCTGCTGAAGATCATTCGGAAAGAACTGCACATGGGAGAGCAGAACCTGTATCTCATCGACGGTCCTCTGGATCTGACTTTTCTGATGAAAATGTATGGGCTGGAGGGATTTGACAAACTGAAAACTCCTGGGTATGAACCCCAGCCCGTGCCCCAGCTCCCGTCGGGCTGTGATATTTTTGCCCGGATCAGAGAGGGGGACGTGCTGCTGCACCATCCCTACCAGACTTTTACGCCGGTGGTGGACTTTATCCGTCAGGCGGCCAGGGACCCCCAGGTGCTGGCCATCAAACAGACCCTGTACCGGGTCAGCGGCCATTCGCCCATCATAGCGGCGCTGGCCCAGGCGGCGGAAAACGGGAAACAGGTATCCGTGCTGGTGGAACTGAAGGCGCGTTTTGACGAGGAGAACAATATCGTGTGGGCCAAGATGCTGGAGAAGGCCGGCTGCCATGTGATCTATGGCCTGGTGGGGTTAAAGACCCACAGCAAGATCACGCTGGTGGTGCGTCGGGAGGAAGACGGCATCCGCCGGTACGTGCATCTGGGAACCGGCAACTACAATGACGCCACCGCCAAGCTCTATACGGACGTGGGTCTGATGACCTGCAATGAGATGATCGGGGAGGACGCCACGGCGGTGTTCAATATGCTCAGCGGCTATTCGGAGCCCCTGGGCTGGAACAAGCTGTCCCTGGCTCCCCTGTGGCTGAAAGACCGGTTTTTATATCTGATCGGCAGGGAGACGGACTATGCCCGGGCGGGCAAAGATGCCCGCATCATCGCCAAGATGAATTCTCTGTGTGACCGGGATGTGATCGCGGCGCTGTATGAGGCCAGCAGCGCCGGAGTGAAGATCGACCTGATCGTCCGGGGAATCTGCTGTCTCAAGGCGGGCGTTCCGGGGGTCAGCGAGAATATCACGGTGCGGTCTATCGTGGGCAACTTTTTGGAACACAGCAGGATATTCTATTTCCTGAACGGGGAAAACGAGGAGATCTACTGCGGCAGCGCAGACTGGATGCCCCGTAACCTGGAGCGCCGGGTGGAGATCCTGTTCCCGGTGGAGGAGCCGTCGCTTAAGAAAAAGCTGGAAGATATTCTGCAGGCCCAGCTCAGGGACAATGTAAAAGCTCATGTGCTGCAGCCGGACGGCAGCTATGTCAAAGCAAACAGGAGGGGCAGGGAGAGATTTGTCTCCCAGGAATATTTCTGCCGGGAGGCGCAGTGCGAGGCAAAAGAGGCGACTGCGGAGTCGGCGGGCGGCGGCAGGCGGTTCGTGCCTGAGACACATCAGGACGAATAAAAACTTTTAAAATTTTGCAAACCGTCTCATTGCATGGATCTACAGAACGGGTTATCCTGTAAGCCAGGAGGTGGCTGCTATGGCGAATGAAGACAAAAAGGACTTTAACGGCATGCTGCATGACAGCAAGGATATGCCCAAATTTCAGACGATTACGGATCAAAAAAGCATTGAAAAGTATGGCGGGGACAGGATGTATTTCGCGCCGCCCATGGACTATGACAGAGTGATGAGGCGGGTGCCCCGGGGAAAAGTGCTCACCGTGGGGAAGATCCGGGAGTATTTTGCGAGGGAGAGCGGCGCGGATTTTACCGAACCCATCACAGCCGGGATATTCGTCTCCATCGTGGCCTGGGCCAGCTATCAGCGCTCCGGGGATGAAACGCCCTACTGGAGGACACTGAAAGCGGACGGAGAGCTGAACGAAAAATATCCGGGCGGCGCTCAGGCGCAAAAGGAGAGACTGGAGGCCGAAGGACATACCATTGTTCAAAAAGGACGCAAAAACATAAGATATTATGTGAAAGATTATGAGAAAGCTCTCTTTGAGCTGTAGACTTTGTCTGGATTTTGTGATATTTTCGCCTTTATACGGATCTCCCAAAGGCTATGACTGTAAAGGTTGTAGCCTTTTTTATTTACAGTATTGACGTAATTTTTTTTATTTGATAGTCTCTATTTTAAGCAGGCGCCTGCTCAAAAATATCAGGAAGGGAAGGGAGAATCTAAAATGAGTTTATTGATTAACAAAGTTGTCAGCAGCGTAGCGCAGATACTCCTATTTGCCGCGATCCCCTTTATCTGGTGGTGTATAACGGCGCGGAAAGAGCAGAGCTTTTTTAAATGGATCGGGTTGAAAAGAACCGGAGATATAAAAAAAGTGTCGCTGTGGATTATCGGCGTGTCCTGCGCGTTTTCGTTCTTTGGCGTATTGACCCTCTATATGATAAGGGGAGTCGGGACAGCAACTTCGGACTTTACGGGGTTGGGGATGCAGGCCATATTGCCTATCCTCGTGTATGGGGTATTTAATACCGCACTTCCGGAGGAATTGCTGTTCAGGGGATTCCTGCTCAAGAGAGTGGAGAACAAGTTTGGGTTTGCTGTCGGAAACGCGGTACAGGCGATACTCTTTGGACTCATGCACGGCGTCCTGTTTTTTTCCATGATCGGGGTGCTAAAGGCAACCCTGATCAGCCTGATGATCGGTGCGCTTGCATGGTTCATGGGATATATAAACGAAAGAAAAGCGGGCGGTTCCATTTACCCCAGCTGGATCATACATGCGATATCCAACATCTTTTCCGGAATATGTTCCGCTTTTTCGATCCTGTGAACTGTGACTTGGGCCGCTTAGCCGTGGTTGATCAGCGCGGGCCAAATACAATGTGGGAGGTAGAGTATGCTTTTGACAGACAGCAGGGGAAATGAGCTCGTAGAGATCATAGACGTGGATGAAAACGCCGCTATGTCCCGGTATTCTCCGGTCACTCACTGCCTTGCGGTGGTGAGGATCGGCGATGATTATCTATTGGGCTGGAATAACTATAGAAGAGAGTGGGAAATCTTTGGCGGATGCCTTGAAAACGGAGAAACCCTGCGGGAATGTATTCTGAGGGAATGCCGTGAAGAGATCGGGATCACGGATGCGGAACCTGATTATATAGGGCTGATGCATCTCAATCTGGTCCCCGATTATTTTCAGGCGCAGCGCCGCAGGGAGTACGGCGGCCTGTTTGGGATCAGGCTGCGGCCGGAGGATCTGCAAATGATCGAAACATACCGTTTGGATCGGGAAGAGATCGGAAGAGTAGCGCTGCTGAAAGACTTGGGGGCAGATGAGAAAATCGCGGAAATCGACAGAGAATTGCTGAATTACTATGGAGAGAAAGCGCGAAAACTTTGATGTGCCATCCGGTTTTTATCAAAAATTAATTTTTGACAGCAAAAAAAGCATTGACAAAGTATATTATATGTCGTATAGTATGTTTAAACCAATACTATATGGCATATAATATTATATGCATTTATAGGATGCAGCTGTGGTTTGGCTCTTCCGGAAAAATTTCTCAGAGAAGTACTGACGGGACGATTTCGGAAGTATACTATCAAGAAAGGGAAGGACATCCATGAAGATCGTATTGGCGTCCGCATCACCCAGACGGCGGGAACTTTTGTCATCGCTGGGGGTTGATTACACAGTGCTGGCCAGCGGCGTGGAGGAAAAGGTCACGGAGACGGAGCCCTATAAAGTGGTGGAGCAGTTGTCGGCCCAGAAAGCCGGGGATGTACTGCAAAAACTGCTGACGACCGCAGGGGAAAACCCGGACGCCCCGATCTGGGACGGCGGGGAGGATCTGCTGGTGATCGGAGCCGACACCATCGTGGCACTGGACGGGCGGATACTG
This sequence comes from uncultured Acetatifactor sp., assembly GCA_964529395.1. Taxonomy (GTDB): domain Bacteria; phylum Bacillota; class Clostridia; order Lachnospirales; family Lachnospiraceae; genus Acetatifactor. The sequence continues at coordinate 10,032 of CAZGVI010000054.1, forward strand.
GGAAAACCTGCGGACGAAGGCGACGCCGCAAAGATGCTGAGGCTGCTTTCGGACAGAGGGCATCAGGTGTATACCGGAGTGACGCTGTATCATCACAGCCAGGGCAAGACCCTGCAGCGCACATTTCATGAGTGTACACAGGTACATTTTTCTCCCATGGCTGAGGAGGAGATCAAATGGTATATATCCACAGGGGAACCCATGGATAAGGCGGGAGCCTATGGCATTCAGGGACTGGGCAGCCGGTTTGTGAGGGCTATCGAGGGCGACTACAGCAATGTGGTGGGACTGCCCGTTTCCAGATTGTATCAGGAGCTTAAGGCGCTGGAAGTACTATAGAGAGTTGCTGCAGAATATTTCCTTGGAAATACTTGACGGTGGGCATTAAAGGCGATATGATTATCTTGCACCAAGCGGTATTTTTCGTTACGCTCACGTTGACAGGTAGGAGGATGTATTTTATGCATGAGTACGATGATGTGGTGTTACAGTGCTTTCTGGACAATCAGCTGCAATTATTTCCTGAGAAAGTAGCGGACAGCCTGGAGGAGGCAGAGGACTTTCTGGAGGAATGCATGGCTGTTGTGGTAAACAGCAAGGAAGAAGTGTTGGATTTCTTTGAAGAGGAGGGGCTTGATCTGGAAGGAGCCGATGAGGACGAGATATTAGAGGCAGAGGAAGTGTTTGACATTGGCGACGGAAGGTACCTGATCATAGAGGGCTGAGGCTCTCGGAACGCAGTCGGCCCAAAGGGCGGATGCAAAGAGGAGGATCTGAAGATCCTCAGATAGGAGGAAAGGTTATGGATTTTTTTAACAAGGTAGGCAGCACCATCAGCAGCAAGAGCAAGGATGTGACCAAGAAAGCCAAGGAGCTTGCGGAGATCTCCAAACTGACCGGCCAGATCGCGATGAAAGAGGAGTCGATCAAAGGTACATACATCGAGCTGGGCAAGTATGTGTACGAGAACCAGAAAGAGGACGCACCCGAGGAAGTGGCGGAGAAGTTTGCCGTGATCGATGCCGCCGTGGAGGAGATCGAGCGTTTGAAGAGAGAAGTGCGCAAACTAAAGGGCAGACAGCAGTGCCCGGACTGCGGTAAGGAAGTGAGCTACACAGCTGCGTTCTGCCAGTATTGCGGCGCCAAGCTGCCTGAGCCTGAGCCGGAGGAAGTAGTGGACGAGGGTGAGGTTACCGAGGTGACAGAGGAGCCTGCCGCTACGGAGACAGCGGCGGAGCCTGAGACAGCGGAGCAGCCTGCGGAGTCTGCCAAGACGGAAGAGATCTAACCGGGGCAGATATAGGCAGCCCAAACATGAAGTTGTGGAAACAAAGAAAAGAATTGGACTTACCGGATCGAAAGAGAGGTAAGTCCTTTTTAAAGTTGATTCCTTGAATAATGTATATTATAATGATAAAAATGGAAGAAAGGATGCGGTATAAGATTGATATTTTGAAAGAACTGTTAAAAAGAGGATATACCAGCACCAAGATGAGAAAGGACAAGATAAAACGAAAAAATAGAAAGGGAGGAAAAGTAAATGCCAATTATATGCACATTCAGAGGAATAAAAGTATATATTAATTACGCCGACCATATGCCGCCACATTTCCATGCGTATTATGGGGAATATGAATGCTGTATAGATATTAATGAAATAGAAAAAATAAATGGAGATATGCCGAATAAGCAATTGAAAATGCTGTTAGGGTGGACGGCGCTTCATCAGGAGGAATTAAAAGAAAACTGGTATCTTGCAAAACGGAAAGAAACATTGTTCACAATTGATCCGCTAAAATAATCCCAGGAGGTTTTGAAAATGGAAGACAGAATAAAAAAATATTTTAAGAATCCTCGAAAGATAAAAGAAGTAAAGCCGCTTGAAAATTATGTGCTGTTGCTTACTTTTGACAATGGAGAAGTGAAAAAATACGACATGATAAATGAATTGACGGGGATTTTTAAAACGCTGAAAAATAAAGAGAAATTCAATCAGGTGTTTATAAATGATGTCGGAAATATTGCATGGAATATTGACAATGATTTAGACAGTTCCGAACATTGGGCAAATCAAATTGATTTATGTAAAGATATGTTGTATCTGGAAAGTGTTGCAATCTAAGGGGCTGCATTAAAGATAACAATTACAGGGACATAACCCGTAATGCTTAGCCTCCTACTTGATTAAGTTTTTTGGGGGTTAAGTCCGATCTCTGTGAGCCTGTTTGATACGTGCCAATATTTCCTCCGGCACATAGAGCTTACCGTAGCCGGTTCCCAGATCCAGGCCGGGCTTGTTTTCCCCGTGAAAATCGGAACCGCCGCTGATCAGCAGATCATATTTCTGCGCCAGAGTGCGGATCTGTCGTTCATCGCAGGTCTGATAGGTGCTGTACAGGGCTTCGATGCCCATCAGTCCGGCCGCCTTTAACTCCCCGACCAGAGTATCCAACCGGGAATCGCTCATGTGGTAGAGAATGGGGTGAGCCAGGACGGGTACACCCCCTGCGTCCAGGATCAGAGATACAGCCTGGGCGGGCGTGATTTTTTCCCGGGGCACATAGTAAGGGCAATGATCCCCCACATAGCGCTCAAAAGCTTCCGCCCTGCTCTTCACATATCCGTGTTCCAGCATGTACTTGGCGTAATGAGCTCTGGTGATCACCGAATCGGGAAAGGTCTGCCGCAGTTTTTCATAGGAGATATCCATACCGGCCTGACGCAAACGCTCACACATCTTTTCGTTGCGGGCGTCCCGGGAGGCGACAAAGTCCCGTAGATATCTCTGGAAACGGGTATCGCGGTAATCAATATACAGGCCGACGATATGCACGTCTTTTCCCTGATATTCACTGGAGAGTTCGATACCGGGGATGACCTCCGGGACATTGGCCTCTCCGGCCCTGCGCAGCTGCTCTGCATAGCCCATGGCCTCCTCCAGACCGTTTACCGTGTCGTGGTCTGTCAGCGCAAAGGCGGACAGGTTTTTTTCTCTGGCATAATCCACCAGCCGGGCGGGGGTGTAAGTACCGTCGGAACAGGTGGAATGTACATGCAAGTCAATCATGGACGCACTCCTTTTTATTCTTCGTCATCCTCCCTGTTGGCGGTGAAGATGGTGCGCTTTCTGGCCATTTCGTCGCTGGCCAGGTATTCGTCGTAGGTGGTGATCTTGTCGATCAGCTGGCCGCCGGGCAGGATCTCCATGATACGGTTGGCCGTGGTCTGTACGAACTGATGGTCATGGCAGGAGAACAGCACCACGCCGGGGAATTTGATCACGCCGTTATTAAGGGCGGTGATGGATTCCATATCCAGATGGTTGGTTGGTTCGTCAAAGAGCAGGCAGTTGGCGCCGCTGATCATCATTTTCGACAGCAGACAGCGGACTTTTTCTCCGCCGGAAAGCACTTTGACTTTCTTCACGCCGTCCTCTCCCGCAAAGAGCATACGGCCCAGGAAACCTCTCACATAGGTCACATCCTTCACCGGGGAGTAGCCGGTGAGCCAGTCCACGATGGTCAGGTCATTGTCAAACTCGTCCGTATTGTCCTTGGGAAAATAAGCCTGGGAGGTGGTGACACCCCATTTATAGCTGCCCTCGTCAGGCTCCATCTCTCCGGCCAGTATCTGAAACAGGGTGGTCTTGGCAATCTCGTTGCCGCCCACCAGGGCGATCTTGTCTTCGTGGCCCACGATAAAGGAGATATCGTCCAGCACCTTTTCGCCGTTTATAGTCTTGGACAGATGCTCCACGGTGAGGACTTCGTTGCCGATCTCCCGGTCGGGGCGGAAGTCGATATAGGGATATTTTCTGCTGGAGGGTTTGATCTCATCCAGCTCAATCTTTTCCAGCGCCCGTTTACGGGAAGTCGCCTGCTTGGATTTGCTGGCGTTGGCGGAGAAACGGGAGATGAACTCCTGCAGCTCCTTGATCTTCTCCTCCTTCTTTTTGTTGGCCTCTTTCATCTGCTTGACCAGCAGCTGGCTGGACTCGTACCAGAAATCATAGTTGCCTGCGTACAGTTGGATCTTGCCGTAGTCGATGTCTGCGGTGTGGGTACAGACCTTATTCAGAAAATAGCGGTCATGGGAAACCACAATCACGGTATTTTCAAAGTTGATCAAAAATTCTTCCAGCCAGGCGATGGCGTCCAGATCCAGATGGTTGGTAGGCTCATCCAGCAGCAGGATATCCGGGTTGCCGAAAAGGGCTTTTGCCAGCAGCACTTTGATCTTGATATTGCTCTCCAGATCCCTCATCAGAGAGTAGTGATGCTCGGTGTCTATGCCCAGACCGTTCAGCAGCATGGCGGCGTTAGACTCCGCCTCCCAGCCGTCCATCTCGGCAAATTCCGCCTCCAGTTCGCTGGCCCGTATGCCGTCTTCATCGGAAAAATCCTCCTTGGCGTAGATGGCATCCTTCTCCTTCATGATCTGGTACAGGCGCTCGTTGCCCATGATAACGGTGTCCATGACCACATAGTCGTCATATTTAAAGTGATCCTGTTCCAGTACAGACAGGCGCTGGCCGGGGGTGATGACGATATCTCCGTTGGTCGTCTCCAGAACGCCGGAGAGGATCTTTAAAAAGGTGGACTTGCCTGCGCCATTGGCGCCGATAAGGCCATAGCAGTTGCCCTCGGTGAATTTGATATTTACGTCTTCAAACAGGGCTTTCTTGCCCACACGGTAAGTTACATTGTTTGCACTGATCATATTCGGAAACCTTTCTTAATATTTGAGTTATGCTGATTCTGTAGTTACACTTCTTCTTATTTTACTGAAATTCCCGGAAAATGCAAGCATTAATCCATTTTTTTAAAGTAAAAGGAGAAAATAGAAATGTAAATGCTTACATTTTTGTATATTTTTGCCAAAACCAGGAATCATAATTAAAAGGCTTTTGAATACAATGCTGAAAGTGACGGAAGAAAAAAAGAATTATTTTAAAGACCTTGATATTTTTTTGTCAAATTGATAAAATGGGAGTTACGAGTTCGGGAATATTATGTCCGAATATCAAGCATTATATAATATATTAAAGAAAAGGGAGATAGACAAACATGAAGAAATGGGTTTATTCGTTTGCAGAAGGCGACATGACCATGCGTAATCTTCTTGGCGGCAAGGGTGCTAACCTGGCTGAGATGACCAGCATCGGTCTTCCTGTACCGCAGGGTTTCACGATCACTACAGAAGCCTGCACACAGTATTATGAGGATGGACGTAAGATCAACGACGAGATCATGGCACAGGCCATGGAAGGCGTTGCGCAGATGGAGAAGATCAACGGCAAGAAGTTCGGCGATCTGAAGAATCCCCTGCTGGTTTCCGTTCGTTCCGGCGCGAGAGCATCCATGCCCGGTATGATGGATACCATTTTGAACCTTGGTCTGAACGACGAGGTGGTCGCGGCTATGATCGCCGGCAACCCGGATCCTGCTTTTGAGCGTTTTGTATACGATTCTTACAGACGTTTCATTCAGATGTTCTCCGACGTTGTTATGGAAGTGGGCAAGAAGTACTTCGAGCAGCTGATCGACAAGATGAAAGAGGAGAAGGGCGTTAAGTACGACGTGGATCTGACCGCCGCCGACTTAAAGACTCTGGCGGAGCAGTTCAAGGCCGAGTACAAGAAACAGTTGGGCAAGGATTTCCCCTCCAATCCCGTAGAGCAGTTGAAACTGGCTATCGAGGCCGTTTTCCGTTCCTGGGACAACCCTCGTGCCAATGTGTACCGTCGTGACAACGATATCCCTTATTCCTGGGGTACCGCTGTAAACGTAATGCCCATGGTATTTGGTAACTTAAACGACCAGTCCGGCACAGGCGTTGCTTTCACCCGTGATCCGGCTACTGGCGAGAAGAAACTGATGGGTGAGTTCCTGAAGAACGCCCAGGGCGAAGACGTGGTGGCAGGTGTGCGTACACCCATGCCTATCGCGCAGATGGAGCAGGAGTTCCCTGAGGCATATGAAGAGTTCATCAAGGTATGTGAGATTCTGGAGAACCACTACCATGATATGCAGGATATGGAGTTTACCGTTGAGAACAAGAAACTGTACATGCTGCAGTGCCGTAACGGTAAGAGAACCGCGCAGGCCGCTCTGCAGATCGCATGCGATCTGGTGGACGAGGGTCACAAGACCGAGGCCGAGGCAGTGGCTATGATCGATCCCCGTAACCTGGATACACTGCTGCACCCCCAGTTTGACGCTGCGGCTCTGAAAGCAGCTACCCCTCTTGGCAAGGGTCTGGGTGCATCTCCCGGCGCTGCCTGCGGTAAGATCGTGTTTACCGCCGAGGACGCGGAGGCATGGCACGCAAGAGGCGAGAAGGTGGTTCTGGTTCGTCTGGAGACTTCTCCCGAGGACATCACCGGTATGAAAGTGTCACAGGGTATCCTGACGGTTCGTGGCGGTATGACCTCTCACGCAGCGGTGGTTGCCCGTGGTATGGGTACCTGCTGTGTATCCGGATGCGGCGATATCGCTATGGACGAGGAGAACAAGCAGTTTACTCTGGCTGGTACGGAGTTCCATGAGGGAGATTATATCTCCATCGACGGCACTACCGGTAATATCTACGCGGGCCAGATCAAAACAGTAGACGCTACCATCGCAGGTACTTTTGGCCGTGTTATGGCTTGGGCGGACAAGTACAGAACCCTGAAGGTTCGTACCAACGCGGATACTCCCGCAGACGCTAAGAAGGCTCGTGAGCTGGGCGCTGAAGGTATCGGTCTGTGCCGTACCGAGCATATGTTCTTTGAGGAGGACAGAATCGCCGCGTTCCGTGAGATGATCTGTGCCGACACTGTAGAGGAGAGAGAGGCTGCACTGGAGAAGATCCTGCCTTATCAGCAGGGCGACTTCGAGGCGCTGTATGAGGCTCTGGAGGGCAACCCGGTCACCATCCGTTTCCTGGATCCCCCTCTGCATGAGTTCGTTCCCACTGAGGAAGCTGACATTGAGAAACTGGCTGCCGCACAGGGCAAGTCTGTTGAGTATATCAAGAATCTCATTGCATCCCTGCATGAGTTCAACCCGATGATGGGCCACAGAGGCTGCCGTCTGGCTGTAACCTATCCTGAGATCGCCAAGATGCAGACCAAGGCGGTTATCCGTGCGGCGATCAATGTGAAGAAGGCTCATCCCGATTGGAATGTAAAGCCCGAGATCATGATTCCTCTGATCTGTGAGGTTAAGGAGCTTAAGTTTGTCAAGAAGGTAGTGGTAGATACCGCCGACGCCGAGATCGCTGCGGCAGGCATCAAGCTGGAGTACGAGGTAGGTACTATGATCGAGATTCCCCGTGCGGCGCTTACTGCTGACGAGATCGCTAAAGAGGCTGACTTCTTCTGCTTTGGTACCAACGACCTGACCCAGATGACCTTTGGTTTCTCCCGTGACGACGCAGGCAAGTTCCTGAACGCTTACTATGATACCAAGATCCTGGAGAGCGATCCTTTTGCCAAGCTGGATCAGACCGGCGTCGGCAAGCTGATGGAGATGGCCATCAAGCTGGGCAAGCCCGTGAATCCCAAGCTGCATGTAGGTATCTGCGGCGAGCACGGCGGAGATCCTTCTTCCGTAGAGTTCTGCCACAAGATCGGTCTGGATTATGTGTCCTGCTCACCGTTCCGTGTGCCTATCGCTCGACTGGCTGCGGCGCAGGCGGCGATCGCGAATAAGTAGTAGGGATTGTATTTTGTTCTTGCAGAACCAATCTTTCCTCCCCGCAGATTTTAATTTTTCCTGTGGCGGAAGAGAAAATAAGTAATAATCAGGGCCTTGCTGGGTTTCTTCCTCCCCGCAAGGCTCTTTTCTTCCTCTGCCCCTTTCGGTCTTCCTTCTCCTCTGCTCTAAACCTTCTACAAGATATTTATGTAAGGGTATTTCGTTAAGTTTGTAAATATAGATGAGTCCACAGGAAAAAACGTTGAATCAATTGATTAGTCGGTTTCAGATTGTGGATAGAACCTTTTAGTTTTAGGGGAAGTTGAACATAAGAAATGATGTCTGTGTAGAACTGGATGAGGGTGATTCCTCTGTCTTTTATGATGGGAACGGTTATATTGAATCAAGGCGGGAGTGGGTCAAAGCATGCTTGCGGCGGCTAATATCCAACAGGTATGGGGTTGGGCCAGAGGAATTTATTTAAATCAAAAGGAAAGGGATGAAACGCCTCAATATGGAAACCCTTTTCACTCCTGCTCGACAATTTTTCCCTTCTTTCAATTCTGTGAATCGGTGTTTTTTGAAAATATCTCCACATAGGAATAAAGCAATTCTATAGCGCATTATTTAACATGCTGATAATATGGAAAAGTGTAAATTATAGAAAAAATAATAAATAATGAAAGAAAACTAGATTTGGTTTAGAAAAAGCACATTGCATATAATACGGCAAAATGCTATACTATTTACATATCCTATATTGATTTAAGGGCTACAAAGAACATGTCGGATTGAGTCAAAAAAATATAAAAGAATGGGTTTTATTGTTGCATATATTTTTAGAGAAAATGATATATCATAAGATTTCAGTTAATATTGTAATGATTTTCGTGAGTGCTTATATATATCATTGGATAGTGGTATTCTTTTTGTTGTGTCAGGAATGGATGTATTTATATAAAAACGATTTATGAAAAATATATCCCATTGTAAAATGATTGGTGGGATAAAATTACATACACTAGAGGTGAAAGTCCACTAAGCTTAATGGCGGTACAGGCGGCTATCTCAAATTGATGCCATAGGAATTTGGGTACTCGCAGGCGAAAGTATTGAAGAATGGCTTAAAATCAAGGGATTTTGAGCGTAGAGGGGTTCACCGGAGTGGTTGGTGGGCCTCTCTTTTTTGCGTTTTTGATGCCGCTGATAATATGGCGATTGGGGCAAAATTATACTATCACGCAAAAGTCGGCAGTTTCCGTGATAGTATCCGAGTTTTGCGCGAAAGTATAAGGGTTTCCGTGATAGTTTGGAGTTTCGCCTGTTTGTATGCGAAATTTGTAGCTTTTGTTTATTATGAGATAATGAAAAGGATTTTGTTTGTATGTTTTTGTATATGTTGCAGATAGACAGTATAAGATATTTTGGTCATCGCCAAAGGTGTTTTAATGGATATAGATGACGATATAGTTATTGTAATATTGCAAAAAAGAATAGAGGTATTAGATATGTGTATAGATGATATAAAAAATAGAATCGAAAAAATAGAAAGTAAATTAGGAAATTTGGTTGATATAAAATTGAGATTTATCGATGCGTCTAAAGAGCAATATTTGGTTGTGGCGATTGTAAATGACTGCATAGATTTAATTGAGGATGTACAGCGAAATATATATGCATTTTATGTGTCATATAAAAATAGTAATAACACGATTTCGTTCAACCCCAATTATTATTTTGAGAATATTATTTTGCAAGATGATATGATATGGGAACGATTGATTTTACTTGTTGGCATAATTGACCAATTAGATGTGAGTATCATTTTTTCACGAAAGTCAATTGAACCGCTGTATGATTTGATAAAAAAGCATCGTACAACAGAAGATGATATTATTGTAGATTTGAGAAGTATAAAAGGAAACTATAATAGCAAGAAAATTAAGTGGAAACGAAATAATAATGAACATTTTATTTCAACACATCTAGAGTGTATGGAAATTGAAGAAGATTTAAAAAAATTATTTTATGTTTCAAATAATCAATTACGAATAAATATGGATGAATGTGATTATATTACTAATAAAATGCATGAAGTTTCTATGGATGAATTGAATAAATGGATTCAATCAATAAAGAAGAAACAGGATATTTATATTCGATTAATGGAAAAAATCATAATAGAATTAAGTGAAAAAAATATGAATTGCCAGTTTAACTGTGCAGAAAGATTAATTTGTGAATATGCAATATGCACCCGCAATTTTGTTTGTGAGTCAGCATTATTAGAAGATAGGTATGAAAAGTTAAGGGAAGAGTATAGAAATGTAATTAATAAAATAAATGAATACTGTATTGATTTAGGTGACGAGGCGAGTTCTATCAGATATAATCTTCTTATAGATGCAATTTTTCGTGCAAAAGAAATGATAAGGTCAGTTAATGTCTATATTAGTTGTTTAAATTATCATATAAATGGAAATAAAACTTTTGCTTTTTCAGAAAGTGATTTTAAAAAATATATTGATAATGAAGTGATAACACCGGAATGCTACTATTTTCATGCATCAGTGAAAGCATATTCGGTGTGTGAAAAAATTGCAAAGTTTATTTTGTGTAAATATGATTTTAGACAGGAATATACGTCTATAGATAATTTTAAAAATATGTATATTGATGATATACTTGAAAAGATAAATAATATGAATTTGTTTTCCGAATGTATAAATATATTCAATAGAATAATGAAAGGGGAAGTTTATGCTCATTATGAGAAAATCCGTAATTTAGAATATCATTGCCTTAGACAAGAATATTTAGATATTTCTAAAATGGAAGATATAAAACTGGGGAAAATGTATGAAGTATTTATGCTTTTGAACCAACTTTATGAACTATTTGAGGTATTGGTTGATGAGGAAAGAGAACTACTGTACAAACGAATAGCAAAGCAATGATTTGTGGTAGTTAGAAATTAGGAGCAATAACTTGTGCGCATATGGGTGTCTTAGTTTCCGGCAGATACGGACACGGAAAGCCGAGAAAGCCCGTAAAT
>CAZGVI010000055.1:0-20754 GCA_964529395.1 uncultured Acetatifactor sp.
GTGGTTACTGAAACATTTTCAAAAAATGCAGTTAATTAAAAAGTGCTATACTAGATAAACAGATCCAGTTTCTTGCGTTCCATGACGGTCAGGGCATACAGGTCGGGCAGTTCGTAGCGATTGCCGTCTATGTCCGTGATCTGGTAGCGGGCCTCGCCCAAAGATATCACGGCGTCCCCTCCCATATGGGTGGTAAACCGACAGCTGCCGAAATCCGTCTGCACATGCCAATAGGCATAGCCGTACTCGTCCTTGACATCCATGACTTTGCGGATCACAGGCATAAAGTACCGCAGACGCACCTGCTCCTGTATCATGTCCTGCACGTCCTTTGGCATATCCTGCAAAGAGCGGATCATACCGATCTCTCTGGCCTTCTCGTCCGCCTCCCGGACAGAGATATACTCCTGCGGGTTCGTCAGGGGAAAAGTCAGATACACGCCCACTCTGTCATATTTCTTTCCGCCGAATTCCAGTGCCAGAAAGCCTCCCTCCGTGCGGGTAAACACTGCGTTCTCCGCCGTCATTAGGCGCATCTGCAGCACCTCTTCCGACTCCTTTTTCAAAGCCTCCTCATCATACTCCTGCAAGTCCAATAAGTCCGGCATGGCATTTTCTCTATTGTCTTCCATGATATTTCGTTTCCTTTCTCAATCTTATTCCAAACCGCGCATGGCCAGAGCCTTCGTCTGCAGCTCGCTCAATTTATAGAAGGTTCCCTTCAGAGCCATCAGCTCCTCATGGGTTCCGGACTCCGTCACTTTTCCCTCATCCAATACGATCAGGTGCGTGGCGTTGCGCAGCGTGGAAAGGCGATGGGCGATGGACAGCACGGTCCGGCCCTTTTCCAACTGCTCCAGGGATTTCTGGATCGCCAATTCGGTTTCCGTATCCACCGCCGATGTGGCCTCGTCCAGGATCAGGATCTTGGGATCTGCCAGAATAGCCCTGGCGATGGAGATCCTCTGTTTTTCTCCTCCGGACAAAGACCGGTTGGAATGACCCAGGATCGTATCATACCCCTGGGGCATCTTGCAGATAAAGTCGTGGGCGCTGGCCTGTATGGCCGCCTGTATGATCTCTTCCCTGGTGGCCTCAGGCCGGGCATAAGCGATGTTCTCCGCCACTGTACCCATGAAAATATAAGTCTCCTGAGATACCATGGACACGTTCCTGCGCAGTTCGTTGAATCCGTACCGTTTTACATTGATGCCGTCCACCAGCACCTGTCCCTCCTGGGTGTCATAGAGACGGGAGATCAGGTTCACCAGCGTGGATTTTCCGGCGCCGGAGCGGCCTACTATCCCCAGTACCTCCCCAGCGTTTACATGGAAACTCACATCTTTCAAAATAGGCTTATTGGGTTCATAGCCAAAGGTAACATGCTCCAGCGTGATCTCTCCCCGGAAATGCTCGGGCCGCACGGGATCGGCAGCCTCCCTTACCTCCGGCACCGCGTCGATGATCTCAAACAGCCTCTGGGCCGAGTTCATGGCATTGGTATACCAGCGGATGATCCTGGACATAAAATCCAGAGGGCCCTTGAGCTGCCCCACATAGCCGCTGAAAGTGATCAGCAGTCCCAGTTCCATATCAGAGCCGCTGATGATCAGCGCTCCGCCCACTGCCCACACCAAAAATGTCAGCATATCCTCCACAAATATATACAGCGCCGTAAATCTGCAGTCATATCTGGACACATCCAGTTCAGCGCCGCGCACTTTATCATTGTTCTTACTGAAACGGGTCATCTCCTGCTCTTCCTGACCGAAAGCCTTGACCACTCTGGCTCCGGTAAAGTTCTCGTTCATCTGAGCGTTGAGCCTGCGGTTGGCCCGGTGCCGCTTGCCGTAATAATGCCACAGTCTGGGCATCAGCAGATAACTGATGAAAAACAGAATGGGCATCAGCACTACCGAGGCCAGCGCCAGAACGGGACTTAATATAAACATAATGATACAGGTGGCGATAATGGTTCCCACATTGATGAAAAAGTAGGGGATACCGTCGATGAAAAAGCTGGAGATCTCCTCCGCGTCATCAGACACCCGAGTCATCAGTCCGCCTGTCTGTCTTCTGGTGAAAAAACTGATGGACAGCTTTCCCATGGATTCAAACACCTGGCTCTTAAGCTTTGCCACCACCTCCGGGGCGATATGGGCCGTCAGAGCGCCCTGCAATATCCCCAGGCCCTGCAGCAGTATCTTGGTGCCGATCATGACCAGCACCAAGATGCCCAGCGCCAGTACGAACCGCCCGGCGGGCAGATGCACCATGGCAAGGAAACCTTCATCCTTGGCCAGCACCTTGTCATACAGCACCGTACCGCTCAGATAGGGCCATATCAGATTCAGCCCTGCCGTGGCCAGATAGCAGAACATCATAACTCCCAGCCTGAGCTTGTAGGGCTTGAAGTAGGAGACTACCCGCAGCAAAATAGAGCCTTTATCCATACATTTAGGGCAGACCTTGCGCTCCTGGTCGGGATAGATCATGCCGCACTTGGGGCAGCACTCCTTTCCTCGTTTCACATCCAGATCCTCCTGGGTGATCTCCTCCTCTTTTTTCATTTTTTCCAGCAGGCGGCCGATCCGCATAAAGGCCTCCATCCTGGTGTTGGAGAACTGACACAGATATCTGTCCACGCCGCCGATGCGCCCCATCAGGATGCCGGTGCTGACCTGACGGATCACTTCCAGTTTCTCCACATCGGCCAGATCGTACAACAGCACTGCCGGTTCCTCCATACTCTTTTCCCGCTCCATTGACCAACTGTTATAGCCGCCCAGCCGATACTCCTGTTTTGCCTTATAAGGATATCTGGCAACGATCAGCTTTTCTCCGGTCAGCGCCACGATGGAATCCGCGAAACGCTGCTCCTCGTCCAGATCTCCCGTAGCCGCAAATATAATATCCTTTTTGTCAATGCCATACTTACGTATGACCTCTGTAAAACTTCCCGGTAAATTCATTTCTTCCTCATTTCCGCATATCCCCTATCTTCCGGGATACCGCACTGTTTCCTCTCCCGCATGCATTTTTAGACGCAGAAAGGGCATAACCTACAGATGTATGTCATGCCCTCAGCTTATCTATATATGCACATGTGTGTACTGCCGAAAACGGTCAGATCGGCAATATCACACACCCTCGGGAGACAATACCATTGAAATCGCTGTTGATCTTCGTTCCTCTAACTAACAGATTTAACATTTTGACTGCCTCCTTTCCTCGTTTAATATCTTGATTTTACGCTACATTTAGTACTATAAACGCTTTTCCAGCATCTGTCAACTACTTTTTAGACAAAATATATTCCCTGACGCAGCGGCCTGTACGCGACTCTTCTCTTCTCGCCAGACCGCCCACACTTCCCTGATAGACCAGCCTGCCGCCTTCAACTCCTCCGCCAGTCCCCAGATCAATTATGTGGTCAGCCTCCAGCATCAGATCAAGGTTATGCTCGATCACAACCAATGTTTGACCGTTTCGTATCAAACCCTTCATGATCAAGACCAATTTTTCTATGTCTCTCGGATGCAGACCCGTAGTAGGTTCATCGAGCACATACAGATTCTTCCCTTTTTTATTTTGGGAGAGCTCTCTGACCAGCCGGATTCTCTGGCATTCTCCTCCAGACAATTGATTTAACGGATGTCCGATGGTCAGATAGCCCAACCCGATCTCACTCATTGCCTGCAAAACCCTGTATATACCGGGCACATCGCGAAATAACGGCAGCGCGTTATCGCAAGTGGTGTTTAAGATATCCGTGATGCTCCTGTCTCTGTATTGAACTTCCAGGACATTTTTATTAAAACGTTTCCCTTTGCACACCGGACACTGCACTTCCATGGTCGGCATTAATACCATGTTTAACGCAATCTTTCCCTGTCCTTCACAGCGGTCGCACCGTCCGCCTCTGACGTTAAACGAGAAATCCTTCTTGTCCAATCCCATCCTTTGGGCCTCCGGCTGTTTTTCAAAAAGCCTGCGGATATCCGTGTAGATGTCCGTATAGGTCGCTATATTCGATCTTGCTCCCTTGCTTATGGGCTTTTGAGACATACAGATCACATGATCGATCTGCTCGTACCCCTCCATGTTTTCATCCTTAATGCCCTTCTTATAATAATTTTCCATCGTCTCTGCGAGCACGTCAAAAACCAGGGAGGATTTTCCGCTGCCGGAAACGCCTGTGATCACATTGATCTTATTTAACGCAATATTTACGCTGATCCCCTGAAGATTGTGTTTCCGGGCATTCTTTATCTTTATGCAGTCGCCCTGCATGCAATCCCTTTCCTTCAGAGGATCGCACTTCCTCCGCAGATAGTTTTTCATTACGGATTTTTCCGACTTTAGGAGTTCATCCATAGTTCCGGCAAACAGCAATTGCCCGCCGTCAGCGCCTGCCCCCGGACCGATTTCCACAATATAATCCGCTTTTCTGATCAAGTCTAAGTCATGCTCTATGATAATGATTGTGTTTCCCTTATTTTTCAGCGCGCTAATGGCACGAATGATCATATCGTTGTCGGCAGGATGCAATCCTATGGTCGGCTCGTCAAATATGTAGATCATTTCCGTTAGATTCGAGCCCAGAATATTCGCCACCCGCAGTCTCTGATGCTCACCGAAGGAAAGAGAGATGACGGCTCTCGATAACGATAAATACCCCAGCCCTAATCCGATCAGCTCGTTCAGCTTTCCCAGGATCCATTCTGCTGTTTCTCCCACAAGCTTATACTCGAAAAGATTTTTACTGTATTCCCTGTAGTCCAATATCCAATTCCGTATTTCCTCCAGTGAATACAGCATCAGTTGATTTATGGATACGCCGTTGACCTTCACCGTTTCAAGTTCTTTTGACAGCCTGCTGCCGCCGCACTCCCGGCACTCTCCCCGGGTCATGAACCTGCCGAAACGCTCTGTCCAGTCCTCATTGTCCAACATTTTCTCATATTTGACTTCCATGTCGTTTATGAACCCCATAAACAGGTACTTCTTATCAATTGGTCTTGGCGTGTCGGGATAATATTTCGCAAAACGCTGATCCTCATTGCCGTAATAGAGAAAAGCTTTTGCCTGGGGTGAGAGATTCCTTATTTTTTCATTCGGGTCAAACGCGAATCCGTAGTATTTGCCTGCGGCCAGAACTATGGGGACATAAGCCTTGATCTCATTTTTCCCCCAGCTCTTAAAAGCCCCATCATAAACCGACAGCTCCTCGTCAATCGCAACGCTCCTGTTCACGCTGTAGATCTGGCCGATGCCATGACATTTAGGACATGCGCCGCCAGGGTTATTGTAGGAAAAATCGGACATCCGGAATCTTCTGATCTCCTGTCCGCAGGCAGGACATTTATCCTTTAAAATCTCGGACGGATCGTTCACATCGTCGGAGCAGTCTAAATCGTTCCCATACTCCGAGATCGACGGCGGTATCCTGTTTTGGCAATAACCGCACTCACGAACTCCCGCCTGCGCATACAACAGCCTGATATACCGCAAAAGATCCGTGGCCGTCCCCACCGTGGACCGGGGATTCCGGTTGGTGATGTGCTGGTCTATATAGATAACCGGGGACAAGCCCTCAACACTGTCTACCAGGGGCTTTTTCACCTGATTCGGACTCCCCATCGTATCAAAGAGCTGCCGCATGCTCTCCTTCTGCAATATGTCTATTATAAGAGAGGACTTGCCCGATCCCGAGACTCCAACCACTGCGGTGATCTTATTTCTGGGGATCTCCAGACTGATATTTTTTAAATTGTTCTCTCTCGCGCCTCTAATGGATATATATTTCTGCATTATTTATACCTCCCGGACTGCATTTCAAACATCTTGGCGTATATGCCGTTGTTCTTCATCAACTCGTTATGGGAACCGTCTTCCGCCACCTTTCCGTTTTGAATCAGAATGATCCTGTCCGCCATTCTCGTTGTAGACAGCCTATGAGAAATGATGACAATAGTCCTCTCCGGCAGCATGTGAAATACCAGTTCATTAAATTCACTCTCCGCTTTAGGGTCCAAGGCGCTGGAGGGCTCGTCCAGAATCGCCATTCTTTTGTCACTGAACAACACCCTGGCCAGCGCCAGTTTTTGCTTTTGTCCTCCTGAGAATACCACGCCGTCGCCGTTGAATTCTCTTGAATACTCGCTGTCTCCCTGAGCAGGCAGGCGCTCCACCACATGGCGCAGCCCCACCATACCAAGCGCCTGATCCAAGCCGGCCCCTTCCGCTTTTTTGTCCACCCTATCCATTTTGACGTTCTCATACAGCGTTGCCGCAAACATCTGGAAGTTTTGAACCAATATACTGCATAGATTCTTTCGATAGAACGCTGGGTCATAGTCCCGAATATCCGTCCCGTTTACCAGGATTTTGCCCCTGTCAGGATCATACAGTCTCAGCAAAAGCTTGACCAGCGTACTCTTTCCGGCGCCATTGCTGCCCACGATTGCCACTTTTTCATTGGCTCTGATTTTTAGATTCAATCCGTCCAGGATCTTATGTTCTCCGTCATAGGAGAAAGACACATCCGCAAACTCAACGGTGATCGGCGTATCGGCATTGATTTTCAGGCCCTTATCCGACACGATGCCGTTTTTCCTTTCCATGAAATGAATGAATTTCTCGATGTATATACTGTTATTATGCAGTTCCTTGATCGAGTTGACAAAGTTATTCATGTTCCCTTTTATCGTGCCGTAAGCGTTCCACAATGCAGTCATCACGTCAAAGGTATACGCGCATTTCACGAGCACCATGTAGGCAAGATAAAATAATGCGGCAAAATCTCCCAGGATCTTCCTCATCAGATGATCGCCGGAGCAGACAAAAGTCTTTTTGGCTCCGTATAATGCATGAATCTCACTGAGCTTTTTTGAGGAAGAAGTCATTTTATCCAGCAGAACCTCTCCGATATTCGTCATCTTAATATCTTTCGCATTTTGCTTTAAGAAAAACATGCGATTCACATAGCCGATCTCTTTCAACAGGGGTATCGTTTTATTATAGATTTCACCGTTGATCTTATTAAGCCTGATCTGATACCAAAAAGAGAGAACGTTAATCACCACCGCCAGGACAAAAACGACAAAATCCAGCGAACTGATGATATAAAACAGCGAGAGCAATACCGTTAGGTTCTCGATCAGATTGACAAAATTCCTGTAAGTGCTCCAGGCCCTGTTATTTGACTCATTGTTGGCAGCCACCAGATCGTTGTAATACTTTTGGTCGTCATAGCATCCAAGATCGATGGAAACGGATTTCTCAAACACCATTTTCGCAAAGACACGATGGACCTTGATTTCCGCGTTTTTCGCACCGTTATGAAAGATTCCCTCCATGACGGTGTTAAACAGAAGTACCAACCCATAGTATACGCAGGTCACAGCGATCAGCCGCGTCAGCATTTTCTGCATATCTCCCGGATGAGCAACGGCGGATTCCACCGTCTTGACAATATACTGTATGAACAGAACATTTCCCACGGTGTTGAACAAAATACTTCTGGCTACCGTCAGAAACGCAAAGCCGATTGAATACAGCGGAACTGCTCTGAAGAATATTTGCAACATATACAGATTGTTCTGAATCACCTTTTTCATACTACACCCCCACTACACCCCTTACGTTTCCTCCGTGGGGCCGCCGCTGGACGCCGCCCCCGCCCCGTCTCTATAATATTTGGCCTGTATATTGAACATATCCGCATATTTCCCGCCCTGGAGGATCAGCTCGTCATGGGTTCCCTGCTCCGCAATCTGCCCCTTTTCCATGAAATAAATCCTGTCGGCTATTTTAGACGCCGAAAATCTGTGGGATATATATATCACCGTCTTATCCGCCAAATAACTGTTGATCGTCTCAAAAATCCCTTCTTCCGCAGCAGGGTCAAGCGCGCTGGTGGGTTCGTCTAGGATATAGAGCTGTTTCTCCGGATCGATAAAGATCCTTGCCAGCGCCAGACATTGGCACTGACCCACGGAAAGCATCTCGCCCGCATCAGACAATTCATGGGTCAACTGTGTGCGAAACCCATCTGCATAACCGTCTATCTTTTCTTTCAGACGCAACGCACTCATGACCTTTTGCATTTCTTCATCCGAATAAACCTTCCTGTCCATGGCGATATTTTGGCCCACGGTGGCTGCATACACATTTATGTCCTGAAAAACGATCCCAAATTTACTGCGATAGTTCTTAACATTGTAATCACAGATATTCCTGTCATTATAAGTGATGCTGCCCTCATTCGGATCGTACAGGCGCAGGATCAGGCTGATCAGCGTGGATTTTCCGGCCCCGTTATACCCAACCAGGGCAATCTTTTGTCTCGGCCGGATTTCCATACATATATCTTTCAGCACATAAGGATTGTTCTCATTATATTTGAAATACAGATGATCTATCTTAATTCCGCTGAAAGACACATCCACCGTTTCCTCCCTGCGCGATACCACCTTCGGTTCATACCGATAAAACCCATTGAATTTATTCAAGTAGATATTGTCATCCAAAATACCGGTAAAACAGCTTATCACCGAGGACGCCCTCCAGGTAAACTGCGCTATCGCCCCCATCAAAGGCAGGAACATCGCAATCGTCACCGACTTATCCACGACTATTCTATAGATCGAGATGAGCGTTGTAACACAGGATACAACGCCAAATCCGAAAAGGACCTGTATGCTGTCCAACATTGTTATTTTTCCGTAATACCTTTTAAGCAGCGCCTTTAATCCCCCAAACGCATCATCAAGCATTTTGTTCAGAACGTTTTTCACATTGGTGGTCCTCAGCTCCTGCGCGCATTCCGCCTGAATGGAAACTCTTTTCACATAATCGTATTTTCGCTGATACTTCAGACTCTCCTTTGCATAGCCATATCTGTACTTATTGATAAGAGGTTCAAAGAACAATCCCGTCAATACGGAGATAAGCGATATCATTACAATGACAAAATCAATCTGCGCGAAATACCCGATCAGCACCATAACACAGCATGTATGAGAAACAAACCGGGCGATATTGTTTAAGATACTTTTTACTCTGTCAAACAGGTCATTTAACGCAAAAGTCACGTTATCGTAATATTCCGGATCATCAAAACATTCTATGTCAACCGCCATGATCTTCCTGTAAATCATATTTTTTAAAAACAGGGAGAGCTTGACATCGTTTTGAGGAATATACGCCTGGTTGTAATAGGAATTTAATATTTCAAACACTATGTTGATCAGCAGGAAAACAATCAATACCTTACCGATCGCGGCGATGCTTTTCCCTTTTTCCACCCCATCCATAAAATACGCAAAGAAGAGTACATTGTACAATATGGAAAATAAATCGTTTATGACCGTAAAAAATATAGTCAGCCATATCCGGGACGCGGAAACCTGGCATATTGTCTTTAACATGAATTTGTAATTGCTGAAAATATTACTTTTCATGAACACCCCCTGATATTTCTGTAAACGACTCCGCAACACAGCCAGAAACATTCGCTGAAATGCGCGCAAATATGCCCGCCGCTGTTCAGGGAACCGCCGCTTTGTCAAGCATAACATATTCAAAAAAGGTGGTGTACAAATAGAAGGTTATAAGAAATTAAGAACTTTTAATGATTTACATAATGCCCCCGGTCTTCATGTATTCGGCCTGTCTGACGCCATCCCCCGCAATTGCAGAGCTTTCTTTTGCAGTTGCAGCAGCGCCTCCAGATACCGGTCCGAGAGATAGCGCAGCTCTTCGCTCTGCCGGGGATCCAGCAACAGCATTTTCGCCTCTCCCCTCCGGTCGCTTGTGTATTCCTGCATAAAGCTCCTGATGGCCATCATACTGTAGCCGGTATCCAAAAGCAGCCGTATCACATACATGCGGTTTATAAGCGCCTGCCCGTAAAACCGCTTTTGATATGGCTCAAACTGCCCCAACAGACCGTTGCGCTCCCAGTTGCGAATCGACTCCGGCGTCACGCCTACCAGGGCGGCAGCCTGCTTTTTGGTGTAACGGCAATCCTCTCCTGCCTTCTCCCCCATCCGCTCCATGCAGATCGCTATGGCCTTTTCGGTTCTGTCTATGTCCTCCTCCACTGCCCTCTGGTAGTTGGCCGTCTCCTCCGCATAGGCCGCCATGTCCCATCGCGCCGCCGCGTCAAGGACCTTCAGACTTTCCCTGCGCAGCCTCCGATTCACAAAACCGCCGAACACCAGCCTGCAGACACGGACCTGAAAGACATGCCGCCGGTCATAGAACCGATAATTATTGGCACTCCTGCCCACAGGCCCCACATAACCGCATTTCTCATAAAACCGAATGGTTCCCGCCTTCACTCCCGTGATCCGGGAAAGCTCGCCGATCCGATAAACCGAACCTGTTTCTTCTTTTTTCTCCGGCATGACAACTCCTCCAAATGATCCGGCGCACCCATGCTATCCGTTTCCGGTCGGCGCCCATGCTCCTCACAGGATTCTTCGGTAAAAAGGCAAGACGGTGACATGCATTCTGTCTTCCGATAAGAAAAAAGCCGCACCGACATCCCTTGCGAAATATCCTTGCGCGGCCCACATTCAAGCCTCCCTCTCAAACTGAGAATAATATATCTCCTGGTAGACCTCACAGCTCTCCAGCAGCTGCTCATGAGTGCCCATACCGGCGATCATGCCGTCGTCCAGCACAATGATCTGATCCGCGTGACGGATCGTGGACGCCCGCTGGGACACGATAAAGGTGGTGGTGCCCTTCTCCACCTCCTTCAGCGCCAACCGGAGTTTCGCATCCGTGGCGTAGTCCAGCGCCGAGGCGCTGTCATCCAATATCAATATCTCCGGCTTTCTGACCAGGGCCCTGGCAATGGTCAGACGCTGTCTCTGACCGCCGGAGAGATTCTTGCCGTTCTGGGCAATCTTCGCGTCCAGCTTTCCCTCCTTGCCCTCCACCACCTCTCTGGCCTGGGCCGTATCAATAGCCTGCCACATCTCCTCCTCCGTGGCGTCCGGCTTTCCCCATTGCAGATTGCTGCGGATGGTTCCCTTGAAAAGCACCGCTTTCTGGGGCACCACGCCGATGCGGCCACGGAGCTGCTCCGGGGGTATGGTTCGGATATCCTGTCCCTCCAGCCGGATAGCGCCCTCCGTCACCGGATAAAAACCGGGAATCAGATTGACCAGAGAGGACTTGCCGGAACCGGTGCCTCCGATGATGCCGATGGTCTGGCCTCTTTCCACTTTAAAATGCATATCCTGCAGGGTCTTGTCTCCCGCTCCCTGATAGGTTAAGGATACGTGATCGAACTCCAGATAGGGATGTGTTGTTCTCTGGGCAGATGTCCCAGACATGCCGGGCACTTCCTCCGCCTCTCCGGTGGGAATCTCCAGCACCCCCGCCACCCGGTCCGCGCAGGCCAGCGCCTTGGTGATCGTGACGATCAGATTGGCCAGTTTCACCAACTCCACCAGGATCTGGGACATATAGTTGATGATCGCCACCACCTCGCCCTGGGTCAGATTGCCCACATTGACCTGTATGGCTCCGGTGTAGATCAGCGCAATGATCGCCCCGTTGACAATCACATAGGTCACGGGATTCATAACGGCACTGATCCTTGCCACGGCCGTCTGCATATGAGACAGAGCACTGTTCTGTTCTCTGAAACGCTTTTCCTCTATCTCTTCCTGATGGAAGGCACGGATCACACGCACACCGGTAAGATTTTCCCGTGTGATACCCAGTACCTTATCCAGCGCGCTCTGCACCTTTTTGTACATGGGCATGGTGATCATCATCACACCGAACACCACCAGAGCCAGCAGCGGGATCGCCACCACAAAGATCAGCGCACACTTTACATCGATCGTAAAGGCCATGACCATAGCGCCGAACACGATGATCGGAGAGCGCAGAAACAGCCGCAACACCATATTTACCCCGGACTGCACCTGGTTAATGTCGCTGGTCATGCGGGTGATCAGCGTGGAAGTACCCGCCTTGTCTATATTGGTAAAATTCAGTCCCTGAATATGCTCAAACACCGCCTGGCGCAGCTTGGTGGAAAATCCCACCGCCGCCTTTGCCGCAAAAAACTGGGCCGTCACTGAGCTGGCAAGCCCCACCACCGCCAATGTCAACAGGCACAGACCCATCCTGGCGATATAGCCCATATCCGCATTGCTGATTCCTTTGTCGATGATGCTGGCCATGACCAGAGGCACAAACAACTCAAAAAAAGCCTCCAACAGCTTAAAGAGCGGGGCCAGTACGGATTCCTTTTTATAATCTTTTAAAAATACAAGCAGCCTCTTCATCGTTGCCCTATATTTCCCCGCTGCACACGCAGACGCGATAGCCGGGTATTCCTCCATATTCATATAGATGCGCATCCACATCCTCTAACATATTACGCTTTAACACATCCTCTGTCAAGCCCGTTCCCTTAAGCTTTCCATATGCCTCCTTGCGGCACCAGAGCGTGTAGAACAGAGTCTTTGCAGTTTCATGTCTTCTGCCGTCTGACGTGCTCCGCTCCGGGATCTCTGAGACAGTCAAACTCTCATATACAGCTGCCTCTTCCTCCGAAAAAAAGCGTTTCACCAGCGAATCCCGGCAGGGCCGCATCTGCTGAATATCAACGCCTACCGGAGCATCCCCCACCGCTAGCGCCACATAGTCCCCTGAATGGGACAGGTTATAATGCCAGGGCACACCCACGATATAGGGTTTCCCCTGGTGGCCATAGGCTGCCTGCAGCGGAAAGGGAGCCGGAATCTCCTCCAGCAGCCGGGGATAGGACAAGTGCTGCCAGAGTATTGTCCCGTCTGTTTCCTGTTCCGCACCTCTCCCACTTTGCGGATTCTCGGAGACACTCTTTTTGTGAGCTCCGTACTGCAAGAGCAGCTGTCCCCCCATACACAGCGCTCTCGTGCCAGTCCGGGTGCAGCGGGATATCTTCTCCTGCTGCCAGGGAGCCAGTCTGTCCCACCCGGGCAGAGCCGCTATTTCCTCCATCCGGCGTCGCAGTTCACTCACCGCCAACAGATATACATGAATCATACTTCCCTCACTTATTTAGCTCTTATTTCTACCTATTCCCGTTTTGTTCCCGCCCTATTCCCGTTTCCCTGCCGCGTACCCGTCCATACAGACGTCCAGCACGGGCCGCATGGGTCCCACCAGGGAATCCTCAAAATGGCACTTCCACTGGATATCCTGTGCCAGTCTCCCTTCGACGATCCCGTCGATGGTATCGCCATCCTTGATGGGACAATTGTTGTCCAGAATATAGGAGGCCATGTTGTAGGCATGGTTCACCACCCAATTGGGGTCCATATCGTGAAAATGATACTGCAGATCCTCTATATAGAGCAGGCTCAGTCCCAGGGTGTCGATCACATGGTCGTTGGTTCCGCTGATATTGAAAAAGCGCACGTTGACGCAATACTTTATATACCGGCTCAATCCCCTGACCTCTCCGTTTCGGATGGCGTCCGCCATGACCATTTTCCCGGAGTTGTGAAAGAGCACCGCCTCGCAGGTGGGAAACAGCTCCAACAGGGCCTCCACATAATCCATGAGCATATTGGCGCGGACCTGGGTATTCAGTCCGCCGCCCAGCATATCATTGGCAAAGACTGCGTATCCGCATTCCGACAGGATACGGTCACGCTCCCCCTGACAATCCCACATCTGGCTGCGCTGCATATCGTCTATCTGCTCCCCGTCGAAGGGCTGACAGTTCATTACGCACAACTGCACCGGCACTTCCCTGTCGCTGAACTTTGCCATATAATCCAGCGCCGCAAAGCCGCCAAAACCTTTCTCAGCGCTCTGTTCGCCAAAGCTTTCTATCCTGCCCAGATGCCGTGCCAAAACCTCATGCATCTGCCGGGCAGACGGCATAACGCACTGCTCTCTCATCAGCAGCTTTACCACAAAGACTCCTCCCGGACGGATCGAAGGATCATACTCCTTCAGTCTGTCTACAGCCTCCTGCCGCGCGTTTTCAGATTCCTTCTTCTTAGATTTAAACAGTCCCATTTTTCCCTCTTTCCCGCCTGTGCAGGTTTATTCTGTGATACCGCGCCGGACCGCGCAGTTTACGCAATGCCGCCGGCACAGTCACTGCCTTTCGCAAGCATCCATCTTTTCATAAGTCTTATGGAATATACTCTTCTCTATAATGTAGATGTCGTGCAGATCATCCATACGCACCGCAAGGTAGTCCCCTGTTTTTCCCAGCATATATTTCTCCTCGTCCCACGCGGTGAAAACCTTCACGCAGTGATCCAGCTCCATGGCGTAGATATGCACTTCCCCGCTGGAAATACAGGTTTTGGCATAGGGGATCAGAGATACGTTCTTGCCCTCCATCACATCCTTTACCACCGGCGCGTACTCCCCCGCAAAAGAGTAGGGAACGTCCAATCTCTCATAACTGCGCTCAAACTTAACCCTGTCGTTGGGATATACTTCTCCTCGGATTCCGATCATTATGTACAGATCTTCGCTGATCTGCACGTCCAGATCGCCCTCCAGCGTGCGTATGCAGACCTTGGTGCCTGTGGGGAAGACCTGGCAGCCCTCCACATAGCCCAGAGGGATCTTTTTCTTTTTATACGCGGCCATGCCGGAAATATCTATGTCGTAGTCCTTTGCGTGAATGATCTGGATCCCGTCAAAATACCCGGCCATCCGTCCAAGCAGATATTCTCGAATGTATCCGCTCCTACGGTTTGCGGCTTTCTCCGTGCTTTCATCGCTCTCGCAGGTCTCTCCCTGCGCTCCACTCGGCTGCGGACATGCCTTCTCCAGCAGCTCCATCTGTATAAAACCGCCCGCCTTTTGCAGATGCCCGCCTCCCGAACCCACGCCTTCCGTGATAAACTCCGCCAGCTCGCTGGCCTTGACCTCCTTGACGCAGCTCCGCACGGAGATCTTGACGCCAAAGGGCAGCACACTGTACACCAGACAGGTATCCACCGTGTCCACCTCCAGCATCAGATCGCTGATCATACCGAGAATATTGGGATCGCAGGGCTCCGCCATGGCCACCGCGAAATGATAATCCTCATGGTAGTGATAATTCATCAGCGCCGCTCCGGCAATCTCCAGCTCCCGCAGGGACAGATTCGCGTTGCGGAGACGAACGATCAGACTCCGGTCAAATAAGGCGTCGTCCCGCAGATCCTTATCCAGCGGATGAGAGATCTCCGTGAAATTGTTCGTGTCCGTCAGAAGTCCGTAATAGAGAGCCGTGGCCAGACCTTTATCCCCATTGATATCTATTCCTTCCAGCCTTAACAGTTCCCTTACCACTGTGGCGCATGCCCCCAGATTGCTGCGGACTTCGCTGAGCGCGGGCAGAGCGGAGCTGACCTGGTGATGGTCGATAACGGCAACCCTGCCGGCGTCAAATTTCGTCACATTTCCCTCTCCGTACTGGCAATCCACTGTGACCAGCAGCTCCGGCGCCTCCAGTGCGTCCACATGTTCAATGGGGATCTTCAGCTCCGTTACCATCAGAACCAGATTGCTTTTTTGAATAGGGAAACGGCCTCCGTAAATAAAGCGCACATCCTTTCCCTGCCCCTTCAGATAGGTATACACTCCATAGCCGCTGGCAATGGCATCCGCGTCAGGGTTGTCATGGCACTGCACCACGATCGAATCATACTCCAATAACTCACTTAATCTCATTCCGTCCTCCCTCTGGTGTGCCACCGCACCGACACGTTTTTATACTGCCCAATG
This sequence comes from uncultured Acetatifactor sp., assembly GCA_964529395.1. Classification (GTDB taxonomy): domain Bacteria; phylum Bacillota; class Clostridia; order Lachnospirales; family Lachnospiraceae; genus Acetatifactor. Next base: position 15,763 of record CAZGVI010000055.1, read on the forward strand.
GGCGCTTCGGCCCACTAGTCCACATTGTACTGCGTCCGCTCAAGTTCCGTAAGCTGCGCGTCGCCAAACTGCGCGCGCTCTTCCTCCAGCAGCATATCCAGCGTCATATACGGGAAACGGCACAGCGAACTGTAATTCCTGCAAAACACCGCGCCCCGCCCCGGCAGATAGGCAATTCCCTTTTCTGCCTGCGCCACTCTCTCATAACTCTCCCCGTCCAAAATGATCATATTCGATGTAGTGATAAGACTTATAGTCTTGGATTCCCGGTTTATGTCTTCCCGTTGGATCGCGTAATACTGTACCGGAGCAATATGAGAAAAGCACTGTTTCTGTAGATTATATACACGGAAATAGTAGTCGTCCCCCTGTAGCATCACACTGCTTGCATCTTCCGTGAAACGGATAAATCTATGGTATGCGCTGGCAAAGGGGATCGTGGCCACCGTCTCCCGTTTTTCCACATCCAGTACGCGCAGATTGCCGTCCACACAGGCGGCTGCCAGCAATCTGCCGTCGGGACTTAAAACCAATGTCCCCTGGTCATTTCCCCCCTGGATCAACTGATAGCCCTCTAACCCTAGAATCTCTATGTTCCCGGAAGACGTATCCACAACGCAGATTCCGCTGTCGTCTAAATTGCAATACAGCCTGCTGCCGTCTTTCGAGATAACGCCACTATGGATATGCTCTCCCGTCTCGCCGCTATACAACAGTTTTTTCTGCCGCAGATCGACTATATAATATTTTCTCATATCATACAGTAACACCAGATCTTCATTCCAGTCGCAATCTGGAGATATCATATCCGAGTCTATTTTTATCTGCTCTGTCTCACCCGTTTCCACATCATAAAAGATAATGCCCTCACGCGTGTGAACAAAGACGAACTGCCTGTCATCCAAAAATCCAAAAGCCTTAAGATAGCCTCTTTCCTCCTCGCTGGCCCACTCGCCCACACAGGAATCGTCCTCTGTCCGGTAAAAATACATCTTCTCCAGCTGAGATGCCCCGTAGATCCTCACCGCGTAATAAGTCTCCCCAACGGAACAGACCAAATCCTCCACGTTATCCTCGTAGGACGCGATCTCTTTTTTTCCATACCCTTCATGGTATTTCATCACGGTAAGCTCGGGAGAGGCATAAGAGCTGACCACCAGCGCCCCGTTCTTAATTCGCAGATCCATTATATTCTTGCCGGTTTCTATGCCTTGGGTGGTATAATTGACCCCCTTGGTCATGTCCACAATGTCCACCGTTCCGTTGCTCTCGGCCAGATAACCGTAACAGGCATTCTTAGAAGCCAGAAAAGCCCGTATGCCTCCCGTGACCTTTACCTGGGCCAAAGCCTCTCCTGTGGCAGCGTCCCAGGTATACGCGCTCTGGTCTACGGACAGAAGTACCTGGTCGCAGAGAGCGCCTGTGTCCTCATCCTGATACTTCCTGCATCGCAGCACCGTTCCGGCAGTATCCATCCCCATAGCCTGATATGTAAATTCCTGCATCCAGAGCCTTTCTCCACTCCCACAGTCTATTTTCTCCACATAGCCCTTCTCCACATCTCCTATGGAAATTGTCTGAAAATCAAACCCCTTAATGCTGACTGCGATCAATTCTCCATCCGCGCAAAAACCTACCTGCGACACATAGGACTCCGCCACCGGATAGCTCTTGCTGGTTCCTCCGGCAAAATCATACACCGTGACGAGTCCCCCTGTACTCTCCCGATCAAAATGGGATACGGCAAATTTTGTTTTGTCATCGCTAAACGCATGGGCGCTGCCATAGGAACTCTCTTCTCCCTTGTCCATACTTGCCAGCATCTCTCCCGTGGCAATATCGTAAAAGACAACCTTTTCGCTGGAGATACAGGCAACCATACCTGCCTCCGCATCCATCTCGCAATAAGAATACCTCTCCTCCACGTCCGCTTGCCACTCCACGTCGCCTGTAAAAGTAAGACTGCGCACGCCATCCGGATCACAGATCAGGACATGATCTCCATACACCATGCCTCCAAGGGGTTTGACAACATAACCGCTGTCATCGATCTCAGGCCGGATCTTAGCCAGCAGAGCGCCGTCTGCTACCTCCCAAACATAGACCGTCCCTCCCTGATCGATAGACAGGATCCTGCTCCCCGTATCGTCAAAAGAAAAGTCCTGCACCGGCAGATCATGTTTCAAACTTCTGTCCATACCTATAGTATTCCCCGTGTCATAGCAGTGCAGCGCCGCGCTCAGGGCATACTGCGCGCTTGCCACATAGGGTCTGTCCTCCCCCGGAGCAGGCAGGCCCTCCAGCGCCACCAAGGCCGCTGTCTGCCTGTCTCCCTCTTCCAGAAGACTTAAGGAGGTGGACGCCAGATATTTGGACTGATTGATCTGCTTTTGCCTGTAATTCTCCCGGATCATCGCCGCGTTGTAGGCGCTGTAGGCTCCAAACAGCACTCCCGCCGCCGCCGTCAGGGACGCGGCAAAGATCGCCTTTTTCATGCGGCGCTCTCTGTGGCGCTGCCGCAGATCGTCATAGCTGCAATGCAAAAGCGGGGCCGCCAGCCGAATGATCTCCGTCCTCATCTTGCGGTCCATCTCCCGCCTGGAGGATCCTCTCACATCTGCCGCCAAAGGCTCCACTGGATTGCCCTCCTCATCCACCTGGATCTTCTCCGGAAAAGACTCCTGGGGCTCCCCTTCTACCAAAATGGCAAGAATATGCTCCCGGCCGTGCAGACTGATAAACGTGTCGATCTCCTTCTGCACCCAATAGGACTGAGGCGTTCTGGGAGAGCAGACAACGATCAGGTACTCCGACTGCTCCAGCGCCGCCCTGATATTATCCCCCAGATCACTCCCTATGGGCAGTTCCTCCTGATCCCGAAATACACGCTCTATTTTCTTTTTCCCCGTTTTTTTGGTTATTCCCCGGGGAACTTTCAGGGTTTCCAAACCTTTGTGAACCTTTTTTGCTATGTACATATCCGGCTCGGTATGGCGATAACTGATAAATGCATCATATTTCATCTTATTAGTCTCCTCATAAGCGTATGTCTCCGGGTCTCAATACTGTAATTCTACCATTAACTCCGATAACGGGCAAGATATAATATCAGGACGCTCCCCTACCGCACCAGCAGCAGAGTTCCCACTCCGATCAGCACGCAGCCAAAAAAGGATTTCACCGTGAACTGTTCATGTAAAAACACAAATGCCAGCACCAGCGTGATCACAACGCTCAGCTTGTCGATGGGGACCACCTTGGATGCCTCCCCGATCTGCAAAGCTCTGTAATAGCACAGCCAGGACGCGCCCGTGGCAAGGCCGGACAGGATCAGGAACAGCCAGCTTTTCCTGCTGATAGACGTGACGCCTCCCTGCACGCCGGTCAGAAAGACCATACCCCAGGACATGACCAGCACCACCGCCGTGCGGATGGCGGTGGCCAGATTGGAGTTGACGCCCTCTATGCCCACCTTGGCCAAAATGCTGGTCAGGGCCGCAAATACCGATGATAATAACGCAAATAACAACCACATAAAATCACACCTCCCTAATCATAAAATAATCGTCCTCATCCATCATATAAGTATTGATAAAACCATGCTTTTGATACAGTTTCATAGCCGCCAGATTATCTCTCTGGCATCCTATCACTATAGGTCTGGGGCCGAACTCCCGGTATACGCGCCCTATCACCTCTTCCAGCACATAAGAGCCGATTCCTCTGCGGCGGTACTCTCTGTCTATAACAAAGCCCATGATCCGGTAAAAAGGCCTGCCCGCGATCTGCGGAGGATCTATCTCCCAGGGAATCCCCTCCCCCATCAAAATGATCCCCACGCATCTGCCGTCTTCCCGGATCAGATAGGTGTGACCTATATATCCATGTTCCTCACCGTACTTTGTAAGCTCTATGATCTCTTCCGTGGAATCGACCAGGTCCAGACTGATATCCTCCCGGTCAATGCCCATGGCCTGTGCTTGATTCTCCCTGCTTAATATCTCTAATGTTATCATTGTTATTCCTCTGCCTGTCGCTGGCCCTGTCCGTCCTGCTGCATGTCGGCGGGCTGTATCTCAAAGTCTTCCGACTTGAAATTGCTGTAATATCTCCCCTTTATCGCCGTAAATTTGAGCACGCAATAATCCGGGTCTGTCACGCCCCCTTTATAATACATGGTATCGCCCCTCTCCCAGATCCGCTCTTTCGCCTCCGGCGTCTCCAGCACCTCCACCGTCCCCACCAGGCTCACGCCCCGAAAGAATCTCCTATCCACAAAGTATACGCTGGCTTTACAGTTGGCCCTGAAACATTTCACCTTGTTGGAGGACGTGTTCGTGCTAAACCACAGCTCCCCGATCCCGTTTCTCTCCCTGGGCCTTAACATCGCCTTGGTGACGGGAAACCCGTCCGCGTCAATATACGACAGAAAGGCGTTGCCCGCCCTGTCAATCATTTTTCCTACTGTTTTTTCCGGATCACGCATCATCCTCTATACCTCCCCTGTCTTTATTCGCTATTTGGGAAAAATATTTCCCTCCCTTTTCGGAAAAGTGTTCTCAATGTATATATTTTGAAAGATAAGAATATTTTTACACAGATTACATAATCTCCAACAACTTAGCAGTTCCGTTCTACAAACTGGAATTTATCAAACCGGCTAACGCCGATTTATCGCTCTGTCCAATTCACCAATAAACTGACAGTTATCAAACTATACGCATTCTCCTATAAGTAAATAATCAATCCCACTGGGCCTATGCAGAAAAAATCACTGCCTGTACCCCTTTTTGTTGCAAAACAAGGAGTAAAAAGAGTAAATTTTTGTGTATAGACCCATCTATGTCCCAAAATAAGGGGGATATCCTCATAAAGTGGGTACATAAATGAAATTTTTTTCTATATGCCCACCAGACCCAAAAAGCGCATGGTCTAATGATATACCCTGCACCTCAATGACACATCTGGTACATATCTTTCATTTTATGTCCG
>CAZGVI010000056.1:0-18471 GCA_964529395.1 uncultured Acetatifactor sp.
AGTATACAGGTAAATCCACGAAACTACAAACTGGGGGTCATTACATATTGTCTAAGTTGAAATATCCCGAAGGGAAAGGAGATGTGAATATGTGTTTGGCAATTCAGCAGATGAGGGAAGAAAGCGAATTAGTTGGTCAGATTAAGGGAGCCGTTTTAATGTGCAAAAACCTAGGAGTGTCTTTAACAGATACAATAAAACAGATTGCAGAAATGTTCCATTTATCTGAAAACGAATCTAATGAAACGGTAAAACAATATTGGTAAAAAGAGATTTTCTGATTCAGAAAGCCTCTCCTCAAAATAAATTTCTAACTGAGAATGGATCTAACTCCAGTCTCGGCAGTACCCCATCTATTTCTTTGGAATAGTCCCAAAAACGAAACGGGATGTGTGCCCCTAAGTGGAAACGCATCCCATTACCTGCGCCAGTATGCAACTTTTATTTGAAGGACAAAGATTCCCTGACATTCAAGACTGAACCCCCATGCTCCGCAACAGTTCATACACTCTGTCCCGCGAAACATGCTCCTGCCCGGCATATTCCAGAATACCTTCAAGCCCTTCTTTTATATACCGCTCCGGCTCGTCTTTAACTATGCCGATGACAATTCCGACCTTACTAAATTCTTTCGGTAATTTATCCGGGAACTCTTTCATGAATTCTTCTGCCGGAGCGTCCGTAATAAAGACCTTTCCCGCTCCTGCGCCAGTCAAGGCCTCCTCCAGCGCCTTCTTTTCCACCAGGGTGATCCCTTGGGGCGCGCATACGGCCACCGCAGGTTTTAGGATGGGCTTTTTCCCCAGCACTTTTATTAAGAGATGGGAGAAAAACGCCATGGCCACAGGAAAATCGGCAACCGCTCCCCGGCGCAGCGGAGATGCCACCACAATATCTTCCCCCCTGTTTCCCGCCATGCCGTATGCTGCTGTCCCATATGCCACAATCTTACCATCGCTTTTCTGATAGGCCACAACGGATTTTTCCTTCGCCACTACCCCTCTTCCCTGTATGTAGATCATAATATCCGCGGGCTCATATAACATATTATTATCCATCCTGTTTTCTCCCAAATGTTCCGCCCTTTTGCCTTTCTCATTGCCCATGTGCGGCTCATTAAATACTTCATTAGAAATGTCCAAGCCAAAAGTTACTCTATCCTTGTCAATTAAATTTTATCACCGGCAACTTTTAAAATCCAGCACAAATTGCCGGAGTCAGAACCCATCAGTTTCTTTCCAACACGATCTCTCCTTCCCGCAGCATCCTCTTGACCTGATTGCCGGATATTCCCAATATTTCGGCGATCTGTCTCTCCGGGCGAATCTTCAGCCCATAGGGATTATGCGGCGACAACCTGATCTGCGGCCCGCCGTTTACCGTTTCCGTCACGTCCCGTTTTATTTCCAGACGGTATCGCAGTCCCTCAAAGTCTACCTCGGCTTTGTTGCGCCTAAATAGCTGTATATCTCTGCCATACTCCCGGGCAAGCTGCTCGTCATTGTCCAGGAAAAGCCCATACTCTTCTCCGGGGATGGAAGAAACCCCGCGCCTCTCGTAAATGGACAGGTTCAGAGTATGCCTGCATTTTTCACACTGATAGACCAGCCAGACGTCCAGTCTGTTTCCATTGGCATTGACGCGGAACTTTTCTGTGTTCCTGTAAAGCGTTTTTTTGCCACAGCCGGGGCATCCCCGCCGCACCGGAAAGGATTCCTCCGGTATAATCTCATATTCAATTTTTCTCACATAGCTCATTTGCATCTCCTGTTATCTCTTTTACAGTCGGATGCGCAGGCTATCACTTGTTATTTGATTTGCAATAGCCGCGTTATGCAAAATGAACGGGTGTGCCCATAAAATATGTCCTCCTTCCTGTTTGTCGTCCGTTTTACAGCTTACCAGCTCGCCCCTGCCATCAGCAACCTCAAACATTTTTGTAAAAAAGAATGCTCCGGTGATTGGGACACAGTAAAAGTACCGATCAACACTTCCTTTCCGCAGAAAGCAAGCCCATACTTTCGTATGTGTTCCTTGGGAATCCCTTTGGTCGGCAGAGCCGCCTGGTAATTCCGCTCCTCAATCTGCCGTAGGGCCGCCGATACTGTGTCGGACAACCCTTTTACTTTTGTATCCTGCACTTTGAACTCTAATATAATAAATTGTAAAGAACCTCAAAAAGGAGCCACTCACTGACTAGTGAGCAGCCCCATCTCAAATTACACATATCCTGCATTATAAAGTTACTTTACATATGTTGTCTGTGCCACATAAAGACCCATCGGCTTATACGCAGTACCGTCTCCCTTTACATTTCCCCATATATTTCTTGCTGTAAAAGTGTACTTGTCATATATACCATACACTTTAATGTTAATCTTCTGGGTACTGGATATTGCAGGTCTTTCCCATGTTGTTGACTTCGTAACACTTTCTGTCACATCAAAAGCAACTCCAGCACTTATAACGTCTGCGCTGACACTTGCAGAGCAGCTATACTTTGCAGAAACCGTTTCCGAAAAAGTTAATGTTAATTTTGTCAATGGGCCATCATACCAATCACTTGTAATTGGAGAGTCCGGAAAATATATATTGGATGCGGCCTTTGATACTCCGTCAACATAATCCCCTATCGCCATTGGTGTCGGTTAATCCGCAAACACTTCTGTTTCATTGTCATCTACTACTAAAAAAACAGAGATGCTTTGCAAAACATATCCATCCTCTGTGACCATATCACATCCCAATGTTTCCGCAACAACCTCTAATTCCTCGCCCTCATAAAGGCCTTCGGCAAAAAGCACCGGTGTATCGCCCGCCCCTTCTATCGGCTCACTGGCACATACACTGGAACTCATACCCATCGCCATAATCAGAGCCATCATTACTCCCAGAACTTTTCTTGCTTTTCTCATATTGTTTCCCCTTTCTTTTTCTTTGGCAAGATATGTGAATTGAAAATACCACTCAATTTTTTACGCATACAATATAACAACAGAACACCCCCCATTATGGCCAGACAGACAAATCCTGCCGCAATCCCCTCCAGATGATTAGAATCCAGAAATGGGAAAAACGAATATACTTTTTGCGGAGAGTAAAGTGTTTCCGCATTCTGTGTCATTATATTTGTTTCAATCTGTACCATATCCGCCGAAACAGGTTCAGGCCGCATTACTATTGCAGGAATCTGTGTCGAAAGTATATATAATCCTAAAATTCCTAACAATCCAAAAGCAATAAGAAATACTGACCAGAAAGTTGCCCTTCTGTATGAGGGTACTTCTAGAGTATCTTGCTCATTCTCTATGTTACCCTTCTCCTCCTGAGAACAATTATCTTCCGCCAGTAAATAATCAATGGACACATGAAACAACTCACTGATTTTTTTTAGATTATAGGCGTCCGGCAATGTATTTTCCGTTTCCCACCTTGATACCGCCTGCCTTGAAACTCCCATTTTTTCGGCCAATTGTTCTTGTGACAAACCATATTTTTTTCTCTGCTCAATTAATTTTCCCCTAAAACTCATTCTTTCCCCCGCCCCATATTATTTATAAAATACTATGATATAAATACTATGATTTCCTCTTTATTGCCACCACATTTAGATTACATTAACCGCAATTTTGTGTGGCAATATGTAACTTATATTTACGTACATTCCCCATGCCCTCAAATCTGTGTCATTTGGCCGTCCTCTATCCTGTGAGCCTGTCCATGTTGTCCGGATATACCATAATTTCGTGCGCCTTGGCGCACATTCTGTTCAGAAGAGTAAAACGCAAAGCGTTTTACTCATTATACCATGTCTTCCACCCCATAGACCATCCACAGGAATTTCCCAAAGAGCCTGTGAGTATCGTTATCAGCGTCTTCTCTTCCTGCGGCGCAGCAGCATGACCACGCCAAATATCACAATGCTCACCGCGCTCACCAAAATCCCCTGCTTCAGCCCGTAGGGCTCATACTCCAGCTCAATGCGATAGCTGCCCGGCTCCAGGTCCAGCGCCATCAGGCACTCCCCCACCAGCGCAGGCTCCCGCACATCTCCGTTTACCCGGACCCTCCAGCCCCTCTCGTAAGGAACGGACAGGATCAGACGGCCTGCCTCGTCCAGCTCCAGATTTCCGCTTATATGGGTGCTGTCATAGGAAACCTCCTCCAGATGCCTTTCCCCCAGCACATTCAGGGCGTCGGTCAGCACTTCCTCATCCATCCGCCAGGCCTTCAGTTGGAACTCCGGAGTCTCGTCATCTTCCTCGTCATTGACAAAAGTCACCGTGTCCCCTTTTTCCAGATAGCCCACATACAAAACGGAGTAAATCTTCAGATCTGCGTATTTTCGCTCCAGCGCGCCGGTCATGGCGATCTTCTTGGTGCCTGAACCAGTGAGCATCATATAATAATAGCCGTCCTCCTCAGCGGTCAGAGTCACCTTATCTCCGTTTTTCTTACACTGCGCCTGCCAGAACAGCCTGTCCTCCACCCCCAGCAGCTTTACCATCTCGTTCTGCAGTTTCAGCGGCTCTCCCTTATAGCCCTCGGGCAAGTCGTACCCCACCGGCGCCACATAGCCGAAAGGCAACGTGGCCTGGCAGGCATACAGCGATACCGCCCCCCTGGTATCCACCAGAGAATAGAGACTGCACTCCTCACTTTGAACCTCCCTGTCCTCCTCTTCGTCCTCTTCCCCGGCATTTTCCCCATAGAGATAGTTTACATTCAAAAGCGCCGAGAGAAAGGCCGTAGCGCCGTCATAAGAATAATACACCTTGCTGTGGCGCATCCCCAGCCGCTCGTACAGATCCGCCACCGTGGAATTCATCGTGGAGGAAAACACGGAGGCTGTGGGATACCCCGCCAGAGTGCCGTCGTTCTTGGTGGTGCGGGCGAATTTCTCCATGCGGAAAATACCGCCGTTTCCCCTGTCCGTCTCCCGCTGCAATGCCAGTTCGTATAATTCTTCATAGTTTCCCAACTGTCCCAGATAGGCGGAGCGGCTGGTAGTGCCCACACTGGTATCATAGGTGTTGATGCCGCTTTCCAGCGCCACCGCTATCAGGGCAAGCAGCGTCAGCAGATTACGCCATTCCCGCTGTTTTCGGGTCCATGAGGATACTCCTGTCCCCATGACCCCCGCCATGGATCCGAGCACAGGAACCGACTTTTCCGGCTGCCCCCCGCCAGCCGCACAACTTTCCGTTTGAGATGCGTTCACAGCTAAACCGGACTGTCCAGCCGCCCCGCTATCTGTTTGTAATGCGGATATGGCTATGCCGGGCTGTCCGTCCGATCCGCCAGATGCGTGCGGTGCAGATACAGCAAGATCCGCCAGACGCGTGCGGTACAGATACAGCAAGATCCCCCATACCGTCACAAACAACAGAGTGCCCAGCCATACCTCCCAGGAAAAATCCTCATGCTCCACAAACCGCTGTCCGCACAGCAAAAAAACCACGGTTCCCAGATAGCTGTACAGGATGTATCTCGGCTCCAGGTCCCGCAGATGCAGAAAGCACTCATAGCACATGGTCAATATCAGAAATATATAGAGAAAGGTCTGCCGTCCCGGCAGAGAGTCCGGATAGTTAAACCCATGCCACAGAAAGTCCAGCACATTGGTGCCGAAACTGATCAGCATCACCCCCGCCAGAGCCAGATGGGCAAAACGTTTCCTCATGGGGATGCCTGGATTGACTGCATACAGAGGCACCAGCAGAAACACCGCCACGCCGCAGTAGATATTTGGCCAATGATCCAGGCCCCGCTCCGCTGACACGCAGAAACAATGCCTTGCCAGCTCCTCCAGCACGGAAAAGTAGGTCTTTACCTCCGCCGGAAAGCTGCTGTGCCCGAAGTCCGTGGCCCAGAGGGCGCATACCTCCGGAACCAGCAGCACTGCCGCCATCCCTCCTGCCAGCAGGGAAAAAAAGGTAAAATTCCCCAGGATCTTCAGACTGCATTTTTCCGAGAGGAGCAGCGCCAGGAAGTACAGTACCAGAAAGATGCAGACCATGATGGAGAGATAAAAATTGGTGTAGATGGACAGGGCCAGCGCCACGCAGTACAATCCGCACCGTCCTTCTTTCACCAAAAGCTCCAGTCCCAGCAGCACCAGAGGCAGCAGGATCACCGGGTCCAGCCACATGATATTCCAGTTGTAGGCCGCCATAAATCCGGACAGCGCGTAAAAACAGGAGAAGAGCACGCAGGATACGGAGCGCGTGTTGAATCTTCGCTGCAGATACAGGCAGGCCGTCAGGCCGCACAGCCCCACTTTACACACCACCAGATAGCTCAAAAACTCCATAATATAAGCCTTGGGAATCAGCGCTCCCAGAAAATGCAGGGGACAGGCCAGGTAGTATGTGTACAGAGCCAGGAAATTGGAGCCTATGCCCACATTCCAGGTGTAGCTCAGGCTGCTGCCCTCCCGCAGTTTGTCATACAGTTCGCTGTAAAACGGCATATACTGGTGATACATGTCCATATACAGAAAACTCCTGTCACCGAAGGGAAAAATGGATTTCAGGAAAAAGATGAACAGCATGATCAGGGTGGGGATCGCCCACGCAGCCGCCAGAGAGCCGTTTATCCGTATTTTTTTGCGGGTGCCGCCCGCCGTCCCTATCCGTTTTGACTTGATGTAACGTAATATTTTCATAAAAGTCCTCTTGCCCAATCTTAACAGTTCCTTACTGAAAATCTGCCGCTGTAAATACGGCGCTCTCACCGGCCTGTATACACAACGGGCGGGTGATCTCGCCATAGCGGATCCATGTGGATAGATCGCTGCCCGCATGGATCTGGCAGCGCTTTAACACACCACCCTGCCAGGAGATATCTATCGACGCATTGCCCTGTATCCGCAGCCCCCGTACCCTGCCGTCTTTCCAGACGTCCGGCAGGGCGGGCAGCAGTATCACCCGTCTGCTGTTGCTCTGCACCAGCATCTCCGCCATGGCCGCGGCGCCGCCGAAGTTACCGTCTATCTGGAAAGGCGGATGCCGGTCAAACAGATTGGGGTAGGTGGAATTGCCAAGCAACTGTTCTATATGCCGGTAAGCGGTGTTGCCGTCCCACAGTTTGGCGTAATGATTGATGATCCATGCCCGGCTCCACCCCGTATGTCCGCCCCCATGGGACAGCCGCTGCTTCAGGGTTGCCCTGGCCGCTTGGGCGAGCTCGGGAGTTTCGTCCACGGTGATCTGCTCCGAGGGGTGCAGGCCATAGAGATGGGAAATATGCCGGTGTCCCGGCTCCCACTCCTCATAGTCTTCCCGCCACTCCAGGATCGTGCCCCGCTCACTGATCTGTGTGGGGATCAGACGCTGCCTGGCCGTCTCGATCTGCCGGATAAATGTCGGCAAATCGGTGATCTGAGCCTCTTTTAGCCTCTCCCTCACGGGTTCGTCGCAGTTTCCGCTCTCCGTGAGTACCCGGTACGCCTCCAGACACTGTCCGAACAGATCCCGCAGGATCTGATTGTCCATGGTCACACCGATGCCGTTGGCTCCCTTTTCTCCGCTGGGCAGAATATAAGTATTTTCCGGCGACACGGAGGGACAGGTCACAAGATAGGGACCGTCCTCCACCAGAAAATCCAGGAAGAACAGCGCTGCCTCACACATAACGGGGAACTGCTCCTTCAAAAATTCCATATCCCGTGTATACTGATAATGGGTCCACTGGTGGGTACACAGCCAGGCCGCCCCCATGACCCAGTAAGTGCCCGGTATCCACAGGTCCTGAGGGGCCGTATCCCCGTTGATATCCGTGTTGTGGTGACATACAAATCCCCGGCAGCCGTACATATCCCTGGCCGTTTTGCGCCCGTTTGGAACCATTCTGCGGATCAGGGCAAACAAAGGCTCATGGCAAGGGGACAGATTGCAGCTCTCCGCCAGCCAGTAATTCATCTCCGTATTGATATTGACGGTGAATTTGCCGTCCCAGGGAGGCGTCATATCCTTGTTCCACAGCCCCTGCAAGGTGGCGGGCAGGCCGCCCGGACGGCTGCAGGCTATGAGCAGATAGCGGCCGTAGTCAAAATACAGCGGCGCCAGTCCCAGATCAACAGTCCCCTGGGCAGCCAGCTCCACTCTCTTATCCGTGGACAGCGATTCCCCCTGACGGTCCCAGTCGATCTCCAGACTCGCACGGCCAAACAGCGCACGGTAATCCGCTGTATGCTCTGCCAACAAGCCCTCATAGTCCAGTTTCTCCTCAGAGGCCCGATCCAGCCTTTGATGCAGGCGCTCGCGCAGCATTTCCTGCAGTCCCTGCTGCATCCGTATCTCCCGGCGCTCATAGGAACACATGCGCTCCGCGTTCATCCAGCTCTCCGGCTCCCTGTCTGTCTTTTCCAGCCAGGCGTCCACCGCCGCATCCTTTTCCTCCGGGCTATAATGCCAGGTGGTATCCGCACTGAAATACAGCTCCGCCTCGTCCGCACCTTCCACCAGAATGCGCTCTCCCATAAGCCGCATCGTCCCGCCCGTAACCCTGGCACGCAGCATCATGGCAAACTCGCTGCCGCCCCGACCCAGGTTGCCATACAGGCAGATCTCTCCCGAACCGGACTGCATTACGCCGTCAAAAAAGCGCTCCCGCTCCAGTCCGGCCCAGAAACTGATCTTTCCGGGCTTGTCCGCGACAAAACGCATCACCATACAGTCTGCCGGATAAGAGATAAAATATTCCCGTCCATAGCGCACTTCCCCTGCGGTGAAACCGATCCTGCACAGCGCCTGCTCCAGATCCAGCTCCCTCTCGTAATCCGTCACTTCCCCGATACCGTCAAAACCGATCTGGATATCTCCCAGCGTCTGGTAGGGGTGCTGGCCGTTGGGGCAGCCGGACATGGCCTGCCACATGAGCCGCTCCGCTTTGGCGATCTCACCCTCGAACAACAGCCGTCTGATCTCCGGCAGTTCCTTTCGCATATCCGGATTGTTCCGGTTCACAGGCCCGCCGTACCAGATACTCTCCTCGTTGACCTGTATATGCTCATGCTCCGCGCCCCCGTACACCATGGCCCCCAGACGGCCGTTTCCCAGAGGCAGCGCCTCCTCCCACTCTTTCGCGGGAGCCTCATACCACAATCTGCTCATAATGTTTTCCTCTCTTAGCCATTTGCGAGACACAGTAACTTTGCCAGTGTCATTGTGCACATTGTATACTTAGGCGCTGGCTCGCTCTCGCTGGATACTTGAGATTAAGTGTACCATTTTTTGCCGCTTTTGAAAATGGATTCATAAAAAATTAAGTTTTTTCATAAGGTGTTAGGAGCCCTCTGCAAAGCGGGGAGACATGCTTGGTAAAAAGCGAAAGGTGGGAATCTGAAAATGAAGATTGGAATCGTAGGGAGAAAAAAAGACACGGGAAATTATGAGGCTTTTTTGGAACGGCATAATGTTCTGTACCTGACCAGCCTGTCCATCAGCGATCTGTCCACCTGCCAGGGACTGCTCTTTCCCGGCGGCGGCGACATCACCCCCGCCTTTTTCGGCGAACATGACCACGGTTCCCGCTCCATAGACACAGAGTTAGATATCCTGCAATTGCAGGCTCTGGAATACGGCGTCCAGGGCCGTCTTCCCATTCTGGGCATTTGTAAGGGAATGCAGATCATCAATGTGGGACTGGGCGGCAGCATCATCCAGGATCTGCCCACCGCTGACTGCCATCGCTATCTGGGCGCCGACCAATACCATGGAGTATACAATGCCACCAACGGTTTTCTGCACGGTCTGTACGGGGACACCATGATCGTGAACAGCGCCCACCATCAGGGGCTGGGAAAGCTGGGAAAGGGTCTTCGGGCAGTCTCCCACTGCCCGCTGGACGGATGTGTGGAGGCCGTCTGCCATGAGAGTCTGCCCGTCATCGGAGTCCAATGGCATCCCGAGCGACTTGACCCTGCCAAAACCGAGATCAGGGGGACGGCTCTGCTGACTTACTTTTTATCTCTCTTTTGAGAGGGCGGGTCTTCAGCTCCTGTTTCATGCGCAGTCCGGCGATCTCAAACAGAGATTTCACAGTCTGCCGCAGCGCCTTCTGGGTATCCTCGTCCAGATCCTTCATAGCCCCCAGGACCCCTGTCAGACTGCGCTTTAAATTGGCGGTAAAATCAATCAGATTGTCGGATTCCGAGGCTGACAGCACCTGGAACAGCGTGTCCACAAAAGTGCGCAGACTCTTCTCGTCCAGAGACAGTATCCATTCGTTCAGGGTGTCGTCCATAAACCGCCGTGTCTCATAGATATCCGACACCGTCACAAAATGCCCGTCCCGCACCAGCCAGGTAAAGGGATTGTGCTGAGCCAGGCCAAAGGTGCGGCTCTCCACCACCTGATAGCGGATATCCTTTTCAAAAAGCATTCCCACCAGAGAGGAATGGGGCAAAATCTTGCAGGTGCGATCCTCGATCCTGCTAAAATCGCATCTCTCCAGCACTTCCGGCCGAAACCCCGGCCCGTCCATACTGTATATCTTTATGATCCGCTCCTGCACCGAGGGATCGCAGTTCATGGCCGCGTAGACCGCCAGATTGCCCCCCTTGGAATGGCCGCCTATATAGAAATCCCTAGGCAGCCGCTCCGTGACCATGTTCAGATATTTTATGGCAAACTCCTGACCCGGCACCGGCGAGAGGAAAGCCATGTTGAAATCCTCCTTCCAGCCTACGATCGTCTCATCCGTACCCCGGTAGGCCACATACATGGTTCCGTCCTCCAGCAGGAAGGTCACGGCGGAAAACTGCGTCTCAAAATCCGCCTGGTTCTCAATGATATTGATGTAGCAGTTCAGTTTCATGTTGCGGAAACGCACGCAGCGCCGCATGGCCTCAAACAGCGCCCGGTTCTCCTTCTCATAACGCTCGTCCCCGTAGAGTTTCTCATAATCGGGATGCTCGTAGAGCTGCTGCAAAGACACGGCGCGGGCGTTCTCCGTCACAGACGGCACCAATCCGTCAAATTTCAGATAGGAAAACTGACACAGCGCCAGACTGTCCACATCATTCATGGGCTCGTCCGCCAGACTCACATCCGCATATTCTTTCAGATAATCAATAATAGTGCCTTTCATAACTCCTCCCTGCCGTTTATTGTTCTCCGTCCTCCCCGTAGATCTGGGTACGGATAAACTCCTTATTTTTCTCAAAATCCACTTGCAGTACCGACATTTTCCGGATCGTCGCGTTCTGATAACTGCCCTCTATGGGGATACTGGCTTGCACCAGCTCATAAGTCAGCAGTTTGGGAGCGTCCAGACTCAGAAGGTAACACTCGGATCTGCTGATATTGGTGGTCAGATTGGGCAGGATGCCGTCGATCATATCGTCTGCATTGGTAAGCACCGAGGAGGGCAGCTGATGGAACACCGCCTCCAGGATCTTGCGCTGACGCTGTGTGCGGCCGAAGTCGCTGCCGATATACCGGTTACGACTGTAAGCCAGGGCCTGAGGGCCGTTTAAATGTAGCAGACCGCTGGCGTCCGCCGGAAGATAATCCGTGTCCATGGGACGGTTCTCCAGCATATTATATTCATTCAGATAGGCATTGACCAACTGCACCTCTTCGTTGGTCAGTTCCAGATCCACGCCGCCCACCGCGTCGATCAGATTGGCAAAGGCCTGGAAATTTACCTGCACATAGCGGTTTACCTCGATGTCAAAGTTTTGCTTGATCGTCTCAAGCAACAGCTCCGGACCTCCGAAAGCATAGGCCGCGTTCAGACGATTGCTCTCATGTCCCGGGATCTCCACATAGATGTCCCGCAGCAGGGAGGTCAGATAAATGGTCTGCGTCCGATTGCTGATGGAAACCAGGATCATGGCGTCTGAACGCCCGTCCCCTCCGTTTTCACGGGAATCGTTTCCGATCAACAGAATATTGGTAACGCCCTCTTCCTTCATCGGCTCCTCTGCCAGTATATCCGTGGGGGCGTACTCCACCTTGTCGTACAGGTAAGACACCGACACGTACCACAGCGCCGTCAGCGCCAACAGCAGCACGACCACCACAGCCAGGAAACGCCGGAGGATCT
Source organism: uncultured Acetatifactor sp. (assembly GCA_964529395.1). Lineage (GTDB taxonomy): Bacteria > Bacillota > Clostridia > Lachnospirales > Lachnospiraceae > Acetatifactor. Next base: position 12,055 of record CAZGVI010000056.1, read on the forward strand.
TATGTTTTTTCTTTTTAACGGGTTGTTCACGGCCGTTATCCCGGCCCTTGGAGACTTTACTCTTTCCGCCGTCCTGCCGATTGGCCCGACTCTTTCCACCGCCCTGCCGATCGGCCCGACTCTTTCCGCCGCCCTGCGTATGCGTACTCCGGCTTTTTCCTCCGTTTCCGGTTTGGGACATGCTTTTCCTGCCCATGGCCGCCCTCACAGACTCCTCTTCCTCATATTTCCGGTTCCCATATTCTCCGTCTTCATACTCTTCGTCTCCATACCCTTCGTCCTCATACCCTTCATCTCCATACTCTCCGTTCTCATACCCTTCGTCCCCATACTCTTCATACTCATATCCGTCCCGCTCCGCATCCCGTCCGTATTCCTCTGCCCCGGCATCCTCTGCGGCCTCGTATTCCTCATAGACCTCCTTCTGCAAAAATGCCTCCAGCCCTCTGTGTATCTGTTCCATTTCCGTCAGGTTTTCTCTGTCATTATTCCTTGCCATATCCGCTCCCTGTTTCCGGCATATCCGGTCAAACCACATACACTTACGCTTTTCACAGTATATGCCCTGCGCTTTCCCCACATTTATCTGTTACACCATAATTCCGTGCGCTTCGGCGCACATTTTGTTCAGTAGAGTTAAATGCGGAGCATTTTACTCATTATACCTTGATTTCGTGCGCTTCGGCGCACATTTTGTTCAGTAGAGTTAAATGCGGAGCATTTTACTCATTATTCCACAAAAAATAATCGGGTCTGATTTCCCGATTATTATATTGCCCTTTTGCCCTTATGACAAGGCACTTTATGGAGAATTTATCAATTCTTTATTTTTATAGTTATAAAGTTCCATCCCCCGTGGAATTCCACTTTACGATCTCACCATACTCAATAAAACGGTGTTCACCGGTGACATCCTGCATCATCATGGCATGTCCCGCGACTACGACCCGTTCATAGTCCAAATACCTCTCCAGCACTTTCCACACCCTGTCCCTGACCTGCTGCCTGCTCTCCCACAGCTTTTCGCTCCCGGCGGGATGGATACCGTCACAGGCGTCGTGTTCCTGACACAATCGCAGCAATTCCTGCTCATCCCTGACCGTATGGGTTCTGTCGGAATCCCATTCGTGCAGGTCGCGCTCCACCCGAAGAGGGATACAAAGCGCGCCGGACAAGATTGCCGCGCTCTGCAAAGCTCTTGTATAGGGAGAGGAAATGACGATCTGAGGCCACTCTTTCTCCAGCAGCAGAGCGGCTGACCGGATCTGTGTTTCCCCGGCCCGGGTAAGTCCTGCAAAAGCCTTTCCGAAAGGTATACCGCTCCAGTCCCCCACACTCGGATAGTCCGGTTCCCCATGTCTCACAAAATAAAACGCCGTCATCAGACACCTCTTTCCGTATTCGCAAGGGCTCAGAATATGTCCCCGTAAGCCTGCAGCATCCTCTCCACCGTCTCCAGATCACGCATCTCTTCGGCCCTGTCATAGGTATAATTTTCAGGAACGGAATCAAACAGCTCTATGCGCCCCATCTCGCTCTCCGGCAATTGTCCCAGCGAGTTCACTTTTGCGTAGTAGACCCGCCCGTTATTACTTCCCTGGCCGTTTTCCCACACATACTCGTAATCCCAGAGTGGCAGCAGTCTGGCGTCCGTGATTCCTGTCTCCTCATACAATTCCCTCTTTGCCGCCTCCATAGCCGTCTCATGCGGCTCCATATGACCTCCGGGATGTTCAAAACTTTCCCTGCGCTTATGCCAACAATAAACCCATTTCCCCTGATATCGGGTAAAAATAACGACAAAATCAATCTGCTCCAGCCTTCCCGCCGGATAGTCTGTCTTGGGCATATCATTCTCCTCCTGCTCAGAATTCCGCCGCTGTTTTTGCCTTGCTGCGTCCTGCCGACATGTTCCTCAGTGTTATTGTATCAGAATCCTCCTCTTATGTCACGTCACATTTTGCTTTGGGAGCTATGTTCAGAAAACTAAGTGGACGTCCCGCGTTCCAGGATCAGGGTGATGGCCAGCCTTTTCCCCTCCAGAGACGCATGCACACGGCCGCCCATCCGCTCGGTCAATTCTTTTACGATAAACAGCCCCAGCCCGGAAGAACCCCTGCGCCGGGCCGAGTCCGCCTTATAAAATCTGTCAAAAATATGTTCCACATCGGGGCTGCCCGTATCCGACACGGTGTTCTCAAATACCAGACGCTCTCCGCTCTGGCGGATCATGATCTCCCCGGCGCCGTGGAGCAGCGCGTTCTGGATCAAATTGAGGAAAATACGCCGCAGGCATTCCTCGTCCGCCAGGACACGGAATCCCTCCTGCTCAAAATCCACATCCGGCGAGACGCCCTTTTCCTCAAAACGGTGGTACAGCCCCACCAGACATTCGCTCAGCAACGGCAGCACCTGCAGCTCACACATGTCCAAAGCAAAGTCTTCATCGGTAAGTCTGGTATACAGGAACAATTCCTCCAGCATATCCCCCAGTTCCCCCAGTCTGTCGGAAACCACCTGCAGATAGTGATCCCGCCGCCATGCCTCTTCACACTCCCGGGCGAGCTGCACATACCCCGCCGCCCCGGTGAGGGGCGTGCGGATATCGTGTGCCAGTCCCGTGATATTCTGTTTGAGTTGCCGCTCCCCGCGCTCATACTGTATCCGGGCCTGATACTGCTTTTTCTGCAGCCGGTTCAGCACCCGGCAGAGAGCCAGCATATCTTTTTGCCTGCTCTCCACCCCCAGCTCCATATGGCTGCCCCGGATTAGTTCCTCCAACTGGGCGCAAAGCGAGCGGATCTCCAGAATCCGGAGAATATGTCCCACAAGTAATACCACTGAGAATATGGACAATATCACCACTGCTGCCACCATCCTGTCTACCCCCTGCCGCTTTGTTTTTCGGATTCCGTTTTACCCTTATATATCCTGCCGCCGCAGTACAAGTCCTGCCACCACGGTATAGAGGACCAGAAATACGCCGCCCACTCCGTATACATACAGATCCGCCGGTGAAGTATAGCTGCCCGCGCCCTGTTGGATGCTCATATAGAGGGTATACTTCATCCAGCCTGCCGCATGAAAAGTGTTCAGTATCCCGTACAGTGCCCTGGGGATCACGCCGCCTCCCACCAGCACGGCCATCAACGCCCCCGCTGCCACGCTGCGGGTCCATACGCTGATCAGGATCACCATCGCGGCAAAGGCCGTGGTGAGCAGCCATACCCAGGACAGGTAAAACAGCAGACTTTTTGCTCCGGTATAGGGCACCATATTTCCAAACAGGCGATTGAGCAGCAGGATAAAGAAAAGCTGCAACAGCAGATATACAAAGTTCAGCAGCCCTGCCGTCAGCACCTTACTGCCCACATAATTCCATCTGTTTTTATAAATAGCCATTATATTTTTTAAGAATCCGCTCTGATAGTCCATGCAGACAAACAGCATTACCCATATGCCCAACACCACACTGTACATCCCTCCATCCATACAGGTTTGCCGGTACATGACCAAAGTGTCCACACCTTCCAGCATAGCCGCCTCTGCGTCTTCCTCTTCCAATATGCCGATGCGCATCGCCGCCTGCTGCCCCTGGGGCGTCCCCATCAGCCATACCAGCCCATAACAGACTACCGCCATCGCCAGCAGACAGGCCAGACACACATAGACCGACTTGCTCCTCCACATTCTGTACAGATCCATACGAAGTAAATTAAGCATGTTCTTTCCCTCCTTCCATGCGTTCCAGAAAATACTCCTCCAGATCCATGTGATGGAATCCCGAAGAATACAGCGCCACCCGGTTCTCCGCCAGTATCTGATTCAGTGACGCGCCTTCAGCAAGCCCGTACATCCGTATGGTACGATTGTCAAACACCTCCGCCTGTACCTGGGGAAACGTCTCCTGGATCAGCGGCAGCGCCTGACGCACATCCTCCACCTCCACCTGAAAATAATCCTGGCATTTCTCTTCCAGCTCGCTGCGGGTGATCTGCTCTATCAGTTCCCCGTCCTTGATAATGCCGTAATTGGTGGCTATTTTACTCAGTTCTCCCAGAATATGGGAACTGAGCAGGATAGTCTTACCCTCCTCCTGCAGCCGCAGTATGAGCTGCCTCAGTTCTTTGATCCCCTCCGGGTCCAGACCGTTGATAGGTTCGTCCAGGATCAGCAGATCCGGGTTGCCCAGCAGCGCCAGCGCCACGCCCAGCCGCTGTTTCATCCCCATGGAAAAATGCTTTACCTGCTTTTTCCCGGTGTCCGCCAGCCCCGTCAGCTCCAGGGCCTCATCCACTCTCTTTTCATTCGCCAGCCCCATGCATTTGGCTTTCAACACCCCATTCTGCCGGGCCGTCATATTGGGGTACAGACCTGCCGCCTCGATCAGCACGCCCAGACGCCTTCGCACCGCCGATTCGCTCACCGGCTTTCCGAACAGCCGCACCTCCCCCGACGTGGGAGCGGCAAGGCCGCTGAGCATCTTCAGCGTGGTGGATTTACCGGCTCCGTTCCTGCCTATAAAGCCGTATATCTGCCCCTCCCCAACTTTTAGATTTAAGTCTTTTACCGCCGCCTTATCCCCGTAGAGTTTTGTCAGCCCTACGGTTTCCACGGCATAGGCTTTTCTGTTTTCCACTTTCTCCTTTTCCGCGTTCACTCTTTTGCTCCTTTCCGAAGATGCCCTGCCGCTCCCGCCACATGCCAAGCGCCTGACGACTGCCGGAAACATGCCGCGCTCTTCTTCCGGTTCCTGTCTGTCTTACCGGAACCTTATGTAGAAGAGTATAAAACGTGGGGTTTCAAAAAGCGTTCAGAAAAGTTTAAGAAAGTTTAAAGCCTATTCCCCACACGGTCTGAATATAGTTGTCCGTCCCGCTCTTCTTCAGCTTGGAGCGGATATTGCTGATATGCACGTTGAGAGTCTTGTCCTCCGCCAGATATTCCTCCCCCCAGGCGTACTCGTAGATCATCTGCTTGGTGAACACTCTCCTGGGATTGCGGATCAGCAGCTCCAGGATCAGAAACTCGTGCCGGGTCAGCTCCACTGGCTCCCCGCAGGCAATCATCTCCTGCATGTCCGGAGACAGCCGCCAGTCCCGGTATGTGTATGTCTTTCCTGAGCCAAAATCCCCGCTCTCCGGGAGGGAATCTTCATCCCCCGCCTCCCGATCTCCGCCTTTTGTTTCGGAGGCCATGACGGCCGCAGCGCCCTTTGCGCCGGAGAACCTGTCGGACCAAGCGGCGCTTTTTTCCCTGACGCGGCGCAGCCTGACCTGTATCCGCACCAGCAGCTCCGGCAGATCGAAAGGCTTGCACAGATAGTCCTCCGCCCCCGCCGACAACACCTCCACCTTGCTGTCGGTTCCGCTCTTGGCGGACAGCACGATCACCGGAGCCCTCTCTGAAAACAGCCCCACCAGCTCCTCCCCCGGGATGCCGGGCAGCATCAGATCCAGCAGCACCAGGTCGTACTCTTCCATGGAAAACAGCAGTTTCCCCTCGCTGCCGGAATAGGCCTGGGTACAGGCATACCCGTGGCTCTCCAGATACTCCTTCATCATCTGACTGTTGGACGCGTCATCCTCCACGATCAATATTTTCTCCATGCTGCTGCCTCCCGCGATTTGACAGTTCTGTCCATAATATTCCGCAATGTAAAACGTAAGCGGGGAACACGGCGTTTTCCCTATCCTCCGCTCTGCATATTATATTGCTCTTTAAGTCATATGGCAAGACGCTTTTGTGCTGTGCCGGCAAATGTGCCTGCATTTCCCATGGCCTGCGGAACATTGTCAGCTGGCAGTTCCGGATTTAAGGACTATTTAATAACTTGATACAGTTCCTTCAAACGGCTATACTATATACACAGGTAATGCCCAAAAACCTATGGACGGTAGGACGTTAACGGAAAAGCATAAAGAGAAAATAGAAAATGAAGTTTAATTGCCGCAGACCGATTTAAGGATTATTTAATAACTTCTATGCTACGATCGAATCACAAAGCGAAAGGAGCAGCAGAAATGTATTTACAAATACTGAAAAAAGACCTTAAGCGCAAAAGGGCGATGAACGTGATATTGCTGATATTTATTATACTCGCGTCGATGTTCATGTCCTCAGGCGTGAGCAACATCATCACTGTGACGACTGCGCTGGACCGCTATTTTGAAATGGCGGACGTGCCCGATTACTTCGCGGCGATCTCAAACAAAGTTTCCGATAATGACATTATCAAGACCCTTGAAAACGCCTCCGCGATAGACGAGTTCCGTATCGAGGAGTGCGTCCAAATGTCCCAGTCGAATATTACGCGGAAAGACGAACCGCTTAACGCTTCCAATCTCAATCAGATATTGGTATTACAGAGCGTCAGAGATATGGGGATGAATTATTTTCTGGACGACGGAAGTAGTC
>CAZGVI010000057.1:0-18225 GCA_964529395.1 uncultured Acetatifactor sp.
CAGATATTGAATTTTCAAGGTGCATAGCTAAAATCTATGTGCGAAGTTTGAGTTAATTATACAATTATTTTCCCTGTTACATTAGTTCTCTTTTCCTGTAATACGGTTCTTTTTTCCGTTTTTCCGGATGTGGGCTATTCTTTGTACTGGGCAAGCATTTTCATATATGTTGCAAGCAATTCTTTCTTTTCCGCCGACAGATGCTGATAGTATAGCAAAAGATACTCTTTGTCCGAGTTTTCTTTCCCATCCATATGCGGACTGCTGTCTATCAATGCCTGTATCGGTAAATTCAGCGCGTTACATATTTTATAGATTGTATGCAGGCAAGGACTGTTATTACCTTTAAGAAGATCATGTATGGTGGATCTTGAAATGCCTGCGGACTTTGCAAGTTCATATTGAGATATCCCTTGTATATGGCATATTTCCTCTATTCTTGCCATCACTTTTTTACATTCTTCATCCGGGTTATATTGATTGAATTCTGACATTAAGACACCCCTTCGTCTAACCAATCCATAAAAACCTCTTTATATATCTACAGAAACAGTTGATAATTCTTTCAATGCTATACTTTCCCTTAACATTGCTTTTGACCAGCTCGTCAAACTCCATTCCATCCAAGTCAGCCATAAACTTAGCCCGGCCTGAGGGCAATTCAGCCGATTCTGTCATTGCTCTGTTTTTTTTCAAAGCTTTTTTCACATCTACTGGGATAATTTTTGCAAACTCGGTCACCTCTTTTAGCATGTTTTTTCCCTTGTCCGTATGTATCAGAACCAGCGATGTTCCCCCATCATCATCCATCTTTGGATACTGCTTTTGGATTCCCCAGTAATCTGCCACAGTGATGTCGCTGATCCGATTTAGCTTCTTAAAATGGCACTTGTAACAGGCTGGCCGCAGACAGTAATTTCCCAAGAAAGCTTTCATATACAGATTATCGCGGTATTTTTCCACGTATGCCGTATTATTTGTGTATATAAATAATACGGCAAACGTTTTCCAGCCATATTTCTTATGTCTGAAAAACGTTTGCCGTACAGCAGCCTCCGCTTTTTCCTCCCTGAACGCTACGTATTTTTCCCAGACTTTTGGAGACGGCACACCATGGCATATAAAATCCATACACACCAGATTGTCATATTTTTTCCCAAGCACTCCGTATAAACCCTCTATCTGACAGGGCGTTCCCGTAAAAAGTACTCTTCTGCCCTCATCCAGCGCTTTGCGCGCCTTGGTATAAGAGTCCCCAATGGAACTCTGCACATATTTGCTCCCCCTCAGCTTTTTCAATTCTGACAGAGAATCGACGCCAATATGCACTACCCTTCTACAATCTACAGACATTGCCGCCCCGAAAACAATTCCTCCCTCTCTGATTACCTGCTCAGCCAAAAGCGAGAATACGCCTCCGGAAGAAGATTCCGCCCGAATTTTTTTATTTTCATTTACTGCCGCATATCCGTTGGGAAGTTTCCCGGCATTTTCATCACCGGTTCCACGTAACACCGGGCACGCCCTTTCACACAATCCGCAATGAATGCAGGTGTCTCTGTCCACATAAGGATACAGAAATCCCTCTTCATCTGCTTTCATCACAATACATCCCTGCGGGCATATGCCCGCACAGGCGGAGCAACCGCAGCAGTCTGCCTTTTCAATTCTAATCACTTTTTCCCCATCTCCTGTCGCATTTTACTTCTTAACTGACCTGCCAGATTTTATGTATCCCGGGATATTCCATATAACAGCCAGTACCGTTGCGGTCAATATCATGCAGCAGTCCAGTACATTTGAATCCCTTTTCACTCCCCACGCAAACAGAATACAGCATAAAACCTGTGCGATAAAACGCCGCCAATTTACTTTAATCTTGAAGAATTTTTGGGTCTGTTTCAGGCGGACTCCCCACATTACAAGATATGCAGCACAGGAAGAGAAAGCTGCCGCGTCCAACCCCCACCTGGGCATACATACTATATTAATCACCATATTGACAAAAGCTCCCGCAAAAGAAGTCCAAAGTATCCCCTCCGTCTTCTTTGTTCCCAGATATCCGGTTCCAATAAAGCCGGATAAGCCCAGGAATATTATGCCAATATATAAAAACGGAACATATAAGTACGCGGAAACGTACTGTTCTCCCACAAAGGCCAGGACGAAATATTTGGTGATCGGGATAGCTAACAGCACGACCGTACAAAGAATACTGGAATAGATATTGTAAATCTTAGAAAAATAGACATCTCTGTCCTCGCTGTCATATTCTACAATAGACTGCTCCACCCATGCGGAGTAAAACATATTGTTCAGCATGATTAATATGTCCGGAAATCTGTGTGTGACTGTATATATGCCATTGTCATAAGTGGTCAGATAAAACAGTATACAATATTTGTCCAGCGCTTTCATAATCCACTGATTCACTGAATTTGGCACCAGCATTACAGCATATCTGGTCATGGGTCTTTTTATTCGCTGTATATTATCTCCGTCTCCTCGGACGGAAAACAGCCCTGTTCTCTGCTTTACCGATAAATATAAGATACCCGTTCCCGTGGCAAGTATCTGGGCAATATAGATTCCCTTTATGCCAAGAGCAAGATATTTTATGAGCACATAGGAAACCATTAACACCAGTCCGCCGTTGATGATTCCCGATACGGCAAATATCCTGTGATTTTTAAGACCCCTCGTAATCTGCTGTAACAGAGGATAGAGACAGTTCAAATTTAACAGTGTCAGAATTAAAAATTTGTTTTCCAGATCGAAAAAAAGCAGAAACAATATCAGTATTATATTAGCAACCGCCATATTGCGATACGCAATACGAAAGCCACAGGCAATTATATCTCTGGCATCCTCCTTAGCCTCTAAAAGCCAACGGTAAATGCCGTCGTTGATCTGAAAAATAATGATTGGCTGGATAAGGGTGATGGTAGACGTAATCAAGTCATACACTCCCATAGATGCCGGAACGATATAGAACGACGCCATGAAAACAACCAGGATACTGGCGCCTCCCTTTCCCAGACTGCCAAAAAAATATAATATGGAATTGACAATCAGCTTTTTTTCACGCATACTATTCGGTGATCCTCTTGATAAATCCCAGCGAGATCTCTCTGTAAAACCGCAGATTTTCCTGCACTGCCTCATAATCTATCGCGGACTGTATTTCAGTACGATTCAAATGTTCCCCCCTATAGATCATGCGCTCTGAAAGTCCAGCTAACGTGAGAAAGCTATATAGCCGGGAATTGATATTTTTCCGGTTATTTTTCTTTCCGCTCATAAAACACCAGAACATTTTTTCAAATAATACGGAAAACACTGTTCCGTGAAAGGAATCCGTAAAAACATAGTCCGCATTTGCAATCCAGCCGAGCCACTGGGAAGGGCCGGCATCACAAATAAATAAATCCGCATATTTCAGCTGCGCGGAATAATACAGATCCTTTTCCAGCGCAATCTCTATGACTTTCACGCCCAAAGACTTACACAAGGTATAAATTTTCTTTTTCATGTCCCAGTCATCCCCCAACATATATAACAGAGCGTATCGCTCCTCATGTTGAGGCAGAGCGGCAATCCTGTTCCACTCTTCACGGTTAATCAGCAAGGTCGGGTCAAGAACCAGCGGAATTTCCTTACCCAATATTTCCCGCAAAAGATCTTCCGCCTGTTTTTCTCTGACCGACACAGCCCTGTAATCTCTCAACGCCGTCTTCAACAAATTTTTGTCGGCATTACCCAATACTTCTCTTCCGATACTCGCCGCATAGGCATATTTAGGTTTGTGTGCAAACCGCAAAAGCAAAATACTGTTCCACCAACCGGGATTCCATACCTGATCGCTGCCACAGACAAATAGATCAAATGACTCATTTGCGGTCTCGATGTCCGTCTCCGAGTACAGTTCTGTATGGCATATTCCATCCTGAAATATCTTAAATCGCCTCATTCGCAAGTCATACTGACTCCCTATGGGATTTCGTTTCACAAATTCCCGAAACAGCACCTTTCTACAGGCATTTATCACAAACTTTACCGGTCCCAGATCACATATTCTTTTTACGATATATTTGTCCGGACGTGTTTCAAATGAGATAAGCTGCGCTGCGCTGTTATCTGTCGTAAACAGCTTTTGCATGGCATATGCCTGCAACTGTCCGCCATAATTGTTGTTATTGCGATATAAAGTTACGATTCCTATTTTTTTCATCAAGCACTCTTTCTGTGATTATTCCACTGATTTTCTTTAACAGTTCCGCCAAAATCACGACGGATACTACGGCGAGGATTATATTTATCGGAAATACTATATTTTCTGTATAGTGGATTACCAAAAACTGAACAAGATAAATCTCCAAAGTAATCCGGCTCAAAAAAAACGCTGTTTTGCGCAGTATCGGAGGAAAATATGAACGCCACCCTGCCTCGCAGGACAGCGCAAATTTAAAGATTGCAATAATCATCCAGATAATGCTTATTTGATTAATAAACTGAAAATGCATGAGAAACATGCTCCTGTTAATCAAATATTTTCCACCGTACAAAGTAAAAAAAGCTGCGATAATCTGTACCATATAGAATGTTGTCTTTGGAAAACGACTCTCGCTGTGTATGCGGAACCATTTTCCAATCATCATGGCCGCAAAATAATATATGAGCTTAAATTCTCCCTCAAAGCTGAGCAGCCCTTTACTTTCAATTACCCAGACCGACGTATCCAACTGTAGATAGCATATTATGTAAATACTTAATGTCACAGCAAAGAAGGCTGCATACTGTCGGTTCGTCTCTACTCCTTTCAGCAAAAAAAACAGCAGATAAAACACCACCATTGCGCCGACAAACCAGAATATTGTGGGCCACAGGAACACATGGAGGATATCTATGACGGATAAACTAACCGAATAATAGGTGAAAACAGAGATCACCGTCATTAGAACTGTAGGGAGATATAACCTGACAAGTCTCCGTGAGAACCACTTTTTTAACGGCATATCCACCGGGTGCAAGCAGAATCCTGAGACTGCAAAAAACAGAGCGTTTCCAATTGCGCCTCCTGTGGCCAGCGCCGGGATCGGATACATCCGGTCAAAATGTGAATTTAAAATCAGCATTGCCGCTATCGCTTTTAAGTATGTTATGAAATCATAGGTTCTTTTTTCCATCTGTCTCCTTTTAGAAACGGAATATCCTGATTTATGCTCTTACAGTTCAATCCGCCCAAGACCAGCATATACCCCGTGATACACTGTGGCGTAATGGTGTTTTCCTGAAACACAGAGGCTATGATTATGATAAACGGTATAAAAGAAAAAACCATATAAATCCGTGCGTTGGTGTTTCTATATTTTTGAAATACAACTCCCGCCATTGAAATAATCAGTCCCGTAAACAGTACCGCTCCCGGAATTCCAATCTGATAGGCCATATTGACCAGCCCCGTCTCGGAAATATCCTGGCTGGCAAAATAAACGGTTTTAATCAGATTTCCGGCAGATCCAAGGCCATTTCCCCACGGGCTCTTCCGCACTGCCCTAAGCCCCGTATAAATGCCATAAAAGTGATTATAGGTGCCAAAGTCATGTGTGAAGTAAGTCTGTACAATATAGACCATTGCAGCCATGGATAATATGGCGCATACAACTATACACTTTCTTGCATATTTGCGATTGTATTTTCCCAGCAGCTCTTGAAGTAGACAGCAGATAACCGATAATCCCAAAATCAGATAGCCGCCTTTTCCAAAGGTAAGGATTTCACAGATAAGAAAAGCGAAAAAGAAAATCCTCTTTCTGGAGACAAATGCTAATATACATGCCAGTGCCATAAAATAGCTGAAGTTTACCGGCTCATAGTAAAAAGAGGCTAACCTGTTCACCCATTTTCCAAAAATAATCGTAAAAAAATTACCGGGCAGGTTATTTCTAAAAGACACATAATGTTTGGCTGTATAGACCTCCATGACCCCTATTTTATGATAGAACTCAGTCCCTAAAAACATACCCAGCAGCCCAAACAATGCCGCCGCCGTTGCTATTTTCATAAAATACTGGATAAAATCCCTCATTTCAGATTCTTGCCCCAAATAATACTTACCCAGGGAAAAGGCCATATAAAACAGGATAAAATTCCTAAAATAGGTCACTTTATCAGTCATAGATCCTGTCCCGCGAAAGAAAAACAAAAAGCACAGACCCACATATAGTAAATAAATTATGTCTCGCTTTTCCAGTTTCTCGTTCAACAAAACAAAAAGATAGGATATTCCGATAAACAAAGTAGGAATCTGCGTCAAATAACTCAGGCCTTCTCCATCATACCCTCCCATATGCGCGCCTATTCCAATGGAAAAATTCTGAAATACCAACAGGGATACAGCTATCTTGGGAATTGCAATCCCATGTCTTCTGATATCTCTGAGGTTCAAATACAAAAAATAAACAGCCAACATGGCAATCCCTGGAAAAACCCTGTTCTGACTGGATGCAGAAAATATAAATATTGCCATTATTACCGCAATATGTAGGTCTTCTATTTTAATTTTTGCAGACTTTAAACGCACTTTATGATCCCTCTTTATTTTTTCTGTATTTCCACAGCAGGAAGATTATTTTCATATCATCCACCATATACCGCTTAAACAGTCTTCTGGGATCCTGTGTTATGCGAAACAGCCATTCCAGACCGTGGTCAGCCATCCATTTGGGTGCGCGCCGGATATTACCAGCCTCAAAGTCAAAGCTTGCGCCCAGCCCCAGAGAGATGGGAACGCCCAATTTCTCACTGTTGCGGTACATGAACATCTCCTGCTTGGGACAACCAAGTCCCACTATTAAAATATGCGGATTGGCAGATCTCACCATTTCCTCAATTTTTATCATCTCATTGCTGTCATTTTCAAACCCGATTGGCGGAGAATATGTCCCTGTCACTTGCAGTCCCGGATAACGTCGTTGCAGATTTTCCGCCGCTTTGGCCGCAATCCCTTCTGCTGCCCCCAGAAAAAACATTTGATACCCTTTTTGAGCCGCCAGCCCGCACAGCAGCGGAAACAGATCTGATCCTGATATTTTCTCCTTAATAGGCGTTTTATATAGTTTCGATATCCATATAAGCGGTTTCCCATCCGTTATTCTGAGCCGGGCATTCTGGTAAGCTTTCTGTAATTCCCTGTTTGTCTCCAACTGTACGATATGATCCACATTGGGCGTCACCACATAAGCTCCCCGCTCTTCTTGAATAATGCGGTCTATCTCCTGCAATGTCTCCTGCATTGACAGATTATCTATCTCCGTATTCAAAAATTTGATTCTTTCCATATCCTTTTTCCGCAATTTAATACGGCGTCCCGTATCGGTAACGCCGTATCCTTTCTATTCTGTGTCCTAGATCTTATTTACATTTCCTCATGTCAATCCCAACTCCTCCACCACACACCGGTGTTCCTTGCTCTCCCTGTCATATCCGATCCCCACAGCAAGTATCCGTCCCCCGCACCGAGCCCGCTCTCCCACTTTCCCCTTAAACCGGAGAGCGTAATCTCTCTCCCTGATCTGCCGTATAGCCTCCTCCGGCCCCTGATTCACTTTGAGTTCCAGTATAATCCCCTCTTTTTGGTGATCATAGGGATAAAAGATAAAGTCCACATAGCCCTTGCCCGCCTTGTCCTCCCGTTCCACATGGTACTCGCTGCGGGCAGCCAGATATACCAGATTCACAACGGCTGCCAACTCTGTCTCATGGTTGTAGGCCAGGATCGGCGTCTCCGTGTCGTGGGTGCGCTGCAGAATGGCCGCCATAGTCTCCGTATCCCCGTGCAGGGTTGCGTACAGCATCCTGTTGGAGAGACTGGCCAACTCATAGATATAGCCCAGAGATTCCTTGTGCAGCAACAGTTCCTCATACTTCGCCATCAGCTCTCTGTTGGGGATAAATACCTTTCCGTCTTCGTAAGTCAACAGACCGTATACCACCATAGCGGAATAGATCTGATCCCTGCTCTCCAGGCGATAAGCCGTGGCGGCATACTCCTGGATCCTGGCCGGGACACGCTCTCCCGCCACCATCAGAGCCAGATCATCCCTGACTTCTGACAGATCATTTTGTATATAATAAAAGATGGAATCGTAAGCCCCTGATCCTGTCCAGTAATTTCCCACCCTGTTATTTTTCAACGCCATAACGACGGATCTTGGATTGTACAGTCTCTTCCCGTCAAATGTATGATACCCGTCATACCATTCCCGCAGATCCGCCCTGGTTACGTTATGCTGCGGACGGCCCTGATCCATTTCCTCTTTTTTGTGTATATAGACTTCATACAACCGATCCACTTCCTGTTCTGTAAAGCCGAAGTATTCACTGAACCTCTCCATGGTAGTCATCTGATACTCCGCGAACATATTCAGTTCCGATCCGTCGGAATACTTTACAATAGGCAGTATGCCGGTCATATAGGCCAATTCCACATACGCCCGCCCTTTCAGCAGAGATCGCAGAAACAGCAGATAATTTTCTCTCTCGGCAGCGGACACCCAGGATAGATGAAATACGCAGTCCCACTCATCCAGAATAAAGAAAAATCTTTTGCCATTCTCCTGAAGACAGATCTGCATCAGCAGATCCCATAGGGACTTTCCGCTGTCCGGTTCGATATACGGGTAAGCGTCAGCCAGATCCGCCTTGATCCCCTGCGAAATGTACTGTATATACTGCTGATAACTGTCACATCCCTCCGGAACCACACTGCAATCTATATAGATAACATCATGTTGATTCATATGTTCTCTGTATCCGGCAGTTTCCGCAATCCGCAGATTCTGAAATATTTCTCTGCTGTCCATGCCTTTTGAGAAAAAGGCCGCCAGCATATTGGCGATCACCGTCTTGCCAAACCTTCTGGGTCTGGTGATACAGATATACTTATCGGGGGTACCCAAGGTTTCCATAAATTCTTTGATCATGGCGGATTTATCCACATAATAGGGATCGGCGGCCATCTCCCGATAGTTCATATAGGGAGCGATACTGTTGAGATACATACCCATATTTATATCCCCTTCCCGTCATACCATGGAAAATTACAGGAATATCTTTCACACCAAGTATGACTTATCTCAGTATATCACACTTTCTCCACCACTTCCAGTCCAAACCGCATGTCCACATCCCGCCCAAACATCTCAAGGCTTATGACCCCAAACCGATTGTGTCGGTCCACGGCCTTGAGCTGTCCCCGGTATCCGGCAAAAGGGCCCTCGGTGATACATATTTTGTCACCGGATTTATACCCCCGGCTCATGGGCAGCACATGTTCCCCGTTTAAGCGCCGCTCCAGGAATTCCTGCTCCGCCCGTGTCAGCGGTATCGCCTCAGAACCGGTCTTTAAGACCTTTGTCATATCAGGTATCGCCCGCAGCTTTTGTTCCACTTTCAGGATATCTTCTGTCACAATAAACAGATACCCCGGAAACAACCTTCTTTGCACGATCCGGCGCTCCCCACCCTGTTTATAGTACGTTTCATAGGTAGGATAAAAACAGTCCCACAGCAGTTCCCGGCTCAGGCAGCGGGTGATCAGATCCCGCAGATCAGCCTCCCGGCCGGACATTATCTGTAACACATACCACATCTTTGTCCCATCTTCCTTTCCTGATTCCAGGCATGGCTTCGCCATCCGTCCCGCGCTCCCGCGCGACGGCCCGGCCCTAACATATGACAGGGTAGCTCCTGAGACACGAATCCTCGATGATCCCAGCCCGCTATCCTTTTGTACTTATCTGTCCCGTTTTCTCTGGGGCGAAAAACGCATATGATATGTCCCCGGCATTATTCAGCGCTTTACATGCTGCCTTCCCCCCGCAGCACGATCTGCACCGTCTTGAACAGGATCTTCAGATCCCTGGCAAAACTCCAGTCCTGAATATACTCCATGTCCAGCTTTACCACTTCCTCAAAGTCCGTGATATTGCTGCGCCCGCTGATCTGCCACAGACCGGTGATCCCCGGCTTGGCGGCCAGCCGTGCCCTGTGGTGCAGCTCATAGCGCTCATACTCCTCCACTGTGGGAGGCCTGGTTCCCACCAGGGACATATCGCCCTTTAACACGTTGAAAAACTGGGGAAACTCGTCCAGGCTGGTCTCCCGTATCCAGTTGCCGATCCCCCTGTGATAATTCCCTTTCTCATCGATCCAGGAGCCCACGATCCGGGGATCCTCCTTCAGCTTGAACATCAGATTGCCGTCCACTTTATTTTTCACCAGCAGCTCCTGCTTGCGTTTCTCCGCATCCGGATACATGGAACGGAATTTGTACATATTAAAGCGTTTTCCGTTTCTGCCCACCCTCTCCTGCCTGAAAAAAACGGGGCCGGGAGACTTTAGCCAGATCATAGGCCCAATAAATACAAACAGCAGGAGCGTGATCAGACTTCCCACCAATCCTCCAAAGATATCCAGGCTCCTTTTCATAATCTGCTGCTTGGTGGTCACATAGCTGACGCTGCTGGTCAGCACGGCGTACCCACCCAGTTTTTCGATGATCTGTCCCCTCTCAGACATATAGGAGGCCTCCGCCAGCTTGGTGTGTACCACCACACCCATCTCCTCAAAATCCTTTATGATCTCCCCGGGATAGACACTGTCCGAATCCAGTGCAAAAAAAACCTCGTCCACCCAGTGATTGCACGCCCAGTCCGCCACATGGGCTGCGTCGGACACCACCGGGAGTCCGTTTATCAACAGCAGTTCCTCCTCAGGCCAGCTATCCAGATCCAGCAGCGTGATCCCCACCAGGCGAAAAGACTTATAATTGTAATTTCTGATATTGTCTATCAGGTCGGCGGCCATATCCTCCGTAGTGATCAGCAGCAGAGAACGTTTCCCTTCGTTTGCCCTGCTGTTTTTCAGGTAACGTTTCCACAGGAGCCGCACGCCCATACTGATGGGCAGTTGATAGATACCTGTGAGGTACAGTACGGTTCGGGAGAACATCTCCCCGTCCTTGACCGTAAACAGATAAAAGGTAGTCAGCAGTTCTATCATGCAGATCTGCTTTACCAACTGGATAAATTCTTTGGAAAGGCCGCGCTTTAAGATATTTTTGTAACTCTCGAAAAATATGGCCGTCACCAGCTCTATCAGGATCAGCACCACCACCAGATTGCGGTAGACGATATTGGCATAGGGATTGCTAAAACCGTGCCGGGTCAAAAAAGCCAGCGCATAGGATATCTGTAGACATAGCACATCCAGCAGGATAAAATCCAGATGTTTGAGCCAGCCTTTTGTACTTTTCTGGTACATGGATCCCTACGCTCCTTTCCCGGTCATCCGCTGTTTTTCCGCCGAGAGTATGACGGCGGTATTTTTACTGACAGAATAACATCTCCGCGCGGCGCGGCAGCTTTTACCCTGCCGCACCATTGCGTTTCGATGCCGCCACATGCCTGTTTACCTTTATTTCCTGCATTTCATAAGTTCATTCCGGACACCGGTTCTGCCCGGACTATGCGTATCACGACGCGTGAAACGCGGCGTATTACGCGCGTTTTTTGGACATGACCACGGCTGTCGCCGCGCCGCCCAAAAAGATAATGGCCATGATGCTGACCATAGCGACCATGTCGCCGGTCTTGGGTGCGATCGCCATTACAGGGATCGTACCGCCGGATGCCAGATAGGCAGCCCATGCAGCCTCGTGCTGTGCCTGTGCCTCAGCTTTGCGCTGCGCCTGTACGGCAGGATCCCAATCGGGATTGTAAGCGGGCTGGGACTGGCTGGCAGCAGCTTTTTTCTCCACTTTTACCTTTACAAAGGTCCAGGGAGAGAAACTGCCTGCGGTAAAGTATACATTGCCGTCCGCGTCAAGTTTGCCTACGGCAACCTGTCCGGTAGCGCCGTCAATACCCCAGATCTGCTCGTCGTCCGCCAGTTTGTCAACCTTCAGAACGCTCTGCGGGATCAGGAATGTAACAGCACCCTCCGCCTCCTCCACAGGATTAATCTCCACAGGGGGGATCAACACGTCGACGCTCGTAACTGCCGCCACCGTGCTGTCAGCCTTGGCCGGGTTGGC
The DNA here is from genome assembly GCA_964529395.1 of uncultured Acetatifactor sp. Taxonomy (GTDB): domain Bacteria; phylum Bacillota; class Clostridia; order Lachnospirales; family Lachnospiraceae; genus Acetatifactor. The sequence continues at coordinate 12,098 of CAZGVI010000057.1, forward strand.
AACCGCCTCCGCAACCTTGACGACAGTCTTGGCTACATCAGCCTTGGCCACGGGAGTGATAACCACTTCCTTTACCTCTTCCTTATTGACAACGGTGGGCGCCGCATTCTCGATCGCGGTTTTCTGCCCCGCCTGCGCCTGTGCTGCCGTCTCTGTCAGATTGTCTGTGGGCACGCTGATAATGACCTGCTGTGTCCCTTCCACTTTGACATCAACGGAGCCGTCTTTGCTCTCCACTTCCACCTTGACCTCTGTCTGGATGTTGTTTATTTCATTTTTGACATCCTCGGCACTCACACTGCCCGCCGCGCAGACATTCAGGCCCATGGCAAAAGTTAGAGACAAAGCGCCAATCAATGCTATGATTCTCTTTTTCATCGGATTTGTTCCTCCTTTCATAATAGTACATGTGGCATATATTAATCAGGCTTTCGCCCGGTTAATACCGTAACTTACGGCAGTTCCACCTCCCGGTAGAACAGCCGGATCATCAGATCCTTCATGGCCTGCGGATCGGGGTAGAACTCTTCATGTTTCTCTCCCATCTCCGTGACCCCTTCCAATGTGTAGATGGCGTCCTGCTCAAAACTGTAATGGATCAGTTCACTGGCCAGATAGGCCACTTCGTCTGTGGCGATGTCCGTCACCATATATTGTTTTAACCGCCCGTACAGATCCAGGGGCAGAGTGATATCTTCTTTTGTGGCGGCAATGGCTTTGTTCACAAAAGCCGTCAGATACTGCTTTTGCCGGGCCAACCGCCCTCTGGCGCTCTCAAATACCGTCGTATCCCGGTACTTTACATACCAGAAAGCGTCCATACCCTCCAGATGCAGCGCCGCGCCCTCCGTCGCGCCCTTAATAACTTTGTGCATATCTTCCAGGGACGTCACGTCCACGCCTCCCAGCGCGTCGTTCAGCTCCGGTATGGCCGCCATGTTGACCGACACATAACCGCTGATAGGCAGATCGTATAACAGCTTGGACACCGCCGCCCGGGTCAGCTCGCAGCTCAGCTCCCTGCCGTCCCCAAAACCGTGCTGGGAGGCGATCTGCGCCGTCGTCACCGGGGAATCCTCCCCTTTGTCCGGGTCGTATACCACTACATCCGTCATGGTGTCCCTGTTCACCGCCAAGATCCGTATGCTCCGGTCGTCGGGATTGAGGATTACCAGAAACAGTGCGTCTGACTGGCCGCCGCTGACGCCGTCCCGACTCTCCTCCACCTCTTCCATCTTGTCGATCCCCATGACCAGAAATGTGACGATATCTTCATTGTACGCATAGACTTTCCCCTGATAACGTATCCATCCCTCTTCCCACACCGTGTCCACCACGGGCTCATAACCGTCCTCCTGTTCACCGATTTCCGCCGTATCCGTCTCCGCCTGCTCCAGATTGGGCCTGGCTCCGGCAGTACGGTCGTGCAGCCTTCTGCCGCCCCGGGAGATATACAGGGATACGGCTGCCACCGCCACCGCGATAACAAGCACGAGTACCAGCAGCCAGGCAAATATTCTCTGCAGGATCCTACGCCTTTTGCGGCGGGAGCGCTCCGCCCGCAGACTCCGCTCCATATCCCGCTCCAGAGTCTCCATATGTAATTGCGTGTCTGTGTGCCTGTTCATCCGATACTCACCTGCCTGTTTCCGGCCATACTCCCTCCGCCTCCAGCACCGCCTGAACAATATAGCGCCTCTCCGATTTGTGCGAAACGCATGTCTCCAGGGTCAGTACTTTATCCTGAGCCGACACCGGTACGTCCGCGAGAAAATTATCCCGCATCCCGTCGAGTCCCTTTACCTCTTCCAGATAGTCAGCGAACACTTCCATATCCCACATATCTCTGGTCAGCAACAGATGCCGGTTGTCATACTCGTAAGCCCCAAATATGTGGTAGACCCGCACATATCCCTGGGTAAAAATATAGATATAGGGGTTTTCCTCCAGGAAATCAGGATCCTCATAAAAGTGCAGTCCTGCGAACATGCTGCCGTTTTTCATATTGTGGCCGTACAGCACGGTATTGGGATCATCCCACTCCAGGGAATTGACATACTGGCTGTAGATACAGCCCGGATAACCGCTGCTGTGATCTGTGTTGTGATCCAGATAATAATCAAGCTGCTCCGGATGCTGCAATACCGGATAATCGATCTGCGTCCCCGGCACGGTGATCCAGGCATAGATATCCGGGTTCTCATTCTCCTGCATGGCGGTTATATCCACGTTCCGATCCGGGATATCATAGCCCTGCAACGCGGACGGCTCCGGCGTCGGCTCAGGAGTACTTTCCGGCTCTTCGGACTCCGCCTGTCCCGTTCCGCTCTGCTCCATGGCAGTGGACGGCTGCTCTTCCGATCCTGCCACCGCGTACTCCTGCCGCAGTTCTCCCATGCTCTCCTGCGCCCGGCGGTTATTCTCCATATAAGAGAACAGCCATATCACACAGCCCAGAAAGCAGACTGTACACACACATGCCGCCCCTATCCATATGCCCCTGCCGCCGGGGCTGCCTTTACCGTTTCCGTTCCTGTCCATCTCCATGACTCCTGCCATTCATCAACGATACCACTGAAACCCTACTCCTGATTGCCATAATTGCCATAGTACTGACCATAATATTTGCCATAATATTTTCCGTAGTATCTGCCGTAATATTTTCCGTAATGTCCGTACTGCCCGCCCTTGCTCATATTGACCTTGTTCAGCACACAGCCCAGTATCCTGCACTCCGCCTTGTCCAACTGTTCCTTGACCTTCTGGGCGAAACGATAGCTGATCTCCCCGTTGGCGATCACCAGCATCACTCCGTCGCACTGCTTTGCCACGATGGCGCTGTCGATCACGCTGCCCAGAGGAGGTGTGTCAATGATGATGACATCGTATTTTTTTCTGGCCTCCTCCAGCGTGTCCTGAAACCGCTTGCTGCCCAGCAGTTCGCTTGGATTGGGCGGCACAGGACCCGCGAATATCATGAACAGATTCTTGTTGTCCGTCTCACAGGTGACTTCGTCCAGACAGTATTTCCCAACCAGGCAGTGTACCAGCCCCAGGCGTACTTTTCCCCTAAAGTGGCGGCGTATCAGCACGGATTTGCGCAGATCCCCATCGATCATCAGCACTTTCTTTCCGTTCTGGGCAAAGGAAACCGCCAGTTCGTAAGATATGCTGCTCTTGCCCTCATTGGGTGTACAGCTGGTCACGGCCACCACCCGGATATTGTCCCCGGAGAATTCCACATTGGTCCGCAGCGTCTTATAGGCCTCTCTTGAGCGGTAATCCTGCTCCGCCTGTTTCAACTGTATGGTCTGCATATTCTCAGTCCTCCTCACCCAAATCTACGATGTCTTCGTCGCCCATGTCCGAAAGAGCCCTGCCTGTGTCAGACGTTTCCGCAGCAGGTTTGGAAGAAACTCTCTGGGAAGATCTTCCCTTCTTCTTTTTGCTCGACCCGTCATATTCCGCCTGTCCCATAGGAATCAGTCCCAGAGTGCTCAGATGCAGATATTTCTCAATATCCTCCGAGGACTTGATGGTATCATCCAGCAGAAAACGCACCAGCACCACCGCCGCCGCCAGAAATCCGCCCAGCAAAAACCCTATCAGCGTCCACTTGACCACATTGGGATTGGCCGGTTCCTCCGGGATATTGGCTTCATCCACCATATTTACAGCCTGAATATCCGTCACTTCCACGATCCGCTGTGCGGCGATATCCCGGAGTGCGTCAGCAATCTCCTTAGCCCGCATGGGATCGGGGTCCGTGAGCGTTATATCGATGATACGGCTGTCCGATTTGGTGGATACCTGGATCTTTTTGATGAACGCCTCATAGGTGGTATTAAGTTCAAACATCTCTATGACTTTTTCCACCACATAGCGGGACTGGATCAGCTCCGGATAGTCCTTGGTCAGGGAAGTGCCCAACTGCAGATCACTGTAGGTCAGATTGCCGTTTCCTCCGTCCTGCCGGTTCAGCACCAGGATGCGGGTGGTGGATTCATAGGTGGGAGTGACGACAAAACGGCTGAATGTAAACGCCGCTCCCCCCACGATCACTGCCGCCGCCAGTATGATCCATATATAATGCAGCAGCACCATAAATATCTCCATCAGATCTATCTCTATCTCTTCCTCATATCTCTGTTCCATATCCACCTCATCCCCGCGTTACACGGTCTTTGCCGAGCAAAAGTCTTCTCGCGTTGCCTCCGAGTATGCGCTCCACATATTCCGCCGGATATTTTCTTTGCAGTATCCGAACACAGTGCCCTATGTCGTGGCTGCGTCCCCGGTCGCTGTGGGCGTCCGTGGCCACAAAGTCCACCCACTGTCGCCTCAGCAGCCGCTCCGCCGTCCTCCTGGCAGCCGTTCCCATCTTTCCCTCTATGGAAGCGGCATTTATCTGGACCAGCGCTCCCATTTCCCGCAGTTCGCCCACACGGTCACAGTTCTTTCCGCACAGGCACATATACCTCTCCACATGGGCCAGAACCGGCTCATATCCCGCACTCTGCAATTCTGTCAACGCATTGCGGATATATCTGGCATCGTCTGCGGGAGAAAACTCCACCAGAACATAGCGGCTCCCGGCCAGCGGCAGTATCTTCCCAATTTCCAGAAGTTCCAGCGCTTCCTGATGATAATAGATCTCGTTGCCCATATAGATCTCCATATCATACTGCCGCCTGCATACGTATTCCTGCAATTCCTCTGTCAGCCCCCGCAGAGTCTGCAAAGATGGATGCCTGCCCTCCGGCATAAAATGCGGCGTGGCAATAACGGCATGGATACCGTTTTCCCATGCCAGATCCAACATCCGCCGGGACTGCTCCATGCTCCGGGAACCATCGTCCACTCCAGGCAATATATGACAGTGGATATCCGCCAGTTCCCGCACCGGGCCTCTGTTTTTGTCTCTGCCGGAAAAAATCATAAGTTCTGTGTGCCGTTCCTTTCTGCAGCGCATTTTATCCGCCGTATACAACATAATTTGTATTATGTTGTAAGACATTTATTATAGGGATCATAGAATGAAAAAGGGAAATGAAAAAAGGCAGCGAAAGGATCGGCTGCCCGGACAGAATAAATACGGTTTCCCCAAAAAAGAATATAAAATTACTTGCATTCTGCCAAAAAATGTGCTATTTTATAGTTTGTTCGGATTATCTATGTACAACATAATACAAATTATGTGGTTTCTAAAATCATTTTCATATCATCCAAAATTCGCCTGTGTTCTTCCCCTGTTGACATCATATAGATCCTTGTAGTCTCGATATTGCTGTGCCCCAGTATGTCCGCCAGTTTTACGATATCCTTGTCCACCCGGTAAAAACACACCGCGAAAAGATGCCGGAGATTGTGGGGAAATACTTTTTGTTCCGCGATCCCCGCCTGTCCGCACAGTTTCTTCATCTCCCGCCAGATATTGCTCCTGTCCATGGGTCTGCCCCCGGCCGTGCGAAATAAGGGGCCCTGTGTCAGTTTCTGTTCCCTGATATAAGTCTTTAACAGTTTCTGCAACTTTTGGGGCAGTAAGATCCTCCGTATCTTTCCCTTGCAGCAGATATCCGCCATACCTCTCTGTACGCAGGCCACATCAATAAACTGCAGTTCACTGACCCGGATCCCGGTGCTCCCTATGGTCTGCATGATCATGGCCAGCCTTGTATTTCCCACTTTAACGGCTGTCTCGATGAGCCGGTTGTATTCGCTCCAGGTCAGATACTTATCGTCCTCCCGAAACGCCTCCCTCTGGGTGCGGATCGTGCGAATATGCAGATCATGCCAGCCCAGGGCCTGACAAAAATAGTTTACTGCCGTCAAAAAGCTGTTGATACTGGCTGTCCGGTAGCGCCCGCTCTCCTGTAGATACGCCTTATAGGCGATCAGTTTTTCCTTATCCAACGGCTCTCCTCCCAAAAACGCCTCCAGCTTATCCAGATCCCGCATATACTTTTCGATCGTGGCCCGGCTCTTTTCATTTTCCCGCAATAATTCCCGAAACTGCTCCTTTTTCTCTGTTGTGATCCTCCTGTCCTCATTCATGGCCTTTCTCCTTTCTGCAATATAAAAAATAGGCTTCGCCTATTCAACTCCCCTGCCCCTCAATCTTGAGGGGT
>CAZGVI010000058.1:0-18150 GCA_964529395.1 uncultured Acetatifactor sp.
CACCTGTGATTACAATAATTCTACCTTGATTCATCTATATTTTACCTCCACAAATCCCGATTTATTTTTCTGTTGTGTTACTCCACGGCAAGCCGAAATATTAACTACTCTCTATAACCTATTAGAGCAATAATATTATTGCCCTTTAAAATGTATCCAATCTTTTTTTCTTCTTCCATTAACTCTGCTCTACAATTCAGAATATCCTTTCCAATATTGCATGGTGTTTCAAGTGTAATAATATATTCTCCCTCATAAGTCTCAGTATAATATTCCTTAAAAATTTGTTTTAATCTCTCTAAACTCATTTCTTTTGCAGGCAACCAGGAAAAAATATCCAATACTTTCATTTAACTATGTTTCTCCTCAAACAAGTAGCTGTTTAATCCAGTAATTTGCTTTTTAGTTTATATATTTCTGTTTTTGAGATGCTCTTTGACAACAAATAATCTGGTAAACTGGCGGTTATGGATCTATACATATTCTCCTATAAGTCCCTCTTACTGGGCCTATACAAAAAATCGCGGTTTTGTGCCCACATCTGACCCGTAAAATCAATTTTTTTCTGGCCATTTACACCCCTTGTGGGTCTATGAGGAAAAATATACCGCCTATACCCCTCTTTTATTGCAAAACAAGGGAGCAAAAAGAGAGATTTTTGTATATAGGCCCATCCAAGCCCCAAAACAGGCCATTTATCCTCTCAAAATGGGTATAAAAATGAAAATTTTTTCTATATGCCCACAAATGTTTCCGAACAGAATATCTCTCTTCTGAAAGTAACATATCCTGTGCAGATTTTCCACTCTTTGTCCGTTTCTATGCTTAGAGTACGACAGGCAAAATCTTGCATAGAGTATGGCAGGCAAAACCCAATTGGAGCAAGTTTTGCCCCCCTGTCACTGTCCGTCCGTTTCCCCAACCTCGGTGATCTCTGCGTTTTCCTTTACAAAATCAAACGCTTTCTGCACCTTGAGATCAGTCATCAGGGAATCAGCGGAATCCGCCTGACTTCCATGTAAAATATCCTCCATTTTTGCCTGCATGAGCCTGTTCGCCCAGAGCAGGGCGCAGACTTTCAGACGCGCCGATAGACGATCGTCTCGGCAATCCGGTCCGCCTGCTCCTGACCCAACAGTTTGGTCACAATAGCCAGTGAGAACGAAATGGAGCAGCCCATGCCCCGTCCGGTGATCACATGTCCGTCTGTGGTGGCCTCCTCCATGGAGATCTCCGCACCCTCCAGATGCTGCTCCCAGCCGGGGTAACAGCCCGCTTTTTTACCCTTCAGAATCCCCCTGTGCCCCAATATGCTGGGAGCTGCGCAGATAGCCGCAAGATATCGACCAGCCCGGTCAAAAGCGTCCACCTGAGCCATCAGCCCTTCATGAGCCTCCAACCCCATTGTCCCCTGCTTACCGCCCGGCAATACGATCATATCCAGACTGTCAAAATCCACCTCTTCAAAACAGCTGTCCATCTGCACGCCGATCCCGTGGGAACCGCTGACCGTCTTTTCCCCGGTCACCGATACCATCTGTACCTCAATCCCGGCCCTGCGGCAAACATCCACCACCGTCAGCGCCTCGATCTCCTCATAACCCTCTGCAAAAAATACCGCGATTTTGCTCATATGCCTCTACCTCCATGCTCCATTTTTTCATATATTACTTTCAAAATATTATACCGTAATTTCTGTGCGCCTCAGCGCACTCTCTATTCAATAGAGTTAAACGTGGAGCGTTTTACTCATTATACCTTCATTTTTTCTACATGTCACTCTTTTTTTTCTTGCAAAAATGCAGTATAATAGGATAAAAGCGCCAAGGTGCAGAGCATTATGAGCAATCGCCATGTTGCCTGCGGGCGCGGAGAATAAAGATTACTTTTATTGGCGACTATGGGCGCTAGACGACTATATCGCACAGGAAACGGAAAATATTATGGAAATCGAACGCAAATTTACCTTAAAATCGCTCCCCGACAATCTGGACAGTTACCCCAGCCTCCACATAGAACAGGCCTATCTGTCCACCAACCCCGTGGTGCGGGTGCGCAAGGAAAACGACGAATATTATATGACCTACAAGGGCAGCGGCATGATGGCCCGGGAGGAACACAATCTCTGGCTCAGCAAGGAGTCCTACTACCATCTGCGGGACAAGGCGGACGGGCGCATTCTGTCCAAAACCCGCTATCTGATCCCCCTTGAGAATCCCGGTTTTAAGCCCGGATTCCCCACACCGCCCAAAGACTACAGTCTGACCATCGAGTTGGACGTGTTCGAGGGGGAGCTCTCTCCCCTGGTCCTGGCCGAAGTGGAATTTGGCAGCACAGAGGCAGCAGAATCTTTCCTGCCGCCGGATTGGTTTGACGAGGATGTCACCTATTGCAAAGAATACCACAATTCCTATATGGCCATGCACGATCTGGCTGACATTCTGCCGGGTTAAGTCTTTGAGAAAAAATTGAAAAGCAACGAACATTAAAGCTGAATGCGCAAAATCGCGCAACTGAAAGGAACTGTTTATGGCTGCGGTAATGAGTGGAAACAAATGCCCTCATCTGAAGATAAAAAACGAAGACATAGGGCGCTATGTCATTCTTCCGGAAGATCCGAAGTGCGCATCGAAGATTGCTCCGTTTCTCGACGGCGTGCGACAGATCGCTCAGAACCGCGAGTACAATATCTATGCGGGAACGCTGGACGGCCAAAAAGTGAATGTCTGCTCCACGGGCAAAAGCGGCTCATCGGCTGCTATCGCGGTTGAGGAACTTATAGCCGGCGGTGCGAGCACCTTTATCCGCGTCGGAACAGGCATCGGCATCTATCCGTTAGCTGCTGCAGGCAGGCTGGTCATCGCAGAGGCTGCTATCCGCGCCGAGGGCACAAGCTGCAAATATCTTCCGCAGGGCTGTCTCACCATAGCGCATTTTGCTGTGACCTCCGCGCTCGCTCAAGCCGCAAAGGAGCTCTCCCAGCCCGAGGATTATCGCATCGGAATAGTGCATAGTTCGGACGATCTCTGCGGCATGGTGAACTCCGACGACCCGGCGGTGGAAAAGAATGCAAAAAGCCTCCGGGAGGGCGATCTCAAATACGGCTGTCAGGCAATCGAAACGGCGTGCGCGGCTATCTACGCGGTGGGACTCGCCCACAGCGTGTTTCCGCATAAGGTACGCTGCGGCGGCGTGCTTACGATGCTCTGGGACGTTGGATTTCCCCCGTATAAGATCACCCCTGAGGATAACCTGTGCGCAGTAAAATGCGCCGTCCGCGCCATGAAACTGCTTATAGAGCAGGATAAGCTCGCTTACAACAGGAGTATGGATAAGATGCACGGCCTTATCCGCTGAAACACTCCCAGTAGATCCTTTCATTCTCTTTTAAAAAGCGTAAAGGGCACCGGTTCATACCCCGTTGCCCTTTACGCTTTCCCTGTCTGTCATTTATAATCTTCCGTAAGTCCCGGCCAGTTCCCGAATCCTCTCCGCCAGCTCCGGCGTTGCGGCTCCCGGCAGCATACGCCACTCCCAGTTGCCGCCCAGCGTGGAGGGCGTATTGATCCTGGCTGCATTGTCCAGCTCCAGATAATCCTGCATGGGGATCACGGCCGTGTCCGCCACGCTGGCAAAAGCCGCCCGGATAAAATACCAGGGAATCTCTTTATTACCCCGTATGTTCAGATATTTTTTCGCGCTGCGTCTGGTTTTCGCGTCTGTTCCCTTATACCAGCCCAGCATAGTCTCATTGTCATGGGTTCCCGTGTATACGATACAGTTCGCAGGATAATTATGGGGCAGATAGGCGTTGTCCGCACCGTCCCCAAAGCCGAACTGCAGGATCTTCATGCCCGGATATCCTGTCTTTTTCACCAGGGCAATGACTTCTTTGGTCAAAAATCCCAGATCCTCCGCGATCACGTCCATGTCGCCCAGAGCCTCCCGCAAGGCTCTGAACAGGTCGTAGCCCGGCCCCTTGACCCAGTGTCCGTACTGCGCCGTTTCATCCCCGTAAGGCACGAACCAATAGGACTCAAATCCCCGGAAATGGTCGATCCGCACCACGTCATACAGCCGGAAACAATAGGCGATGCGGCTGATCCACCAGGCGTAACCGGTCTCCCTGTGGTACTCCCAGCGGTACAGGGGATTGCCCCAGAGCTGTCCGGTGGCGCAAAAGGCGTCCGGCGGGCATCCGGCCACACCTATGGGCATATTGTCCCGATCCAGTTGGAACAGTTCGGGATTGGCCCAGGTGTCCGCGCTGTCAAAGGCGACATAGATGGGAATATCCCCCACAATGCGGATTCCCTTTTCGTTGGCATAGGCTTTCAGCGCCTTCCACTGCGCCGCAAAGAGATACTGCTGAAATTCATAAAAACCGATCTCATCCGCCAGCTCCTGTCTGTATTTCTTCAATGCCGCCGGTTTTCTCAGCCGGATATCCTCATCCCATTCCACCCAGCACACAAACTTAAAATGGCTCTTTACCGCCATATACAGGGCATAGTCCGGCAGCCAGCTTACGTTTTCCCCGGTAAATGCGATATACTCCCGTTCCTGCGTAAGTCCTGCTTTTTTAGCCTTTTCGTAAGCTTTTCGCAAAAGCTTAAATCTGGTCAGCCATATCTTCTCATAATCCACGTAAGAGGGATCGCTGCCATAATCCACGGCCTCGCACTCTTTTTCCGTCAGATATCCCGCCCGGATCAATTCCTCCAGATCAATGTAGTACGGATTCCCCGCGAAAGTGGAAAACGACTGATAGGGGGAATCCCCGTAGCTGGTGGGGCCCAGAGGCAGGATCTGCCACAGTTTCTGCCCCGCCGCCTCCAGAAAATCCACAAAGGCATATGCCTCTTTGGAAAAGCCTCCGATCCCGTATTTGGACGGAATACTGGAAATGGGCATCAGTATTCCGCTCTGCCGCCGGGACGTTTTTTTACCTCTTTTCGTTGTCTTCATATATACCTCGCTCCTTAATATCATGAACCCGTCACAATATTGCGCCAATCGGTATTTGGATGTCTATCTCCCGGCTCTACCGCAGTTTCCAGATATCCTTATTATATTCCGCAATGGTCCTGTCGGAGGAAAAGAAACCTGCCTTGGCAATATTTACCAGGCTCATGCGTTTCCACTTCCCGCGGTTCTCATAATCCTTGATGGCTTTGTCCTTTACGCGGATATAATCCCGCAGATCCAGCAGCGTCATAAACCAGTCTTTGTTCAGCAGCTCCTTGTAGAGCCGTTCCAGATTCTCCTTATGCCCCACTGCCATAGCCTGCTCACCCACGATAAAGTCCACTGCCTCCTTAATGACCTTGCTGTTGCGATAATACTTTTTAGACTTATAATCCGCATTGGCATAGTGGGCGATGACGGCATCAGATTTTTCACCGAAAATATAGATATTGTCGTCACCCACCAGCTCGTTGATCTCCACGTTGGCGCCGTCGCTGGTGCCCAGAGTCACAGCGCCGTTCAACATGAACTTCATATTGCCTGTGCCGCTGGCCTCCTTGCTGGCCAGGGATATCTGCTCGGAAATATCGCAGGCGGGGATCAGTTTTTCCGCGTAGCTCACGTTGTAGTTCTCCACCATGACCACTTTCATATGGGGAGATACCTCGGGATCGTTGTTCACGATCTCCTGCAGCACCAGGAGCAGATGAATGATATCCTGGGCGATCACATAAGCGGGAGCCGCTTTTGCCCCGAAAATAAAGGTAATGGGACGTTTCGGCAACTTGCCCTTCTTAATCTCCAGATACTTGTGGATGATATACAGAGCGTTCATCTGCTGGCGCTTGTACTCATGCAGTCTCTTTACCTGTATATCAAAGATGGAGTCGGGACTGATCTCCACGCCCTCTTTCTCCTTAATATAGGCCGCAAGCGCCTCCTTTTTTCCCCTCTTGATGGCGGCGATGGCATTCAGCGTTGCCTCGTCGTCCTTATACTCCAGCAGTTTCTCCAGCTCTGCCGCATCCTTTTTAAAACCGCTGCCGATCTTTTCCTCCAGCAGGGCCGTCAGCTCCCTGTTGCAGGACAGCAGCCAGCGGCGGAAGGTAATGCCGTTGGTCTTATTGTTGAACTTGGCGGGATAGAGCTTGTAAAACTCATGCAGCTCCGTCTCTTTCAGAATCTCCGTGTGTATGGCTGCCACGCCGTTTACGGAAAAACCGTAATGTATATCGATATGGGCCATATGCACTCTCTTATCCTTGTCGATGATCTGTACCTTCTCACCGGGATAAAGCTTGCGCACCCGCACATCCAGTTCCTTGATGATGGGCACCAACTGAGGAACCACCTTCTCCAGATAGGCCAGGGGCCATTTCTCCAGGGCCTCTGCCAGAATCGTATGATTGGTGTAGGCACAGGTCTTGCTGACCACACTCACAGCCTCATCCATGGTAAAGCCTTTATCCTCTGTGAGGATACGGATGAGCTCCGGGATCACCATGGTGGGATGGGTGTCGTTGATCTGGATCACCGCATGTTCGTTCATCCGGTGCAGATCATAGCCCTTGGACTCCAGCTCCTCCAGGATCAGCTGCGCCCCGTTGCTCACCATGAAATACTGCTGATAGATACGCAGCAGATGCCCCGCCTCGTCGGAGTCGTCCGGGTAGAGGAACAATGTCAGGTTCTTATCGATTCTGGTCTTGTCGAAATCAATGCCCTCCTCCACAATGGATTCGTCCACGCTCTCGATGTCGAAAAGGTGCAGCTTGTTGATGCCGTTCTCATAGCCCACCACGTCGATATCGTACAGACGGCTCTTCACTTTCTTTTTGCCGAACATTACCGTATAAGTAGTGCCGGTCTTGGTCAGCCAGGACTGTTTCTCGATCCACTCATTTTTCTCCGCGGTCTGCAGATTGTCCTCAAACACCTGCTTAAACAGGCCAAAGTGATAATTCAGACCGATCCCGTCTCCGGGCAGTCCCAGGGTGGCGATAGAGTCCAGAAAGCAAGCCGCCAGACGGCCCAGACCGCCGTTTCCCAGGGAGGGCTCCGGCTCAACCTCCTCTATCTGCGCCAGACTCTTGCCTTTGGCTGCCAGGATCTCCTCCATCTCTCCGTATACCTGCAGATTGATCAGGTTGTTGCTGAGCAATTTGCCGATCAAAAATTCCGCGGAGATGTAATACACCTTTTTCTCGCCGCTGATGACGGGTTTCTCCGCCATCAGGTCCTTGGTCACGTTCAGGATACTGTAATACAGCTCCTGGCTGCTGCAGTCAGCAATCCCCTTTTTGTACAGTTTTTTCGTCCATCCCTGCAGTCTCTCCTCTAAAGTCATCTTAGTTTCCGCTCCTTTCCCTGATCAGGCCTGTGCCTGCCAGCATAGAATCCTACGTCTGCCCGCCGTTTTTATTATATTTCCATAACGATTCTCTTACACTTTCTGTTTTTGCATATGTCTTTATTATGCCTAGGAAAACGTTTTCCTTTTCACTCATCATACTAGATATTATTTCCTTTGTCAAACCTTTTTTCTAATTTTTTCCAACATGTAAAAAAATGTTCTTTCACATCCACATTGTATCCAAAAACAGGAGTATAAAAGAACATTTTTTCATATAGGCCCAAATCCGACTAGTGTACTGATACGCTCATTTTTGAACTAATGACGAAGAATAAATTTTCACTCTGCAAGGCGGCGGAGGGAGGCGATGCGGTGGCATCGTTGACCGACAACAACGCAGCAGATGGAAATTTAGGCAAGTCATTAGTCAAATTATGAACGTGTCAGTACACTAGCGGATCAAGTAGATGAAATACGCCGCATATCCCGCCAGCATCACCACGCCGCCCAGACGGCCCAGTTTCTTTTTGGGCAATACGCAGATCAGGAGCAGAACCATGGTCGCCACCGCCACAATGCTGTCCACCAGGAAGTTGGCGCTGTAGACCACCGGCGTGATCAGAGCCGTCGTGCCCACCACAAACAGGATATTGAAAATATTGCTGCCCACGATATTGCCCACGGCGATATCCGCCTTACCCTTGACAGCAGCGGTAACGCTGGTCACAAGCTCGGGCAGGGAAGTCCCAAAGGCCACGATGGTCAGACCGATCAACCGGTCGCTCATACCGAATATGAGGGCAAGCTCTGTAGCCGCGTCCACAGTCACATCCGCGCCCCATACAATGAGGGCGCCGCCGATGAGGATGGAAAGGATCATTCGAGGCAGCGTGTCCTTTTCAGTGAGTTCGGGCACATCCTCCAGCACGTCCTGTCCCTTTTTTGCCATCCGCAGCAGATATAGCAGATATACGATCATCAACACCCACAGGATCACGCCGTCCAAACGGCTGACAGTGTTATCCGCAAGGCCCAATACCGCCAATACCACAGTGATACCGATGGTAAAGGGAATCTCATAACGGATCGTGGATTTTTTCACCGCGATAGCGCGAATCACCGCCGTCAGTCCCAGGATCACCAGCACATTCATGATATTGCTGCCCACCACGTTTCCTATCGTGATGCCGGCGCTGCCCTTTAGCGCTGAGGTAATGCTCACGGCCGCCTCCGGAGCGCTGGTGCCCATGGCCACGATGGTCAGGCCTATCACCAACTGCGGAATCCCGAACCTGTCCGCGATCTTGGAGGCGCCGTCCACAAACCAGTCCGCGCCTTTGATCAACATGATAAAACCTACTGCAAGCAACAAAAACTGTAACGCTATCTGCATAACGACCTCCATTCCGGGAGCGGCAGCGTTATAAAGTATACCTTGTTTCCTGCGCGCTCTCTGTTCAGAAGAGTTAAACGCGAAACGTTTTACTAAGTATCATTCAAAACCGCCGTTGCAAAAAATAAAGACTTTCAGCACATATTCTTATGTGCTAAAAGTCTTGTTCTCTTACAATCCTGTAAAAGCGTGTAACCACGGCCTTTATATGTGCCGGGGTATGTTGATTACACCTTTGCAACTACTCCCTTTTAACTTGTGGACAGAATACCACATTTCCCGGGGGCTGTCAAGCGGTTTGGAAAAAATAGGGGCGCCGTCCGTTCACCGAGCCTCCAGACAGCGGTCCAGCTCCTCGCCGGTAATATAATCGTTGCTATTGGTATAAGAATCACAGGCATACCGCATAGCATCACCTTTTCTGCTCTGAATCTCAGAATAGAAATTAAAGATCACATATCTTGCCGTGGCGTGATAATAGTTCCGGGGTGCATTCATATATTCCACCAAAATGCCTTTGACGATCTGCTGATGATTGTAGATGCGTGTCAGGCCACAGTGAAACTCTTCTTCAAATATCTTCGCTATCTGCGCCGCGTTCACTGCGCTGTGGGGATTGCCAGGGACACGCCTCAAAACACTGTACAGCTTTCCCAGCGCTTTGTTGGCACAGCGCGCCATGTACTCGATCAACAGCCGCTGCTGTGTTTCCTGCTTTCTTATGGCGGAGTTGAGACGCGCCCGCTGCGCTATGGAATAATCCCCCGCCGTACTTATGTTGCTCAGATTCAGAGAGGGATAGAACAGCTCCGCCACAAACGGAGTATTTCTCCAGCCCGCGCCGACTTTCCGGCGGATATGCCCGGAGCTTTGCGCGCTGGTCAGATCCAGCCACGCCTGAACCTCGCCCTCGGAAGTACCGGGATTGCTCCTTATCACATAATCCGGGCGCGTGCTGCCGTGGGACTCCTGGGTGGATATCCTGTAGCCCGGGGGCGGTGGCAGGGATCCGCTGTTGATTTCGATATTGACATACTCCTCAACGGCATACCCATATTGAGTATACATATTCCGAATCAGAATATCATGATATTCACTGTAGAGCTCAGGCTGGGCAATGGGGTCAAGGTTTGCGCACTCTATGGCGGTTCTGCACCAGTTGCCTATCTTTACATTCGCTGAATGCTCAAATCTGTTGACATCATACATTTGCCCCGCTGCGAAACGCGCCAGCCTTTCAATGGACTCAATATAATCATACAGAACGTTACCCGAACCAATGCCCAACGTATTGTGATATACCCTCAACTTGATTCCGCCTTCCCGAATGACCGCCGAAAAAAAACGGCGGTCATCTCCATACTGTCTCCTAAAATATGTGCGTCTTAAGCTTATGCGCCCTGGCCGCCTGCTTCGATGGGCTCTATAACCGATGCAAAGATAGCCGTGAGCTTTGCCATGCCCTCGGCGGGCGGCTGTTGAACGGCTCTCGCGAAGATATCGTATTTCGCGGAGTGATCCGATGTGCGGGTATTGCTGGATGACGTGGTGACCTTGCCGGATATGTTCGCGTGGAACCCCCATTTGCTGAACCCTGCGTCCATACTGCCCTCGGAGGAAGAGTCGTTTTTCTGGGTATTGACCTCTTTGATCTCCATCGTAAAGCGAACCGTCGCCTCCTCCATCGTAAACGCCGGTACGGGAACCAGCGAGAGCAGCGGCGCGGTGACCTTCAAATCCTGTGTTTTGGCCTCGCCGCCCTCCCCGACGATCATCCGCTGGAGCTGGAAGTCAATGGAATTGATCTTCGTATGCTCCTTATCCTTAAACGCCAGACTGAACAGATTGTTGAGATAGACTCTGCACAGTTCCGCCTGTCCCTCGGCCACCGCCACAATGGGCGCGCAGATAAGCTGGTCAATGGGCAGACACTCAAAGCTCTTGGATATTCCCTCTGCCATGTCTTTTCCTCCTTATATGGTTTTTGATATATTTTGCACAACCCTTGACAATCCCTCGGCGCTGTCCGTGACATGGAAGACCATCTCGATCTCCCCCACATCCTCTTGGGAAACACTTTCGGAATCTTCCAGGGCATTAGCCGCCGTTAAAACAGGTGCGTTTATGTCTGCCATGACGCACCCATTGCTGTCCGATGACAGCCGCGTCTTCACCCTGACAGTAACCTTGTCCAGGTGGACCTGCCTGTGATGGGTAAGCGCCACCAGCGGAACTTCCACCGGAGCGGATCTGCCGATATCGTCGTGACACGGCATCACCACCTTGGCGGTGATAGGGGCAAGCCCCTCTGGCTCGCAGACCTCCTCATTTGACACCGCCATGACTGTGTCCGGTTTTTGAAAATAGTCCAGAAAACGTTTGATGGAATGCTGCTCGATCCCCTGCTGCGCCTCGGAGACAGAAGTCCCTATGGCCTCTATCAGACTGTGTACATCCATCTATACCGCCTCCTTTTCATTATGCAGCACCCGGCATATCCTCTCTTCAGACACGGCATATTTTTTCTTCAGCGCATCCAGGTCGCTGCCCACCTCCACAATAGCGTGCCGACAGTCGTCTTTTGTCGGCGACCACACAGCGTAACGTCCCATCGTCATCTGCACACCGCTGATCAGCACACTCTTTTCCACTCCCAGATCGGTGATAAAAAATTTATTTCGCATCAATTCATCCCACTCAGGCATCGCCCCGGCCTCCTGCCTCTTTTTATTATGTTTTGTCATATTATAATTTGTTTACACGAAAAATGTCGGTAATAAATTTTGACTTTTGAAAATAAATCACAGTCAATTCATTCTTGTCATCAGAAGGGGCAGTCCCATTTCTTCAAGCACTTCATTGACCATGGACAATATTTTGCCGCCCTCCTCATAGTGGTATGTAAGAAACCATTGCACCACCATATCCGCGGCAACGCTTTCCGACAGGCAGTACCCGTACTTTTTCAGGATCGCCCGCAGCTCGTCAAGGTTCATGTCTAAGGAAAGCGCTATGGCCATAAGCGCCTGTTTCGTAGGAATTTTTTTTATAGTGCCGCAGCATCCTCTCGCTGACGGACGCGCTTGCGCTCAAATCGCAGATTTTTCTCCTGTATTGCAGCGTCTCAAAAAGGTCGCCGCCATCCAGATGAATCGACAGGCCCGCACTGTTCGCCAGTTTTTCCATCTCATTGTCTGTCAATCCGAAGAGCTCCCGGGCGCTGCGGACGACACGGAGTATGGATTTACCCGACTGGGTGCTGTCACAGTGGTTCTCCCAGTAGGATACGTTCTGTTTGGAGCACCCAAGCAGGCTGTAGATTTCACTCAGGTTGACATTGTGTGCCCTTTTGTATTTCCTGGCGTACCCTCGGAGCGTTTCCGAAAAACCTGCTGCCAGGGAAATGTGACGTCTGCTAAACCATTGGTCTATATATTGTACATTTTTCATAATCAGCCTCCATTATAGCAGTGTTGTATTTGCATTATAACGTTAATTTCTGTATGTGGCAACTATTTTACAGCTATTCTGAATGGCGCCGCCCTTCCTGCTGTCGGGTATTCCCCAAAACATACATTTGATTACACGGTTACATTGTTCGGCCCTTTAACAATGCCCATTTCAGAGCCTTGCCTTATATCAGATTTGTTTTATACATCGGCAAATACTTTTATATGTGTTATATTAATAATGTCAGGAGAGAACATTACATGAAAATTTATTCATCGAGAGAAGTAATCAAAATGCTTAAAGCGGACGGATGACATCCTTACAAAGACATTCCCCTTCCAACGCTGAAACGCATAGAAGAGCAGTCAGGGCTAACATTCTATTAGCCCCGACACACCCAATCATGGAGGTCATTTTATGAAAAAAGTCGATCGTTATTTTTATCCTGCTATTTTTATCTATGAACCCGGAAAAGAAATTGCCGTTGATTTTCCCAATTTGAAGTGTGCCACCAGCGGCATAAATGATGATGACGCTTTTCTGTCGGCACGGGAACTTCTCGGTTGCGTCCTGTATGGTCTGGAGGAAGATGAAGAAGAGATTCCTGCACCTACGCCATTATCAGAAATTAAGATAAGAGAAAATGAACGTGCGGTACTGATTGATGTCTATATGCCATCTATTCGTATGGCCAATGTGAACCGTTCGGTTAATAGAACTGTCACATTGCCCGCATGGCTCAACGCTGCCGCTCTGGAGCGAAACATCAATTTCTCCCAGGTGCTACAGGATGCTTTAAAGTCTCAGCTCAATATTGGATAAAACAGAAGAATGGAACTGTCTCATCACGATTTTACAATCGTTAAAATGACTGTTCCATTCCTTTTTTGTCATAATTCATTTTAGAATATTTCGATTTCCTTACTTACATTGCTCTATATGCAAAATCTTGGCTATTTCCTATTACTTTCTTTTCTCTTCAAAATACATTCTAAATATTCTGCGTAAAATGAATGGTCTCAGGACTACATAGCTGAAAAATTGTGGTACAAATCTTATACCACAATTCAAAAATGGGAAATGGGTACTTCTGAGCCTCTATTAAAAAAGACGAGAGAACTCGCCGATTTATTTAAAGTTGATATTGATGACTTAGCAAATAAGAATTTGGAACTTCCTGATACGGCAAAGAGTATCCCCGGCAAAGGGGCCACCATCAACATTCTTGATCGTGTAGCTGTAGGCATTCCTTTAGAGGCCATAGAAGAGATCATTGATACTGAAGAAATTTCAAAAAATCTTGCACAAACAGGAAATTTTGGGGGACTGCAAATTCACGGTGACAGCATAGAGCCCAGAATATGTAATGGTGATGTAGTTATTATCCGGCAGCAGGGCGACGCAGAAAGCGGTGATGTTGTAATTGCTTTGATCAATGGAGACGATGCCACCTGTAAACGTCTCCGCAAATATCGGGACGGAATAGAACTAATATCCAATAATCCTACATATCAGCCAATGTTTTTCAGTAATGAAGAAATATCTTCCAAACCAGTGCGAATTATTGGCAGAATTGTTGAACTTAGGGGAAAATTTTGATATTATTAATCAAAATCCAAAAGAAAAGGGGAATTTGTTATGTCAAAAAAAAAGGAAACAAAAATATGCAAACACTGCAAAACCGAAATTTCTAAAAATGCCAAGGTTTGTCCAAATTGTAATAAAAAGCAAGGCGGAATACTTAAATGGGTAATCATTGCAGTTATTATTATCGGTATAGGTGGCGCAATCACACAAAAAGATAGTGAATCTCCTAGCGAAAGCGCTAATGTCCAGACCACGGAGACACCAAGCCCAGAACCTACAGAGGCTCCGACTCCGGAACCTACAGAGGCCCCAAGTCCAGAACCTACAGAGGCTCCAAGTCCAGAACCTACAGAGGCCCCAAGTCCGGAACCTACAGAGGCCCCAAGTCCAGAACCTGCAGAGACCCCAAGTCCAGAACCTACAGAGGCCCCAAGTCCAGAACCTACAGAGGCCCCAAGTCCAGAACCTACAGATATCCCGGTCATTGAATCGTCAGAAGAGATATCTGCATCTGCCGAGACAGATGATTATACTTATGTACTTAATACCAGCACACATAAAATACATTATCCTAACTGTAGTTCTGTCCTGAAAATTAAGCCTGAAAATTACGCTACTACAGATAAATCCCTCGAAGAACTGCTTGATGAGGGATATACTAAATGCGGTAACTGCTGGTAAAAAATAGAGCCGCCCTGCTGAAACAGGAACGGCTCTTGAGAGATATGCCGGGATTCTCCGATACAATCCACCCTACACAAGTGAAGTCAAAAATGAGCCTTACATACCCTCACAAGAGGATATTAAAAGGATACTTGCAGGAGTAAGTGGTACGCCCTGTGAGATTCCGATTGTTTTGGCCTGCTATGGAATGCGTAGATCAGAAATTTGTGCCCTGCAGCCAGAGGATATAGATGGAGATATTATCCGCATAACCAAAGCTATGGTATTGGATATCCCGGAGGCTGATATACTCAAAATGGGAGGTTGCGGAGAAATTTCGTGGTGTTCTTTTTTCTTGAGTGTTTCGTGACAAAATCTGTGACAAAAAATATCTAAAATTCTATTTTATGTAGTAAAATCACATTTGATTTTTCAAAGAATAAAATAGCCGAAAACACTTGATTCTATAAAGAATCCATGGTGTTTTCGGCTATTTTTTAAGCTGCGGATAACAGGACTTGAACCTGCACGTCGGGGACACCAGAACCTAAATCTGGCGCGTCTGCCAATTCCGCCATATCCGCCTATGTCTGTGCCCACAGTTCTGTTTCCGGGCACAGATATGATTATATCGGCCGGGAGGCGTTTTGTCAAGACAATTCCCGAACCTGCACCAGTCCTTTCTGCCGCCATTTTCCCGACAGGTATCGGATCATACACACCGTTGCTACGGTGATCCAGGTCAGCCCCGTGGTGATCCAGACGCTCCAGTACCCCAGTATCGGTATTCTCAGCAGTATCTGGGAATATCCGATACGGCACGCCACCTCGGTGATCCCGTTTATCATGGAAAAAGCCGTATCCCCACAGCCGTTCAGCAATCCCCTTGGCACGTAGATCATACCCAGTCCGAAATAGAACAGGCTGGTGATCCGCAGGGCTCGGTATCCCATCTCAATGACGTCCTGTTCCTTGACAAATATCCTCACGATCTGGGGACCCAGCAGGAAAAATATAGGCACCATCAGCAGACAGAACGCCAATATCATCAATGTTGCCTGCCGGAGTCCCTTTCTCACTCTGTCAGGTTTACCTGCACCCATGTTCTGTCCCGCATAGGTGGTCATGGCAGTGCCCAGAGAGTTAAAAGGCTGCTGAATGATCTGCTCCACCCGGCTGGTGATGGTAAAAGCCGCCATGACCGTATCTCCGAAACTGTTGACCACGCCCTGGAGCACCATGCAGGAGATGGCAATCATAGAGCTTTGCAGCGCCATGGGGATACCTAATCGGAAGGATTTCAGGATGATCGCCTTATGGGGCCTTAACTCCTCCCGTGTCAGCCGAAAATACGGCACTTTGTGATATGCGTACAGCAGGCAGGTGACGGCCGACACCGCCTGAGATATGATGGTGGCCAACGCCACGCCGAACACGCCCATATCACAATAGATCACAAAAGCCAGATCCAGTATCACATTGACCACACTGGACAAGATCAGAAAATACAGCGGCGTCCGGGAATCTCCCAGAGCTCGCAATACAGCCGCCACCCCATTGTACAGCGCTATGGCAATGATGCCTGCGCAGGTGGTCCGCAAATAGAGCGTGGCATCTTCCATGATATGTTCAGGCGTTTGCAGCAGCCGCAGCAGCGCCGGACACAGTAGGATTCCCAGAACACTGACCGCCAGAGCCGCCGTTACCAGCACATAGATGGAGTTGGCAATGGTATTGCGTACCTGCTGCTCATTCTTGGCCCCATAGAACTGAGACACGATAATGCCGATGCCGATGGCCAGGCCGGAACTCAGGGAAAAGAACAAAAAGCTCATGGAGCCGCAGGTGCCCACCGCCGCCAGAGCATTTTTTCCCACATAGTTTCCCACCACCACGGAATCCACCATATTGTAAAGCTGTTGAAACAAATTTCCCAACAGCAGCGGCAGCGCAAAGGTCAGAATATGCCTGGCCGGGCTGCCTGTAGTCATGTCTGTCATATTTATCTTTTTCATCGACTTTTTTCAACCCTTCTGACATGCAAAAAGCATTGGCACCTCCAATGCTTTTCTACCCGTAAAGCTGTTTTCTCCGGGCACAGATATGATTATATTGGCAGCCGGATACTTTGTCAATACAAATCTCGCTCGAGTTTGTTGAAAACGCTAACCCTGCTCCTTCCCGATATGCTGTATGATATTTCGATTGATCTTCACCAGGAAAAAGGTACTCATTCCCAGGCTCATCAGCTCCGCTATGGGAAATGCCCACCAGATCAGATTCACATTGCCGCTCAGGGACAGCAGATAAGCCACCGGCAGCAGCACGCAGAGCTGTCTGGCGATGGAGACTATCATGCTGTAGACTCCGTTGCCCAGCGCCTGGAACACACTGCCCACCACGATACAATAGCCCGCGAAACAGAAACTCAGGCAGATCGTCCGCAGGGCGGGCACACCGATGACCAACAGTTCCTCCGTGGCATTGAAAAAGCCCAGCAGCTGCGCAGGGAACAGTTCCATAGTCACCAATCCGGCCAGCATGATCCCCACGGCGAAAAGTATGCTGCTCTTCATGGTCCGTATCACTCTCTCCCGCTTACCGGCCCCATAATTGTAGGCTATGATGGGCACCATGCCGTTGTTCAGGCCA
Organism: uncultured Acetatifactor sp.; assembly: GCA_964529395.1. Taxonomy (GTDB): domain Bacteria; phylum Bacillota; class Clostridia; order Lachnospirales; family Lachnospiraceae; genus Acetatifactor. Next base: position 17,067 of record CAZGVI010000058.1, read on the forward strand.
AACACCGGCATAAAGATAAAACTCTGTAGTTTGAAATACACGCCAAACACGGTCTGCGCGGCGCCGAAAGCCGCCAGGATCAGGTTCATGCCGTAAGTCATCACGGAGCCGATGGCCTGTACCACGATGGAGGGCGCTCCCACCTTGTAGATCTGACCGATCAGATGCGGATTGGGGCGAAAATTCTTAAAGGACAAATGAATCTCCCTGTTGCATTTCAGGTTAAAAATTATCGCCAGCAGCGCCGCCACCATCTGTCCGATGACCGTAGCCGCCGCCGCTCCGGCCACGCCCATTTCCGGCAGCCCAAAGTATCCAAAGATCAGTATGGGATCCAGGATCAGATTCACCACCGCTCCGGTGCCCTGGGTGATCATGGTATAAAAAGTCTTACCGGTGGACTGCAGGATACGCTCAAAGGCAGTCTGCAAAAAGATCCCCGCCCCCGCGCAGCAGCATATGGTCAGGTATGTGACGCCATACTCCCGCACCTGCGGGATATCCGTCTGACTCATGAAAAAAGGTCTGCTGGCCAACAGGCCCACCAGGGCAAAGGCCACCGCGCTGACCACCTCGATAAAGATCCCGTTGGTGGCGATGACATTGGCCTTATCGTACTGTTTCTGTCCCAGAGTCTTGGACAGAAAGGCATTGATACCCACCGCTGTCCCCACGGAAACCGCGATCATCAGCGACTGGATGGGAAATGCCAGCGACACTGCACGCAACGCGTACTCATTGATCTGCGACACAAAGATGCTGTCCACGATATTGTACAGCGCCTGCACCAGCATGGAGATCATCATGGGCAGGGACATGGTGAGCAGCAGTCTGTTTATGGGCATTACCCCCATCTTGTTTTCCTGTCTTTTGTTCGTTGTCTCTTCCATCTTTCGCTCCTCCTGTCCTGCTCCTTTTGCCTCCGTTGTCCGATGCCGAAAACCTGATTTTTCTCTACCCTGATTTTGGCGCATACAAAAAAGCCGGAAACTTTTGATTTTCCTGGCTTTTCTCGGCAAAATGAGATATGGGGGATTCGAACCCCCGACAACCTGATTAAAAGTCAGGTGCTCTACCGACTGAG
>CAZGVI010000059.1:0-17949 GCA_964529395.1 uncultured Acetatifactor sp.
CGGTCTCTGTCTATGGGTGTGTTGGTGTGGTTTTTCATCTGGTTTTCCCCTTTTTTGTGCATGCTTTCCCAAGCGGCAAAATTTTGACAGTCTTCTGTGTTATCTACATTTTATTATAATCCTTCGATGAGTCAAGGGTCAGATTTGTCAACAGCTATCCCTTGGAGACATGACAAGGCTGTCCGCTGAACGCTCTCTTCCCCCGGCCAGGCACCGTCCGGCCCGCTGTCGCATAAAATATCCTAAAAGGAAAGCACCACATAGGGAGCCACACATGAAACGTATCTTACATATCAAGTTGAGAACCATTCTGGGTATTGCCTGTCTGGTGATCTGCATTTTGCCCACCACCAGAAATATCGGGAAAACGGAGGCTGCGGAAGAGACGCCCCCGGATTATCCTCTTATCTCGGATTGGACCGCTCTTCCGCTGTCGGACACAGCGCTGATCAACAGTTACCTGGCCCATATAGAGGAGGCGACGCAGGATTATTATGCCGAGAGGGGCGAGGAGATACCCACTGTCTCCTGGTATTATGTCACACTCAAAGAGTTAAAAGCCGACACACGGGCGGCCAATCCCACAGTACATATTACCTTTACGCTCATGCCCTATGTGGGGGCCCACGATCCGGTGGGGATAGACGAAGTGACTTTCGCCGCCTCCTATACCGGACAGATCACTCTGTTGGAATACCGGCGGGCAGAAGACATTCTCAGTGGGCATAGCGCCCGGTGAACTCCATCACCAGGCCGGTCAGACAGGTATCCTCATACAGGCTGCCCGGATATACCTCCAGTATCTCAAAACGTACCTCCAGCATCCCGCCGTTCAACACCTTGATATCATCCTCCGGCAGCGCGAAATACTGAGGGAGGATCGTGTCTTCCAGCTCCAGAAAAGCGTAGGGGCGATCCTCCACATACATGAGCATTCTTTTAACACGTCCGTTCTCCTCCCATGTCTTTGGGGTTTTCGCGTAGCCGTTCACAATACATATCTCGCTGTACCGCATAAAACCGTCCAGCTCCGGCTCCCGGTACTCATAGGTCATGGCCTCCCATTTATTATCAATGCCGTAGGTACAGCTCTGCCGATACGTAAGGCTCTCCCCGATGCCTGGGCCTTCCGCACCCTCCGCCCAGGCCGAATGCCTGTCCTGGATCAGCACATTGGCCGGGGCATATCTCCCGCTATCGGAGGCAAGCTCCGAGGACGCCTCCGCCTCCTGCACAAAGTCAAAGCATCCGCACCAACTGGAACAACCGGGCCACTGCCAGTCGCTGTAGCCGAAATTGGGAGCCTGCTCACTCTCCTCCCAGGAACACCACTGTTCCTCCTCAAGTTCGGGATCGTCCCCATAGAAGAAATTCCTCACCACCGGCCGCAGCGTCAGCGGCTCGGGAGCATAGCGAACCACGGGGGCCCCTGAAAGCACGATCTCCATGGAGTCAATGCCCTGTTCCCCGGCATACCCGGCCACAAGATTCTCCTGCTGCCCGGGGCGGCTGCCATAGCACAGCAGGAACCCGTCACGGCAGTCCTCAAATACCCCCTCTTCCAGTACTGTTCCGGCGTCAGGGATCAGTACCGTCCACAGTTCCTTATTACCAGCAAACGCCCTCTCCCCTATGGTCAAAGGATGATCCGGGAATTCCAGCCGCTCCAGAGCGCAATTTTCAAAGGCTCCCGCTCCGATCTGCTCAAGATCTTCCGGCAGCTCCAGACGGCTGATCCCTGTGTCCCGAAAGGCTCCTTCCCCCACTTCGGTCAGCGTATCCGGGAGACGCAGCCTCTGTATGTCCATATCGGCAAAGGCATCCTGCCCCACCGCCCTTACCGGCATGCCGTTTATATCCGCGGGCAGCAGCAGATACTTGTTCTCACTGTCTCTGCCGGTGATGGCAGACATATATTCCCAAAAACCGTCCCGATAGGGGGCAGCAATTCCCGTGATGGCCAGGCAGGATTCTCCGATAAAACGCCTATAGACCTCATAGGAAAACAGCTGTTCCAGCAGGGGAGATTCCACTTCAGCAGCAAAATTTCCCTCTGGGGCATCCCCTCTGACAGCGGTATTCTCCCCGACAGCGTCCCCACCGGCAGCACCATTTTCCTCGTCGGCAGCACCATTCTCCCCCGAAACGTCCCCACCGGCGGGCTTATTCGCCCCAGGATCCCGTCCCACGGGAAAAACCACCCTCGCCCCTTTCTCCGAATCTGGCCTCTCTGCATTCTCCTCCTGTCTTTCCGCATCCGTCAAAATATTCTCAGAGGGCTCCTCCAGAGAGGTTTCCCCGGACTGCGCGCCGGGAACCGGCCCTGCGCCGCACCCGCAGCACAACATGCAGTCCGTCAGTATGATTGCCAAAACATATATGAGTTCAAATCTTCGTCTGCCCACACCCATATCCCTCCATATATATTTCTCCCTGTTCGGAAAAGTGTTCCTACTTACAATATAGTTTTTTATATGCAACAAGAAGACTTAAATTATCATTAATCATTGATTCAATGCATTTTGCCAGTTTTTCTTGTGTAATACCTTTTGGTATAACTGTAAAGTCAATTTCTTTTCCATATGTCTCTTGATATTTTTTACATAGTTCATTAACTTTTTCTACTGCTGAATCATCTATAAACATGTTATTGTTTATCTCCTACTAGCAACATAATTCTGAAAAGGGACTTATATTTTCTCTCGGATGTTGGATTCCAGCCGTGCCCGGCAATATGACGGTTCCAGGGGATCACGCGTCTTCGCCGCCGGACAGCACGATCCGGTCTGTGTAATAGTCCAGCACTGTCTGCTGGGCCGCGGCGGACAGATAGACCACTTCGTACTGTGTGCCGCGCTGGCTGACTCTTGTGCCCAGAAAAAAGCCCTCCCGGTCGCCGCTCTCCGTCACCGATTGTCCCCAGCGCCCCTCCCGGTATACCTCCCGCACCCAGTCCTGAGATACGGCATATCGCATGATCTCCGCCCCGGATAGCTTTTGCACCGTCTGCAAGTCCGCAAGCCGGTTGAGTTCCACCGCCAGCTCCGTGGCCAGACACATGTCCGTGGGACGGAACTGCGCCGCACGCATGGATGTTACCGTAAAGGGCTGTTTCTGCACCTTGATTTTCTTTTTTCGCGCCGGGATTTTATCGGCCCCCTCCCCCTCTGGCGCTGTCGCGTCTGTGAAAAGCGTCATCTGTCCTTCCGCTCTGCCACGGGTTTTCCGGCCCGGTGACTTTTGAGAACCCCCGGTACCAGTCAACTCCCTCATCGCCTGGGCAGTTCCCCGCTCGCCGAAATAGGTCTTTTCTTTTCTGTCACCGGTAAATTCCCGCACCGCCGTCACAAAAGTCTCCCCGTAGCGCTCATATTTCCGCTCGCCCACGCCCGATACCTGTAGCATTTCCGCTTTGTCAAAGGGCAGGCATATACACATTTCTACCAAAGTCTTGTCGCTGAATACCACATAGGGCGGCACGTTTTCCTCCCGGGCCAGCTCCATGCGCAGTTTTTTCAGCGCCTCGAAAAGTTCCAGTCCCCTGTGGTTGAGTACATCGGACTTGCGGGCTTTTCTGGTCTTGGCCGCGGCGTTCTCCCTCTCCCTGGCCCAGCGCAGGAGCAGGGTATCGCTGCCGTCTAACAGTCCCTGGGCCTTGCTGCATACCCTGAGGATGGCGTACTTGTCCGGCGTGGCCTCCAGGTATTCTCTCTGCTCCAGTTCCCGGATGATCTGTTTGATCCGATCCTCGGAGAGATCTTGCAGAGCTCCGTAGACGGAACAGCGGTCCGCCCCCAGTTCCAGCAGCTTGGAACGCCTGTCCCCATGCAGCGTCCCGGCGATCACATTGACCCCGTAGCGCTGCCGCAGCTCCAGGATACAGGTCATGATCTGCCGGGCCTCCCGGGTGCAGTCCTGCTCCTCATACTCCGCTTTGCAGGCGGAACAGTTCTCACAGCGCTGCATACCGTATTCGCCGAAATATTCCAATATGTATTTCCGCAGGCAGCCTGTGGAGTATGCATAGTTTACCATGCTCCGCAGACGCTGACTGTCCCGCTCCCGAACCAGCTCATTCTCCTCCTGATCAAGCTCCTCGCTCACAGGCTTATTGTCCAGCAGGTATTGATTCACAGCCACATCCTGACCGGAAAAGAGCATGATGCATTCCGACTCCGCTCCGTCCCGCCCGGCGCGGCCCGCCTCCTGATAATAGTTCTCCATGCTCTGGGGCATGTTGAAATGCAGCACATACCGCACATTGGACTTGTCGATGCCCATGCCGAAGGCATTGGTAGCCACGATGACCGGCTTTCTGTCGTAGATAAAATCCTCCTGATTCTCGCTGCGCTCCTGAGCGGACAGCCCCGCATGATACCTTGCCGCGGCGATGCCCCGGGAAACCAACGCCTCATGTACTTTTTCCACGTTCTTGCGGGTGGCGCAGTAGACGATCCCACTGTCCCCGGCATGGCTCTCGATATACTGTATCACGTAATTCAATTTATTTTGGGGAGTCTCCACGCCAAAATAGAGATTTTGACGGTCAAAGCCGCTGATCAGCAGCTGCGGGTCACGCAGCCCCAGCACGGCGATAATATCGTCTTTCACCTGGCTGGTGGCCGTGGCCGTAAACGCGCCGATCACGGGTCTGACATGCAATTTTTTGATAAAAGAGACGATCTTCAGATAGCTGGGGCGGAAGTCCTGCCCCCACTGGGAGATGCAGTGAGCCTCATCCACAGCCACCATACTGATCTGCGCCCTCTGGGCAAAGCAGTTAAAGTCCCAGGTCTCCAGACGTTCCGGCGCCACATAGATGATCTTGTATCTGCCGCCCATGGCGTATTCCATAGCTTTCTGTATCTGCCCCTCCGTCAGGGAACTGTTGATATAGGCTGCATGTACCCCCGCCTGATTCAATGCCTGCACCTGGTCTTTCATCAGGGAGATCAGCGGCGAGATCACCACCGTGATCCCCGGCAGCATCAGAGCCGGCACCTGATAGCATATGGATTTTCCGGCTCCGGTGGGCATGATGCCCAACACGTCCCGGCCGGACAGGATGCTGTCGATCAGCAGTTCCTGACCGGGACGAAAATCGGAATAACCGAAATAAGTCTTTAATATGTCCTGTTTTTGCAATATGTATTTTCCTCCGTCTGCCCGGACTAATCCACCACCTCTATGCTCTCGATCACCGGCTGGTACTCTGCCGGAACCGTGCCGTTGTTGTCCGTCACCACAGCGTTTTCACAGATTTCGTCCACGATCTCCATGCCGTCGGTCACATAGCCGAAACAGGCATACTGTCCGTCTAAATAGGTGCCGTCCTGATGCATGATAAAGAACTGGGAACTGGCGGAGTCGGGTATTTGGGTCCGGGCCATGGAAATGGCTCCCCGGGTGTGGGACAGAGTGTTGTCAACACCGTTTGCGCTGAATTCGCCCCTGATCTCCTGATCGGAGCCGCCGCTGCCGTCGCCGTTGGGATCGCCGCCCTGCATCATAAAGCCCTCGATGATCCGGTGGAAAGTGAGGCCGTCATAAAAACCGTCCTGAGCCAGTTTCACAAAATTGGTCACGGTGATGGGCGCCTGATCCGCGTCCAACTCCACCTCGATGGCGCCCATATCCTTCACATTGATCTTGACATGATGTTTGCCGGACAGCAGCTCGTCCTGTCCGGGCTCCTGCTCCGCAATCTGACTGGACTCCTGCTGTTCGGATGCGGGATTTTCCCCCTGGCTCTGCCCACCGGGCGCGGGATCCGAACCCTGCCCCTGTGTGCCGCAGCCGAAAAGCACCGTTGTCGTTGCCAGAACAATCGCCAAAATGGCACATATTTTCTTTTTCATGATAGTATCCTTCTTTCCTGCTCATAAAATCTTTTATTCCATGTTTTAGCGCGTAACTTTTTCATCAGAACTAAATGCGGAACATTTTTACTCATTGTACCATATTGAGCAGAAATCGCAATAGAATTCCCTGTTTTTTAATAAAATCTGCGCTGACCCAACCTTTCCATATATTTCATTTGATTTTTTCCGGCGGTTGCATTTAATGCAAGTAGGGAAATCCCTACTTTCCATATTTAAGTAGACGAGGAGGCGAAAGGTATGTTAGCAAACGCTTTTATCGACAACGCAAAAGTCATGGCAAAGGGACAGGTGACAATACCGAAAGATGTCCGTGAGGTGCTTGGTGTAACAAGTGGAGACCGTATTTCTTTTATTGTGGAAAGTGGCACTGTCCGCATTGTCAATTCGGCTGTCTATGCCATGCAGATGTTTCAGAATGAAATGACCGGAGAAATGGAAACGTCTGGCCTTACATCTGACGATGATGTTATGGGACTTGTGAAAAAATTAAGAGATGCGGATGAAAATATATGAGGGTTTCTCAATATTTCCTCTATTCATCCAACATCAATTGCAGCTCTGTACGATATAGGCCGTCTCCCGGGCGCCCTTATCTCCGGCGAAATAAGCCGCTGTCTCCTCATATATCACTTTCCACATGTCCCGGTCAATAGAAGTCTCTCTTAAGTTCTCCTCGTATTCCCTTTACTATAAAAAAGAACGCAGGGCAATATGTTTACCACTATGGGCTAAAATTGCCATTGGCAACTGAAAATTGCGTTGAAATTGCATTGAGATCCGAAAAAGAATTGTCTTAAGACAAATAAGGTATTATAATAAATGCAAAAATACCACCGAATCGAGGAAATCATGAGCGATACACAACAGACAATACGCTTTCTTTTTACAGAAGACGGGTTTCGCATAGACGACCGGGCCGAAGAATTATCCGGAGCTGCCCTTGAGTGGAGACAGCGATTTGAACAGGCTCCTTACGCCGCGCTCTACCAGCTGGGCTTTGTGGAAAAACCCGCGGAGCTGGACGCGGCAGGCGACTTTCTGTATCGGCTGTCAGACGGCTTTTTTCATGTGCTGACAAACCAGCCAGATCTGGAACTCACCAGAGAAAATACGACGGTACGGCCGGACGAGGTCCTGACCGAGCGGCTGTTAAGCGGTGTGCCCTTTACGCTGGGTTCGGAGCATGTAACATCAGAATGGATCACCCGCATTTTTGAACAATTAAACAGTGTCTACACCCGGGAGATCCAGACTTTTGACGGCACTGTAGCCATGTATCTGGCGGAAAAGAGCCAGCACCTGAAAGTCCCGGAACGCATTTTCTTTCACCTGGTAGAAAGCAAAGACATAGACTACCCCTTTGCCTTTCTGGCCACCTACGCCACCAGAGACGCCGAGGACAGGGTGCGCCACGTCCCCCTGCAATACGCCCTTACTGAGTACAAAAAAGACAGAAATAAACTGCTGGAACTGCTCTCCTGTTTAAACCAGGTGGCCGAAGTCTCTGAGATCATAGGGGAATTTGTGGAAAAAGGCGAAATGTTCCACCCCCTGCGCCTCACCTCCCAGGAGGCTTACCGCATCCTGCTGGACATTCCCGCCATCGAGAACGCCGGGATCGTATGCCGCATTCCCAACTGGTGGAGAAAAAACGCTTACAATGTGAGCATGTCCATCAACCTGGGAGAGGAAAAACCCACCTTCGTGGGCGCGGACTCCCTCCTGTCCATGTGTCCTCAGCTCACAGTGGACGGCATAGCGCTGACCCAAAAAGAGATCCAAAATCTCCTGGCTCAGACCGAAGGACTTGCCCTGCTCAAGGGCAAGTGGGTCGAAGTCAATCACCAGAAACTAAACCGCCTGCTGGACGAAATGCAGCAATACCAGGGGGAAGTGACCCTGTTGGAGGCCCTGCGCATGGGTCTTGGCAATGAAAGAGGCGAGCGTAACGCCGATGTGGGCAAGATTCTCACCAACGGGAAGTGGCTCTCCGGGCTGCTGCAGGATCTGCGCTCCCCCGGTAAGATCCGCCCGGCGGCTGTCCCCAAAAGTTTCAAAGCCCAGCTGCGCCCCTATCAGCAGACCGGTTTCACCTGGCTGAATTACATGAACAAGCTGGGATTCGGAGCCTGTCTGGCGGACGATATGGGACTGGGCAAGACCGTCCAGGTTCTGGCTTTTCTGGAAAAACTGCGCCAGGCCGACAAGGAGGCCCGGGCACTGCTCATCGTCCCCGCCTCCCTGCTGGGCAACTGGCAGAAAGAGGCAGCCAAATTCACGCCCGGAATGTCTGTTCATATCCTGCACGGCCGGGGTGCCAAAGCCATGGGAGAGGAGGTGGAAAGCTGTCCTGCTTTTCTGACGATCACCACCTACGGCATGGCCTCCCGGATCAAGGAGCTGGAAAAGGTGACCTGGGACTGCCTGATCCTGGACGAGGCACAGGCCATCAAGAATCCCCTGACAGACCAGACCCGACAGATCAAAAAGCTGAAGGGCCGCATGAAGATCGCCATGACCGGCACTCCCATAGAAAACGAGCTGACCAATCTGTGGTCCCTGTTTGACTTTCTGGACAGGGGTCTGCTGGGAAGTTCCACAGAATTCAAGAAATTTTGCAAGGATTTGTCCCAACATCCGGAAGGCTATGCCAAACTGAAAAATATGATCTCCCCCTTTATGCTGCGCCGGGTAAAAACAGACAAAAGCATCATCCAGGATCTGCCGGACAAGCTGGAGCAGATCGACTATGTCTCCATCTCCAAAAAACAGACTGTACTCTACCGCCAGCAGGTGGAACAGCTGGCGCAAAAACTGGCGGAGGCGCGGCCTGGCATAGAGCGCCGTGGGCTGGTGCTGGCGGCGCTGACAAAGTTCAAGCAGATCTGCAACCATCCCGATCAGTACCTGGGACAGCAGGCTTACAGTCCCAAGGACAGCGGTAAGTTTGAACTGCTGCGCAGTCTCTGCGAGACCATCTACGAGAAGAGGGAGCGGGTGTTGGTCTTCACCCAGTTTAAAGAGATCACCCCCTATCTGGACGACTATCTGGCGGAGATCTTTCACACCAGAGGTTTTGTGCTCCACGGCGGGACGCCTGTGAAAAAACGCAGTCAGATCGTGGATTCTTTTCAGGGAGAAAAATACGTCCCCTATATTATTTTATCCGTGCGGGCCGGTGGAACGGGTCTGAACCTGACTAAGGCAAACCATGTCATCCACTTCGACCGCTGGTGGAACCCTGCCGTGGAAAATCAGGCCACCGACCGAGCCTACCGCATCGGCCAAATGAACAATGTGATGGTTCACAAGCTGGTGTGCAAAGGCACCATAGAGGAAAAGATCGACGAGATGATCACCTCCAAGATCGAACTGGCCCAGAACGTGATCGGCTCCGGCGGCGAGAACTGGATCACGGAGATGAGCGACGAACAATTGCTGTCCATCATGCGTCTGGAGTAAATGCTTTCGGATACACCGGATCGGACATTTCAAATACGGATTGGCGCAATGCCGCAGACAAAGCGGTCATTGTCCAGTCTATTACAGATATGCGGGAAGAGGTAAAAATGAGCAATTACTGGAATACTATGTCGAACTACAGCCAGCCTACTACAAGTAAGCTGCAGAAAAACGCCAGGGACACGACAGCCAGAGAAAAGGCCAAAGGCAAGTCCATGGAACCGGTGCTCATCCAGGGGCGAAAGATCGTCAGCAGCTGGTGGGGTCAGGCATGGTGCAACAACCTGGAACAGTATGCCGATTTTGAGAGCCGTCTGGATCGTGGAAAGCGCTATGTGCGAACCGGAGCCGTGGTGGATCTGAAAATTGAGAAGGGCAAAGTCCTGGCAAGGGTACAGGGTCGCCGAAAAGCGCCCTACAAGATAGAGGTACGCATCAGCCCCCTGTCGGAGGAGCGGTGTCAACACGCCATCAGCCGCTGCGAGCGGAAAATCGAAAATCTGGAACTGCTGTTGCAGGGAAAGTTTCCGGAAGAGTTAAAGGAGCTGTTCACCGGTAAAGAGGGACTGTTCCCCTCTCCCAAGGAGATCAGCTTTGGCTGCAGCTGCCCGGACTGGGCGCTGATGTGCAAACATGTGGCGGCGGTACTCTACGGCATCGGCGCGAGATTTGACGACAATCCTCTGCTCTTTTTCAAGCTGCGGGGAATCGACGTGGACAGGTTCATCGACGTGGCGCTGGAAAACCGGGTGGAGAGTATGCTGAAAAATGCTGACAGGACCAGCGAGCGGATCATCCCTTCGCCGGATCTGGGAGATCTGTTTGGGATCACATTTCCCCCGGTTTAAAGCAGCCAGTCGATCAGATACAGCGATTTGATTCACACATTCCTCAGCAGCACATATCTTAAAACGAGAAGGCTGCGTCCTGCTGCCAGCCACAGGAAAAAGGGAAAATCCAAACATGACCCATATCTGTAAATTTGAAGAAGACACCAAGAATTACCTGACCAGATTCTATGAGATTCTGGAAGAAATGATAAAAAAAATGGAGGAGGCCGAACTGACCGACAGCCTATCCCACAATTTCATCGTGCAGATGATCCCCCACCATATGGCGGCCGTTGAGATGTCCAAAAACTTGTTAAAATACAATCCCTGCTGCCCTCTGCGCGCCATAGCTGAAGACATCATCGCCATGCAGGAGCAGGGCATCCGGGAAATGATCCCCCACCACCAGGGCGCAATATATATGTCGGAAAATGCCCTGCGGTTCTGCGTCTGTCCCAGGCTACAGCCCATATTGGAAAATATCATCGTCTCTCAGCGCAAGGAAGTAAGGGAGATGAACCGACTGCTGGGGTGCTAGAATCATTTGTCGATCAGCAAAACAGCGAAATCGTTCACATTGGTGCCCGTGGGGCCGGTCTTTAACAGGCCTCCCACGGCATCCAGCGCATGGTAGGAGTCGTTATTGGCCAGAACGTCCCGCACCCGGATCCCTTGGGCCGTCAAAGCCGCCAGAGTATCCCCGTCCACATAGCCGCCCGCCGCATCCGTGGGGCCGTCCGTCCCATCGGAACCTACGCTGAACAGAGCCGCGTTCGAGACTCCCGCCAGCCCCTGTGCCGCTGCCAGCGCCAGCTCCTGATTCCTGCCGCCCATTCCTGTCCCCCGCAGATGCACCACGCACTCGCCGCCCGCTATATAGGCGCGCTTTCCCTGGAACGGTCCGCTCCCGGCAAGGGATGCCTTTCCCGCTGAAGGATGCCCGTCCCTGGGCGACAACGCTCTGTCTTTTGACGGTTGTCCGTCCAGGAGCAAGACCTCTCTTCCGTCTGTCGGCTGTCCGTCCCGAAACAAGACCTCTCTTCCGTCTGTCGGCTGTCCGTCCAGGGCCAGAGAGGCGAGGAAAAGTCCCGCCTCCCTGGCCTCGCAGCACATTTGATCCGTCAATATATGCGTCTCATAGCCAAGGTCCCGGCATTTTTCCGCCGCCGCAGCGCAGAGCTGCGCCACACTGCCGATCACATGATAAGACACCTGCCCCAACCTTTTAGGAGTCTCCCGTCTCAGACCGGCAAGCACCTCTTCCGTCACATCCAATCCGTATTTTTCCACAACGGCCAGAGCGTCCTCACAAGTGGAGCGATCCGGCGCCGCAGGCCCGGAGGCGATCATATCCACAGCGTCTCCCAGCACATCCGACAGAATAATGCAATCTACAGGGGCCGGTTCGCACCATTTTGCAAAACGTCCGCCTTTCACGGCGGACAGACGCTTGCGCACAATATTTATCTCCGTGATCGAGGCTCCCGCCGCAAGCAATTGACGGTTAAATTCCTGTAGGACGGGAAGAGAAACCAAGGGTTTTTCAAAAAGCGCGCTGCCGCCCCCCGAGATCAGGAGCAGAACCCTGTCCTGGGCCGTCAGGTGGGCAGTCATATCCAATATGGCCTGAGTTCCCGCCAGACCGTTCTCGTCCACGATGGGATGACCTCCCTCAAAACAGCGCACTCCCGGAACAGGCCCTTGCGCATGCCCGTACTTGGTAAGGACTATCCCGTCCGCAAGCGGCCGTTCCAGACAATGCGCCGCCGCGTTTGCCATCTGCCAGGCCGCCTTGCCTATGGCTACCAGATAGATATTGCCGGAAAGATTCATTTTTGCCAAGGCATCCGTCACCGCCCTGTCGGGCAGCGACTTCCCGATGGCGTACTCTATGATCTGCTGCGCTTCACTGCGGAGTTTTTGATTCATGCCTTCCTCATTCCTGCTATACTCATTATTCCTGTTTCCCCCATTCCCGTCTGTCACAGTTTACACCTGAGACACTGCCCCGGTCAATAACCGCGACCCGGCATCCCGGCCTAATACTCTTTTGTCACCTTTTCTATTCCGTATGTCTCCATAAATTCCCGCAGCTCCCGGTCGTCGCGGATCAGGGTGACTTCCTCAAACTTTCCTGTGCGGATATCCTTAAATCCCGCCACTTGCTCCCCGGTACAGATGCTGCAGCGCAGCACCGGGCGCTGAGTTGCGGGATCGTAGGATTGGGCCGGGGTTCCGCCGGAAACCTTTTTGCGTGAGGAGGTTGAGACGGTTCCTCTATCTGTTTTTCGGCCAAACAGGAGATGCAGCAGTTTGCCCTTTGGAGACTTTTCAGATATAGGGGATTGGGATAGACCCACGTTTTCGGATGTTGGACTCTCATTGACCACATAGAGCACTGCCAGCCGCAACTGCCTGAGCAGCTCCTGGGAGAGTCGGTCGTACTCGTCCTCCAGCCCCATTTCCCGGGACTTGAAAGGAGGGCTGTCATTCCATGAACCCATGGCTCCGAATACATCCGCTTGGGACGCTGCAAAAAACAGCCTCTTATTCTCCTCCGTAACTTGCGGCAGAATGACCATGTGGCCGTTAGGGTATTTTTCCGGGATAGGTTTCGATCCGTTTAAAATCTTCCGGGCCGAGTGAAAAATATCACGGAACCCAGAAAAACCTATCCGGTTGGCAAACTCCTCTATCTCTCCCAGAACCTTGTCGAACTGCTCCGTATTATTCTCGAAAATCATTTTAGTTTTGGGAGCGTCCGCCCATGCGTTTTCCTGATAAGCTACCTTCCATTTCTTTCTGTCGGTCAAAAACTCCCAATGTGCCGTCCAATAACTCACACGGGAATCGGGGTAAAATACCACAATGCAGGCACGGCCCGCATTGTTGGAAAACCCAAGGCATCCCCTGTCTCCGACTTCCAGAGGACACAGCATTTTCACATCCGTCATCCCCTGGCCGACACAGCAGGAAAACCATTCCTCTACAGTGTCCGCAGTATGATCCGGGAAAACAAAACTTATGCTGTCCACGAAGTTGTCCAAGATCGCTTGGATCGGGGATGCAGTTGCCAACGCGTTTCTGGCGGCGTTGACCAACATGCATATCTGGTGCAGTTCTCCGTTCATGAGAGGCCTCCTGTCAAATGGGCATATATCTCTGCCGTCTATATTCCTGTATATCTTCTGCGATAGTATTCCATAGTCCTGTATTCCAGGATATCTTTCATATGCTGCGCCAGAGCCGGATTACTGATGCAGTCCCCCATTTCTTCCCGCAGGGCAAGGGCAAAGCCCTCTTTTTCTACAAAAAAGCCTTTGCCGGAGGCCGTCAGGAAATGAATTGGCATGGACTTGGCTTTGCTCAGATGCTGGCGATCCGTCATGCTTTTATACTCTTCATGGGTTATGCCGGGAGCAAAATCTTTCCAATTGGTTCCCGTGTCGAAGAACTCTTTCCAACTGATAAGCACTTCCTGATCCGTCACCGCCAGCTGGACATTACCCTGGTTGTAGAAACTGTAAAGTATGGGCATCTTGTAGGATTTCTGCATGTCCGTGGTTTCCATGAGAGAGACGAACTCCCGCCCGATACCGTCATAAAGTTGTTCTTCCTCCGGGGACAGCTCCCGCAGATCATGCAGAAATTCCAAGTATCGTCGAAAAGGATTCTCCCCCGCATGCGTCATACAGTATTGATAGACCTCGTCCTCCATATACGTGAACAGTTCCATCCGTGTGGGCACTTTCCCCTCCAGCAATTCCTTGACCCGGTAATACTCCTGCCGGATACGCTCTTTTGCCGTCAGAGACTTCTGGCTTAACTCCTTAAACATGTCGATCAGGCGCAGGTCAAAATCCACGATACAGTCATCGGGATATTCTATTTCCTCATTTTCAAGACTCTCTCTCCCGGCAGTTACCGCCTTACCGCCAAGCAGCCACACAACCCTGCCCGCCTTTTCGTAATTGCCGATAAAGTCAAGCACATTCAGGTATTCCTTACCCTTACAGGTACGAAGGCCCCGCCCCAACTGCTGCAAAAATACGGTGGGGGATTCTGTGGGGCGCAGGAACATCACCATATCCAGGGACGCAATATCCAGCCCTTCATTGAACATGTCCACGGAGAAAATAACCCGTATTTCCTGATTTTGCAGGCGGGAGATAGCCTTATCACGTTCTTCGCAGTATTCGCCTCTCCCTCCGCTGTACACTGCCACAGACGGAACGCCCCTTAAACAAAACCCCCGGGCCATGTCCTCCGCATGCTGCCTGGAACAGCAAAAGCCCAATGCGCGCCGGGAAGGGTATTTTTTATAATACTTATAGATCAAATCGACTCTTCCGGCGTTTTGGCGGTAAACTGCGGTCAACTGTTTTTCGTCATAGTGCCCTTTCACAAGCCGCAGACCGGAATAATCTGTCTCATCATAGATGCCATAATAGCGAAACGGAACCAGCATCCCCCTGTTAATGGCATCCCTTAAAGAAATCTCATAGGGGACATTGTAGTCGCAAAGTTCATAGATGTTCTTGCCGTCCATGCGCTCTGGCGTGGCCGTCAGCCCCAGCAAAAACTGCGGCTTAAAATACTCCGCGATCCTTCTGTATTGGTCGGTCACGGCATGATGGAACTCGTCAATAACAACATAGTCAAAATATTCTCTTGGGAAAAAATCTTCCCGCAGGTACTCCGGCTTGCCCAGAGTCGCCACCGAGGCAAAAATGACTGAAAACCCTAGGCAGAAAATGTTTGTATATCACGCCCGGAACCGCAACCGAAGTTCAGGATGGAGCCACCTTAAGGAAGGTGAGCCGTGAAACGAGCCTAGATGACGGTGAAGTCCACGGCGACAATAGAAACGGCGAAGGAGAAAGCATTGGGGCCATAGTGGATTAGGATGCACGGTTGTTACATAATATGTACTTGTTTCCTTTAACACTTAAACTTAATTAATGTCAACTGCATTTCTTTCAACTTGACATGCAGACACTGTTTACCATTCATCTCTACTCCAGTATTCCTCCCCAGCCTCAGAAATACAGTTCATCCCAAATAATATCTGGAGGAAATCTTGTTTTTCATTCAAAATACGAATAACCCTCACCGTATCACCCTCAATACGATAAAAGATGTAATTGGGTTTTACCACTAAATAATGGTAATCCGTCGAATATTCTATCAAATCCTGTAGGCAAGGACCTTCATCGGGAAACATTTCCAACTGTCTGACAGTTGTTGCAATCTCCCGAACACAACTCTTTGCCCTGGCTCCTCCAAATTGCCTGGAAACATATGTTTTTATCCCCTGTAAATCATCTAAAGCTTTAGGTGTATAAATTAGCTTTGGCATATTATAATCCCAGTGCAGCCTCTACCTCATCTGCTGTCAACCAGCCTTTTTCTCTGGCAGCCTGCTCTCCTTCCTCTAATTTAGCCAAAAGCTTTATCGTTGCTTTTAGTCTGTCTAATTCGTCCACCTCTACAATAGCATAAGCGCCTCTGCCATTGCGGGTAAGATACACTGGCTGATTGGTACTTACTTCTTTCAGCACTTCGGTATAATTTCGTAAATCTGATATTGGTTTTATGTTTGGCATAGTCATCATCTCCTCCTAAACTTTATTATATACAAAACACCCGCAAATAGCAATGCGAATATGCGTGTTAATTTGCAGCATTGCCTGTATCGCTTGGAAACATATTGGATATTTTACCTCAAGTAGATCCCAGGGAATCATATCTGCCATCTGTATCCAGCGGTTATCCGTATTTATTTAAACGGCGCTTAATTTATCAAGTAATAAAGAATTTGACGTAAACGTATGGAAAAACAGGCCTATATGCCGTCATTGTCATATTGCTTTCCACCAAAGCCGTTTCGCACTACTTTTTATGATAGATAGTTTGAATCTATTTGGGGAATAGACCGAGTTACTTTCCTATATCAATTTGCGTTGTATAAGACTTTCTTGCTAAGATATTAAGTATGAAATATTTATGGCTATTCATACTGTTTACCAATTTTCCGTTTCTTTTAAAATTGTTTATGGCTTTTGAAATTATTGTTACTTAATTCATTTGTATGTCTTATATGAATTTGGTATCTCCAAGAAAATAAGCTAGAATTATTATTAGAAATGTTTCATGATACCGCATCTAAAACTACAAGGAGTTTGCAAAAATCTATCAACTTCTTTACATTATTAGGCGAGAAATATCTTTCTATAAATTCAATGTATTTTATTCCCAATATGTTATCACAACCCCTTTTCTCTTCATTCAGCATATCCATAATTCCCCTAAAACTTTTTATTCCGTCTTCGTATTGCATAACTGTCTTGGCGCATATATTTAAAATGCAGGGAGAAAATCTACGACCGTTCAATTCAAAACGATCTATATGGTTTTGTACAAAAAATATAACATCCTCATGTTCTCTACTACAATTGGGTTCATAAATATGTTTTAATAAATTGTATGATATCAAATGAGGAACGGGCGTATTTTTACCTTGTGGTTGCAATATAATAGCATTCTTCTTCATATAATCATCTCTGATTCGTATATATAAATCGCACATCCCCTCACAACTAGCGGGACACTTATAAATAAGAGGATATTTACCCAGATCTACTTTATCCACTATTTTTTTACAGACCTCATTGCACTCGCGGCAAGCAATAGACATATTATACTTGCAATGCTTTAAAACGCCGCCAAGTTCTTTTTCTTGATGTTTATTGCCATCTTTATCCACAGAATGCTCCAGATGATATAATTTATCCCCTTCAATTTCCACTTTTTTACCACAGTACATACAGAATCCTTGGCTACCCTCAACCAATTTTTGTTCTATTTTAGGTTTGCTATGTGCCGAATAATATTTCAAATTCTTTCGTGGATAATCAACTTTGTAGTTAGTGGGCAATTCAATTTTCATCTTGTGCATGCTCCCTTATATAATCAAAGAGAATTCTTTCCTTTGCATTTAATTCTACTCGATTTAAATTTTTGTATTTTGTGTTATTTTCGTCACTTATTTTACCTTTTTTTACAATATCTGACACACAACTTGACAACAGTATTTCATCTGATCTCTTTTTCCCAATATATTGACTTCTAATCCTATATATTTGGCCAAGTTCCGTAATGTCGTCACAATCAACAACCCATATTTCATCAGGTGATGTCTTTTCGTTGTTGTATATTACAGCATCCATGCCGTTTATTCTGACCAATATTTCAAAATTGTGTATCACAAAAACAAATCGCATCTGAGCAAAATATTCTACGAGTGTTTCCATAAATGAAATCATATTTTCAGAGTCAAAATGATCATCGAACTCATCAATTATTACTGCTTTGCAATCCAAACTATTTGCATAATTAATCTCCATTATCAGACGCATTTTGGCAGCCTCACTGCTTGATAAATCCGAAATGTTATATCTCCCATTTACCTTAATGGTATCCGTTCCTCCAATAATTGTGTCTTCATTAAGCAGCGAGTCCTTTGTCAACATGATACCAGGAATAAACACATTGAATAATTCATTATATTTCTCTAAATTATTCGTTAACTCAGCATAAGTTGCTATTCCTCCGGAGCACCTTTTATCAAATACATCTTTTTTGGAAAAAAAATCGGGGTCAGATCTTGTATTTATTATAGACGTCAGGATAAAATCTGCATAACACACATCTAACCTATTATTTGTTGAATCCATTACCACCCTACTACAATGTATTTATGGTTAATACCCCTT
>CAZGVI010000060.1:0-16881 GCA_964529395.1 uncultured Acetatifactor sp.
AGGTGTTTAACCACAATGCCCAAAATAATCTTGGGTGAGAATATTGTTTGATTTATAAATTCCAGTTTGCAGAGCAAATTAATTGCCGTTTTTTACTCACTTTGTGGAGGAAGATATTTGGCTTTGTTATTTTGGTTGGGTCTATAGAAAGAAATTATAAATTTGTACCCACTTTATGAGGGTAAATATTCCGGTTTGGAGCCTAAAATGGGTCTATACACAAAAATTTTTCTTTTTGTCCCCTTATTTTACAATAATCGTGGGGGACAAACGGTTAATTTTTCTGTATAGATCCACAAGGGGCGTATAGGGATAAAAAATCTACATTTTATGGGATGGAAATGAGTACAAAACAACAATTTTTTTGTATAGGCCCGCAATCATTGAAAAAGGGAAGTTCTGGTATTTTAGAGCGGCGTAGGCAATTTCCCCAAAAAGAAGAGAACAGATAACTTTCATTTATAGAACTGAACCAATCGGAATTTGAAAGAATTGGATAGTAGAATGGATAGAAAATTTCAAATGCGATTCGCTTTTAATTGGATCATTGCAACATGAACGTGGTTTTTTCGGCTTATCATATGAATATAGCAAATTGGATTACATTAGCATTAGACGGTACGGTTGATGATGATACAATAAAAATGCTTGCAGATATGAGCTATGAATTGACAAGGACAAAGATAAAGCCATCACGGAAACAGACAGATTGTTAGTATCAGGAGGAGTGCTTATGTTTGCGTATGTAAGGGGGATTGTCGCGGATATCACCCAGGATTGCTGTGTCATAGATGTGCATGACGTGGGGATCAATATTCATATTTCGGCCCAGACAGCGGCCCGGATGCCGGGCGTCGGGCAGGAGGCCAAACTGTACACCTATACCAGTGTCCGGGAGGATGCGTTCTGGCTGTACGGTTTCCTCTCCAAGGGGGATCTGGAGATGTTCAAGCGCTGTATCACGGTAAGCGGTATCGGGCCCAAAGGGGCGCTGGGGCTTTTGTCCGTTATGGACGGAGATCAGTTGCGGTTCGCAATCTTAGCGCAGGATATAAAAGCCATATCTCAGGCTCCCGGTATCGGTAAGCGCACGGCGGAACGGCTGGTGCTGGAGCTGAAAGATAAACTGGACTATGATACTGCGGATATAGCGCGGGAAATTAGCGGCGGGAGCGTGAGCGATGCCGGGACGGTCATGGATCATCCCGGCAAACGGGAGGCCGTGGAGGCTTTGGTGGCCCTGGGCTATGGGCAAACCGAGGCCATGAAAGCAGTGAACCAGGTGGAAGGAGCGGATACCATGGACTCCTCCGCGATATTGAAACAGGCGTTGAAGAAAATGTTTTAAACATGCGAAACTAAAATATGCGGAACTCTAAATAGGAGACCATACCATGGCAAAAAGGATGATAGAGACCAACCTGACCGAGGAGGACGTAAAGATCGAGGGCTCTCTGCGGCCCCAGGTGCTTGACGATTATATCGGACAGTCCAAGGTGAAGGAGACATTAAAAATCTACATCGAGGCGGCCAGGCAGCGCGGAGACGCTCTGGATCATGTGCTGTTTTACGGCCCGCCGGGCTTGGGCAAGACCACACTGGCCGCCATCATCGCCAATGAGATGGGGGTGCGCCTTAAAGTCACCAGCGGTCCCGCCATTGAAAAGCCGGGAGAACTGGCGGCTATTTTGAACAATCTGGAGGAAGGGGATCTGCTGTTTGTGGACGAGATCCACCGTTTAAACCGCCAGGTGGAGGAAGTGCTGTATCCCGCCATGGAGGATTACTGCATTGACGTGATGATCGGCAAGGGACCTACGGCCCGTTCCGTGCGTCTGGAACTGCCAAGGTTTACGCTGGTGGGCGCTACCACCAGAGTGGGGCTGTTGACAGCGCCGCTGCGGGACCGGTTCGGCATGATCCATCATCTGGAGTTTTACTCGATAGAGGAACTAAAGCTGATCATTCGGCATTCCGCACAGATACTGGGAGTGGAGATCGACGAGAAGGGGGCGGTGGAACTGGCCCGCCGCAGCCGGGGCACCCCCAGGCTGGCCAACCGTATCCTGAAAAGGGTCCGGGACTATGCCCAGGTAAGGCATGACGGCAGAATCACTGAGGAGGTGGCCCGGGAAGCCCTGGATCTGATGGATGTGGATAAGCTGGGGCTGGATCATATAGACAGGAACATTTTGTGTACCATGATCGAGAAGTTCCAGGGAGGGCCTGTGGGTCTGGATACCCTGGCGGCCGCCATCGGGGAGGACGCCGGGACCATAGAGGATGTGGTGGAGCCATATCTGCTCAAAAACGGCTTGATCAACCGTACCCCCAGGGGCCGTGTGGTGACGGAATACGCCTACAGGCACCTGGGATTTCAGCCTATACTGTGAAGTCCCGCAGCCCCTTTCCGGTGTACTGGAGGGCTATGCGGTTTTCCGGTTTTTCATCCGTCAGATAGAGCACGATCAGGAAAAACCATTCCAGCGGTTTCATCAGAAAATAGATCAGGTCCGCCGTGAACCGGGAACGGATCCCTCTCGCGATAGGGAATCCATAGGTGTCATATATATGTCTCACAGCTTTATGGAACCTGGGAGTTTTTTCTTCCAGGATCTGCTCGAAGGCATTGGCTATGCAGAGCTGTCGGTTTACGATCACCTCATGGCCGTGCCGCACCCCGAGGCGGGTGGGTTTTACGATATTTTTGTGCCCGCCTGCGGCCACGGTACAGAGATAATGTTCGTCATAATAGATATTCTGGGGAGCAACTCTCTGAGAGAGGTTCCACTGCGCCGTTTCCGTGAATGCTCTTATGACGGCGTCCGGCCTCTGGCCCGCCAGGAGCAGCAGCGCGATCAGAATGCCCAGCAGCGGCCACATCAGCAAAAAGGCGGCAAAAGGCCAGCGCCCGGACTGTGTCAGCAGCCGGTTACAGGCCCGGAGCCAGGAGGGATATTCCCGGTCGGGAGCGGGGAGCTGATTCCATTCCCATATCTTGTGCCGCACTGTTCTGGCGGTGACGATCACGCAGTTTACGGGGAACAGGAGCAGGTAAATATCCCATATATCCGCAAGCTGCGTGGGAAATGAAAATACCTGTATGCCCCAGAGAATACTTTCCGCCGTGCCCAGATACATGGCCGCCATTCCCAATACCGGCAAGAGGGGCGGCGCCTTTTTCAGGGATATGAAAAAATTTACGGCCAGATAGCCCGCGTATCCCACCAGCGCCAATACCCATATGGTAGGCGCGGACTGGGTAAAAATGGGGGTGTGAGTCTGGCTGTTGTACAGCACTTCTTCCCAGTCTGCGCCAAAATCCACATCATTCAGGAGCTGTAGATACAAAATGCTGTACATGACGCCCAAAGGAATCCCGATCACATCGAATATCCGGCCTTTCCTGTAAATATCCGGTCGCTTGTTTCCGCGAATTGTCAGATAGAGCTCAGCCGCTGTCAAAGCCCAGGGGTAGATCATGAAACCGCCTATGACAGTGGAGCCGGTGACGATGATTCCGGGCAGCTCTCTGATGCCAAATCCGGACAAAAACGGCATGAGGATGATCCCCGCCAGCATGGACAGCAGCGTTACGGTGAGAAAGGGAACCTTTTTGCACATTTTTAGAAGTTTCTGCCAGTTCTTTTTGGGGGACGAACCGGCCGGTTGCGGTATACTGTTATCCATGGTGGTGAACTCCTCCTTTTTTCTCTTTATTGCCTCGGTTTTCCAGGGTTTATCTTTCTTTTTGTTTCCAGTTATTTCTAACTATAGCATCCATGTAATCGCAAGTCAATAATTATTTATTGATTTGCGATAAAAATTATTGCTGCCAAAAGATTTTATAAAAAATGTCGGATTGGGCTTGTCTGTCCGCAGGTTCTGATATATAATGAAAATAATAGATGTTGTGCTTTGACAGCGCACAGGGACGTATATATTGTAGTTTTATGTAGTAATGTATGCAGAGGAAAGGAAAAAATTATGTCTTCCAAAACAGATACAGAAGTTATCATCGGTGGAAAAGTCTTTACACTCAGCGGTTATGAAAGCGAGGAGTATCTGCAAAAGGTAGCCTCCTATATCAACAATAAAGTGAATGAGTACAGCAAGGTGGACAGCTTTCGCAGACAGCCGCTGGATACCCAGAGTGTGCTGCTACAGCTGAACATAGCCGATGATTATTTTAAGGCCAAGAGGCAGATCAACGTACTCGAGGAAGAACTACAGCGCAAGGAGAAGGAACTGTACGACTTGAAACATGAGTTGATCTCCTCCCAGATCAAGATGGAGAACATGGAGAAGGATTCCAGAGAGATGGAGATCAAGCTGCGGGAGAACGCCAAGCAGATTGAAAAACTGGAAAAGGAACAGAAAAATAAAAAGCTGCCGGTGTAAGGCAGCTTTTCTGGTATGTGCAGTATTCCGGGCAATGCCAGCGGATGCGCAGACAGGAAAATCTAATCGTTAGTGAGTATATAAGATGCGGAGGAGATCGTAGATGTGCGCTTTGGATAAAGGCAGAAAAAAAGTGGAGCTGCTTGCCCCGGCGGGCAACAAGGAGGCTTTTTTCGGCGCGGTGCATGCGGGGGCGGACGCCGTCTATATGGGCGGAGAAAAATTCGGCGCCAGGGCATATGCAGATAATTTTTCCCGGGAAGAACTGACCGCCTGCATCCGCTATGGACATATACATGGCTGCCGGAGCTATCTGACGGTAAACACGCTGATGAAGGAATCCGAGCTGGAGGAACTGGTACAGGAGCTGACGCCGCTGTATCAGGCGGGGCTGGACGGCGTGATCGTACAGGATATCGGCGCTCTGCGGACGATCCGGCAGCATTTCCCCGAACTGGAACTGCATGCCAGCACCCAGATGACGGTCACCGGGCCGGAGGGGGCGCTGCTGCTGAAGGAACTGGGGGTGACCCGAGTGGTGCCCGCCAGAGAACTGAGCCTGGAGGAACTGATAAAGCTTAAGGAGGAGAGCGGGCTGGAAGTGGAGGCGTTCGTCCATGGCGCCATGTGTTACTGTTATTCCGGGGCCTGTCTGTTCAGCAGCTTATTGGGCGGGCGTAGCGGCAACCGGGGGAGATGTGCCCAGCCATGCAGGCAGCCATATGAGACGGACACTCCGGGAGCGTCGGTTCACCGGAAAGAATATTATCCCCTGAGCCTGAAGGATCTGTGTACGATCGAGCATTTGCCGGAACTGACAGACGGAGGCATCGATTCCCTCAAGATAGAGGGGCGCATGAAAAAACCGGAATACGCGGCGGGGGTGACGGCCATTTACCGGAAGTATCTGGACCGCTGCACGGCCGTTTCCCCGAAAAATTCCCGAAACGCATTCCGTGTGGAGGAGCAGGATCTGCGGACACTGTCCGGACTCTATATCCGCGGTCAGAGACAGGACGGATATCTTTTCCGGCGAAACGGCCGGGAAATGGTGACCCAGGACAGCCCCTCCTATGCAGGAGGAGACGAGAGCATCCTTGGAGATATCCGGCAAAGATATATCCAGGAAAAAAAGCGGATAAACATATGGGTGGAGGCGGACTTTGTCTGTGGCGCCCCAGCCAGGATCCGGATGGGGACAGGGAATCTTGTGGCGAAGGTGACGGGAACCGTGGTGGAGCCTGCCCAGAACCGTCCCGTACAGGAAGAGGATATCCGCAGGCAGCTGCAAAAGCTGGGGGAAACCTGTTTCGCGGCGGAGAGTATCCGTATTCGGGCGGATGGGAAAGGTTTTTATTCTCTAAAGGAGATCAATGTCCTGCGGCGGGAGGCGGCGCGCAGACTGGAGGATCGGATCATAGAGAGACACGGTCTGCCCGTGAGCCGGGAGAGGGGAACGGCAGTCTGTGAGATGCCGGATATCGAGGTGACATCTGACGCACAAGGAACGCCGGACGTGAAGGGGATGCCGGACGCGCAGGAAACGCCAAGTGTGAAGGAGACACCGGATGTGAAAGGGATGCCGGATGAGAGGGAGACGCAGGACGCGATGGGAACGGTATGCGGCCGGAGACTGCGAATACACATTTCTACGGAAGAGCAGCTTTTATGTCTGCCGGAATATATAAAAGGTTCGATTGTTGACCGGGTCTATGTGGAGAGCCGTCTGCTGCCGGAATTTTGGAACGGTGACAGGAGCGCTGCCCGGGATAAGGCCTGGCAGGCGCTCAAGGAGCTGCGGCAGACGGGAATCGCTGTATGGGCGGCGCTGCCCTATGTTTTGAGAGCCGGAGACAGGCGGATCATGGAGCAGGCCCTGGAGGGATACTCCCGTGGGGAAATACAGGGTTTCCTGATCCGTAATCTGGAGGAATACGGGTGGCTGCGGCGGAATGTTGCCCCCGGGAACCGGGCCGCCGCGCAGGAGGCCCGGTTCCAACTGGACCACACGGTCTATGTCTGGAACAGTATGACGGCGGCGTTTTGGATGGAAAGGGGCTGTGGACTGACCTGTCCTCTGGAACTTTGCGGCAGGGAGTGGGAAACGCTGCGCCGGAGCATCTGCGGCATGACGGCGCCGCCTGCCTACAGACCGGAAAAACTGATCTACGGCCGTATTCCTATGATGGTGACGGCAAACTGCATTGCCAAAACCTCCGGAAAATGTCTGAGGAGTCAGGCGGGACGGTCAGAGGGGATGCTGACCGACCGTTACAGGACAAGGTTCCCGGTGGAAATATGCTGCGATGTGTGTATGAACGTGATCTACAACAGCGTTCCCTTGTCTCTGCACGGGGAATCGGTCCTCTGCCGGGAAGAAAGCCCGCGCCTGTCTTTCACTGTGGAGAGCGGCCGGGAAATGGGGCGGATCATCGATTTTTTCACCGGAGTTATCCAGGGAAAGCCTAAAGAACGGCCCTATAAGGACTATACCACAGGGCATGAAAAGAAGGGCGTATTGTGAGGAAGGCATAACTTTTTTGATTTTTTGGTTGCTATTCCCGTCCATTTCGTCTATACTTACTGTAGTCATATGACACACCGTTTCGGAGGGAATTGCAATGATCGAAGCAACGAGCTGTGGTGGTGTGGTAATTTTCCGGGGCAAGATTTTACTCTTGTATAAGAATTACAGGAATAAATACGAAGGCTGGGTCTTACCCAAAGGCACTGTGGAAGAGGGCGAGGAGTACAAGGAGACGGCCCTGCGGGAAGTGCTTGAGGAGTCCGGCGCCAAAGCGTCCATTATCAAATATATCGGGAAAAGCGAATATACCTTTGCTGCGGCGGAGGATATCGTGGCAAAAGATGTGCACTGGTATCTGATGATGGCGGACAGTTATTACAGCAAACCACAAAAAGAGGAATTTTTTGTCGATTCAGGTTTTTACAAGTATCACGAAGCATGTCATCTACTGAAATTTGCCAATGAAAAGCAGATCTTGGAGCGGGCGTACAACGAATATTTGGAATTAAAAAGGAACAACCTGTGGGGAAATAAGAAATATTATTGAGCGGCGGACCGCCGCCTGGGAGAACCGCATGCCTCAACTAAAATATCATCCCAGGCTCTATCTCAGCGAGGGCATAAACAGGGAAAAGCTGGAAAAAATAAAAAGAGACTTGGCGGACAGACCTGATAAAGCCGGGGTTTATGTGCTGACGCTGGCAGGGAACGCATCGGATCAGTTGGATATCTATGCGTCAAAATATCTGCGGCAAAAATATTATAACAGGCATCCGCTCTATGTCATCGGGCTTGCGGAGGATCACGGATCGGCGGTGGACATAGTGGAACGGATCGCGAGGGATACCTGGGCTGCCAGGGGAGACGCCGGACTTAAGGAATACCTTGCGGCGGGCATGGGGAGCGCGGATGTGGAGTGTGGTATTAAAAATACTTAGTATATTGGGAATCATCCTGCTGTCTCTGCTGGCGCTGGTGCTGACGGCAGCGCTGCTGGTTTTGTTCTGGCCGGTTTCGTACCGGGGCACGGGTACGGCGAAAATGGGGGAATACCGGGCATGTTTTCGCTTTCGATGGCTCTTTGGCCTGGTGCGGGGAACCTATACGTACCCGGAAGACGGAAAACTGAGGATCAAAGCCCTGTGGATGACAGTCTATGAGAGCGGCGGAAATGAAAAGTCCGGAGAGACGCCCAAGGACAGCCTGAAGGAACCAACGGAGACGCCGGAAACGCAGGATGCACAGGCGGCAGCGCCGGAAATGCGAGACACACAGGCGGAGACGCCGGAAACGCGAGACACACAGGTGGCAACGCCGGAAACGCGGGACACACAGGCGGCAGTGCCGGAGACGCATGCCTTACAGGAGACAACGCCTCCGGAACAGGATTCGCAGGAGAAAACATCACCGAAACAGAATCCGTTGGAGACGGCGTCACAGGCGCAAAACAGTCCCCAGGAACAGCTTTCCGCGGGAAATGCGGCGAAAGAAAAGGGATCGCAGGAACAGGAGAGCGAAGGAACCGTCCCAGAGAAGAAAGATCTTAAGAAGCTTAAGGGGCAACTGCTGTCTTATCTGGACATCCTGCGAAATAAGGACAATCAGGAGCTGATCCAGTACGGACTTGAGCGGCTGGGCAAGATTATCCGGCATATCCGTCCCCGGTATCTGCGGGTGCAGGCCCTGGCAGGGCTTGGCGAGCCGGATCTGACCGGCTACGCATATGGGATATATTGTGCCGTAAGGCCGTTTTTTGGGAAAAAATGCCAGGTGAAGATCACGCCGGACTTCGAGCGGCGCATCCTGGAAGGAGAGGCCGCATTGCGGGGACGGATCATGGCGGCGACGATCTTATATCATGTGTGCAGCGTGCTATTTGACAGACGCTTGCGCCAGATGATAGGCCAGTTGAAAATGGAAAGATAAGTGCAGGAGGATATAGAGCAATGGCGGACAAGGAGACGAGAGGGAGAGAGATGGCGGACAGAGAGAACTCCGGTAATGTGGTGGAATCCCTGCTGCGGGGGATGGACAATGTGCTGGCGGCCAAGACCGTGGTGGGACAGCCTGTACAGGTGGGAGACGTGACGATCGTGCCGCTGGTGGACGTCAGTTTTGGTTTCGCCGCCGGGGCCGGCAGCAACCTTGATAAAAATTCGGACAAAAACGGCGGAGGACTGGGCGGAAAGATGTCTCCCAGCGCGGTGTTGGTAATCAAGGACGGCGCCACCAGACTGGTCAATATCAAGGATCAGAGCACCATGACAAAGCTTTTGGATATGCTGCCGGATCTGATAGACAAATTCACCGGCAAAAAAGAGTCGGGTATGGAAGATACGGAGGCTGTAGACATCGCCTTCCCCGACAGAGAAGAAAAAGAGTGACCCGGTTCCAAAAACGACAGCCGCCGCATATAATGGCATAAGGGCTGTTTGTGTGAAGGAACGGTTATGAAACTATTTAAGCTGATCGGACTGGCCGCCTTTTTTATCGCATTGGGAATGTTGATCATGCTGTTTATGACCAGCAGGCTGATGGGATTGTTTTTGATCGCGCTGTTGCTTTTGCTGGGATATTGCTGTTTGTGCTGCGATCTTTGAAATATGGCGAAAGCCGCGCGATAAGCGGAATATAAGGACTGTAGGAACATGGAGAACGGGATCGATTGGGAGGAAGTCTATAAGGCGCAGAGCGAGGAAGAGCTGCGAAGCATGAAACTGTGGTTGTTCCAGGAGAATACCCGCCTTCAGAACGAGCGCAGCGAGCTTGAGAGTATGCAGGACAAGTTTATTAAAGAGCGGGTGCGTTTCAGAGACGAGATGGATACCCTGAGCCGCAAGATGGTGATGGAGCAGAAGAGACTGCGGGAGGAAAATCTGTTTTTTGACAAGAAACTGGCGATCCTGCAGGATGGTTTCCGCAAGCTGGAGGAGGATCGGAAACGTTTTGAACAGGAGAAACGCTGTCTGGAACAAAACCGGAAGTCGCAGAGCGCGCAGCTGCTGGGACAGGGGGAAGATATCGCCTGCATTCTGTTTCGCAGCGCCGGGAATCCTCTCACCCTCCGCAAACGCTACCGGGATCTGCTGAAGATATTCCACCCGGACAATTATTGCGGGGACGCGGAGCTGATGCAGTATATCAACAGAGAGTTTCAGCGCCGCAAGGAGGAGTAGAAGACTTAGGGATGAGCCGTGTAAGGCGAGCCGCCCGAACAACCTGAGACAGAATACAAAAAACCGACTCTGCGAGCAGAATCGGTTTTTTATTTTCACTTTTCAAATTAACCGCTTACAAATCTGTGAACCCGAGCCGTTGTTTACGCACGCTCGACTTTACCGGACTTTAAGCATCTGGTACATACATGCAGTCTCTTGGCAGCGCCATTTACCATGCACTTCACATTCTTAACGTTGGAATTCCACATTGCATTGCTTCTTCTATGAGAATGGCTTACGTTATTACCGAAATGAACGCCCTTACCACAAATATCACATTTAGCCATCTTGACACCTCCTCGACCTTGAGCTCTTTTTGCCATAATCATTGCATAAAAATTAACAACATTGATATATTAACAGAAAAAGCGTGGAAAAGCAAGTAAAAAAATGAAATTTTTATTTTTTGTTTTTAGGTGTTCCCTTTTCCAGTAAAAGCATGTATAATGAGGATTGATTAGGCGGAAAATTTTTCCGGGAGAGAGCCGCGGGGCTCAACAATAAGGAGGTACTACGTTATGAAGGGTTCTTCTATGAATACACATATGGGCAATATCGTGATCAATAACGAGGTCATTGCCCAATATGCCGGAAGCGTGGCGGTAGAATGTTTCGGAATCGTGGGCATGGCGGGCGTCAGTATGAAGGACGGCATGTCGAAACTGCTAAAGAGGGACAATCTGACCAGGGGCATCAACGTAAGTCTGAACAATAACAAACTGACTCTGGATTTTCATGTGATCGTGGCCTACGGCGTGAGTATCATCGCCGTGTCTGACAATCTGATCAGCAGCGTAAAATATAAAGTGGAAGAGTTCACCGGTATCCATATCGAGAAGATCAATATTTTTGTGGAAGGTGTCAGAGTGATTGATTAAACGCAGCCTGCGGGACATGCGGAATTTTGAATTAGGAGGATTTATCGTGACTTCAAATACTATCGACGCTAAGATGCTGTCAAAAATGTTCTTAGCCGGCGCAAAAAACCTGGAGAGCAAAAAAGAGTGGATCAACGAATTGAATGTTTTTCCCGTGCCGGACGGTGATACGGGCACCAATATGACCATGACCATCATGTCCGCGGCCCGGGAGGTGGCGGCCCTGGGGGACAATGTGGAGATGGCAGCTCTGTGTAAGGCGGTTTCCAGCGGTTCCCTGCGGGGGGCCAGAGGCAACTCCGGCGTTATCCTGTCCCAGCTGCTGCGCGGTTTTACAAAAAGTATCAGCGCCAAGGGGCAGCTTCGCATTTCGGATCTGTCGGAGGCTTTTGACAAGGCGGTGGAAACTGCCTACAAAGCGGTGATGAAACCCAAGGAAGGTACGATCCTGACGGTTGCCAGAGGCGGCGCGGAAAAGGCGCGGGAGCTGGCGGGCAGCGGTATGGAGGATATGGAGCAGTTTTTTGCCCAGGTGCTGGAACATGCCAGATATGTGCTGAGCCAGACACCGGAGCTTTTGCCGGTGCTCAAGCAGGCGGGCGTGGTGGATTCCGGCGGCCAGGGGCTGGTGGAAGTGCTGAGCGGCGCTTTTGACGCCTTTTTGGGCAAAGAGATCGATTACACCATCTCGGATGCGGTGCCGGAAAATCGGTCAGAGGGCAAATCTTCCGGGTATAAGGCACAGGCCGAGGCGGAGATCAGATTCGGTTACTGCACCGAATTTATCATTATGCTGGGCAGGACTTTCAATATCAAACAGGAGATGGACTTTAAGACGTATCTGGAATCCATCGGCGATTCCATCGTCTGTGTGGCGGATGAGGACGTGGTCAAGGTACATGTACATACCAATGACCCCGGCCTGGCGATCCAGAAGGCATTGAAGTATGGGCAGTTATCCAATCTGAAGATAGACAACATGCGCCTGGAGCATCAGGAAAAGCTGTTTAAGATGAGCGAGAAGGAGAGCGCGCAGGCTGCGCCTCAGCCCGCGGCAGTTCCGTCAGAGCCTCCTAAACCCGTGGGATTTTTGGCGGTGTCTGTGGGAGACGGCGTGAACGAGATCTTTAAGAGCCTGGGTGTGGATCATATCATTGAGGGAGGGCAGACCATGAATCCCAGCACGGCGGATATTCTGGACGCCGTGGATCAGGTGAATGCGGAAACCATATTTATCCTGCCGAACAACAAGAACATTATACTGGCGGCCAATCAGGCGGCAGAACTGATGACAGATAAGAATCTGCTGGTGATCCCTACCAAGACGATTCCGCAGGGTATCACGGCGGTCATCAATTATGTGCCGGAGATGTCCGTGGAGGACAATGAGGTCACGATGATGCAGGAGATCGGCAATGTGAAGACCGGTCAGGTGACTTATGCCGTTCGGGATACGATGATCGACGACAAGGAGATCAAACAGGGCGACTATATGGGAATCGGTGATGCTGGCATTCTGTCCGTGGGGCAGGATATGCTGCAGGTCACCAGGGAGATGGTCGGCGCCATGGTAGACGAAAACAGTGAGCTGATCAGCGTTTATTACGGCAGCGACGTGCAGGAGGAGGACGCCAGGCGTCTGCAAAAAGAGCTTGAGGAGGCCCACGGAGACTGCGATATCGAGCTGCAATACGGCGGGCAGCCCATCTATTATTATGTGATCTCGGTGGAATAAAAAGGAAACTGTAATGTGGGGCGGGAGCTGCCTTGTAGCGGCTGCCTGCCCTTTTTGCGGCTTGTAAAGGACCAAAAGGGCGGGAGGGGATTATGGACGATGGCACTTCCATTTTGGAGCTGAAGGGAATCGGTGAGAAATCCCAGCAATTATTTGCCAGGGTAAATATCAGAACAGTGGGGGATCTGCTGTACTATTATCCCAGAGACTATGAGACTTTTCAGGAACCGGTTCCCATAGCCCAGGCCAAGGCGGGGGAGGTCTGCGCCATTCTCGCAACAGTCTGCGGCACGGTGAATGTGAAAAAGGTGCGGAGCCTGACCATATTAAACGTGCTGGTACGGGACTCTTCCGGCGGTATGCAGCTCACATTTTTCAATATGCCTTTTCTGAAAAATGTGCTTAAGCCCGGCAGCAGCCATGTTTTCAGGGGCAGGGTACAGGCCCGGGGACCAGCGCTTATCATGGAACAGCCCCGGTTATATAAGCAGGAGGAGTACAACCGGTATCTGGCCTTTATACAGCCCCGCTACGCGCTGACCAAGGGGCTGACCAATCAGGCGGTACAGAAAGCGGTAAAGCAGGCGCTGACCTACTATGCCTTTGGGGAGGACCCCTATCCCGAAGGACTGCGCAGAGAGTACGATCTGATGGACCGCCGGGAGGCCATGAATAACATGCATTTTCCCGTCAGTTATGGGGAATTGGTCAAAGCGCGCAGGCGGGTGGTGTTTGAGGAATTCTTTTCTTTTTTATTTTTTCTCAGGGAAAACAAAGAGCAGAGCAGGCTGTTGGAAAATGAATACCGTATGATCGAGACGGCGGACGCGGGCAGGCTGCTGGAGCAGTTGCCCTACCGGCTGACGGGGGCGCAGACCCGGGCCTGGCAGGAGATATGCCGGGACATGTGTTCCCCCTGGTGTATGAACCGTCTGGTGCAGGGAGACGTAGGCTCCGGTAAGACCATTATCGCGGTACTGGCGCTGCTCATGTGCGCCGCCAACGGCTATCAGGGCGCATTGATGGCCCCGACGGAGGTATTGGCGGCGCAGCACTACGAGGGGATCTGCGAGTACGCGCAAAAATATCGAGCCGCGTTAAAGCCGGTTCTTCTGGTGGGCAGTATGACGGCTCGGGAAAAAAGGGAGGCCTATGAAAAGATCGCCTCGGGAGAGGCCAATCTGGTGGTGGGCACCCATGCGGTCATTCAGGACAAAGTGCATTTTCAAAATCTGGCGCTGGTGGTCACGGACGAACAGCACCGTTTTGGGGTGCGCCAGCGGGAAATCCTGGCGGAGAAGGGCAAAAGCCCTCATGTGCTGGTCATGAGCGCAACTCCCATCCCCCGGACATTGGCTATCATACTGTACGGAGACTTGCAGGTATCCGTCATTGATGAACTTCCGGCAGGCCGTCAGCCCATCAAGAACTGTGTGGTAGGTACTTCCTACCGCCCGCAGGCCTATCGGTTTATCGAAAAGGAGGTCCGCAGCGGTCGGCAGGCCTATGTGATCTGCCCCATGGTGGAGCAGGGGGAGATGGACGAGCTGGAAAATGTAATGGATTACGCGGAAAAGCTGCGAAGCGCCCTGCCCGGGGATATTCAGGTCGCCACTCTCCACGGCAAGATGCGGCCGGGAGATAAAAACCGTATAATGGAGGAGTACGCGGCTCACAATATTGATGTGCTGGTGTCCACCACCGTGATCGAGGTGGGGATCAACGTGCCCAACGCGACGGTGATGATGGTTGAGAATGCGGAACGTTTCGGACTGGCACAGCTCCACCAGCTCCGAGGACGTGTGGGCAGAGGCGCCCATCAGAGTTATTGTATATTTATCAGCGCCCAGGACAACAAGGAGACGATGGAACGGCTGGAAATCTTAAACCGTTCCAACGACGGTTTTTTCATAGCATCGGAAGATTTAAAACTCCGGGGGCCGGGGGATATCTTCGGTATCCGCCAGAGCGGGGAATTCGCTTTCAGGATGGGAGATATATACACCGATGCGGAACTGCTGAAACAAGCCAGCCAGGCGGTGGATCAGGTCAGGGCGGCCCAGGGGGAAGAATACGGGCGGCTGCGGGAATATCTGCGTGGCCAGAGTCAGCTGCGGGTTGACTTTAGAACCATTTAAGGGTATACTTTTTACAGTACACGAACAGGAATCACCCCAAGAGAGGAATGGATAAAGCGATGTCAAAGGTTGCCGTTATTACAGATAGCAATAGTGGAATTACACAGTCACAGGCGAAAGAACTGGGAATCTATGTGCTGCCAATGCCCTTTTTTATCAATGAAGAGACTTATTTTGAGGATATCAGTCTGACGCAGGAGCAGTTTTATGAGATGCTTAAGGGGGGCGCCAATATTCACACCAGCCAGCCCTCCCCGGAATCCGTGATGCAGTTGTGGGACGAGGTGCTCAGGGAGTATGACGAGATCGTCCATATCCCTATGAGCAGCGGCCTGTCCGGTTCCTGCCAGAGCGCCATCATGCTGGCGCAGGAATACGAGGGAAAGGTGCAGGTGGTAAACAACCAGCGCATTTCCGTGACCCAGAGGCAGTCCGCTCTGGACGCCAAACTGCTGGCCTCCAAGGGAATGAACGCGCTGGAGATCAAGAATTTTCTGGAGGAAGACAAGTTCAACAGCAGTATCTATATCATGTTGGATACCCTGTATTATCTGAAAAAGGGAGGACGTATCACTCCGGCTGCCGCGGCGCTGGGCACTCTGCTGAAATTAAAACCGGTACTGCAGATCCAGGGGGAAAAGCTGGATGCTTTTGCCAAGGCCCGCACCACCAATCAGGGCAAATCCATCATGATAAACGCCATAAAAAACGATATAGAGAATCGTTTCGGGGGCATGACCGAGGACAGGCATATCTGGCTGCAGATCGCCCACACCGCCAATGAAGAGGCGGCAAAGGTCTATCGGGATGAGATATTGGCCCAGTTTCCCGGATACGATATCCATATCGATCCCCTGTCCCTGAGCGTGGCCTGTCACATCGGGCCCGGCGCGCTGGCCTTTGCGTGCTGCAAAAAGATCGAGGTGTAAAGATGCCGCTGTTATATGAGGTCCCCGAATACAAAAAAATAAGAGTCATCGTCGACACCGACGCAGCCTGCGAGGCCGATGATCCCTTCGCCATCGCCCACGCGCTGATGAGCGGCAAATTAGAGGTCAGGGCGATACTGGCAGAACAGTTTGGCGGGCCGGAGACCACACGGAAAAGTTATGAAGAGATCATGAACGTTGTACAGGCGATGGATATTTCCGTGCCTGTGTACATGGGAGAGGAAGGCCGATACTCTGATTCGGGAGAGGAGATTTCCCCGGCCGCCAGTTTTTTGATCGACGAAGCCATGAGGGAAGACGTTAAACCGTTGTTTGTACTGTGTCTGGGCGCGATCACGAACATTGCTACGGCGATGAGGGCATGTCCCGATATTATCCCCAGAATGACGGTTGTGTGGATCGGGGGACAGGATCTGGATCACTCCGATCCGTCCATTCGGGAATTTAACTCCGGGAACGATATAGAAGCCGCCAATTACGTCGTGTCCAGCGGCGTCAATCTGTGGCTGATACCGATGAATGTATACAGCACTATGCATATAGGGCTTGCGGAGATCCAGAGAAGAATATATCCCTGCGGAAAGATAGGAAAGCATCTGTTTGAGAATATGATCCGATACAATATGTCCGAATACGCAGGCTGGACGGCTGGGGAGAGCTGGTCTTTGGGAGATTCGCCCGCGGTGGGTGTGGCGCTGGACCAGAATTGCGGCCGGTATGTATACCGGGAGGCTCCCGTTTTTAACGAAGATACCACTTACAGTTTTCGGGAGAAACGTCCTGTGATACGTGTATATACGTCTATTAACTCCAGATATATTTTGGAAGATTTTATGTGTAAGCTGGAACTGTTGTACGGAAAGAATGCTCCCGATGCCGGAGCATAGTTTTCTCTGCCAGAAACTGTCAGAAATTTGTTTTAAGGATATATACGTATTTTCAAAAATCCTGTAATCATTCATGGTTGCAGGATTTCTTGCAGTGCGCCTTGCGGCGCACGTTTCTAACGGGTGAAAGTCCCCAATCCGCCCTGG
>CAZGVI010000061.1:0-16468 GCA_964529395.1 uncultured Acetatifactor sp.
AACCCCTGTTTCCGCCGTGAGAGGGCGGCGTCTTAACCGCTTGACCAATCAGCCACAGTTGCCATTTTCGTAGCACTTGTTTACTATAATATATTTCCACGAAAATTGCAACCTTTTTTTTAGTTTTAGAAAAAATTCTACAATTCCGCTCTTTCACCGGGAATTTTCAATCATTTTTTGGAGGCAGCCATCCTATCTGGCCCTGCCGCCCACCAGATGATAGTAGGCCTTGGAGGTGATGCGGTACACGATCACATAACCCACGCCGAACAGCAGATAGGCCAGTACCGCCACACACACCAGCAGCCAGAGATTGCTGAAACCAAAGAGCATCAGCCCCCGGTAGAGGAAGGGGAAGGCAAAGCACAGATGGATGCCGGCGGCTATAAGAGGCAGGAAAAATACGGTCATCACCTGACTGTTAATGCTCTTTTTGACCTCCTTTTTGGTCATGCCCACCTTTTGCAGGATCTCAAAACGCCCCTGGTCTTCATAGCCCTCCGATATCTGCTTGTAGTACATGATCAGCGTGGTGGCGGCCACAAACACGATGCTCAGCAGAATCCCCAGAAAAAACAGTCCGCCGTAGATTTCCGCGAAATCGCTCCTGTTCATCGCCATAGACTCCACACTGCCGTGCAGCGGGCCCTGCGCGGCCAGTTCCGCCAGCTTTCCCTGGATCTCGTAATAGATCGTTCCCTGTTCTTCCCATGGACAATCCAGATCGAAACCGTAGAACCAGTCGTACGACAGCAGCGGGTTCCCATAAAAATCCGCCCATCCTGCCATAGGACGTATAAAGCTCTCCACGTCCTCCACAAACAAAAACATACTGGGAATGATCTGCATGGCGTCCACGCCGTTGTCCACAAAATCCCCTGCATTTACGACCTGCCATACCTGCTCCGTCCCTGCGAACTGCAGGCTGCTCTGCCGAAACCACATCTTAGTGGTATACATCATAAGTTGCCCTGGCTCCAGCGTCTCCTGCGTTCCCATGAGACGGTTGTAATCCTCCAGGGAAATGATAAATATCTGCCACATATCCTTGTATTCCACCTGGCCGGAGCCAAAGTTTACCGTACCCTGCGTTTCTACAACGCCGTTCCGAAGGACGCCCACCAGGTTGACGCAGGCATAATCCAGAAAATTGTCCGCCGCAGTCGTCTGTCGGTGAGCGTCCAAAACCTCTCCGATCGCACTGCGCACAGGGACGTAGTTCTCCTCGCACAGAGCCTCATAACTCTCCGCCCTGTTGTCCGTCATTATATTTCGTGGATAGCGGGAACGCAGGCTGCTCTCCATCCCTCCGTACAGGCATACCGTAGAGGAGAGCATGACCAGCACCATCGTACACAGGATACAGATGGACGCCAGCCCGGCTCCGTTTCGTTTCATGCGGTACACCATGGAGGATACAGACACAAAATGACTGGTCTTATAATAGTATCTTTTATTTTTTTGCAGTGCCCTGCACAGCGCTATGCTGCCTGCCACAAACAGCAGATAGGTGCCCGCGATGACCAGCATTATGGCCACAAAGAACCAAAGCATGGACGATACCGGATCCTGGATGGAGACAGCCAGATAATAGGCGCTTCCAAGCAGCACGGCTCCCGCCAGCGCCATGGGCCAGTTAGCCTTGGGTGGGTGCTCCCCGATATTCTCGCTGCGCAGCAGCTCTATGGAATCCGCCACCCGCACCTGCCACAGCGTCACCGCCAGGATCAGGATAAAAATGATCAGATAGAGTCCCACCGTCTGGGACACATTGTCCGGGCTGATCCGCATGGCATAGTCCACATCACTGCGCAGGATCAGGCGCATCAACAGCTCTGCCATCTTGGAAAATACGATGCCCAGGATCAGGCCAAGCGCCAGACTGATACCGGCCACCATAACGCTCTCCCATATCATGATCCGCGCCAGATTCAATTTATTCATACCCAGGATACTGTACAGACCAAACTCCTTCTTGCGCCTGCGGATCAGAAAAGAATGGGTATAAAAGAGAAAAACAATGGAGAAGGCGCCCACCACAAAACGCCCCAAAAGCATCAGCATCGCGATCACGGAGCCGCCGCGCACCGTGGTCATCAGCGTGCTGGTGTACAGATAGCTCACAATATAAAACATCATGATCATGCCCACACAGGTCAGCAGATAGGGAATATACAGCTCCCTGTTTTTCCGTATGCCTGACCAGGCAAGACGGGGATAAAAGCCGATCTTCATCGCTCTCCCTCCTCTCCGCCAGATACCTGCGCTGTGAACGCAGGCATACTTGCCTGATCAGTGTTTTCCGTTCGGCCTGTCTGCGGCATGGCAACTGTCTGACCGGGGGCTCCCATCTGGCCGGACCTTGTAGCCAGCAGCGTCAGCGTATCCGATATCTTCTGATATAACTGTTCATTGGTGCTGCTGCCCCGGTAAATCTGGTGAAATACTTCTCCGTCCCTGATAAAGAGCACCCTGCCCGCATGGCTGGCCGCCTTCACAGAATGCGTCACCATCAGGATCGTCTGCCCGTTTCGGTTGATATTTCCGAACAGCCGCAGCAGCTCATCCGTAGCTTTGGAGTCCAGGGCTCCTGTGGGTTCGTCCGCCAGCACCAGCTTGGGACCGGTGATCAGCGCCCGGGCCACAGCGGCCCGCTGTTTCTGGCCGCCGGATACCTCATAGGGATATTTTTTCAGCAGCTGTGTGATTCCCAGTTCCTGCGCAATGGGCTGTATCCGCGCATGCATCTCGTCATACCGTTTTCCCGCCAGCACCAGAGGCAGATAGATGTTGTCCTCCAGCGTAAAAGTATCCAGCAGATTGAAGTCCTGAAACACAAATCCCAGATTGTCCCGCCGAAACGCGGCCACCGCGGACTCCTTGATCCGCCCCAGTTCCTGACCTCCCAGCACCACGTTTCCCCCTGTGGGCTTATCCAGTGCCGCCAGAATATTCAAAAGAGTGGTCTTGCCGGAACCGGACTCTCCCATGATCGCCACATATTCTCCCTGTTCCACGCTGAAGGACACGTTTTTCAGCGCCTCCACCCGGTTGCCGCCCAGGCGCGTGGTATAGATCTTCTTTACTTCTCTCACATCCAAAATGCTCATATTTTACCTCCATATTCCCTTGTCCGCGCATCGCCCTTCCGGGCCCCGCGTCATTTGATTATGGATTCATTATAAAAAACCGGGGAAATGAACGCCATCGAATCGGCTTACATTTCCCCCCGCAAAACTTACATTTTTGTCACAAGTGCCTGCGGATCACTCTATCTCCAGCACCTCCCGGCCCAGGCCGATGCGCACGCAGGTTCCCTCCCCCGGCACGGAATCGGCAGTGATGGTATGCCGCAGACGGTCGCAGATCTGTTTACACAGATACAGTCCCAGCCCGGTGGCCTTTTTGTCGCTGCGCCCGTTATATCCCGTATATCCTTTCTCAAATATCCGGGGCAGGTCCTCCGGCGCGATGCCTATCCCCGTATCCCGGATACACAGCGTACAGGGCTGTTCCAGACAGATGCTGACGCTCCCCGCGCGGGTATATTTCAGAGCGTTGGACAATACCTGCTCCACCACAAAGGCCAGCCATTTTTCGTCTGTCAGCACAAAACAGTCCACCCCCTGATAGTCCAGTGTCAAATGGCGCCGGATAAACTGCCCGGCATACTTTTTGATACATTCCCGCAAAAGCCTGTCCAGATCCACATGGGTAAACACATAGTCCGTCTCTCCGCTGCCCAGACGCAGATAGGTCAGCACCATGTCCACATACTGCTCTATCCGCTGCAGATCCCCGACGAGGCTCCGGGAACTCTCCGTATCTTCCTGCTGCAAAGTCAGTCTCATGGCAGAGATGGGTGTCTTGATCTGATGAACCCATGTGGTATAATAATCCACCATATCCTGTTCCCGGACTTTTGTGATATCCAGCCACCGCCTTCTCTCCCCCAGCAGCGCCGAAATCACATCCCGGTAATAATTGCATTCCCAGTTCTCAGCTAGCTCCTGACGCTCCAAAAATTCCTGGAAAATATCCCAGTTGCGGATCTTTGTATCTCCCGTTTCCCCCTCCAGGGTTTCCAGAGCGCGGCACATGAGGGCATAACGCTTATAACTCTCGCGCATATCCACGGCGGTAAAAACAAGCCATGCCAGAAACAGCAGCAGAAAAGGATATATAAGAGCTGCCGGCGGCAGCTGATATAACAAAAACAGCATTCCAAAGATCACACAAAACACCAATAGCAGCAGATTCTGTCTCTTCTGCTGCCTGAAATACAGAGATATGAAATGTTTCATAGCTACCCCGTTCCCGCATACCACAGCCTGGCTGCGCTATTTATGACAATAATTCTTTTCACTGGTCGCAGATCAGATAGCCCACCCCGAACTTTGTGGTGATAAAATCTTCCAGCCCCGCTCCCTCCAGCTTTTTGCGCAGACGGTTCACATTGACGGTCAACGTGTTATCGTCCACAAAGCTGTCGGTCTCCCACAGCTTTTCCATCAGCCGTTCCCTGCTCACCACCTGGCCCTTATTTTCCATCAGGGTCAGCAAGATACGATACTCATTTTTACTTAAGGGGATCTGTTCTCCCCGATAAGTCAGGGTATTGTCCCCGGTATTCAGCAGCGCCTCCCTGTGCCCCAGCACGGGCAGCGTACCTCCGAAATCATAGGTGCGGCGCAGAATAGCCTGCATTTTTGAGATCAGCACCGCCATATCAAAAGGCTTGGCAATAAAATCGTCCCCGCCCATATTCATGGCCATGACAATATTCATATTGTCGGAGGCGGAGGAAAGAAAGATAATGGGCACTTTGGACACCCGGCGGATCTCGCTGCACCAGTAGTATCCGTTGTAGAAAGGCAGCATAATATCCAGCAGTACAAGCTGCGGCGCAAACGCCGCAAACTCCTGCATCACCCTGTGAAAATCAGTCACGCAGCAAGGCTCCATATCCCAGCTCGCGATCTGCCGGGCCAGGGACTGCGCGATCCCCTCGTCATCCTCCACGATCAGTATCTTATACATCTACGCCTCCACTTTGACCTGGCTCTTTCCCTAGCGCAGAGCACCTCGTGAGCATGCTCACTCGGTCGCCTTGCTCACCAAATCAAAGCGCATACGGATACTCGTGCGAGCACGGTATCCGCATACACTTTGACTTGGCTCTTTCCCTAGCGCAGAGCACCTCGTGAGCATGCTCACTCGGTCGCCTTGCTCACCAAATCAAAGCGCATACGGATACTCGTGCGAGCACGGTATCCGCATACACTTTGACTTGGCTCTGCTTATCCCGCAAATTGACTGTTATACAGCTCTTTGTAAAAGCCGCCCTGGGCCAGCAGGCTTTCGTGGTCGCCCTGTTCGATGATATTGCCGTCCTTCATGACCAGGATGATATCCGCCTCCCGGATGGTGGACAGTCGGTGCGCCACAATAAAGCTGGTCCTGCCCTCCATCATACGGGCAAAGGCTTTCTGAATCCGTATCTCGGTGCGGGTGTCGATGGAGGAAGTGGCCTCGTCCAGGATCAGCATGGGCGGCAGGCACAGCATGACTCTGGCGATGCACAACAGCTGTTTCTGTCCCTGAGACAGGCTGCCTCCGTCCTCGGTGATCACGGTGTGATACCCCTGGGGCAGACGCTTGATAAAGCTGTGGGCATGAGCGGCCTTTGCCGCCGCCACCACTTCCTCCTCCGTAGCCTGGGGATTACCCATACGGATGTTGTCCAGGATCGTCCCGGCCCGCAGCCAGGTCTCCTGCAGCACCATGCCGTAACTGGTTCTAAGGCTCCCTCTGGTCAAGTCGCGGATATCTCTCCCGTCCACACGGATGCTGCCGCTGTCCACATCATAGAACCGCATCAGCAGATTGATGATCGTTGTCTTGCCGCAGCCCGTAGGGCCTACAATGGCCACTCTCTGTCCCGGTTGCACGCTTAAGTTAAAGTCCTGAATCAGTTTTTTATCCGGCACATACTGGAAATACACATGCTCCAGTTGTACATTCCCCCGGGCGTCCGTGAGCGTTTTCGCGCCCGCCGCATCCGGAACCTGGGCCTCCTCCTCGATCAGTTCAAAGATCCGGGCGGCGCAGGCAATAGCGTTCTGCAGCTCCGTGATCACACCGGATATCTCGTTAAAAGGCTTGGTATACTGATTGGCATAGCTCAAAAAGCAGGACAGCCTGCCCACACTGATGCCTCCCCTTATAGCCACCAACGCGCCGAAAACACCCACCCCCGCATACACCAGGCTGTTGACAAAACGGGTGCAGGGATTGGTCAGGGAGGAGTAAAAGATAGCTTTCAGAGAACACTTTTCCAGT
Source organism: uncultured Acetatifactor sp. (assembly GCA_964529395.1). GTDB lineage: Bacteria > Bacillota > Clostridia > Lachnospirales > Lachnospiraceae > Acetatifactor. The sequence continues at coordinate 6,343 of CAZGVI010000061.1, forward strand.
CTCCCGTTGATCTCCCGAAACTGCTCCGTGACAGCCTTCTCCCGGGAAAAGGTCTTAACGATCTTCTGGTTGCCCACCATCTCCTCCACCAGCGCGGTCTGTTCTCCTCTGGTCTCAGACTGCTCCTTAAACATGGTATATGTCTTGGTGGCAATATATTTCGCCACCAAAAAAGATACCGGCGTGATGCAGATGACCACCAGAGCGATGGGCACATTGGTGATCAGCATGAAAAACAGAGTGCCAAATATGGTCAGGACGCCGGTAAACAACTGGGTGAATCCCATGAGCAGGCCGTCCGCAAAAGTGTCCACATCCGCGATGACCCTACTGACGATATCTCCATAGGACTGGGCATCCAGATATTTCAGCGGAAGATTCTCCAGCTTGTGAAAAGCATCCTGTCGTATGTCCTGGATCACATGATAGGTGATATAGTTGTTGGCGGTATTCATAACCCACTGGGCAACGGCAGTCAGCACCATGGCAACGGCAATCTTTTTCAGGATAACAAAGATTCCGGTCATATCCACCAGCCCCTTGTCCACGATCAGATCCACCGCGTCTCCTGTCAATATGGGGACATATAGCGTCAGCGCCACGATCACGGCCGCCAGCACCAGGGACAACCCCACCAGCATCCAGTATTTTCTGATATATCGCAGCACTTTCTTTATGGTTTCCGCCTGCCCTGCGCGTTTTTGCTTACTCTCTGCCATATTCTCCGTCAATCCTCTTTTCCTGTATACTGTATAAAGAGCGATAATTTATAATTTACAAATTCATCCCCAAATATAATGCCACATTTGCAGAAAGCGTGCAAGTCCTTTTTCTGCAGGCGCACGCCTAACCCTTCCGCGGGACTGCGAAACTTTAGCATTTCCAGTGTGGACACATCCGTCAGATCGTCTCACTGTGCTCCATCTGCTCCAGCACCTTTTCATAGTACTGCCGCTGGTAGAGCAAACGCTGCATGATCATCTGCCTGGCCGTCTCCGTGCCCGCCCTCTGTTCCAGCCGCCAATTGACCCAGTCTATTTTCTCCTTGAGCCATTTGCGCTTGTCCTCAATTTTGAGATTGCGAAAATCTGCATACTCCATGGCGTCATAGATCCTGTAAGCATCAAACCTGTCCACATCATCCGCATCTCCGATACTCAGGGCGAAAGCCGTCTCCTCCCCCGGAAAGTCCGCTTTTCCGTCCACGTGGATCGCTATGCCGTAACAGATCTCCCCCACCCGCTCCGGCCCCAGGTCAAGCTGCTCCAGAAAAGGCCGGGCAAGCCGGGCCGACATACGCCCGTGCTCTATCCAGCCACCCTCCGACTCAAAGGGCAGGCTGTAACCCACATCATGCAGCAGGCCGCCGATCACCAGACCCTCCTCGTCCAGGCCCTCTCTGCGGGCGATCTCCCTGGCCGCATGGGCCACCCGGTAGGAATGCTGCAGGCGGTATTCCCCGTCGGCGGGATGCTCCTTAAAATAGGCGCAGTTCCCAAACTGCTCCCGCAGGAAAATTTCTGTTTTCTCAATGTTTGTCATGGTTTATTCCTCCGTCGGGTTTAAAATATCCGTTACCCTCTTGCACTGCAGGAGAGGATATGCTATAGTATAGACAAAGGGAAAGCCAGAGACGCGGCTCTACCCTTAAATGGTTGTTTCTAACCTCTAAAGAGGTCAGCCGTCACTATTTGTGGTAGTGGCGGCTATTTTCTTTTTCCCTTAAAGACCGTGTAACACAATCCTATAAGGGCAACGATGAATATTCCTGTCTGAATCAAGTCAGCGTATGTAATCATCATTGATATCGCCCCCCTTCCTTGCGTCTGGAGGGTACAGCCCCTCCGAAAAGGAGGGTAAAGCCGCCTATGGCTCTCTGGTTTCCCATATGGGAAGTGTATCATATGATGTTTTTCAATGCAATCGGTTTATGCTTTTTTAATAGTTCCCACTGCACTTTTCTCTCTCCTCTGATATAATAGAGTTCAAAGTACAAAATATTATGTTAAAAGAGGTTATTCCCCATGAAGATTTTGCTGGTAGCCATCAACGCCAAATACATACACTCCAATCCGGCGGTTCACTCCCTGCGGTCCTGCGCGGGCGAATACAAATCCTGCATAGAGATCGCGGAGTTTACCATTAACCAGCCGCCTGACTTTATCCTGCGGGAAATCTATAAAAGGCAGCCCGGCGTGATAGCTTTTTCCTGCTATATCTGGAACCGGGATGTGATGGACGCGCTCATTCCCGATTTACATCGGATTCTGCCCCATGCGGATATCTGGGCCGGAGGGCCTGAAGTCTCCTATGACGCAGCCGCGACCATCGAAAGATGGAGGCTGCGGGGTGTGATGACCGGGCCGGGAGAGGCTGCTTTTGCCCGGCTGACGGCTGCCTATGCGGCAGGCACACCCGGGGAACTGCCCGCAGTTTTGGACGGGGCTCACATTCCCAGGCTTATGCTGGATGAGATCCCTTTCTGGTATGAGGAAATGCAGGATTTTGAACATCGCATCGTCTATTATGAAAGCAGCCGGGGCTGCCCGTTCTCCTGCAGTTACTGTCTCTCCTCCATAGACCGTGTCATGGACTTTCGCCAGACCGGGCGCGTATGCCGGGAACTGGATTACTTTCTGGAGAGAAAGGTTCCCCAGGTTAAATTCATTGACCGCACTTTCAACTGTAAAAAGGAACACGCTCTGCCTATCCTGCGGCATATTCTAACCCACGACAACGGTGTGACAAATTTTCACTTTGAGATCGCCGCCGACCTTTTGGACGAGGATTACTTTGCCATACTGGAAAAGCTGCGTCCCGGCGCCGTGCAGTTGGAAATCGGAGTGCAGTCAACCTGTGGGGAGACCATTGCCGAGATCCGCCGCCGAATGGACTTTGACAGGGTTGCCGCCGTCGTCCGGCGCATCTCTTCCTGGAAAAACATCCATATCCATCTGGATCTGATCGCCGGGCTGCCCTTTGAGGATCTGCAGCGTTTCCGGGTATCCTTCAATGATGTGTATGCCCTTCGCCCCCAGCAGCTGCAGCTCGGATTTCTCAAGGTGTTGAAGGGCTCGGACATGGAGCGGCAGGCTCCCAGATACGACCTGCTGTACACTAAGCGCCCTCCCTACGAGGTACTGTCCACCAGATGGCTTTCCTATGAGGATATCTGCCGTTTAAAACAGATCGAGGAGATGGTGGAAATCTATTACAACAGCGGGCAGTTCACCCACACGCTGGAATACATGCTCACCCGGTTTGAAAGCGCCTTTTCCATGTACGAGAGTCTGGCGGCCTGGCATGAAAAATACGGGCTGTTTGGGATACAGTCTTCCCGCATACGCAAGTACGAGATATTGCTGCAATGGGGAGCCTCCCGCATTCCTGCGGACCTGCAGGCGCAGGCTTTAACAGAATATCTTCTCTATGACCTGTACCTGCGTGAACACATGAAAAACCGTCCTGCCTTTGCCCCCTCTCTCGAGCCTTGGAAAGACGCGATCCATGACATACTGCATCGGGAATCTACGGAGCATTCCCTTTTCCCCGAACTGGCAGACTGCAATTACCGGGAACTGACCAAAGCGCTGCACGCGGAAGTATTTACTGCGATCTTTGACAGGCCGACGCTTGTGCTATTCGGATATGATAAGCGCGACCCGCTGACCAATAACGGGACTGTGGCATTCTGTCCGTTAGACCGTCCATAACGCAAAACAGAGGGGCAGCACAACTGCCCCTCTCTCTTAAACCCGATCAGTAATTTTCCGCATGCACTTCAAAATAACTCTGGGGATGGTTGCAGGTCGGACAAACTTCGGGAGCTTTCGTGCCTACAACAATATGTCCGCAGTTACGGCACTCCCATATCTTTACCTCGCTCTTCTCAAATACAGCCGCCGTCTCCACATTTTTTAACAGTGCGCGATACCGCTCTTCATGATGCTTTTCGATCTCGCCGACCAGTCTGAACTTAGCAGCCAGTTCGGGGAAACCTTCCTCCTCAGCAGTCTTGGCAAAATTCTCGTACATATCTGTCCATTCAAAGTTTTCGCCCTCCGCTGCCGCGGCGAGATTCTCCCTGGTACTGCCTATTCCGCTTAACTCCTTAAACCACATCTTCGCGTGCTCTTTTTCATTGTCGGCGGTTTTTAAAAACAGACCTGCGATCTGCTCATACCCTTCCTTTTTTGCCACGGATGCAAAATAGGTGTACTTGTTTCTCGCCTGAGACTCGCCCGCAAATGCCGCCTCCAGGTTTTTTTCCGTCTGTGTTCCCGCATACTTCGTCGTTCCCATATTCTTCCTCCTTGTACTTTGTTCTTTGTGTCATGGGCGGTGCGGGATCCCGTCACCGCCCTCCGACTTAGAACTATACATATTATATTATAATACATTTTTAATTTTTGTCCATAGCGTCTGCTAGATATTCTTTCAGGCAGGACAGAGCCGCCTGGTCCTGAGCTTTGGCCTTAAGGATCAACTGCGCAATCTGCTCCCGCACTTTCCTGTCCGCCAGGCGCCGCAGCATGGCGTCCATGTCCGACCAATCGCCGATCAGACCGCTCATCTCCTGCGCGGCGGCGCTTACATTCCGAAAATGCCGGGCAGCCTGCTCCAGCCCTGCATTATCCTCCCCGACCTGCTGCGCCGCCAGCTCCAACAGATATCTGGCTCCCTGCTCCCTGCCGTCCATCAGGCACTGGGTGGCGTCATTTTGTACCAGCAGCTTGGAAAACAGACTGTCATAGACCTCGCTGGTAAAATAGCTCTCCGTAAGCAGCATCTCGCGCCATGCGTCGTAGGCCAGTATCCCCTTGGCATAGGAATGGTCCTTTCGTCCTTCCAAAGCTTTGACGGCCTGTTTCAAGATCTCCTGAAAGGACATCCCTTCCCCGTTTATGGGACCCAGGCACATCACCGCCTGCGTGTCCGTATTTTCCCACCAGTTTTTGCTGATAAAATAGCCGTTCTCCGCGGTGCTGACACCGCCCGCGTGTTCCGGATCGTCCTGGAAAAAGTTCCATCCCAGCAGGCTGTCTCCGTCCTCATCGTACCCCGCCACAATACAGGGCTCCGGCGGCCCGATGATCCCCAGCGCGATACAGGGATACCCCTCTGCCAGATGCTCCTTGATATATGCCAGAAACTCTTCCTTGGTGGTAGACTCCTCCCTTCCCAGGAAGGAAAACTCTCTGCCCAGGGCCCTGGCCCCCAGCCCATATACCTGATTGGATTCGGTGAAAGCATGATAGATATCCACATTGCTCAGATCCCAGCACTCCGTGTTCCACACCAACCGAAAGGCCGCCCCGGTAGCCGCCATGATATAGGGGTAGGATACGTCGTCCCCCAGATATTCCGACACCGCCTTGATGCAGATGGGAAAAGGCGCTCCGCTGCCATAGCTGCCATATTTCACCTGCCCTATGTCATATAAAACTATGCTGTCCTGCTTATCCTGTCTCATGTTGTCCATATTACTCCTCTTCTCTTTCTCCTGGAGCAATTCAAGACCATATACGCCGGGCCCCATGTACATCTTGCCCAGAATGGGTCTGGTATGACGGAATGCGCTGGGGGACATGCCCATGACTTTGACGAAAGCCCGGGTATAGGCTTCATGAGAACCAAATCCCCAATCCACCGCGATATCCAGTATCCTCCTGTCCGTGCGCAAAAGCTGTGCCGCCGACAGAATGATCCTTCTTCTTTTATAAAAATGCATTACGGATACGCCTACCTGGCTTGCAAACAATTCCCGGATGTAATTCTCTGAAAACCCAAATTTTTGCCCCATCCGCTTTAAGTCCAGACGCGGGTCGCTCACATGGCTCTCCACATAGCTGACCATGGCCCTTGTTATGGTTGAATAGCTCATTGACTGTTACCTCTCTCACTGCAGTGTAGGTCTATCATAACAGGAATTTCATGAAGATTCTTGATCTTTTTGGGGATTATTCTCCGCCGTCGGCGCATCTTTGTCGTAAACCGTCCGCATGCGCTCAAGAAGTCTGCGCATCTCCTCCCGGATCTCCTGCGGTTCTATCAGCTCCACGCCGTCACGAAATGCCAGCAGCCAGTCCATCAGATACTCCCGGTTGACAAAACGGGAGCGAAACAGCAGCCTCCCGTCCGCCTGCTCCGCATAACAGGCCGGTCCGTATTCCTCCACAAGTTTCCATTTGTACTCCGGCTTAAACAGCGCCTGTATCTCCACTCCTCCGGGAAAAATGCTGACGTCCCGCAGATCCGGCAGGGGACATTCCCTTCCCTCAAACGCATGCTCGCCCTGCTCTATCTCCTCCATGCGATTCAGCTTAAACAGGCGGAAATCCTGTTTCTCCCCGCACCATCCCCAGACATACCAGCCGGCCCACTTAAAGATCAGGTAGTAGGGCTCTATGCGCCGTCTGCTTTCTCCCTTGGGGGAATAATAGTGAAATGACAGCTCCCTCTTAGAGTCAATGGCGTTCCTGATCGTTTCTATCTTGACGGAAAGCGCATTCTGATACCAGGAGGATAAGTCGATCAGCACCGACTGATTCCCTGTCATAAAATCGGAGGAGCCCACGGAAAGCTTGTCCATAAGCTGCGCGTAACGCCTGGTTCCGTTGACGCTGTCCAGGCTGCGGAGTCCGGCCAGGATATCCTGCATCTCCTTGTTTGTGAGCAGAGTGCGGTCCATCTTATAGCCCTCCATTATGGAGATGCCTCCTCCCTGCCCCTGGGTAGTGACTATGGGGATACCGGCCTTGCACAGTTCTTCGATATCCCTGCTGACAGTCCGCCTGTTCACCTCAAAATACTCCGCCAGCTCCGGGGCAGTCACTTTCTCCTTCTGCAGCAATATGGATAAGATTCCAACCAATCTGTCTATTCTCATCTTTCCTCTTTCCCGCATGCCTGTAGCCAACAGACCCGCTGATCCGCCGGAAAAATCTTCTCCCACTTGCACTTGTCTCATACAGTATAGCACATCAAACATGGCTACTGTACGCCATGTTTAAAATATACAAACGCGGATGCTGATCAATAATAAATCCTGCATCCGCGCCAATGTTTCATACATTTAATTTTCTCCGCTGCTCATGCGTAGCTGCGCGTTCACCAGACCGTAATAGATCCCCTGCTTTTCCAGCAGTTCGTTGTGGGTACCGATCTCAGCAACTCCGTGCTTGTCGATGACCACCAGACGGTCCGCGTCCCGCAGCGTGGACAGGCGGTGGGCGATGGCAAAAGTGGTTCTGCCCTTTACCAGACGGTTCAGCGCCTGCTGGATCAAAAATTCGCTCTCCGTATCCAACGCTGAAGTGGCCTCGTCCAGGATCAGGATCCGGGGATTGTTCAGGATCGCCCGGGCGATGGCGATACGCTGCCTCTCGCCGCCGGACAGATTATAGCCGTGCTCTCCCACATAAGTGTTGTAGCCGTCCGGGGTCTTGCAGATAAAGTCATGGGCATTGGCGGCTCTGGCCGCCATGATGACCTCCTCCAGAGTGGCGTCCTGTTTGGCAAAACGGATATTCGCCAATATCGTGCCGGAAAACAGAAACGTCTCCTGCAGCACCACGCCAATCTGGGAGTGCAGGCTTTCCATCTGCACGTCCCGCAGGTCGTATCCGTCCAGAGTGATCCTTCCCTGATCCACGTCGTAGAGCCGCATGATCAGATTGATCAGCGTGGATTTTCCCGTGCCGGAAGCACCCACCAGGCCGATCATCTCCCCCGGCTTTACCTCAAAGGAGATATGCTTCAGCACCGGCTCATAAGTCTGATAGCCGAAAGACACATCCTCAAAAGTGAACGCGCCCTCTATGGGAAACGCCTTGCTATCCGCCTTGTCCGCCAGCATGGGCTCCTCGTCCAGCACGTCATAGATACGGTTTAAGCTGGTCAACATCTGCATCACGGCTCTGGGCAGATGGGTCATCCAGCTCAGGGGACCGAACAGGTATCCGCTGTAGGTCACAAACTGCACCAGCTCTCCCACGGTCATACTGCCGTCAAGTACCTGTATGCCTCCGAAATAGATGGCGATATAAGTGCCCACCCCCAGCAAGAATGTCATGATGGGAAAGAATACGGCCCAGAAAGTCTCATTTTTTTTCTGTAGCGCGGCAAAAGCCTCCGTTTTCTTTGTAAATTTGGCGCTCTCTCTGGCCTCCTTGCCAAAGGATTTCACTATACGCATACCGGAGAGGATATCCTGCAGATTGCTGTTAAGATCGTCCGACCGCAGCCACTGCTTATGGTATATGGTGTGAATATGGTGCCAGAACATACGGATGATCACCACCACCGCCGACACAAAGACCAGGGACAGCAGCGTCATCTTCCAACTGATGATGAGCATCATGACCAAAGACACGATCATGGTCACCAGCGTGGAGAACATATCGCCGAATACATCCTGCATAAATGCCCGGATCTCCCGGGTGTCATGGGACACCCGATTCATTAACTCGCCGGGTTTCCGGTTGTTGATAAAAGACAGGGACAGCACCTGGATCTTATAGTACAGCTTGGCCCGCAGACTCATACTCAGAGAGGCCCCCAGTTTCACACACAGCCAGTAACGGTATATCCAACAGACCATGCCTCCCACAGTGAGTACGAAAGTCAGACCGATAAACAGCCACAGATCCCTCATGGTTCCCTGTCCGCCAGCCAGAGCGTTATCTATAAAATACCTTTGTACCATGGGATTGAACATGTTGATCCCCGCCAGCAGTACCAGCAGCAGGGAGATTGCGACCAGACTGCCGATAAAGTCTCCGCACAGGGCCATAAACTTTTTCAATACTTCCGATTTGCCGTCACAGTACATGCACTTGCTGGTTCCCGGCAGGGCGCGGCCGCATTTTTCACAATACTTTTCGTATTCCCGGCTCTCCACCCGGCCCACCATCTTCGGGTCTTTTTTCTCCTGGGCGGCCTGCACCAGAGTCTGCGCGCCCCGGACGGCATAGGCCACCCGGATGATATGACGCATGGAAAAACGGGCGACGCATTCCGGCTGGCCCTCCCTGGGAAACACGGTCACAATGCCGCAGCCCACCTGATGTTCACATTTTATTTTCTCGCAGTCTTTCAGCAGATATTCGGAGGTCTTTTCCTCCCCCTTGAGGGTCATCAGGCGATCCTCGGTGACTACGATCCAGGTCTGATCCGCATAGCTGATCCGGGCGCTGCGCGCTCCGTTGTCAAAGTCCAGATCCACCGGAACGCAGTACCAGATCGTCTCGCCGTCTTGCAGAGCCAGAGCCTGCTGCTGGGACTCCTTTAGCGTGTATAATAGTTTCATGAATAGTTGCTCCTTATAAGTATAACTACACTCTTGTTTCTTCGGAAATGCGTTTTGATCTGTCCTCTAAGAGGCAACATGCTATACGCTCTGAGCGGAATATTCCTTCAGTTCTTCTAAAAACTCCCGATATTCCTCCTCAGACCAATAAAACGTCAATTCCTCTTCTGAGAACTCTGCCGGATCGTACCGCATAAAGTCTTTCCCAATATCATAATCAAATCTCTTTAATACGGCCTCCGCAAATTCTCTGAAAAACATTCCGATTCCGGTAATTACATTTCCGTCCTCGACGACTCCCCTGTGTATAAAATGATCCTTTTCAATAAAAGGAAAAACCTCTGTCATTTGCATAAAATAACCCGCGGTAAATTTTTTCCCGTCAAGCACTCCTGCTTTGGACAGTAATATCGGAGAAGAAGATATTGCCGCGATAACAACGTCGGAGCCGGCTCCGCTCTGTAAAAAGTCTATCAGTTTCTCGTCAAACAGGGCAGGCAGCGGGTTGATCGTTCCCGGTAAGATCACACAGGCATAGTCCGTTATCTTCACGTCGTCAATTGTCTTTGTCGGCAGAACCCCTAACCCGTCTTCACTCCGATATTCTCTGTCTTCACTGGCCAGAAAATCGATCTGCTCTCCAAACCAGACAGTAAGCGCAGATGTAAGGCAGGTTATCTCCTGCAACGAAAAATCAGGATACAGCATAACCGCATATTTTCTCATCACATCTTCCTCCTTATATTCTTTAGGCAGAAATGAACTAGTACATTGTATATTATTTAGCTACACTTTATAGCCGTTTTGTGTTATACT
>CAZGVI010000062.1:0-16150 GCA_964529395.1 uncultured Acetatifactor sp.
AGGATTCCATCTTTTGGCTGATGCTGACAGCCTCAGCCAAAATGGCCTTTCCCTGGGTAAGGAGTTCATTTATAGCGTTTATGTCGAAGGCGCGGTCTCGGTCTATAGGTGTGTTGGTGTGATTTCTCATCTGGTATCCCCTTTATTTCTTCCTTACACAGATATTTTTCTCAAATCCATCCACTGTGCTCTTTTATCTAATGTAACATGCCTTTTTTTAATTGTAAATACCAAATCAAATCACCAAGCCTCAAGCAGTTTTCCAATATAATATCCCAGCCCCAGCACCCAGCTTGCGAAGATACCGTACAGGATCACCGGCCCGGCGATGGTAAATATCTTACAGCCCACGCCAAAGACCTGGCCCTCCTTTTTATACTCGATGGCAGGAGCCGCCACGGAGTTGGCAAAGCCCGTGATGGGCACCAGCGCTCCGGCTCCGCCCCATTTGACGATCCTGGGATAGATATTAAAACCCGTGAGCATCACGGAGCACAGCACCAGGAGCAGGGAACACCAACTGCCCGCGCTCTGCTTGTCCAGTCCCAGTTTTTCGCAGTAATTCAGTATAAACTGTCCGATACAGCATATGATACCACCCGTTATGAATGCTTTCAGCATTTGCAATCCCAGATTGTGGGTGGGAGTTACCTGTTTCACATATTTCTCATAGTCCTTTTTTTGTTGTTCATTCATATTCTTACACCTGTCCTTTCCTGTGTCCCGCAGACATTGTGCCTGCGTCATACTTACATGAATGTGCGGCAGATGCCCAAAGCGTATCCCCTGCATGGTGCCGCTTATACGTTCCACGCTCCTTCGTCCGCCCTTAGCCCCCTGTGGTCCTGTGCAGCTCCTGCCAGAAATAGAGCAGCGAACCGCAGAGTTTACCCGCCGCCATAGCCAGCACCACGCAGCCCAGGCCGTGACGGAAAGATATCCGCCGGGTAAATATGGGGATGCTGTCCAGCATCTCCGCGATGGCCAGCGCCAGACATCCCACAAACATACCGTAAAACACACCGGACACCCCCATAAATCCCTGCCCCAACGCGTTCCACAGCCAATCAAGCCCTGGCAGATGCCCCTCCAGCCACGCTCCGATCTGCAGATACCGTCGAAAGATGCTGAAAATACAGCCCACGATGGTTCCCGTCATCACCATATCCTCATAGAGCCATATCTCTTTGGCGGAATGGGTTTTTCCGGCGAAACGGGGGATCAGCCCCACCGCGCTGAGAACGGTAAATACCCCGGCCGCCGCCAACATACCAAAGCTCAGACCCGCCAGCGCCAATACGCACCACATGAATATCCCCATCAGGCGTCCACCTCCTTGCCCTCCCGGCCCGCAGTGTCCACCAGCGCCTTGTTCACGTCCTCCTCATAATTGCGCATGGACACTTCTATCGGCGTGGGATCCTTGGTGATGCGCCTGCCTCCGATATGATTGAAAAAGACGATGATTCCCAGCGCCAGCCCCAGGCTGTAGGCCACCTCCAGCACATTCAGCCCCCCGGGCTCCGCGCCCATGGCGATCCGGTAGATTTCCGTAAATACATCATTGATACCCACATCGTTATGAAAAGCTATGATGGTAAATCCCGTGCCGAAAAAACTGACCAGACAGACCAGCGCCGTTTTGCACCACAGTTTCGGCCCCTTATATTTGGGCACTTTGACCCGCTCCAATACTACGTCCGCCTCTCCCACGGACTGTACGGTAATGCCCGGGCATGCCTCCTCCATCAGCGCGATGATCTTAAGCACACTGACCACGCAGCGCTGCTGGTGCGCCTTTCCCGTCCATGGCCTTTTTCCGCTTTCTCCCGTCCTGCCGCCTCCGGCCTGATCCCCCTGAGTAAAATGATGTATTTTCACTGCTTTGCACTTGGCCAGAATCTGCTGATCCGTACACTGCAGCGAACCTATATCCTTCAGGAACACATCCTCATTCTGACACTCTACATTGCGGTCACATTTTAAATATACGGTGGCGTTTGCCATGACTCTCCCGATCCTTTCCGGTTCTCAGTTTAGTTTACCTTACTCTGAGCACAGCAGATACATTTCTAAGGTATTGATTATTCATGCCCAAATCCACAGGGACTTATACAAAATAAAGGACCCTTATATGTCTTTCATAATATGTCTTTACGGCGAAAAAAATTTACACGGTTGAGTGTCTCCGCAAAATGGCAGAAAAAAACCTCAAGCAGACAGATGTATAATGTCCCGCTTGAGGTCGGCAAATTCCTTTCCTGTAGATGTCTATTAAATTAAGTATCTGCGAAACCAGCCTTTTGCCGGTACGAAATTGTGCCCGCCCGGAATACCATATCGCTCATCAGTCCCACATCTTAAACGCGATATTCATATCTACTTCCCCGCTGATCCCGTTTATGCTGCCTTTCTCAGAATACTGCCATACGCCGTAATCATAGGGATAGTAGAAGTCCTCTCCATAATAGGCAAACCATCTGTCGTAGTTCTGCAGCCGCTCAAACTCCAACAGCAGCAGCGCCGTCTCCATGTTATGATAGAACATAGGCTTATATCCCGCTGCCTCTATGGTGTCCAAAAACGCAATGGTCACATCCGTGCGCTCCTGGGGCGTCAGCTGGTTCATCCGCGCCGTGCTGCTGCCAACCTTTTCCACATCAAACACTACAGGGCACTCTATATTGTAGGGCGCGATCCGCTCCAGCACAAAATTAGCCTCCTCTATGGCCTCCTCCACGGTGACGGCCTGGGTAAAGAAATATACGCCCACCTTTATGCCATGCTGCAACGCTCCCTGTATATTGGCCTGAAATGTTTCGTCTTCCACCAGCTTACCGCTCTCGTACCCTCTCAGCCCCAGCCGCAGGAAAGCGAACTCCACACCGTCCGCGGCCACTTTCTCCCAGTCTATCCTGCCCTGATACTTGGACACGTCGATCCCCATATGGGACACCACCTGCCCGTTCTCCATATATTGATAACGGCCGTTGTCTAATATCTGAAGGTTCTCCTGCAAGTAACCGTGCAGAGGCAGATCCCTCCGGATGGGTACAAAATGGTACTTGCCGCCGCTTACCAGCACAACATCGTCCGGATACAGCGGGCGCAGCGTTTCCAACGCAGTCTGACCGTCCGCCAACTGCACGCGTATCCCGCCCAGGATCTCCTCCTGCTGATCGTTCAGCGCCGTCTCCAGAGCCTGTTCATTCTCCGCCTGGGCGCGGGCTACGGCCTCCGCCACCTTTTGATCCAGTTCCTCCTGGGTGTACATATTCTCCCCGGCTGTCATGGCATTGCCCATGGTCTGCTGCAGCAGCGCGTCCGTCTCTCCCGTTTTGGAATCGATCCACGAGTACACGGCGATCGCCAGTATCATGACCAGAAACAGACCGCCAAACGCCACGGCCAGCCCCACAAAATAGGATATGGTATTCTTTCTCCTCAGGCGCTTTCTCCGCAGCCTGCTCTCCTCGTCAGAAGAACCCGGCACTTTCGACGCCTGTTTATCTATCCTGCTCTCCTCGTTCATCTCATGCTCCCATCTGTATATGCCTTTCGACTACATATCTACTATAATCGAATTTATGTGGATTGGGAAGAGAGAATACATAAAATTTATGATTTTTTAAGGAAAAAAGGGCTCCAATTTATTCCACTGCCAGCTGCCGCATATGCAGCAGGATCTTTTTTTCCAGGCGGCTCACCTGCACCTGGCTGATGCCCAGGATGTCTGCCACCTCCGTCTGGGTGTGGTTGCGGTAGTAGCGCAGCACAATGAGCTGCCGCTCCTGCTCTTTCAGCGTAGCCATCAGCTGTTGGAGCAGCAGATGGTTTAACAACTGCTCTTTCTCCGGGTCCTGGCTGCTGCCCGTACTGACACTGCCACAGCCTCCCGGACCTCCCGCCACCTTGTCCACCAGGTAAATCTCGCTGCCATCATCCTGATATACGGAGGAATAGATGGACTCCACCTTCGTCTCCGACTCCATGGCCAACACAATGTCCTCCGGCTCTATCCCCGTCTCCTGAGCAATCTCCTGGATCCCCGGGTCCCGGCCCAGCGCACCCTGCAGCCTGGCTCTGGCCGCTCTGATCTTCACCGCTCTCTCCTTTAGAGTCCTGGACACCTTCACCGGCCCATCATCCCTGAGAAACCTCTTGATCTCCCCGGTGATCATCGGCACCGCATAGGTGGAAAATTTCACATCATAGGACAGATCGAACTTGTCCACCGCTTTCATCAGACCGATCGTACCGATCTGAAACAGATCCTCCGGCTCCACGCCCCTTCCCAGAAAACGTCGGACGATGGTGTGTACCAGTCCCAGATTTTTCTCTATCAGTACCTCTCTCGCTTCTTTATCACCGGCCTGTGATCTCGCTATCAGCACTGACACCTCTTCCATGCACTTAACTCTCCTCCTCTATCAGGGGATAGGTTCCGAGCTTTTTGGTCATCCGCACCACTGTGCCCCGCCCCGGCTCGCTATGTACCTCCAGTTCGTCCATGAACGCCTCCATAAAGGCAAAACCCATACCTGAGCGGTCATACTCCGGTTTTGTGGTATACAGAGGTTCCATAGCCTGTTCTACATTTTCCATACCCCTGCCGTGGTCCTCCACTTCTATCCGCAATATGTCCTTTTCCAGGCTGCACCGCAACTGTACTTTGCCTGGGTGGATGATCAGATAGGCCGGCTGGCTGTCGCCGTGCCTGCCGTAGCCGTACACATTGTCATAGCCGTGGATAATGGCGTTGGTCACTGCCTCGGACACGGCGGTCTTGATGTCCGCCACCTCCTCCAGAGTGGGATTCAGGTGGGCCACAAAGGCCGCCACCGCCACTCTGGCAAAACTCTCGTTGAGAGATACCGCATCGAACTCCATGCTCATTTCATTTCTCCAGGGTGTTCTCTCTGTCACGCCCCCCATCTGCTGTAAATCTTTTTCCGCTGTCATATAATCCTCTCCTCCTAGTCCATGATCTCGATCAGCTTGTTCAGGCCCGCTACCTGCAGGATCCTGCGGATCTGCGGATCCGCGTGGATGACGAACACCTTGCCCCCAAAACAGACGATCTTTTTGTATCTGCCCATGATAATGCCGATCCCCGAGGAATCCATGAACCTGGTATCCTCGAAATCAAACACTACGTTTTCTACCTCCTCCCGCAGAATATAGCTGTCAGCCCTCTCGCAGATATAGGACGACTTGTGGTGATCCACCTCCTCCGGCAGCTTTACCATCAAACAATTGTCAATGACCTGAAAATCCTCCATTCCTTTACCTCCATTTAGAGTTCCGCATGTACCCGGATAGCACACCTCTCCGGTGATGCATATCGGGCCGCTCAGGCGTCCCCACATGCATCAGGGTCCCATCCGGGTACATGCTGTTTAGAGTTCCGCATGTACCCGGATAGCACACCTCTCCGGTGATGCATACACACAAAAAGAGAACACATCCTTTTCGACATGTTCTCTCCTCCTTGGTAGCTTATTTAATTTTTCAAAATGTATCTTATTATAAGGTGTACCTTACTGTCCGCTCTTAAGTCCGTTGATGATCTGTCTTGCCGTGGCGGCGCGGTCCCGCAAGGGGTATATTTCAATAAACTTCTCCAGCGCGACGATGGCGTCCTCTCCCCGTCCCACATTGTCATAGCAGCGCCCCAGGTCATAGTAGGGATCGCCGTTCTCCGGATCGTACTCCACCGCTTTTTCCAGAGGAGCTATGGCGTCCTGAGAGTTTCCCGCCAGATAGAGCGGATGCCCTATGTTATAATATACCACACTCATATGAGGACCAATAGCCGTGAACAGCCTCTGGTACAGGTTCCGGAAAGCCTCGGGGGTCTCCTCCAACACCACGCCGTCCTTGATCTGTTCCAGCATGTCCGCCGTCTCCTGAATGCCCTGAGCTCGCCCGTCGCTGTTCTCCGCCTCCTGCATGGCGCCAAGATACCGGCTGGCAGCGTTCAACAGCTGCTCCATGGACTGCAGAGTGCCGTCCGTACCTGCGTAGCGCTCCAGATCAGCCTGCAGATCCGCGCTCTGCTGCTCTATATTCTTTATCTGGTTCTCCAGATCCGTTATCATATTGTTCTTGGCGTCGATCTCGTTGGAAATCCGGGTGATCTCCTGCTGGGACTCATTGAGCACATTGGTACGCACCGAGGGAACCACCAGAAAATACATGACGGCCACGCCGATCACCAGCCCCAGAAAAATATTCAGCAGCGTGCCCACACCGCTGCGCCGGGGCTCCTTAAGTCCCTTGGGCTGGATCACCAGTTCATTGTCCGCCTGATAGCGCACAGACTCTTCCCTGTCCTTGCGCCGGCTGATCTTACCCGTCTCATCGGGCGCCAGCATCCTGTCCACTTCCCGCATGTAGGTGAGCGTCTGAATATTGTTGCGGTCCATCTCCGCGCATTTCACCAGCTCCCGTTTCGCCTTGTCCCACTGCTCGCTGTCCATATACAGCAGCGCCAGCAGCTGGTGGGCGCGGATAAATTTGGGATTCATGGACAGTACCTTGCGCAGCTGGATCACCGCCAGATCCCTGCTGTCCTGCCTACAGTACGCCAGCGCCTGATTGTACTTCTTGATCGTCTGGTTGATGGCATCCAGACGGGACGCGCTGGCCTGGATCATGTTGATATAGTCGTCGGCAATATTTTTGTCCGGGCGGGTATTTTTGCTGATGACCCACTCGCTGAGAGCCGCCACGGTCTCTCCCATCTCAAAGTACACCAGGCCCAGCAGATTGCGGGCCTCGATATTGTTCTTATTGAATTTCAGGCTCTGCCGAAGACTGGTGACGGCCCCGGTCAGATCCCTTAAGTTGGCCCGCGCCAGTCCTTCGTTGTAAAACAGATTGGACAGGACCATTATCCTTTTATATAAAGACACATCCACTCCGCACGAAGTACAATAATCATGCTCCGACAAGTGGCAGCCACAGTTATAACAAAACATGCCGTTCCTCCTGCTTATCCTGCGATATCACTGTTCCTCTGTCTGCTGTACTTCCTGGAGCATCCGTACCAGCAGGTCCGCCATATCGGTCAGATCCTGATTGTAAATGGACTCTTCCGCATCCTCCACCTCCAGACTGGGATGGAATTTCTTCAGTTCTTCCTCAAAATTGATCATAGTTACCTCTTTTCTCTTTCCTGCAACGTAACTCTGCCTTCACTTCCCCTGCCAGATACAGGGAGCCTGCGATATATATTCTCTCATGGGGGGGCCTGTCTGTCAATATGGCACACAGCGCCTCCGGAACGGTGGGGTACTGCGTGACCCCGATCCGGGGATACGCCGCCAGCTCCCGGTTTATAGCCTCCGGTTTCGCCGCCCTCTTATTCTCCAAATATGTGATGCTCAACCGGTCAAACAGACCGCTGTGCACAATGCGGCGCAGCATAGCCGGATAATCCTTGTCCGCCACCACCGCAAAGAGCAAATGCCTGCTGCCGACATGCCCGTCCGCCGCCACAGACTCCAGAAAAGCCCGCATACCGTCCTCGTTGTGGG
Source organism: uncultured Acetatifactor sp. (assembly GCA_964529395.1). Classification (GTDB taxonomy): domain Bacteria; phylum Bacillota; class Clostridia; order Lachnospirales; family Lachnospiraceae; genus Acetatifactor. The sequence continues at coordinate 7,542 of CAZGVI010000062.1, forward strand.
CGCCGTCCAGATAGACCTCCGGCAGCACTTCCTCCATGCGTCCCGGCCAAAAACAGGCGCTTACGCCCTTTTTTATAATCTCCGGCGTAAGCCGCAGCATATTTTCCTCCAATGCCTCCTGCTGCTCCTTGGCCAACACCTCCAATGCCCGCAGCGCCAGGCTACAGTTCTCCATCTGATACCTGGCAATAGTTGGGATAGACAGGCTGACACTACCATAATAACGGGAATTATAAGAAAAATCAATGTTTTTATTGCTATTTTTTGAGAATCTATAGTCAGTATCCGACACGGGATACGCCGCGGCCGACAAATTGCGCGCCCGCTCCCGTATCACGTCCCCCGCCTCCGGACAGCTGTCGTCATAGACCACGGGAACATTTTCCCGGATGATCCCCGCTTTCTCCCCGGCGATAGCCTCCAGCGTATGCCCCAGATATTCCACATGGTCAAGGCCGATATGGGTGATGACGGCGATTTCCTTGCGCGCCACCGCATTGGTGGCGTCCAGCCGCCCGCCCAGCCCGGTCTCCAGAATGCAGTAATCCGGTTTTTCCCGGGAAAACACCAGCATCGCCATAAAAAACAGATATTCAAAAAACGTGGGATGATACCCTTCCCCGGCAGCCAGCGCGCTCCAGTCCAGACTGTCATAGACCTGCAAAAAAGCCTTCAGAAAAGTATCCTTTCCGATCATTTCCCCGCCTATGACAAAGCGCTCCCTCACATCTACCAGATGGGGGGAGGTAAACACCGCCACCCGCCGGCCGGCCGCCTCCAGCACACTGCGCATGTAGGCGCAGACAGAGCCTTTCCCGTTGGTGCCCGCCACATGAAGGATGCGCAGAGCGCCGTCCGGATCCCCCAGCCGATGCAAAAATCTCCGCGTATCCTCCATGGTATTCTTGGTGGTAAACCTGGGAATATCCATGATATACTCCACCGCCTGCTCATAGGTGGCGATCTGCCGCTTTGTCATATCCACTCAGTCCTTTCCCCATATCGTGAGCCGCGCCCTGATGGCATGTCCTTCCACCGCAGGACATGCCGGACCACCGACTTGCCGCGGGTCAAACGAACAGTCTCATGCTGCTCCTGGCTATATAAGCTGCTCCAGACGCTGCCTCACCTGCTCCATCATCCGGGTATATTTTTCCCGCTTTTCTTTCTCCTCCCGGATCTTGGCCTCAGGAGCCTTGGAGAGAAACTTCTCGTTGGACAGCATACCGTCCACACGGGCCAGCTCGCCTTGCAGGCGTTTCTCCTCTTTTTGCAGACGTTCGATCTCCTGGGTGATATCCACCAGCTCCGCAAACGGAATATACAGCGTTGCACCGGGAATCACCACTGATACCGCATCCTCAGGGATACCCGTCTTATCGCCCTGCATGGACACTTCGCCGGCGTAGGCCAGGGAGGCAAAAAACAGTTTCCCCTCGGTGAAGATATCCAGGATCTTTTGATCCCCGCTGACCACGTACACACCCGCCTTACGGCTGGGGGGCACGTTCATCTCGTTTCGCACGCCCCGGATCCCCCGGACCGCCTCCTTGATCGTCTCGATGGCCCTCTCCTGCTCCGCATAGCAGCGTTCTTCCCTATATACGGGCCAACTGCTGATCATGATGGATTCCTCCTCACTCTGAAGGCTGCAGAATATCTCCTCGGTGATAAAGGGCATATAGGGGTGCAAAAGTTTCAGCGCGTCGATCAGCACGGCCTTCAGCGTCCACAGCGCCGCATTCTGGCTGGCAGCGTCGTCCGTACTGTACAGACGGGGCTTGACCATCTCGATATACCAGTCGCAGAACTCGTCCCAGATAAAGTCGTACACTTTCTGCACGGCGATCCCCAGCTCAAAATTCTCCATATTGTCGGTGACATCCCTGACCAGCGTATTCAGTTTTGACAGAATCCATTGATCCGCGGGTTCCAGCTCCTCCGGGACAGGCTCCCTGACCTCTTTTCCGTCCATGTTCATCATGATAAAGCGGGAGGCATTCCACACTTTGTTGGCAAAATTGCGGCTGTTCTCCACCTTTTCATAATAGAAACGCATATCGTTGCCGGGGGCATTGCCGGTGATCAGCGTCAGGCGCAGGGCGTCGGCGCCGTACTGGTCGATGATCTCCAGAGGGTCGATGCCATTGCCCAGGGATTTGCTCATCTTGCGGCCCTGGCTGTCCCGCACCAAACCGTGAAACAGCACGGTCTTAAAAGGTCTCTCCCCCATCTGCTCATAACCGGAGAAGATCATGCGGATCACCCAGAAAAAGATGATGTCATAGCCCGTCACCAGCACGTCGGTAGGGTAAAAATACTTAAGCTCCTCTGTCTGCTCCGGCCAGCCCAACGTCTCAAAGGGCCACAGCGCGGAGGAAAACCAGGTGTCCAGCGTATCCGGATCCTGGGTCAGATGTTCGTGACCGCACTTCGGGCAGCGCTCCGGCATTTCCCTCGCCACCGTCACCTCGCCGCACTTGTCGCAGTAGTAGGCCGGGATCCGGTGGCCCCACCACAACTGGCGGCTGATACACCAATCCCGGATATTGTCGGTCCAATTATAATAGGTCTTCTCCATGCGCTCGGGGATCAGCCTGATCTCACCCTTTTGCACAGCCTCCACGGCAGGCTTTATCAGCTCTTCCATCTTCACGAACCATTGTTCCTTCACAAGGGGCTCGATGGTGGTCTTGCAGCGGTCATGGGTGCCCACATTGTGGGAGTAGTCTTCAATCTTTACCAACAGGCCCTGTTTTTCCAGCTCCGCCACAATGGCCTTTCTGGCCTCATAGCGGTCCATACCGGCGTAGGGGCCGCCGTTTTCATTGATGGTGGCGTCGTCGTTCATCACATTGATGACGGGCAGATCGTGGCGCTTGCCCACCTCAAAGTCATTGGGGTCATGGGCCGGGGTGATCTTCACCACGCCGGTTCCGAACTCCCTGTCCACATAGGTGTCCGTGACCACGGGGATCACCCGGTTCATGATGGGCAGCATCACGCTCCTGCCGATCAGATGGCTGTAGCGCTCATCCTCGGGATGGATAGCCACCGCCGTATCGCCCAGCATGGTCTCGGGACGAGTGGTGGCAAATGTCAGGAACTCCGTATCGCTGGGGGTTCCGTCCCCGTTCATCACCGGATACTTGATATGCCAGAGATGCCCCGCCTGCTCCTGATACTCCACCTCCGCGTCGGAGATGGAGGTATTGCACACCGGACACCAGTTGATAATGCGGGAACCCTTGTAGATATAGCCTTTCTCATGCATTTTTACAAACACTTCGGTGACGGCCCTGTTGCAGCCTTCGTCCATGGTGAAACGCTCCCTGTCCCAGTCGCAGGAAGAGCCCATCTTCCTTAACTGGGAGACAATACGCCCGCCGTATTCCTTTTTCCACTCCCAGGCTCTCTCCAGGAACTTCTCACGGCCCAGGTCGTGCTTGTCGATGCCCTCTTCCTTGAGTTTTTCGATGATCTTCACCTCCGTGGCGATGGAGGCGTGGTCCGTCCCCGGCTGCCACAGGGCGTTATACCCCTGCATTCTCTTGAAACGGATCAAAATATCCTGCATGGTGTTGTCCAGGGCGTGGCCCATATGGAGCTGTCCCGTGATGTTCGGGGGCGGGATCACGATGGTAAAAGGCGTCCGGCTGTGATCCACCTCTGCGTGAAAATATTTCTTCTCCAGCCACTTCTCATACAGTCTTTCCTCTATGCCCTTGGGGTCATAGGTCTTGGCCAATTCCTTGCTCATAATTCTCTTCCTCCTAATTTATAATCGCTGCGCGATGGCTCTCCTTATACGCAAAAAACCCCTCGCAGACCTTTCGGTCTGCAAAGGGCGCTGCCGCACGTTACCACCTTTGTTCACAGACGCCTTCCGGCGACTGTCTCCGGGACTTCCTGCAAAGTCCTATCCGTTAACGGGGATAAACCGTGATTCCCTACTGCGGCCCCGGCGCGCCGACGCCCTTCAGGAACAGGCTCAAAAGCTACCTTCAAGATGCCTTCCTTCGAGCAGCCTCCCAGCATACAGCCGCCCTCTCTGGCAAGGGGTCATCCCTACTCCTCTTTTTCATCGCCTTTGTCTCTTTCAACTATCTTAATGAACGTAACCGGATTTGTCAAGAAGTTTTTCTTTTCCCCATCATTCCTTAATAAATCTCTCTATATAGTCTGCCGGTGTCATGATCTCCGGCAGATCAATGTCTATATCCAGAAAATCTTTGTCGCCTGTAATGAGGATATCTATATTTTCAATGATTGCCGTATAGAGCACCGGATAATCATTCTTATCCCTGATTTCAAAAAGATTCCCCCGCATATGGCGGGGAGTATAAACCAAATCATAGGATAAATCCGACAAAAAATTATCAACAGCATATCTTTTTGTCGGAAATTTACGGGCAGTTACAGCAAACAATTCATCAATCACAAAAGATGATAAAACCAATTTATGATTTCTGGTAATGTGATCCAGCATTCTTTTAAAATGCTCGCTCGGAAAAAGCAACATCGAAATCAAAACATTCGTGTCCAACATTATTTGCATGTGTATTGTTTTCCTCTCTCCGCACGTATTTCTTTTACCATATCTACCACATCCTGCTCGTTCTGAATACCAAGCTCCTCCGCAACACCTCTAAATGTTTCCTGCGCTTTCAGCAGAGCGTTGGTGGTAGCGTTCATCATAACGACTTTCTCTCCGTCTTCCACAAACAAAATTTTGTCGCCTTCCCGTATACCCAGCATATTTCTGATTGCCACAGGTATTGTGATCTGCCCTTTGGATGTCACCTTCGCCATTTCCATAATCCGCATACTCCTTTCACAATTCCTTACTTTCCTTACTCATTCAGTATATACTGATTCTCATTAAAAAACAACAAGTTTCATTTAAAACAAGTTTTCCAAAAACTGGACTGGTAAAAAAAGTCTATTTTGGTACTTTTAGAATATCCACTTTTGTGTAAAATAAAGAGCAATCCATTTAATCTGTGAAAATTAAGCCGTCCTGCGGCAGATTGCGAGGAATTGTATTATGGAAGTAAGAAAAAAAAGTTATTTACTGTTGATCGTCAGCGCGGTGTTGTTTGTCATAAGCCTGATCGTGACGATTTACGCCCACGGCCACAGCTACATTGAATCCACCGAAACCGGCGCCCAGTTGTCCGAGGTCAGAGGGCTGTTAAAGGAGATCGAGGCGGGGGAGGCCGCCGGTGACGTGGAGGCCCTGAAAGCCCGGCAAGCCCAGCTATCCGACCTGAAACTCAGCCAGGAGCGCCCCTATTCCTATGGGCTGACCGCATTGTTTATGTCTCTGCTGCTGGTGGCAAAGGGACTGTACAACGCGCTGGTGGGCACGGTGAAAACCCAGGAAGATATCAAGCGGCTGGCCATGGCCGGCCTGATGGCGGCGCTGTGCTATATAGGCTTTGCCGTATTTAAGATCGATATCCCCGTTGGGCCGGGCAAGACGGCTTTCCACTTCGGCAATGTGTTCTGTGTGCTGGCGGCCCTGCTGCTGGGCGGATTCTGGGGAGGCCTGGCGGGCGCCATCGGCATGACCATCGGCGACCTGACCACGGCCTATGTGACCAGCGCGCCGAAAACCTTCCTGCTTAAACTGTGCATCGGCCTGATCGTGGGGCTGGTGGCCCACACCCTGTTTAAGCTGAGCCGCACCCATTCCAAAAAATATATAACAGGTGTTACCATACTGGCCTGCGTCTGTGGTATGGGCTTTAATATGATCGCCGATCCCTTGGTGGGATATTTTTACAAGATGTATCTGCTGGGCATTCCCCAGGAGCTGTCCGCCGCTCTGGCCAAGATGGCCACCGTCACCACCGCCGTCAACGCCGTGGTGGCCGTAATAGCCGCCAGTATCTTCTATTTGGCGCTGCGGCCCGCCCTGCGCAAGGCGAATCTGTTTATCCAGGTAACGCCGGAAAAAGCGGATATGAACTGACAGGACATATTCAAAACACAGGCCCCGGCCGGGATCTCCCGCCGGGGCCTGCAAACTTCTAATCTGTAATTCTTTCTCTTCTATTGTCACTGCAAATGCACTATCCCTTATCCCACAGCCACAGGGCCAGCAAACTTAGGAACAGCGTGTAGATCACACCGAAAAACGGCAGGATCCGAACGCCGTCGGGTTCTATGACGATCAGCAGTGTCTGGTACTCAAACAGACAGAACGGCACCCAGGAGCCCAGGCTATATGATCGATCAGCATCGCTATGATCACCAGATACTTGAGCTGATTACGGTTGAGGCTCAGCTTTTTCATCAGAAGTCCACCTCAACATTTCCCATGGAGCAGTCGATCTCAATAGATTTACCTGCGCCGTTATCTATTGTTTTACTCATCTCTACCCCGGTATGTTTTTCCCCGTCAATATCCATATTGCCGGCCACGCAGTGCAGCTCGTAGTTAAAGTCCTCTTTGTCTCCCTCCAGATCCATGCTCACATTCCCCATGGAACAGCTGATATCCGCGGCCGCGTCTATAGCGCCTGAAAACTCCAGATTGCCCATGCCGACGGAGGCTGACAGGTTCTGCACCCTCGTATCCTTCGCCTGCAGTTCCCCCGCGCCGATAGACACTTCCAGCGTTTCGATATCCATTTTCTCCATTGACAACTGCCCGGCTCCCACATCCGCCGTCATATTCTGTACCGTCATATCTTTCATTTTCAACTGTCCGGCCCCCAGGGACACCTGCATAAAGCTCAGGGAAATATCCTCGGGCAAATACAACACGATCTTGCTGTTCCTGATCTCGTCCATCAGATTGGACGGCCGCACGGAATTGACAAACAGCGTCTCTCCCTCCACATAGGCCTGCATCTTTCCGATATTTTCACCTTCAATATAAATATTTCCGTCATCGGAATCCCTGATCTCCACCATGCTGCCGCCGACTCCCAGCTGCAACTCATCGATGCTGCCGCTGCCGATCATCTGTTTCTCCACATTATCCCGCCAGACGGTGTGAACATCGTCAAACATAGAGCTGTCATTGATATCATACAGTTCCGAGAACCCGGCCGATTCCGCCACACTGCTGGCCACACTGCCAAAGTTTTCCACATCAAAATTCACCCAGTCACCGCCGAAATCCGTAAGCAGTTCATCCATGCTCTCCCTGCCGCTTTTCCCTCTGCCCAACATATAGAGCGCGCTGCCCGCGATGATCAGTATGAGCGCCAGCACAAAACAAAACTTCATAAACTTTTTCATAATCTCCATGCCCTTCCTTGTCGAAATCTACGCCTTCTTCTTTCTCCCTTTTCTCCCTGAAAACAGTCGCCCTATGCCGCGGAACATGGCCGGGGTGACGATCCCTGCCATGGCCACCGTCAGCATCATAAAGAAAATACCCAGGCCCACTGTTATAAAACCGCCTCCCACAAGGCCAAGGCCGGCCAGGGGATGCAATCCCATACCGGCTATACCGGCCACACTGATGACAACACCCACAATAAAGCAGACCAGCGCGGCTATGCCAAAACCCAGGATCAGACAGAACCAGGCTGCGATCAGACTGACTGCCACTCCCAGCACTCCGCCCAGCACCCCCACCGCTCCGGCCAGAAGACCGCCCGCTATCGGCAGGGCAATGATACACAGGATCACGATCAGAGCTATCATACCTCCGGACATCGGCTCCTTGCCCGCTCTTTTTCCCTTTGTCCCTGCGTCCTCCCAAGTCGGGGCAGATTGTAAAGCGCTCTGCCCCGGTCCTGCCGCAGATGCCGTCACCGTGGCTGCCGGACCGGGAGCCGGACCGGGAGCCGGACCGGAGGTGGCTCCCATCCCCTGGGCGGCGGCTCCGTATTCCGTCAATTCCCTGCCCGTGACGGGCTTACGCGCCTCATAGTTGTCCCCGTAGCCTGCGCCGTACAGATCCCGGCGGATATTCTCGGCCACTCTGGCAGGATTGCCCAGCGCCTCTATCACCGCCTGTTCGTTCTCCGGTCCGGCGTCGGCAAAATAGTCCTCATAATATTGCAGAGCCTCCCGTCGTTCCTGCTCGGATATGTTTTGCAGCAGCCTCTCCAACTGCCTCATAAATTCCGTTTTGTTCATCTCCATACCTCCTACCCCTTGCCTCCAAACAGTGAAGTAACCTTTTTAGAATAGCTGCGCCATTCGCTCTCATACAGCTGCAACTGCGCCCAGCCCCTGCTGGTCACTTTATAATAACGCCTGTTACGTCCCGCGCACTCCCTGTCGTATACTTCCAGGCAGTCGTCCTTTTGCAGACGGCGCAATACGGGATACAGCGTGGATTCCGACAGTTCTATGACCTGCCGTACATCCTGGGTGATCTTATACCCATATGTTCCCTCAGGCTCTTTGGACACCACCGCCAGTACAATGGCATCCAGCAGAGCGGCACCTGTGTTAAATACCATGTCTCTCCCTTTCTGTATTATATCTGCATACAATATTATATGGCGTATAATATTACTTTTGAACATACTATACGCCATATAATATACTTTGTCAATCCCTTTTTCTCAAAATTATGTACCCGCAATCGAGTAGGAGGCTAACCATTAATTGATTAGCCGACCTCTCACACCACCGTG
>CAZGVI010000063.1:0-15454 GCA_964529395.1 uncultured Acetatifactor sp.
CCACCCCTCAAGATTGAGGGGCAGGGGAGTTGAATAGGCGAAGCCTACTTTTTATTCCCTTTTCGGAGGTGCGTACCCGTTAAAAATTAGGGTTAAAAATTAGTGCTTGAATATGTATTGTGGGTAGCAGGCCAATATTATATAATTAGATATGTAGATTGAGCTTGTACGAGGAAGTGTAAATGGATATAGTCTTATATTATCAAGAAAAAGGAGATAAAGAGCCGTTCATCCTTTTGCACGGGAACGGAGAGGATGGCTCATATTTCGAGCATCAAATAGATTATTTTAGCGACAGATACAGAGTGATCGCTTTAGATACACGGGGGCACGGCAAATCGCCAAGAGGTACTGCGCCTTTCACTATTGAGCAGTTTTCCCATGACTTATACGATTTTATGGCAGGTCTTGAAATTTCCGATGCAGTTATTTTAGGATTTTCAGACGGAGCCAATATAGCAATGAAATTTGCAATGAAATATCCGGACAAGGTAAAGGCATTGATATTAAACGGCGGCAATTTGAATCCGAAAGGAGTAAAAAGAGCGACACAAATTCCAATCGAGATAGGGTACAAAATCGCAAAAAGATTTGTATCAAAGTCGCCGGATGCAAAAAAGAATGCGGAAATGCTTGGGCTAATGGTTAATGAGCCGAATATAGAACCAAACGAATTATCAAAGATAACAGCTCCAACCCTCGTAATCTGTGGCAGCAGTGATATGATTAAAGAATCCCATACAAAAGAGATAGCCGAAAATATACCTAATGCAAAACTATCAATTATTAAGGGCAATCACTTTATTGCAAATAATAGATATGTTGCATTCAATAAAGAGGTTGAAAACTTTTTACAAGCAATTCGGTAAATTCAGGTTTGCGGAATTGTAAATGTATCATAGACAGCAGACAGGATTTTTACAATCAAGTAATACAGGCAGGAATCTAAGGAGAAACTTACTGTGGAAGTGCTATTTGGAATACCGTCCGATCTTGAACAGTGGATGAATTTAGTCAAGCGTGTAAGCTGGAATTTTCCCGGACTGGAAACAGAGGAGAGCATCGAGGAACATTCGGGGACGGTGTTGCGATTCATGAACAAGAAACAGGCATTGTGTATCAAACGTGATAATGAGATTGCAGGCGTGATCCTGTTTTCCCGAAACAGGAATATGATTTGTTTCTTTGCTGTGGCGCCAGAATACAGGCAGCATGGAATGGGTGCTGCACTTTTGGAAAAAGCACTTAGTGGACTGGACAGAAGTAAAGATATTTCCGTTTCAACGTTTCGTGAAAATGATGAAAAAGGCATTGCCCCGAGAGCACTATACAAAAAATTTGGATTCAAAGAAACAGAACTTATTAAAGAATTTGGTTATCCGAATCAAAAGTTTGTTTTATATCCCTGATTTCCGGTCTGCATGACTCCCAAATGGATGAATGTTTGCGGAAACAAAGTTCTGAAAAGGGAGAAACTTTTTGACTTCAGGTTATGTATATAATCCTATGGGAATGTTTAAGCTAAAGAGTAGGCCGCAGCCTGCTCTTTTATTTTCGCGAGCAATGAGCCAAGTGCCGTGCCTGTACGAGTATTTGGCGAATGCCGCGAGGGTCAACAACCCCGTTGCCAGCAGCGGGGTTGTTGACTGTGAAAATATATTGGAAAATGTATTGACATATACCCCCTATGGGTATACAATAAATATACCCGCAGGGGGTATATGCCAAGGAGGATGAGGGAATGCCGGATAAAGATATGCGTGAATGCTGTGGAAAGATAACGGACCGCTCGGAAGAGGAGCGCAAGAAATTAATTCACCGTCTGAACCGGATCGAGGGGCAGATCAGGGGAATCCGTGGAATGGTGGAAAATGATGCCTATTGCACGGATATCTTAATGCAGTCGGCGGCGGTCAACGCGGCGGTCAATGCTTTTAATAAGGATCTGATAGCCAACCATATAAGGGGCTGTGTGGCTCGGGATATACGGGAGGGTAAGGACGAAGTGATCGATGAACTGGTAGTTACTCTCCAGAAATTGATGAAATAGAAAACGGGAAGAAAATAAGATAGCAGAGGAAATCGCTTTAAATTGAAAGAGATGCAGAGAGGTCAATTATGGAGCAATATACTATAACTGGAATGAGCTGCGCGGCGTGCAGCGCCCGCGTGGAAAAAGCAGTGTCCGGAGTGGAGGGCGTTACGTCCTGCTCGGTGAGCCTGTTGACAAACTCTATGGGAGTGGAGGGCACGGCTGCGGCCCAGGATATTATAGCGGCGGTTCAAAACGCCGGATACGGAGCGTCTATAAAAGGAGGGGACAAGGAACGGAGTGTGCGGTCCGCCTCAGACGAGGAGGCGTTAAAGGACAGGGAGACTCCTGTGTTGAAGAGACGGCTGATCGCCTCTCTGGGATTTCTGATCGTTCTTATGTATTTTTCCATGGGGCATATGATGTGGGGCTGGCCGCTGCCCGCTTTTTTTGAAAACAATCTTTTGGCCCAGGGTTTGGTACAGCTCCTACTCACAGCCATTGTTATGGTCATCAATCAGAAATTCTTTATAAGCGGTTTTAAAAGTATGCTGCACCGTGCCCCCAATATGGATGCGCTGGTGGCCCTGGGAGCCACGGCGGCGTTTGGCTACAGTACATTTGCCCTGTTTGCCATGACGGACGCGCAGGTTCAGGGAAACGCCGAAGCAGTGATGTCCTATATGCATGAACTCTATTTTGAGTCTGCCGCCATGATACTGGCGCTCATCACTTTGGGTAAGATGCTGGAGGCCCGCTCCAAGGGAAAGACCACGGATGCTTTGAAAGGACTGATGAAACTGGCCTCCAAGACCGCCACGGTGCTGCGGGATGACGTTGAGGTCACGATTCCTATAGAGCAGGTGGCAAAGGGGGATCAGTTTGTGGTCCGTCCCGGAGAAAATATTCCGGTGGACGGAGTTGTTCTGGAGGGTAACAGCGCCGTGGATGAGGGAGCGCTGACAGGCGAGAGCATTCCGGTGGACAAAGCTGCCGGGGACAGGGTTTCGGCGGGTACGTTGAATCAATCCGGTTTTATACGGTGTGAGGCTACCAGAGTCGGAGAGGATACAACCCTGTCGCAGATCATTCAGATGGTCAGTGACGCGGCGGCGACCAAAGCGCCTATCGCGAAAGTGGCGGATAGAGTGTCGGGAGTCTTTGTCCCGGCGGTCATTGCTATAGCGTTTATTACGATTCTGGTGTGGCTGGCAGTGGGACAGACGGCAGGTTTTGCCCTTGCCAGGGGGATATCGGTATTGGTGATCAGCTGCCCCTGCGCCCTTGGCCTTGCCACTCCGGTTGCCATTATGGTGGGCAACGGCGTGGGGGCGAGGAACGGTATACTGTTCAAGACAGCAGTTTCCCTTGAAGAGACGGGCAAAACCCAGATCGTAGCGCTGGACAAAACGGGAACCATTACCCAGGGAGAGCCGAAAGTGACGGATATTCTTCCTTTTAACGGTCATGACGGGAAAGCCTTGCTGCAGTTGGCTTATTCTCTGGAAAAAAAGAGCGAGCATCCTCTGGCGAAAGCTGTCAATCTGAAAGCGCAGCAGGAGGGCATAGAGACTGAGGAAGTCGCGGATTTCAAGGCTCTGCCCGGAAACGGCCTGAGCGCCTCGCTTCAGAGTGAGCCTGTGTACGGCGGCAGTTATAAGTTTATCGGTGAGCAGGTGGCGGTTTCCGACGAGGTAAGGGCGCATTCGGAGCGGCTTGCGGAGGAGGGGAAGACTCCCCTGTTCTTTGCCCGGGGCGGAGAATTATGCGGCATAATTGCAGTGGCGGATGTGCTTAAGGAGGATAGTCCTCAGGCAATCCGTGAAATGCGCAATATGGGGATCCGCGTGGTGATGCTGACGGGGGACAATGAGCGGACAGCCAGAGCCATCGGGGACCAGGCCGGAGTGGACGAGGTGATCGCCGGTGTCCTGCCGGGAGGCAAGGAAAGCGTGATCAGGGAATTGAAACAGAAGGGCAAGGTGGTCATGGTGGGAGACGGTATCAACGACGCGCCTGCGCTGACCAGCGCCGATATCGGTATCGCCATCGGGGCGGGAACCGACGTGGCAATCGACGCGGCGGATGTGGTGCTGATGAAGAGCCGGCTTTCGGATGTCCCCGCCGCGATTCGCTTAAGCCGCGCCACTTTGCGCAATATTCATGAGAATCTGTTTTGGGCGTTTATATATAATATCATCGGCATCCCTCTGGCGGCCGGTGTATTTATAAGCATGTTGAAATGGCAGCTCAATCCCATGTTTGGTGCGGCAGCCATGAGCCTGTCCAGTTTCAGCGTGGTCACCAACGCGCTGCGCCTGAATTTTTTCAAGATGCATGATCCATCCAAAACCCATGGCGCAAAGGTTGGTCCGGATAGATATGATCCGGCGGGGCATACTGCGGGGGGGGATTCCGCAAAAACGGAATACAGAAAAATTCATAACACGGAAAAGGAGACGAAAACCATGGAAAAGACATTGAAAATCGAGGGAATGATGTGCGGACACTGCGAGGCACATGTAAAGAAAGCTTTGGAGGGCCTGGACGCTGTGGCCCAGGTGGTCGTCAGTCATGAGAGCGGTACGGCGATCGTGACGCTCACAGGGGAAATCTCTGAGGACGTGCTGCGGCAGACGGTGGCCGACCAGGGATATAAGGTGACGGATATCCAGTTAGGCGATTGCGAAACTCAGTAACTTTGCCAGTGTCATTGTGCAAATTGTATATTCCAACGCTGGCACGCTCTCGCTCTGTCCTCACCGTAGCGGTGCATAAGGCACCAAAATACGGTGCCTAAGCACCGACGGTTGCGGAAGGCCAGCTTATGGAATATACAATATGCACAATTCGGAGTTGGCAAAAGGGAAGTTTCACAATCACCTAGATATCCAGTAGGCGTAAGGAGTGTCGAGAGGCACTCCTTTTTATGTTGCAATGCTTGGGGAATCAAGGTAAAATGAGTAAAACGCTCTGCGTTTAACTCTGCTGAACAGAGAGTGCGCAGAGGCGCACGGGATTAAGGAATAATGGGTAATTATCAAATGGTTTATCAGGAGGCCGCGATGAAAATACTTTTAGTGGAGGACAACGATGCGATCATTATGGGTTTGCAGTATCTTCTGGAGCAGGAGGGGTATACTTTCCAAGCCGTCCGGCGCAGGCGGGAGGCGGAGCGGACGCTGCAACAGGAGCGGCCGGACTTGATGCTGTTGGATATCGGGCTGCCTGACGGAGACGGCTATCAGCTCTGCGAGAGCGTTCGGCGGCAGTACGACTTCCCGATCATATTTCTGACGGCCAGGGAAGAGGAGGAGGATGTGGTACGGGCTTTTGATCTGGGGGCGGACGATTATATTATCAAGCCTTTCCGCAATCGGGAGCTGGTGTCCCGGATCAAGAATGTGCTGCGGCGGGGCAGTCAGGAGCGGGAGGTGCTGCAATGCGGCAATATCGTGTTGGACGTGGAAAGCGGCAGAGTCAGGGTGGACGGAGAAGAGGTGGCGCTGACCAAATTGGAGTACAAGATTCTCAGCAGTATGATGTCTTATCCGGAAAAGCTTTTTACACGGGATGAAATATTGTCGGACGTATGGGATATCTCAGGGAATTTCGTGAATGATAATACGCTGTCGGTCACAATGAAACGTCTGCGGGAAAAGCTGGGGGACACGGAGGGACGGCTGATCAAAACGGTACGCGGGATGGGATATCGCATGGAGAGCAGGGAAAAAATATAGAGGTGGCTATGAGACTGAAATGGAATGGGGAAGTTAAAAAACTGATCGCGGGTATGGGACTGTTTCTGGCGGCCGTTCTGGTAATCGCAAACCTGGGAATCGGTATATTCCGAAATCAGATGCGCCGGGAGTATACCGCTCTGGCGGCGGGAATCCTGGAGAATATGGAGCAGGCCTATCCTCAGCTATCGGAGGATGAGCTGATCTGGCTGTTGGAAACCCCCGAACAAACCCAGAGGGGGCAGGAGCTGCTGGACAGATACGGGATCTATGCGGCGTATGGCAGCCGCACATTCGGCGGTCAGGAAAGGCGGCTGCAGCATTTTCAGGCAGGAATGGATCTGTTCCTGTTTTCGGCGCTGGCACTGGGAATCCTGCTGGTGTTTTTTTATTTGAAGAGGCGCCAGCAGAGGATCGATGAACTGCAACATTACATGGAGCGGCTGTGCAGAGGAGATTATCGCCTGGAACCGGAGGAGAACAGGGACGATGAACTGGGCGGGCTGCGCAGCGAGATCTACCGTATCACGGTACAGCTGCGGGAAACTGCCGCGCTGGAGCAGCACAGGCGCAGGGCGTTGTCGGATTCCGTGGCCGATATTTCCCATCAGCTGAAAACGCCCATGACCTCTATGACGATACTGCTGGACAATCTGGCGGAGAATGAAGATATGGATCATATTACCCGGCAGCGTTTTCTGTCGGAGGTTCGCAGGCAGCTCACCGGTATGAGCTGGCTGATCGCCACGATGCTCAAGCTTTCCCGTCTGGATGCGGGGGTGGTGGAGCTTAAGCGGGTCTTGCTGGATGCGGGGGACCTGGTGGAGCGGTGTTTTGAGAAACTGCAGACCACCGCGGAGTGGAGGGAAGTACGCCTGGAGGCGGAATTACAGCCGGGAGCGTCTCTGACTGTGGATGAGAACTGGACGGAGGAGGCTTTGTGCAATATTGTAAAAAACGCGATCGAGCATAGTCCCGCAGGCGGAAAGGTGCAGGTTGTGACACAGGAGAACGAGGTCTATACGGAGATTCGAGTGCAGGATGGGGGCCCGGGGATATCGCGGGAGGAGCGGGACAAGCTGTTTCAGAGATTTTACCGGGGAAAGGGGGCCGACCGGGACAGCATTGGCATCGGTCTGGCTCTGGCTAAAGCGGTGGTGGAACAGCAGCACGGCCATATTCAGGTGGAGTCTCAGGAGGGCGAGGGAACGGTTTTCTCTTTGAAATTTATGAAGTAAGGGCGGAAAATTATGAAAATGTCACGGAAATGTCATTTCCATTTTTTATACTGGTAGCCAGTAAAACCTGAAAAGCTTGAATCGTAAGGGATGGTGATGGCATGGAGATTTTGAGAACGGAACATTTGACCAAGAGATATGGAAAGGGCAGCAATGAGGTCCTGGCGGTGGATGATGTATCCATTTCCGTGGCAAAGGGAGAATTTGTGGCGGTGGTGGGCAGCTCCGGAAGCGGGAAGTCCACGTTGATGCATATGCTGGGGGGTGTGGACCGGCCCACCTCCGGCAGGGTGCTGATAGAGGATACAGATATCTATGGCATGGATGACGACGCTCTGGCCATATTCCGCAGGCGGCAAGTGGGGCTGATCTATCAGTTTTATAATCTGATCCCGGTACTTAATGTGGAGGAAAATATCACTCTGCCCTGCGAGCTGGACGGGCGCAGGCCCGACCCGGAGCTGGTGGAGGAGCTGGTGCATACCCTGGGACTGGAAAAGCGGCTGGGACATCTGCCCAATGAGCTTTCCGGCGGCCAGCAGCAGCGGGTAGCCATAGGCAGGGCGCTGATCACCAGGCCGGCCATTTTGCTGGCGGACGAACCCACGGGCAATCTGGACAGCAGGGCCAGTGATGAGATCATGGCCCTGCTGCGGGAGGCCAACCAGAAGTATAAGCAGACGATCCTGATGATCACCCATAACCCGGAGCTTGCCAAGCAGGCAGAGAGGGTGCTGATCATAGAGGATGGGCGCGTCGGCGCGGGCGGGAGCAGAGCGGCCGTAGGCGCCCATCCGGTGTCAGGCAATGCGGGGGGAGGCGCGGGGAGATGAATGTATTGCAGAAATGTTGTTTTCGCTCTCTGCGGGAAAATCGTAAGCGCACGCTGGTGACGGTGGTGGGGGTGATCCTTGCCACCGCGCTGATCACGGGAGTGGCCTGCCTGGCCACCAGTTTTCGGGCCAGTATAGTGGCCTATGAAAAGATACAAAACGGGGACTGGCATTATTGCTTTTACGGGGTAAAACCGGAGAATCTGAAGTATTTTGAGGAAAACCGGAACCTGAAAGGAATCTCTCTAAAGCAGCCCCTGGGTTATGCCGTTTTGGAGGGCAGCGAAAATCCTGATAAGCCCTATGTATATCTCTGCGCCGTGGGAGAAGACGCGGTATCCACTTACGGTTTGCGGCTGGTTCAGGGCAGAATGCCGGAGAACGGTTCGGAATTGGTAATCAGCCGGCATATAGGGTATAACGGCATGGTGGATCTGCAGGTGGGCGACACCGTCACGCTGGAGATAGGACGGAGGGAATCTGATGGATTTGCTCTGGGGCAAAGCAATCCCTACGGCTATGAGGAAGAGACACTGACGGTTCGGGAGAGCCGTACCTATACCGTCGTGGGCATGATAGAGCGTCCCAATTATAATGTGGAGGACCGGATAGCACCGGGATACTCGGTATTTACCTGTCTGGAAGATCCCATGGGGGCGGAGACGCTGGAGGTCTATGCCAGTTATACGGACTGGGGGATCAAGCATGCCGAGCAGGTGACGGCAGGACTTAAGGGGCTGGCGGATTCCGTGGAAGACAACTATTATCTGCTGAAGTGGCTGCGCTTTACCTTTTCCTCCAGAAGCATGGATATGATATATGCCATGGCGGCGGTAGCGCTGGCGATTATCATTGTCACCGGCGTATTTTGTATCCGCAACAGTTTTACAATCTCTCTGACGGAGAAGATGAAGTTGTACGGTAGGCTGGCGTCTGTGGGAACCACCCGCAGACAGCAGCGCAGGATCGTCTATTATGAGGCGGCGTTTCTGGGTGTGGTGGGGATTCCGCTGGGAATATTGAGCGGCGTTCTGGCCTCCGTGATCCTGGTGCGCTGTGTCAGCGGCCTGATGGAGGACGCCATCGACATTCCGCTGGTATTTGGGGTTTCCTGGATGGCGGTGGGGCTCTCTGTGCTGCTGGCATCTGTCACGATCTTTTTTTCAGCATGGAAATCCGCGAGACAGGCGGCCAAAATATCGCCCATCAGCGCCATACGGGCCAACACCACTGTGAAGATCCGTAGCAGGGAGCTTAAGTGCCCCCGCTGGATAGCAGGGCCCTTGGGCATAGGCGGTAAGGTAGCTTATAAAAATCTGCGCCGCGCCCGGGTGAAGTACCGCACGACGGTGATCTCCATCGTAGTGGTGGTGGCGGCTTTTATCGGTATGACTACCTTTACCCGCGCGGTGAGGTATATTTCCGACGTCTATTACGAAAATATGGCGTATCAACTGAGGGTTGACTGTTACGATTCCGACGCTTATGAAAAATTGCTGGCCGTAACGGAGATGGAGGGAGTGGAGGAGGCGGAGCTGGTAAGACTGGGATATCTGTCCGTCCCTGTCCAGGATCTGCCGCTGACAAAGGACTATCTGGAGCTTTACTACAATGAGGATAAAACAGAGGAGAGCATTATGGTGTACTCTCTGGGGGAGGAGGGGTATGCGCGTTATTGCAGCCGGGTGGGCGTGCCCGCCGGTCAGGAGCAGGCCATTGTTCTGGCGAGGTATGAGTATATCTCCTACGACGAAGAGGGTATAAGGCATGAGGCAAGCGGGGACGTCGCTCATTTTAAACCGGGAGATGTGATCACGGGGGAAGGGGAGGCGCAGGTATCGGTGACTGTGGCGGCACAGACAGACCTGTCTCCCATGTTTATGAACCAGCGGGTTTATGACGGGATCGTGCTGATCGTCAGTGAAAGCTGGATGGACGAAAACTGGGATAAGCTGCGTGTGGGGGACAGGAAAATAGTGGAAACCGCCATAAGATGCGAGGATGCCTTTTCGCTGGAGCAAACGATCCGCGGGAATATGGAAATGGTCAATTATTCCATTACCAACTATGAAGAATCCCATCGGACGGAAAAGAGTACGCAGCTATTGGTCTCCATCTTTCTGTACGGTTTTATCACGGTGGTGGCGTTGATCGGTATCACGAATATTTTCAATACCATCACCACCAATCTGGAACTGCGGGCGCCGGAGTTCGCTATGCTGCAGGCGGTGGGTATGACCGGCAGGGAGTTTCGCCGCATGATCTGGCTGGAAAGCCTGTTCTATGGGGGCAAGGCGCTGCTCATCGGCGTGCCTTTGGGGATCGGAGTATCCTACTGTTTTCATCTGGCTATGAAACAGGGCATGGATACGGCTTTTTTCTTTCCGTGGAGCGGCATTCTGATCTCCGTGGCCGCCGTTATGGTGTTGCTGTATGGGACCATGCATTATTCCATGGGAAAGATCAGGAAGAGAAATATCGTGGAGACTATACGCAGTGAAAATTTATGATCAGATGAAGTGATAGTGGGCCAGGGCCTGGCGGATGCCGCCCTGGCTGGCTTTTGCCGTCACATATTCCACCTGCTCAAGCAGGCTGGCCGGGGCAGCGTTGCCCATGGCGATGCTGTGAGGCACATAGGAGAGCATGGGCAGGTCGTTGTTACTGTCCCCCAGAGCGCAGGCGTCCTCCAAAGTCAGGCCGTAATGTTTCAGCACATAGCGGATGCCGGATGCCTTGGAGCAGCCCTTTGGCACAAATTCCCGAAAAGTGCCGCCTCTGTCGATACAGTCGAACCATTGGTCGCTGACCCGGCGGAGGGCGGTGAGCTGCGGCTCTTCCTGATACCACACCACAAATTTGTCCGCAAAAAAATTGGGATTTTCCAGCTCCGTCGGCATATGGTAGCCCTGATCCACAAAGATTTGGTATTGGCGCAGCGCCCGCGGATGGCGCAGCGGGCGGGTCAGGTCAAAGGCCACCTGGGAGCGGGACTCAAAGAGGATATCCACGTCCGCGCGGCGGGCCGCCTCCAGGACGCGCATGATAGTATTGTGGGTCTGGGATATATAGAGGACGTCCCGGCCGTCGCAGTAGATGTTGGTGCCGCAGCCGCACACGTAGCCGTCCCAGCCGATATTGCGAAAACGGGACTCTACGTTCTGAAAGCATCTGCCAGTGTTGATAAACATCAGATGTCCGTTTGCTCTGGCCTGGGCGATGGCCGCGGCGGCGTCCTCCGGCACGGAGCCGTCCGTCTCGGAGGTCAGTGTTCCGTCTATATCAAAAAAAGCGATCTTTCTGGACATGTCAATCATTCTCCCTGTAGATAAACGTTGTGTCACGGGTCCTGGGAAATCAACCGGATCCGGCTATAATTTCAGGCTGTATTCCAGCACATTATACGGATATCCGTTGCGCGCGTCCGTCTTGGGTTTGGAGCCGATGAGCGTAAAGCCCAGCGACTGCGCCCTGACGATCTGTTTTCCGAGACCTCTTCCCACATAGCCGGGGCCCAGGCAGATTCCCGTATCCTCATATACGCGAGGAGCTGTCTGGGTGATACCTGCCCATCCTATGGGGGTTCCGCTGCTTATTTTACGGGTGCCTGTGAAACTGTCTTTTGCAGGCAACGGATTCCGCAGACACCCATGCCTATCTTATCACACGCGGAAACACTGTACAAGGATTATATTTATTGTCATACTGGCAGCTGTCATACTGACAGGACTGCAAGCAGTAAGAAATATTTAAGGCATATTGACACAAAGTTGATAATTTGTATAATAAAAATTAAGATATATTTTTGGCTGCAGACAAAGGAGAGAGAAGACACGATGAACAGGAAAAAAAATGAGGGAATGAATTTTTGGGGCAGCATCAAAGGGAGAATCATTCTGTATGTCGCGCTGTGTACGATCGTTATTATCGCTGTAACGGCGGCGTTAAGCAGTATCGTCCTGAAAGACGCGCTGCAGACAAGCGAGCATAACGTGCTGATCGCCGAGGCGGAAGGTACCGGAGATACCATTGACCAGTGGCTGATCAGGCAGGCGGACATTGTGGAGACTATGAAGAGTGCGCTTGCGGAGATGGATAAGGACGACAGGGAAGGGATCATGGATTTTCTGGAGACAAATCTGTCACAGAATCAAGACGCCCTGATGTATTATTGCTGCTTTGGCTACAATGGCGGCGTTCTGCCGGCCAATCATTCCAGCCTTGACCTGGACCCAACCACCAGAAGCTGGTGGACGGACGCATTGGCGGAGGGCGGACTGATCTACACGGAACCATACACGGATTTTGCCACGGGACAGATGATCGTATCCATCGCCTCGCCGCTGAAAATAGGCGGAGAACAGGCAGTGGTTCTGGCGGATATAACCATCGACAGCCTGATCGAAATGGTGCAGAATGTGAGTGCGGATGAAAATATACAGACATTTCTTCTGGCGGGAGACAACAGTGTGATCACCCATGAGAATGGGGAGTATCTGCCGAAAGAATCCGGCAACACCATTTTGAGCGATGTGCTGCGCATTGATCTAGAAAGTGGGGAAATAACTACTTTTACAGATTATGACGGCGCGAGAAAATACTGTATTGTACAAGAGATCGAGAGGACAGGATGGAAATTCGGGATCACACAGAACACTTCCGTGATCAGGGGGAAGATCGTCGGCAACCTGGTGCTGCCACTGATTGCGGATCTGGTAATGCTGGTTCTGTCGGTGATCCTGCTCAACATTGTAATAGCCGCAATGTTAAAGCCCATGAGTGAAATGAAACGCTTTATCAAAGAAAAAGTGGTCGGAATGCAGAACTGCCGGGCAGAGAGATCGGAAGTAAAGGAGATCAGCTATCTTATCGAAGAATTGGAAAACAGAGTTATCTCCACCATCCGCAAGACCCAGCAGGAGACAGTACATATTCGGAATATGATGTCCGCCACAGGGGATCATGTCTCAGCCATGAATGGGAATATCATGGAGATCAGCGCATTGCTGGAGGAGACGGGGGCAAGCGTGGCTCTGCAGACGGAAAGTATCGGGAACATTGACAATACCTGCAAGGATGTGAGTTGCTCTATTGACGAGCTGGTAAACAGCGCGCAGACGATCAACGGCCGGGCAAATGAGATCATTGTCCGCGTGGAGCAGATGGTTCCGGAGGTCCTTGAGGATAAAGCAAGCGCTATCAAGGTGACTTTGGACAGCCGGGAAAAATTGCAGAATGCGATTGAGGAGACAAAAGTGATCAGTCAGATTGTGGAGGTATCTCAGGCGATCAGCGAGATTGCCGGACAGACCAGCCTGCTTTCTCTGAACGCCTCTATTGAGGCCGCAAGGGCAGGCGAGGCCGGAAAGGGTTTTGCCGTAGTGGCGGAGGAGATCAAAAAGCTGAGTGAAACTACCGAAAATGAGATTGACAAAGTGAACGCTCTGACGGATAAAGTGATGGGCAGCGTAAAAACTCTGGCGGAGGCAAGCAACTATATCATTGGCTTTTTGGATGACGTAGTAATGAAAGATTACGACAAACTGGAAACCCTGGCGGACAACTATAAGGAGGATGCGACATACTACGCGCAGGTCAGCGGCGCTCTGAATGAGAACACAAAGGAACTGAGCGTTTCTATCGCTAATATCAACGGAATCCTGGACACGATCAACCGATCTCAAAAGGAACTGGATGAGGCGGTGCAGTCGGTCAACGAAAACTTACAGCAGATCACGAATGCGAGCGAGACGGTATCCGGGGAGACGAAAGATGTGATGAACAGTATCAACGTTCTCCAGACCACGATGGATCAGTTGATGAAAGCTTAAGTAATGGCAAAAGCCTGCCAAAATCAACTCCAGGTAGAATCAGGGCATACATTGTGAACATACCGTTATTGCCGACCCTGTGGGGAACTGCTACAATGAATGCAGCAAGCTCATTAAAGGAGGCCGATATGAACGCAATAAGTGAAATGATCAAAAAGAGAAGGAAACTTTTGGGCTATACACAGCAGGAACTGGCGGGAAGACTGAATATATCCTCACAGGCAGTCTCCAAGTGGGAAAATGGAGTGGCTCTCCCGGATCTGGGGCTGATGCCCATTCTTGCTCAGGTACTGGAAACCACAGTGGACGGACTGCTGGGCTATCAGGGCGTATCGGCCAGTAAGTATGATGAACGGTATCAGGGGGAGGAGTATTACTGGGGGCTGAATCCCAATCATCTGTGCTACGAACTGATGAAATTGAAACCGCCCACCAAACCCTACAGGGTGTTGGAGATCGGCTGCGGTGAGGGAAAAGATGCCGTGTTTCTGGCCAGGTGCGGGTATCGGGTGACTGCTTTTGACGAGTCCCAGGCAGGGATTGACAAGGCGCTCCTGCTGGCAGAAAAAAATGGAGTGCAGGTGCATTTTTTTAAAGCCAATGCTCTGGATTATCAGATCGAAGGAAAATATGATATCATTTACAGCAGCGGTTTTTTTGATTATCTCACGGATAACGTCAAAGAAGAATTTACCGCCATGCTGAAAGAGCATACTGTGGACGGCGGTTTAAATGTTATCAATGCGTTTGTGGACAAGCCTTTTATGAAAAAGAAAGAGGGACAGCAGAGAACTCCCTGGAGGTCGGGAGAACTGTTCACGTGTTATTATGACTGGCTTTTCCACAAATGCGATGAGGTCATATTTGACTGCAACAGCGGGGGCGTTCCCCACCAGCATTGTATGGACGTGCTGATAGCGGAGAAAATGCCTTTATCATTCTGACCGTGAACGCCTTGGGGCATCTCTGGAAGAACAATGGTTCTCATATAATGACTTTAGGGGTATATGTTAAATATTCGTGCGGAAATGCATATTTCCGGTGGTAGACTTTATATTTCTCCATCGTTATACTTGTTTATATAAGGCAGGCATTCGCTGACTCCTGCTGTGAACTTCAGAGACAGCGCAGGCCGGATATAACTGGCCTGTCTGAAAAGAAGGAGTATCGCGCTTGCCTGTAGAAAGACGAGGTGATGTATATGGAGTTGGGTAATAGTTTATTTCATGCGCGAAAAAGCTGCGGACTCTCACAAGAGCAGGTTGCGGAAAAACTGGGAGTGAGCAGGCAGACGATCTCAAAGTGGGAGAGCGGTGAGACCCTTCCGGATATCTGTCAATCCAAGAAAATGGCTCTTCTGTACAATGTGTCACTGGACGATCTGATCGTTTTTGATGTGGATGTGAGAGAAATCCAGCAGATGATCGAAAGGACAAGTGAAGAGGTGGAGGAGAAGATTGACTGGACAAGCGCCTGGGGGAAGAGATATCCGATCCTGCTCAGGTATCAGAATGAGGTTAATACCGCCAACTATGCCGTGAGACTGGGCAGCATGCTTGACGAACTGAAAGAGGAATACAGGTATAGCGAGCTGGATGCATTATTGGTGCTGAAAGATATTTTGGCTAAGGTGTGGAAGAGCAGAAAGAAGTAAAAAATGTGATGTTTTCGGGGCGTGGCGTCATATTGCTCTTATATCGGAAAAAACTTGTAATTTTTTAAATTTTTTTTCATAAAAGCTGTTGACATTATGTGACCGATGTGGTAATCTATTAAAGCT
>CAZGVI010000064.1:0-15316 GCA_964529395.1 uncultured Acetatifactor sp.
ATGGATAATTCCTTACTGGCTGTAAGGGGTATTAACCATAAATACATTGTAGTAGACAGGAAAAAGCTATCCCCCATCTGCGTGAAAGGATAGCTCTATCATATGGCCTGTAATCATGGCAGGCTGCTCCAGTCTCAATATTTCCAGGAAATTTAATAGGAATTTTATTGTAAGGACAAAATATTTTATGTATAATCAAAATATAACAAGAGCAGGGTTACAGCCTTTCCTGCAGTTATGAATCAAAGCGAGGTAACATAATGGCGCAAAGCATCCCAAAACGCAAGATACGGGACAGTGTATTCACAAATTTGTTTCAGGATAAAAAATATCTGCTCCAGCTATATAAGGCACTTCACCCGGAAGACAGCAATGTTACGGAAGATAAGATTGAGGATGTCACGATTAAGCATGTACTGGTTGATGCCGATTATAATGATCTTGGATTTTCAATAGGAGATCGGTTAATGGTGCTGGTGGAAAGCCAATCCACATGGACAGTCAATATCATTATCCGGGCATTGATGTACCTGATACAGACTTATCACGATTATTTTAAACGTACAAATCAGAATCTATATGGAAGTAAAAAGGTGAATATGCCCAGGCCCGAACTGTATCTGATCTACACGGGAGATAAGAAAAATATTCCTGACAGCATTTCGCTTGCAAGAGATTTTTTTGATGGTGCGGAGATTGCCATTGACGCTGAAATCAAGGTACTGTATCAGGAAAATGAGGATATTATTGGACAGTATATTATTTTCTCCAAGGTCTATACTGAACAGAGAAAACTATACGGAAACACCAAACAGGCCGTTACTGAAACAATCGACATCTGTAAAAACAGGAATGTATTGAGAGAGTATCTTGAAAGTAAGGAAAGGGAGGTTGTAGATATCATGATGACATTGTTTGACGACGAACAGATTTTGAAAGCGTATGCAAAGGATATTGAAGACAATACGGCAAAGGAAACAGCGCGGGAAACTGAAAGAGAAATGGCAGAAAGAATGATAAAAAAAGGAAAAATGTCTCTGGAGGAAATCGCGGAGTATGTACCTTCATTATCCTTTGAAGAGATAAAAAAACTTCAAGCGGAAATTATGCAGATAGCATGAGACACTTAATCCTACACATTTCTGATAATCATTGGTTTATTGATCAGTCCAAAATCGGGAGGTTATTCAGGCAGGGAGGTAAATGCATCATATGATGATTTGTCATAGGTGTTAAAATCATACCTCCCCTTGTCAATCTTCCCCAGTATACCAATAGCCATACAGAGCGAAAATCTGTGGTCACACCGCCCTCTTCCAATATTCTCATTACCCATTCTTCCGGCACCATGGACTGTATCTGCTCCAAGGTTAAGTCCTCCAATATGCGGCGCGTATTCTTTCCTACTGTGAGCATATAATCACGAAGAGCAAGGATATTCAACCCTTTTCCAAACGCCACTGCTTCATCAAATTCCAGTGCATTTCCGGTGTCCGTAATGGAAGAGCCGATTTTTATCTGCCATTCTCTGTTAAATATCTGATCCTGATTTACCATCAAAATATTGCTGACCAAATCTTCAATACGGTATGTGTGCCAAAATTGCCAACACATAGGAACTCTTCTCGTTCCCGCGTAATGCAGATCCACATCATAGTCCTCTCTCGGCACTACCTCGTTCTGATTTCCCATCAACATATACTCCAGAACATAATCCGCAATGGTCTTTTCCGTTCTCCCGGATATTTCAGCCGGATGTACCATAGCATGGACTTCCAATGTCAGCTCTCTTATCTTTCCAATGTCTGTTCCCTTTAAAGCCTCTTTTAACTCATCATACTTTTCTCTGATCAGTGTATATAATTCTTCTTTTTTCATAAAATATAATTCCTTTCCTGTACCTGTGTTTTATAGCATTTTACTCATTATACCTTGATTTTTGTGCGCTTTAGCGCACATTCTGCTCAGTAGAGTTAAATGCGGAGCATTTTACTCATTATATCAGAAAAATACTGATCTTCCAATGATTTTAAAAAAGTAAGGACAGAGGAACACTGTCCTGCCCCTCTGTCTTTACTTTTCTAAACCTGTATACGCCTGCTGCCGCTCACTCCCTGACCGCGATCAGGGTAAACTCTCCCGGCAGTTTATCATTTGTCCAGGCGGGATGTTCGTCAAATCTCTTCAAGCTCATCCCGGAGTCTATGACCGCGTTGATGATCTCGCTAACGGTATATTTGCGATAACTGCACTTCGGTATCTGTTTTCGCAATTCCTCCTCATAAAAGCGGGCATGGGCCATCTCCCCCTCAAAGACATCCGTGGAAAAATAACTCATGGCAGGCTGCTCCAGGCTCAATAAATCCGATATTTTCTGAAAGGGATGAAAATCGCTGCATATCATCTTTCCACCCGGCCGGAGCAAGGAATACATGATATTCATGAAATCATCAATGTTATGAAAGTAGTGGAGTATGCCGCCTTCCATAAAGACCACGTCAAAATATCCCTTATACTGGTCCATGTCGATCTCCAGCACGTCGCATACCTCAAAGCCGATCTCCACATCCGCGGCGGCCGCCACCTCCAGCGCATATCTCTTATTATCTTCCGAAATATCAAAGACAGTGACTTCCGCTCCCAGAATCGCCAGAGGGATCGCCTTTTTTCCGCAGGAACCGCATATGTTTGCCACTTTGACATTCTCATATGTGTCAAAATATTCCGCGTATTTCTTCAGCATCCCTATGGGATCTTCCCGGTCCCTTTTCGCTCTTTCCTGGGGAGTACCGGCCTGCCTGACCCAAAATTGGTAGGCGTCACATTCCCATGCCTTTTTGTTTTGTACGCTGTAATCGATCATATACTGTGTCCTCTTTTCCGTCGCCGCCGGACATACCTGTCCATATGTTGAACAGAACCACGAACCGTCCGCTCCGGCTTATCTACTATAGCACACTTTGCCGGATCTGTCATTGAACCTGTAGTACAATTACGGTTTTGCTCTCTCCCGCCGCTCTGCGTCGCAGACGATCCACTCATCCAGAGTCAACGGCTCATAGTCCGAATACATGCAAAAACAGTTGATCATATTGCAGGGGATCGTTCTTTCATTGCCTTGGGAATCCCTGACGACCGTGGATCTGGTTATCTCCTGAAACTGCTCTACAAGCCTTTGATCCTGGGTGTCATGAACATGTCCGTATAACATGTAGGTTTTGGGATTTCCATTATCATCCAGCCTGTACTGCCCGTTATAGCATATAATGGGATAATGGCACAGCACTACTTTGCGCTTGTTATCGTATAACTCCTCATAGGGCTTGACCCATACAAAACGCCTCATATCCATAGTGGTCTTAGACGCAAAATTGTCATGATTACCCCGGATCAGATACAGTTTTCCTTTTAATTGCCTAAGGAGCATACTGGTCTGTTCCACGTTTCCCCAGGACAGATCCCCTATGATGACCACTTCGTCATTCTCTCCGACCTTCTGATTCCACCTGTCTATCATATATCTGTTCATTTCTTCCACATCCGCAAAGCCTCTCCGATCCATCCGGTCATTCAAAGACGCATGAAAAAAATGCAGATCCGCGATATAATATCTCATATGACGATACTTCCTCCCCTACAAAACACGCGCCTTCTACAAAAATCGCCGCGCAACATCCTCCAAGATGTATTATCCCATATTTAACTGCTTTTTGGAAGACCAAAAAAGGTTGACATACTGCGGCTGTTTTGCTATTTTATATAATATCAATATCGATTACTGCCGCTGGGTAGAGAATGCATAGCATTCATTGATACATCGTTAAGCCTTTGAAGATGTATCAATGAATGCTTTTTTGAAGAGATCCTTTATGAGAAAAATAACCGGATATTTTACAATAGGTGAAACTCTATTATGGTGCGGGTCAATTCTGTTGATCTTGGCAACTTTTGTCATATTTGACCGGGAGAATTATCTGACTCTGACCGCGTCCCTGATCGGCGTTACTTCTCTGCTCTTCAACGCCAAGGGGAATCCTCTGGGCCAGTTGCTGATCGTAATTTTCAGTATATTGTATGGTGTTATCTCTTTTTCGTTTACCTATTACGGAGAAATGATCACCTATCTGGGTATGACGGCTCCGATGGCAGTGTTTTCACTGATATCATGGCTGCGCAATCCCTACAAGGGCAACAGGGCGCAGGTGACGGTAAACCACTTACATAAAAAAGAGTTGGGGTTAATGCTGGCACCTACTGTTTTGGTGACTGTCATTTTTTATTATATCCTGGCATATTTTCACACCGCCAACCTGTTTTTCAGCACATTATCTGTCACAACAAGTTTTCTGGCGGTGTATCTTACTTTCCGACGCAGCGCCTTCTATGCTCTTGCCTATGCTGCCAATGACTGTGTCCTGATCCTTTTATGGGTGCTGGCAGCCCGGAACGATATATCTTATCTGTCGGTGACAGCCTGTTTTGCAGTATTTCTGGTCAACGATATCTATGGCTATATCAGCTGGATCAAGATGGAAAAAGCACAGGCTTGACAGCCATGTTTTATTAATAAATCACTAGGACATAAAAACGGAAAGTGGATGGGGCAGGACTCGAACCTGCGATGTTTCTGTGTGACGGATTTACAGTCCGCTGCCCTCGCCGCTAGGCATACCCATCCGTGAAATGACCAGGGGAAACTGGTCTACACTCCTCTCTGGACTTATTTGGTTCGCTTTATTTTCTAACTATAACCACTATAACAACGATTATCTCATTTGTCATTAAACCCGTAATATAACTTTTATAGATGATCTACTCTTTACGCACCTCCGGCTCGTCCAGTTTCTGCTGTGTCGCCGGAATTACGGATTTAAAAAGATTTTCCTGTAAATCTCTAAGTCACTGTCCTTAAAAACATTGAAAATAATCCGCTCCATACGATCACTATGTTTCTCCAGGAATGCTGATACTGTTTTCCATGCGATCTCTGCCGCTCTATCATTTGGAAAATGAAACTCCCCCGTTGAGATACAGCAGAATGCAACAGATCTGATATTATTTTCCAGACAGCATTGCAGGACATTCTCATAGCAGCTTAGCAGATCCTGACAGAGCTTGTCATTCAGTCGGCCATACACGATCGGCCCTACTGTATGGATCACATGATCACAGGGAAGATTATAGCTTAAAGTTAAAGTAGCCGTGCCCGTGGGCTCTTCATAATTCCTGCCATACTTCATCCGCCTGCGATGCATGATACGGCTGCATTCCTCCCTGAGCTGCATTCCCGCCGCACTGTGGATGGCATTGTCAATACACCTGTGACAGGGCACAAAGCAGCCCAGCATCTGCGAATTGGCAGCATTTACAATGGCGCCGACTTCCAGCCTTGTGATATCTCCCTGCCAGAGTGATACTTTGTCCGCATGAGGCAGATTACTGTTGAACTGCTCCTCTATTGTCGGGATATCCGTTAAAGTTACGACACCCTTGGCTTTCCGCTCCGCCTGCAGATACTCGTTCTGCACATCCACTAATTCATCGGAAAGTTTTCCCGGCATGCGGATATTCATAAGGGAGCGGATCGCATTTTTCTTTTCCTCCAGACTGTACCCTCCGGTTTCAAGCTCTTTATACTCCGCCGAATCTGCTTTTAATTTCTCCAAAAGAATATCTGCCTTTTCTGTTTCATGCATCGCTGACACCGCCCTTCCTCAAATATTGCTTTGGTCATTCAGATCGGATATAACCTTTGCCATATCGCCGCCGATACCGACCGCCCTGTTTCCAAAACTCTCCAGGACAACAGCTTCACTCATATTCAGCCGGATCAGGGACAGATTTCTGTTATCGCGGACCATCTTTTCAAACGGAAAACGGATGATGGTCGGGGTGTTAAAGCCAACGCCAAGCTCCAGCAGTACGCCTTTTTTCTGTTCCATTTTTTTCAGAAAATCGACGTAGCGTCCGGCTGCCTCATGCCAGTTTTCGTCTTCCACAAAATACCGGTCGCAGCGAAGATGCATTGCCATATTGCCGCCGCAGACCGGGCATTTCGGCACCATGTAGGAAGGCACCAGGCAGTCGCGCCTCGCCTGATCCATCTGACGGAACATATCTTCCGCATCGTAGATCTTAGGATGGCATCCCTTTTCGCACTGGATATTACCGTAATCGCCCTGTGTTGCAAATATGCGCTCCGTGGGAAATCCGGCTTTCTGAAACTGATGGTCCACATTTGTTGTCAGAACAAAGTACTCTTTCTCCTTTACGATCTCATAAAGCTGCTTATACAGGGGCATGGCGGGCGGCAGAAAGCGGTTTATCATGCTGTGTTTTGACCAGTACCCCCATTTTGCCTCCTGTGTGGGAAACGGATAAAAACCCGCCGCATACATATCCGTCATATACATGGAACCGTATTTTTCTATGAATTCGCTGAAATTAACGGTAAACCGCTCCCCGCTGTAAGCAAGCCCGGCGGCTGTAGACGCCCCCGCACCCGCACCGATCAGTATCATGTCAGCCTCTTTGATCAGCGCGGATGCCTGCTCAATCTGTTCCTTATAGGGAATATCCTGAATCTTCCTTTTTTGACTTTGTTTCATGTTCTCAACCTCTTTTTAGAATTGCGCTTTTTGGGCAGATTTCATAGCATCTGCCGCAATGCAGGCAATGCTTGTAATCTTTAGAATTTCCCGTTTGCGTTCTGCCAGCTTTCCTTATCCGCGATTGTCTCCATTACATCCCAATGCTCGGCGATCTTACCGTTTTCCACTCTCCATAAGTCATAGTAGCTGGTGGGTGCACCGCCAAAGGTACCCTCGCTGACAGCCAGCACATAATTGCCCTGTGCAAGCACCTGATGAACCGTCGTGTAGATCATCTGGATATTTTGCTCGGCCAGAGCGGCAAGGGCAGCTCCCAGACCGGACAGACCGTCCGCAATTCCCGTATTGTGCTGGATATAGGTATCTCCCTCAAAATACTCCGGTGTTTTTTCCGAATGATTCCCCTGCATTACATCATACAGGAAATCCCTGACAAGCTGGCGGTTTTCTTCCGTTTTCTCCAAATCCTTAACGGGTGTCACATTATTGATCTGTGTGTGGCCGGAGGGATTCGGTTCTGCTTTGTCGGCAAGATTATCCCAGTGCTCCGCGATTCTGCCCTCGCTGTCAAAACGGAAAATATCAAACGCCACCTGCTCGCCTGCTCCTGCAAAATTGTAAACCGTCTGTAAAAATACCTTATCGCCGTCCTCATAAGCACGAATATTGTTTACGGTTGTCTTAACCGGCGCGGATGCAAGATATTTCACACTTCCGACAAACGCGTCGCGCCCTGTACCGTATGCGAGGTTATGCTGGATATATCCCTCCGCCAGCAGAGACGCTGCTTTCTCTGCATCACCTGTGGCGAATGTGCCTATCAGTTCCTTTGCCTTTTCAATCTGTGTCATAATAGTATCCTCCTGTTTTTGTATGTTTTTTGCTTGATGTAACATTTGTCATTACATCCGATAGGTATACTATCGCATCTGCTGGTTGTAATGTCAATAGTTACAACAAAAATTTTTAAAAAAATTTCAAGACATATGGATACTCCCCATGATGTCTTGATTTTCAGCTATTCTATCTGCTTTCTTCACTCAGATATTTTTCCGTATCCCTTTTTATGTCTGCCAATGTAATAGAGGCAAGTTCTTTCTCCAATGCACTCTGTACCCGGTAAAGCTTATCATCCAGGATATAATGAATATTCCTCCCCACAGGACAGTTCGTGCTTGGATTTTCGTGGAAATGAAATAGTTCCCCATTTTCGACACATTCCACAGCGTTGTATATGTCCAGAAAAGTAATCTCTTCTAATGGTTTCGTAACGGTGGTGCCGCCTGTTCCCCGTGCCACTTCGATCAGGCCGGCTCCTTTTAACTGGCCCAGAATCTTCCGAATAATGACAGGGTTCACATTGGTACTTCCTGCAAGGAAATCACTGGTTACTTTATACTCGTTTCCGAATGTGTCTATACAGGCAAAGATGTGAACTGCCAGCGTAAACCGACTTGAAATCTGCATACTTATCTACCACCTTTCTTTTCCATTTTACTCTGCCTGCGTTGTAATGTCAACTATTACAATCCTATTCCAGACGCTTTGAAGTCTTTCCGGGAGCCTTTGACAGACGCCCGCCTGCCAGTGCACTGTAAGGTGTCATGGCTATGTTGTCCTCCGCACACAGCTTTGCCATCTCCCGTTCCTCCTCCCGGAAGATCTTACAATATTGGTTTTCTTTTGAAATAAAAAGAAAAAGCATTGAAAATCCAATGTTTTCAATGCTTTCCAGCGTCCCCGAGACGACTTGAACGTCCGACCTATCGCTTAGGAGGCGATCGCTCTATCCAACTGAGCTACGAGGACTTGTATGAAAATATCGCCGCAACGATCAATCGGGAAAATTGATAAATCCCTGCAGCCAGATCATCCCTTTAAATCTTCTGCCCACCTGAGGTTCTCCCAACATATCTATTATATTGATTGCGATGTCAAATGTCAATTCATTACAGCAAATTTTCAACAAATATATTTCTTCCCCTGTGATCTCGTTGCGTACCCTGCTGCATTCCATGATCTCGCCCAATACGGAATAGTGATCGCATTCCACGCCATAGGGCATAAAATATGTGTCTACAATGCTGAATATATCTTCCTTCTGTATTTTCCTGGATATGGTGCTGTACATATCCATGTCTTCCATAGTCAGCATTTCAATGGCGTCCTCATCCCCTTTGCGCGCCGCGGTGATCAGGTTGGTACGTTTCATGGAATCCTGTATGATCCTCTGTTTCTGCATCTCATCCTTTTCGATGGGCAGCAGCACACTGCCCTGGATCGACAGGCCGGACAGAGTCAGGTTGGTTCCCCGGATCGGAAGCTGTCCACAGTAATGGGCTTTCACATAGGGAATCCTGTTTTGCAGATAGAATATCAGTGAGATACCCACCTTGATATCGTCACATACGCCTGCATAGGATTCCTTGGAAGCATGGCGCTCCACAGAGGTGTCTTCCGTGCTGGTGACACCTCTGCCTTTTAAATAGGGAAAATAATATTCATAGACAAATTTATCTTCATCATCAAATTCGCCGCAGACTGTAATGCCCATGTTCTCAGCAAAACCTTTGCTGAATTCACCCAGCATCACATCCTCTTCATTGATGGTATACGCCCGTTGATCCGCTGTCAGAATCACATCTTTTAACAGTTCCCTCAATTTCGCGCGGTCTGTATATTCGCTAAAGCCGATCGCTCTCATAAATTTATGCAAAGATTTCACCTTCTTTCCGTCTGTAAGTGGATATGCCAGGTCCTTACTCCGCGGGATAGATTACCTCTTTTCCGCCCATGTACATGCGCAGTGCCTGAGGAATCCTGATACTGCCGTCCTCCTGTACATTATTCTCCAAAAAGGCGATCAATCCTCTGGGTGTAGCAAGTACTGTATTATTTAATGTATGCACAAAATAGGTACCTTTCTCCCCCTTGGTGCGGATTCCCAGCCGTCTGGCCTGGGCGTCGCCCAGCGTTGAACAGGAACCCACCTCAAAATATTTTTTCTGTCTGGGACTCCATGCCTCCACATCGCAGGATTTCACTTTCAGATCCGCCAAATCACCGCTGCAGCACTCCAGTGTGCGCACAGGGATATCCAGACTGCGGAAAAATTCTACTGTATATTTCCACATTTTATTATACCATTCCATAGAGTCTTCCGGCTCACACAGTACGACCATCTCCTGCTTTTCAAACTGATGTACCCGGTAAACGCCTCTCTCCTCAATACCGTGGGAACCTACCTCCTTGCGGAAACAGGGGGAATAGGAAGTCATAGTGATGGGCAGCCGGTCTTTCTGTACTATCTCACCTTTGAATTTTCCGATCATAGAATGCTCGGATGTACCGATCAGATAGAGATCTTCGTTCTCGATCTTGTACATCATGGCTTCCATCTCGGCAAAACTCATAACTCCGTTTACCACATTGCTGCGGATCATAAAGGGAGGAATACAATAGGTAAATCCCTTATCGATCATAAAATCTCTGGCATAGCTTATCATCGCGGAATGGATCCGCGCCGCGTCTCCCATGAGATAATAAAAACCGTTGCCGCTGGTACGGCCGGCGGATTCCTTGTCCAGACCATTGATACTGTTCAATATATCCGCGTGATAAGGCACTTCAAAATCAGGTACTACAGGATCGCCGTATTTCTGAATCTCCACATTCTCGCTGTCATCCTTGCCGATGGGTACGGACGGATCTATGATATTGGGAATGGACATCATTATCTTGTTGATCTTTTCCTGCAGCAGCGGGCCCATTTTTTCCAATTCCGCCAATCTCTTGGCTCCTGCTGCCACTTCCGCTTTTTTTGCGGCCGCCTCTTCCCTTTTTCCCTGTGACATCAATACGCCGATCTCCTTGGAGATCTTATTGCGTTTGGCTCTTAAGTCATCGCCTTCCTGCTGATATCTTCTGCATTCTGCGTCAAGCGCGATCACTTCGTCCACCAATGACAGTTTTTCATCCTGAAATTTTTTGCGGATATTCTCTTTGACGATCTCCGGATTTTCTCTCAATAATTTAATGTCTATCATTTTAGTCTCCTCCCTGTTTGACTTTTCTAACTGACTACCTGCTCAATAAAAAGATTTTGTATTTTCACCAGATCTTTGATGATTTCTTTTTTTACATCGCCACCGTTTCGATCCTGTATGATCCGCAGTATGGGACGATCCTGAAAATCTCTGTTTTGCTCCACAACCACGCCGATCTCACCTTCACTGGTAAGTACATGTGTGCCCACTGGGTACACTGCCGTAAAATTAAGAAATATGTCTACTACCTTGCCATCAAATTTCTTGTCTTTGTGGAACTTTAAATATTCAATGGCTTCATATACTTTGATACGCCTGCAGCCTATGCCGCATATCCTTTCATCAAAAGCGTCACATATGCTGACGATCCGACATTCCAGAGATATGTTACGGGTCTTTAAAGGATAACCTGAACCGTTTATCCTCTCATGATGCATCAGTATAATGTCCTTACTGACATCTGAAAGCCAGGTTTCGTTTTTTAAAGCAGAATAACCGTATATTGGATGCTTTTTATATTCCGATATCTCATAATCGGACAATTCATTCAGATCCTTATCTGAAAAATCAAAGGTTTGATACCGCAGCCCTATATCGTGGAGCAGACATGCTACCCCGATATCATGAATGCTATTAACGGGCAATTTCATCTTCAACGCTGTCAATATTGCCAGGGAACAGATACTGATGGAATGTTCGTATATATCCGCGTTTCTCTGTTTTATGTCATATACTTTTTCAACTACCCGCTCTTCCTGCAAAATATTGTTGATGATACTGTCTGCCGTCCGACTCAGTTCTTCCAGATTGCTGCTGTGCTTATAGGTATGTTTTTCAAGAATCTCCCTGACTTTTTCCTTTACGGAAGATTCAATATCTGTTTTCAGGATCAGACTTTCATGTATCCCTTCCTCCTCACAGACACATACCTCCTTGATACCAAGGTCTATCAGTTTATCAATATACTCTTGGCGAATCACAGCTCCCTCCGGCAAGATGACTTGATAATCCCAACTTATCAGGGCTCTGTCCAAAATTTCGTTTCCTGTCAATTCCTCAACTTTTTTGACAATCATTTTTCTCCTTTAATATGGCACATGATTTGTTCGCTCTGATTTATCGGTCTTCTCCCATAGCCATCGCCAAAGCTTTCTCTTCCTCTTTTCCAAGAGTGATGGAGCATTCTCCGGCAACTATTTCTTTGGTATAAGAGTAGCATCCGTCCGTGCTGTGAACAGAATTGATGATAAATCCATTGTTGTTTTCGTCAAGCAGTGCCAGACTAAAACTAAGCTGTCCACCCATTTGCTGAAACGCGTCATATTTTACCAATCCCATCTTCTGGTAGGCTTTCTCCATCCTTTTATACAGTGTACGGATATCTTTTTTATTCTTATCAGTATTGATCTTGAGGAATTTATTATCCTCAAACAGGGCGATGATATCCTGCTCCAGACTCACGCCATCTTTCCCCAGAACAAATTTGTCCAGTCTCTTTTTCAGCTTTTGTGTCTTTACGATCAGACATATCGTAAGAATCAACAAAATGAATGTAATAGATACCACACCTATGATGAAATATCCAATATCTATATTGCCCAGGCCTATGGTATTTAATAATTCGCTGTATCCTGTGTTATTCATATTTTCCTCATTTCCGTTCTATCTTCCTATCATCTCCAGGATCCTGTCCAGATCCTCATGACTGTAAAATTCAATCTCGATCTTGCCTGCTCCCTCTCCCTTGGAAGTCACCGCTACCTTGGTACTCAGTCTTTGCTTTAATCTATCCTCGATATCCAGATAGATAGCCTGCAAAGCTTTATCGTCCAGTTTCTTTGCTTTCGGCGGCTTATGCAGATTCTTTACCAATTTCTCGATCTCTCTGACACTGAGTTTTTCATCAAATATCTTCTGGGCCAGGGCATATTGTTCTTCCTCATCTTCCACAGCCAAAAGAGCCCGGGCATGTCCGGTACTGATCATATCGTCGATGACCATCTGCTGTACCTTATCATTTAACTTTAACAGCCGGATCGAGTTGGTCACTGCCACTCTGCTCTTGGATACACGCTCCGCCACTTCATCCTGTTTTAAATTGAACTCTTCCAACAAACGCTTATAAGCCTGGGCCTCTTCGATAGGATTGAGATCTTCTCTCTGGATATTCTCGATCAAAGCGATCTCCACGATCTCCTGATCCGTATAATTTTTGATGATCACAGGCACTTCTTTCAGACCGGCGAGCCTGGCAGCTCTCCATCTTCTCTCACCCGCGATGATCTCATAATAATCTTTTCTGTCCTGTACCAGAATAGGCTGTAACAGTCCAAACTGTTTTATAGAATCGGCCAGCTCCTGCAGTGCGTCTTCATCAAAATATTTACGGGGTTGTTTTCGGTTTGGCTCTACCTTGGTAATAGCAACAATAGTCTCAGCGGACTTTTCTTTTGTTTCCGCTTTTTGCTTTTTCTCTTTAGTTTCTCCAACAATGTTTGGAATCATGACATCCAAACCTTTCCCCAGTCCTCTCGGTGCTGCCATAGCCCATTCCTTCCTTTCTTATTAGAGTTCCGCATATCCTCTCCCAGCGCACATTACCTGTGAACAATATTTGACCGCTTTAGGCGTCCAAACATTGTTCAGTGCACTGTCCGAGGATATGCTGTTTAGAGTTCCGCATATCCTCTCCCTGTACACATTTCCTGTGAACAACATTTGGCCGCTTTAGGCGTCCAAACATTGTTCAGTGCACTGTCCGAGGATATGCTGTTTAGAGTTCCGCATATTATTATAAATTTTTTTCTATCAATTCCTCAGCCAGATCCATATAAGCCTCCGCGCCAGCCGACTTTGGATCGTATGCTGTAATCGGCTGTCCATAGCTGGGCGCCTCTGCCAGGCGGATATTTCTGGGAATCAATGTCTTAAATATATACTGCGTCAGATTATTTTTCACATTTTCCACCACCTGCATAGACAGATTGGTGCGGGAATCATACATGGTAAAAATAACCCCTTCCATCTCCAGCTCCGGATTCAACCTTTCTTTTACAAGATTTACCGTATGGATCAATTGACTCAATCCCTCCAAAGCGTAATATTCACACTGAATGGGAACCAGTACAGAATCTGCCGTAGTCATAGAATTGATCGTAAGCATATTCAACGAGGGCGGGCAATCAATAATGATATAGTCGTACTTGTCCACTATAAAATCCACTGCATTTTTCAATATAAATTCTTTGCGGTCCACACCGATCAACTCGATCTCCGCTGCCGCCAGATTCACATTGGAGGGAATCACGGATACATTGGGAATAACCTCCGAGATCGTACAATCATTAATCGTACATTCCTCCAGCATCAATTCATAGATCGTATCATCCAGATTATTTTTATCAATACCAAATCCGCTGGTAGTATTACCCTGAGGATCTGTATCAATCACCAAAACTTTCTTTCCCTTAGCCGCCAAGGCCGCCGACAGATTAATCGATGTGGTAGTCTTTCCCACACCACCCTTTTGATTCGCTACTGCAATAATTCT
Organism: uncultured Acetatifactor sp.; assembly: GCA_964529395.1. Classification (GTDB taxonomy): domain Bacteria; phylum Bacillota; class Clostridia; order Lachnospirales; family Lachnospiraceae; genus Acetatifactor. Next base: position 14,208 of record CAZGVI010000064.1, read on the forward strand.
ACCCATAAATATGTATTACCTTTCTCATAATGTAACTTTTATATTTTGTCCAAAATGCTTTACTCATTATATCACTAATACATATATATATCCATAGTTAATTTTGCATATTTTTTTTTTGATAAATCATAAAAATAAATATCTTTTTATATACCGTCGTCTTTGCCTTTATACTGACCAACTTTTCAATAAATAATCTATATATCTATAAATGAATACTTAACACATTTTCAATATTACAACTTGCTGAAAGACAGTTTTAGGGAGGGGGCTGTCCCTCTGGGGCAGGCTGTGACTGAGAGGTGATTTTACTTAGGGAGCAGTCAAGTATCCAGGGAAAAACGGCCACGGATGGCCGTTTTAGGCGATACCGCACATGGATGTGCGTTATCGCCGACCCGGCCCATGTCCATAACCCACATCTGCTCCCTTAGTAAAATCCCTCGAAGGAGCCGCTTGCCCCAGAGGGACAGCCCCCTCCCTAAAACGTCCCTTTAGCCCCATTTCAAAATGTTTCACACCAAATATTCAAAATGTTTCACACTTTTTATCACAAAATCTAGTGTCAAAATGTTTCACGTGAAACATTATCTTGTGTTTTATATTTTAAAACAAGGGAATGTTTCACGTGAAACATTCCCTATCCACACTATCTAATACAACTTAATTAAATCATTCTTAATTGCAAATACAGCCGCTTGTGTCCTATCACTTACATCAATTTTCTTAAAAATATTGGATATATGATTCTTTACCGTTCTCTCACTAATCTTAAGCTCATTAGCAATTTCCTTATTGAGTTTTCCATTAGCCACCTCAATAAGTACCTCCAGTTCTCTCTTAGTAAGTTCGTCAATTTTATCTTTATCCTTATCCCTGGATACCATTCGATTATTCAAAATAGGTATCAAACTGGGTTGAATATAAGTCTCACCCGACAAAACTGTATTGATAGCCTTTTTCAACTCAGAAAAATCCGACTCCTTTAAAATATATCCATCAACACCTATATCCATAGCTTTTAACAGGTAATCAACTTCATTATGAACCGTTAAGATCAACACCTTTACATTGAGTCTATTAGAACGTATCTCCTTGAGAACTTCTAT
>CAZGVI010000065.1:0-14643 GCA_964529395.1 uncultured Acetatifactor sp.
AAATCTGATCCCTCACCATCAAAATTTACATTTTCATAATATTTCTTATTTAACTTTATCAGGATTCCCTGGTCAACCATCTGATTAATTTTATAATATGAAAAACCTTTATCTTTCAGCTCTTGAACGGAAAAAATCATTTGATCATTGGAAATCTGTGCTGTCTTTGTCATCTTACTCACCTCAATTCCAGTATATCCAAATTCGTAACAACAATTTAAATAGTTTTCGGCATTTTATCGTTTTGCCGAACTTCATTTAAATTATAGTAATCATTTCGCGATTTGTCAATGGATTTTCAGTGCGCAAAAACAAGCCTATTGGCATATGGTGCGGCGACCAAACGCTATTGCAGGAAAACAGGAGAACGTTTTACACTGTGTTACTCACAAGCGGTAAACTAAAACCGTTATCTTGCCGATGTCGACGAACAGGCGCAGGATATGATTTTCCCCTGCATTGCCCATTGACTTTTTGAACAATGTTCAGTATAATACATTTTGAACAGTGTTCAGGAGGCGTGGGTATATGGATAATAAAGATTCAATAATTCAGGCAACGATTGCACTCATCGAGGAAAAAGGCGAAGATTTAGAGACGATCACCGTCCGAGAAATATCTAAAAAGGCAGGCGTCGGGTTAGGCCTTGTGAACTATCATTTTGGAAATAAAGATAAACTTATTGAACTATGTGTTGAGCATATCGTAAATGGGATCGTTGAGCAATTTCAGAGCATCCGGGAAAAAACAGAGGGTTTTACGCCTTTTGAAAAATTAGAATATCTTGGGAATATGACTTTTGATTTCCTGTTTGAACATTACGCAGTCTCCAGGATTTCAGTCCTCACCGATATGAAGAATCCGAAGACAGGCGACAACACCCACAGAACTTACGCCGCATATCTTCCCCTTGTCGCTGCCTGCCGTCCCGATTGGGATGAACATACTGTAAAAAGAAAGACTTTTTGCCTGATTTCCGTTATGCAGCAGACTTTTTTACGGTATAAAACCACCTCCCCGATCCTCGAGATTGATCTGAGTCAAAAAGAGAACCGCAGGGCGTGGCACACACAAATTCTACACGATATTTTGGAGGTATGATGATGAACATAACGGTTATAAACGGAACAGAAAAACACGGTGTAACCTATCGGTTAAAAGAAATGTTTTTAACCGCTTTTAGGGATAACGCGAACATTGTGGAGTATTATCTTCCAAAAGATTGTCCCGGTTTTTGCAGCGGCTGTGTAAACTGTTTGATAAAGGGCGAAAACACCTGCAAAGACGCGGAATATATCGAAAAGATTGACAAATCGCTCTTGAAAGCAGATTTAATTGTAATGGCCTCCCCTGCATATGTGTTTCACACTACAGGAGCGATGAAAGCGTTTCTTGACCATTTTGCTTACCGCTGGATGCCCCACCGCCCCGCCCCCGAAATGTTTGGAAAACGGGCAGTGATCATTACCCAGTGCTTAGGTGCGGGAGCAAAATCCGCGGCAAAGGATATAAAGCACAGCTTATCCTGGTGGGGAATTTCTAAAATCAGGATATTCACTGGCGCATTGATGAGCGATATTGTCTGGGAAAAACTTTCCAAAAAGAAACGAGCGGAACTGACGGGGAAAGTGAAAAAGCTGTCTCGGAAGTTCGCGCAGATAGACTATACAAAACCCGCACACACAAATGTGCTTACAAAGACTAAGTTTTCCGTTTGCCGTATGATGCAGCAGACACTACATAAAAATGACCCTGAATATCTGGATGGGAAGTATTGGGCAGAACAAGGCTGGCTCGGCAAAACGAGGCCGTGGAAAAAATAAGTGAACATATTTTCCCTTTGGCGCATACCCGATGACTCCCCTTTGCAGGATTGCTCCAAAAAGTATTATCTGCGGTGCGATAGCCGATGGAGAATAACAATTTTCCCCTGTTTTGGCTCATAAGGGTAAAAACAAGGGAAAATTGACCAGCTTAAACTAAACTTTATGCATATCGTTTTTCTTCATTCTCACCTTCCCTGTTACTTTCTCTACCACCAGTTTGAACACTTTAGTACGGGGCATTACTGATTTATTAAACGGAAAATCTTCTTGATGGTAATGTTTCATCAATATGCATAAAGCATCATATTTTTCCTCATCATGCAGCATTTCAATGTGCCCTTGTCCAATAACGCTTTCATACTCCATCGTACAATTCCCACGTTCAAGCTCTGTTACCAATTTATGCTCACAGTCCATTTCAAAGCTGGCCCTGTTATCCTTTTCGATCAAATCATACTTTGTACCCTCCATAGCTCCATGAAAATACAGCTCAATTTTACCTTCTTTTATGTACATCCCAAAATTGAGCGGTAATATATACGGATAGCCATTATCGTTTAAAGCGATCCGACATACATCACATTTTTCCATGATAGCTACAATATCTTCAAATTCCTTAACTTCTCTATCCGAACGACGCATTTTTACCTCCTCTGTTTGAAAACCACTGAGCCGCACACAGGCGCACAAAGGTTCCGCTCTATGTCATAGTTTGTAAGCCCGGTTTTATCACCGTCACAGCGCCGCGATATCCACCAGCGACAGCTCCGCTCCCGCGTTCTCAAGGCTGGTCACCAGCGCTCTGGCCGTGTCCAGCGCCGTGATACAGTACACCCCTGTCTCGATGGCGGTACGGCGGATCAAAAAGCCGTCTCTGTGCTTGTCCCGGCCCTGGGTGGGGGTGTCGATGACCAGATCGATCTTGTGCCCCAGGATCAGATCCATCACCGTGGGGGATTCCTGAGAGATCTTGTTGACCTTACGTGCCTTGACTCCGGCCTCGTTCAAGGCTGCCGCCGTACTCCTGGTGGCATAGATGGTATACCCCAGCCGCTCAAACCGCCTGCCGATCTCGATAGCCTCACCCTTGTCCGCGTCCTTCACGGTAATGATCATATTTTTGTGCCGCGGCAGGTCGATGCCCGCCCCCAGGAACGCCTTGTACAGCGCCTCATGAAACTCCCGCGCCACCCCCAGACATTCCCCGGTGGACTTCATCTCCGGTCCCAGGCTGATCTCCGCGCCCCGTATCTTTTCATTGGAAAATACAGGCATCTTGATGGCGTAATAATCCGCCTCCGGCTGTAGTCCCGGCTTGTAGCCAAGCTCCCGGATGGTCTTTCCCAAAATCACTTCCGTGGCCAGATCCACGATGGGAATCCCCGTCACTTTGCTGATGTAGGGCACGGTACGGGAGGAACGGGGATTCACCTCGATCACATACACGTCCTCCCCTATGGCGATAAACTGGATGTTGATCAGCCCCTTCACATGCAGCGCCATGGCCAGCCGACGGGTGTACTCCGCGATCTTGTCTCTGACCAGTCTGCCGATGGTATGGGCCGGGTATACGGAGATGCTGTCCCCGGAGTGTACGCCAGTTCTCTCGATATGCTCCATAATGCCCGGGATCAGGATGTCCGTGCCATCGCACACCGCATCCACCTCCACCTCCTTGCCCTGGAGATATTTATCGACCAGAATGGGATGATCCTGGGCGATACGGTTGATGATCTCCATGAACTCCTCGATCTCCTGGTCGGAAATGGCGATCTGCATACCCTGTCCACCCAATACATAGGAAGGGCGCACCAGCACCGGGTAGCCCAGACGGTTTGCCACTTCTTTTGCCTCCTGGGCAGTATACACAGTGCCTCCCGCCGCCCGGGGGATTCCGGTCTTCTCCAGTATCTTGTCAAACAGCTCCCGGTCCTCCGCCGCATCCACATCCTGTGCCTGTGTCCCCAGGATGGGCACTCCCATTTTCATCAGGCTCTCCGTGAGTTTGATGGCTGTCTGGCCTCCAAACTGCACCACGGCGCCGTCAGGCTTTTCAATGTTTACCACAGATTCCACGTCTTCCGGGGTCAGGGGTTCAAAATACAGCTTGTCCGCAATGTCAAAGTCCGTGCTTACCGTCTCCGGGTTATTGTTGATGATGACGGTTTCATAACCCGCTCTGGAGAAAGCCCAGGTGGCGTGGACGGAGCAATAGTCAAACTCGATGCCCTGCCCGATACGGATGGGGCCGGAACCCAGCACCAGCACCTTTTTACGCCCTTGTCCGCCTACGGCCTCGTTCTCCCCGCCGTACACGGAATAGTAATAGGGGGTGGCCGCCGCGAACTCCGCCGCGCAGGTATCCACCATCTTATATACCGCCACGATGCCGTTGTCATAGCGCATCTGCCTGATCTGGGCCTCGGTTCTGCCGGTGAGGCGGGCGATCACCGGATCGGGGAACTGTAGCCGCTTGGCCTCCCGCAGCAGTTCCACCGTCAGTTCACGGCACACCTGTCCGGACTGCTCTCCCGGCATCATCTTCTGCGGTTGCCCAGACTCCTGTTCCGGCATCGTCCTCTGTGTCTTCCCAGACTCCTGTTCCGGCATCGTCTCCTGTGTCTTCCCGGACTCCTGCTCCGGTATGCACGTCTCCTCCAGAGCCTGCTCCATCTCCACCAACACGGCAATCTTATCTATAAACCATATGTCAATCTGCGTGATCTCATGTATGGTCTGATAGTCCACTCCCATCCGCAGCGCCTGAGCGATCACAAAGATCCTCTGATCGTCCACCACTGCCAGGCGCTCCAGCAGTTCCTCCCTGGACAGTGCCGTAAAATCATAGCTGCGCAGGCAGTCCACATGCTGCTCCAGAGAGCGGATCGCTTTCATCAGCGCCCCCTCGAAATTATTGCAGATGCTCATGACTTCGCCGGTGGCTTTCATCTGGGTAGTCAGCGTACGTTTCGCCGTGATAAATTTGTCAAAGGGCAGGCGGGGGATCTTCACCACGCAGTAGTCCAGCGCCGGTTCAAAACTGGCGTAGGTCTTGCCCGTGATGGCGTTTTTGATCTCGTCCAGGGTATAACCCAAGGCGATCTTGGCCGCCACCTTGGCGATGGGATATCCCGTAGCCTTGCTTGCCAGCGCGGAGGAACGGCTCACTCTGGGATTGACCTCGATCACGCAGTACTCAAAGCTGGTGGGATGCAGGGCAAACTGCACGTTGCACCCTCCAGTGATCTGTAACTCATCAATGATGTGCAGCGCCGAGGTGCGCAGCATCTGGTATTCCTTGTCGCTGAGGGTCTGGGAGGGCGCCACCACGATACTGTCCCCGGTATGTACGCCCACCGGGTCAATATTTTCCATATTGCAGACGGTGATGCAGTTACCCGCGCCGTCCCGCATGACCTCGTACTCTATCTCCTTCCAGCCCGCGATACAGCGCTCCACCAGCACCTGACCCACCCTGGACAGACGCAGGCCGTTCTCCAGTATCTCCTCCAGCTCCACCTGGTTGTGGGCGATGCCGCCGCCGGAACCTCCCAGCGTATAGGCAGGGCGCAGCACCACCGGATAGCCGATGGTATTGGTAAAATCAATGCCGTCCTGTACCGTCTCCACCACCAGGGAGGCGGCGCAGGGCTCTCCAATGCGCTCCATCAGGTCCTTGAACTCCTGCCTCCCCTCCGCATTGCGGATGGTGGCGGCAGTGGTGCCCAGCAGTTTTACTCCCTGAGCCGCCAGAAAACCGGACTCCTCCAGCTCCATGCCCAGATTCAGCCCCGCCTGTCCTCCCAGAGTGGGCAGGATGCTGTCAGGCTTTTCTTTCAGGATGATCTGCTCCAGCATCTTTACGGTCAGGGGCTCGATATAGACCTTGTCGGCAATATCCCGATCTGTCATAATGGTGGCAGGATTGGAGTTGACCAATATGACCTCCACGCCTTCCTCCTTCAGGGAACGGCAGGCCTGTGTGCCCGCATAGTCAAACTCCGCCGCCTGGCCGATGACGATGGGGCCGGAACCTATTACCATAACACGTTTTACATTGGGATTCTTAGGCATTTTCTTATCCTCCTGTGGGAGATTCTCTGATCTCCGGTTTTCATTTTTTCCTTATCGGGAAATGTTCCTACTGTAAACTGGAACTGAGCCGCTTCTTTTCAAGCGGCGATACGAGCAAAAAGCAAAGCGTTTGTGAGCAGTATGCGCCAGCAAACTGGAAGTTACAGTCATCCGATTTTTCTGCATATATATAGCAAGTGCGTCTGAGTTCCCAACAGCTCTCTCTTTTCACAGACTTTCAAATGGTATTCGGAAAACAGCCGGAAATCTTCATCGGATAAATCCATGACATGTGCTTTTTCAGCCAACTCCAAAACACTGTCCGTTCCCGCAAGTGCGATTTTCTGAACAGACTTTTCCGAAAACAGTTCCTCAAACTCTTTTATATCAAAGCCAGTAAACCACTGCTCTTTGAAATGCCTCACTTGGAAGTCCGCATCAAAATTTTCATCTATACCTTCCCGGAAGTTTCCTAAAAGGTAGTTGTTATACATGATTGAATAAACGGAAAGAAAAGCCACCATGATGATGCCGCCCAGCTTTGATACCCGAATCGCCTCGTCCAACGCTCTATGTTGTTCCGCTTTCTCGAACAGATGATACATCGGCCCCAGAACAAGCACCGCGTCAAAGCTGTTATCCGCAAAGAGACTCAGGTCCTCAGCGTCCCCCTGATAAGAAGTGATATTCTCCAAGCCAGCAACGTTTCGTCTTAAAATTTCCAGATTACTTTTCACAAGCTCCACGGCCGTCACATCATACCCTTCCATGGCCAGCGCAGCGGAATATCGACCTGTACCCGCACCCACTTCCAGGACTTTTGACTCAGACGGCACGAACTTATGGATATAGTTCATCGTGGTCAAGTATTCCAGCTGACCATGGCGGCTGCGTGTAAGGCGGCTATCCTCGTTTTTCTCTTTTTTGTTGTACAAGATGTTCATCATTTCTGCTCGTTCCATGTTGTCCTCCCAACAAATTCCGATTTTATACTCTGTTCAAGTCGTCAGTAAGCTGACAGTTTTATCAATCTATACGCGTTCTCCTGGATGCCAATCTTGCTGGGCCTATACAAAAAAAGTTGCCATTTTGTATCCACTTCGCCCCGTAAAATCAAGCTATTTCTGGCTCTTTACACTCCTTGTGGGTCTATGCAGAAAAACTTACCGCCTGTACCCCTCTTTTGTTGCAAAACAGGGGGGCAAAAGGAAAGATTTTTGTGTATAGGCCCATCCAAGCCCCGAAACAGGAGGTTTATCCCCTCTAAATGGGTATAAATACAAATTTTTTTCTATATGCCCACCCAAGTTCCCAAACAGAATATCTCTCTTCTGAAAATAGCATATCTTGTGGAGATTTTCCACTCTTTGCCCGTGTCAATGCTTTGAGTACAACAGGTAAAACCTTGTTTAGAGTATGTTAGGAATCTCCCCGCTTGGAATAAGCCGATTAAATCCCGATTTCCAGTCGCAATAACCCGTTATTTTTGCAAAATTTCCAGGCGCCTTTTACCGATATTGTGTCTTTCCATTCTGGTCCATCTGCTGTTTCCAACTTTTTGACTCTTATCCATACACAACGCCAAAACAGTATTTGCATGAGATATTTCCCACAGTTGCTCCAACATAGCGCTCAATCCCGCCTCTTTCGTCCAGTCCGTCAGATTCCCGTAGGGCACATCCGTTATGATGATATCCGGCTGTATATTGGGCAGCGCTTTGGTGCAATCCGCAAAAAATGCCTCCGCTGGTATTTCTCTTTTTATCCTGTCATATAGGTTATTGCAACTCTTCAACGCCTCCAAATGCGACTGCTTGCCATACATTTCGTATAAATGCTGAATCTCCTGCTTTCGTTTCGTCAACCCGCCGTGTGATAACAGTCCCAAATTACGTTTTGCATATTCAACCATGTCGCCGTCCGCATCGCTTGCATAGATTCTGTCAATATTTACATTGTCGAACAGGCCAAGCACGGTAAGCGCATATCCCCCTCCGCAGCAAGGGTCATATACGATAAGATTATTTTGCTTTTCCAGATAGCTTTTTGCCCGTCCGTACATCTCATTCAACAGCCTGACCGGGAAGTTGGGAATCCCTTTCCCGCCATAGAGAACCCGCCCGCTGGAATAATCTTCAAAATTGTCATTGGGGCAATACAAATATTCCATATACTTTTCCTCATGTTTCGTTGCGCCTTTGCATCATCTCGATAAACCGGTCAAACAGATAGCCGGAATCCTGGGGGCCGCAGCAGGCCTCCGGGTGGAACTGCACCGTGAAAATATTTTTTCCCGTGTAGGACAGTCCCTCGTTGGTGCCGTCGTTGACATTCACAAAGGCGGGCACGGCCACCGCCGGGTCCAGATGTTCGGTGTCCACCACATAACCGTGGTTCTGAGAGGAAATATACACCCGGCCGGTGGACAGATCTTTCACCGGATGGTTGCCGCCCCGGTGGCCGTACTTCATCTTGTAGGTGTCCGCCCCGGTGGCCAGAGCCATGAGCTGATGTCCAAGGCAAATAGCAAAAACAGGCATGTCCGAGGCATACATTTTTTTCAATTCCTCTATGATCGAAACGCATTCTTTAGGATCGCCGGGGCCGTTGCTGAGCATGACGCCGTCAGCGCCGCTGCCCAGGATTTCCTCCGCGCTGGTCAGAGCTGGGTAGACCGTGACCTCACAGCCCCGGGCCGCCAGGGAGCGGGCGATATTGTCCTTGGCTCCAAAGTCCATCAGCGCCACCTTCAGCCCCCTGCCGTTTAACTCCCGCACCAGAGAGGGACGTTTTTCCCTCTCTCCTTTTGCATAAGCCTCCCTGTCAAATCTTGCGCTGCCGGAGAGCGCGCCGTTGTCCGCCAAAGTACGGCTGGCCGGCACCGTATAGGGAGCGGCACAGGTCACTTTCTCCACCACCTTGCCGGTGGTGTAGGCGTGGAGCCGTGGCAGGAGCTTATCAAGCGCCTCACCTAAGTATTCCACAGTGGTGATCATTCCGTTCATCGTGCCCTTTTCCCGCAGGATCTTGGTCAGCGCCCGGGTGTCGATCCCTGCGATACCGGGTATGTCATTCTCTGTCAGGAAATCCTGTATCGTCAGATCACAGCGGAAGTTGCTGGGAATCCGGGACAGTTCCCGCACGATAAAGCCGTCGGGCCAGGCCCGCTTTGATTCCATATCCTCCCGGCAGATGCCGTAATTGCCTATGAGCGGGTAGGTCATGCACACCGCCTGTCCTGCGTAAGAGGGGTCCGTAAGCACCTCCAGATACCCGGCCATGGAAGTGTTGAACACGATCTCGCTGACTACCTCCCTCACCGCCCCGATATGGCTTCCCTCAAATATGGTTCCGTCTTCTAAGATTAAGTATGCTTTCATTTTGATTCCTCCTACTCGTATTAGAGTACCGCTGAGTTTCACCGTTCCAGCAACTCACAGAACTCCACCTTGTCCGGGTTTCCGATACCGGCGTACAGCCTGTCCGTATACCGTCCGACGGAGCAAAAATGTTCCATGACGAATTTAGCCGTGAACGGCATCTCCAGGGAATGCGTATCCTCCAGAGAAAACCATCTGCATATGCCCTCGTTGGAGCTCAGGCCGCCGTCCACATTCTCCTTAAGATCCGCGAAAAAATAGTAGTTCTGCCGGATCTCCCCGTTGATCCTGGTGAGGGTGACATAGCGCAGAGCCAAATTGTCCAGTGCCTCCGGCCCAAGTCCCAGCTCCTCCCGCAGTTCCCTGAGCACGCAGGCCTTGGCGTCGTTGAGCTCATACTCTTCAAAATGGCCGCCCGCCGAACCTGTCCAGACATTATTTACGACCCTGCCGCCCTGCCGGTAAAGGAGAAGTACCCGCTCTCCCCGAAACAGATAAATGCAGGTCATATTCCTCAGATTTCCTTCCACTCCGAATCCTCCCCGTTTTTAAGCATCACAGATGCACATCTGCGGACGCCCGTCCGCTAGCGCTGCCTTTCTTTCGACCGATTTTCCGCACCAGCCACAAAATCAGACGAACCGCCGCGCCGCACAGAGCGATCGCAAACCCTTTTCCGACCAATGCTTCGCCGATTCCCATATTGACGGCATACTGTATCTGTAACGCAGGCGGCGGGTCCTGATAGGGGATTCCGGCTTTTACCACACTGTAATACAGGCCGATCAAAAGAATGATCCCTCCGGCCATAATAACGGAATTGATCGTCTGACAAAGAATACTTCCTGTCTTTTCTTTCATCCCTATACCCCTCCCCTGCGCGTTTCGGCACACGCACCGACCAATTGTTCCGGGCGATCGCGCCCTCTATTTTACCGACCAGTCCACAAAGTCCTCACGGACTAACGCATAGTCAACCGATGACTGGAGCTCGCCGACCTGGTTTGTCCAGGAATTTTCGTTTACTCTGACCTTTTGAAAGCCCAGAGTCTCATAGACGTGCTGCGCCCTGGTATTGTTCAGGTTCGTATCCAGAATGATCCTGTCATATCCCTGGAGGAACAACTCTCCGATCAGCATACTCAGCAAGACTCTTCCCAGCCCTTTCTCCTGATACTCCGTCTCACAGATCTTTATACCGATCTCGGCGATCTGCTCCCCTTTGTTATAATAGCTCATTTCACCGATCGCCCTATTCTGATACTCGATCATAAGGCGGCGCTTTGTATCGTCGCTGTCATTCTTTATCTGCTCCTCTATCTCCTCCGCCGTCGTACCCAGCCCGTTCGGAAAACCCGCATGGGCCATCACCCTGCCGTCGTTCCACCAGGCCGCCAGCCGGGCGCAATCGGCACTCCCTGCGTTTCTGATACACAGTTCTCCATGTTCGATCCTCATCCTGTTTCCTCCCAGTTCATTTTATACGCATACAGGGCGTTTTCTCCCCTGCCATGTGCACCGCCACGCTCCCCCGCCAAAGCCGCTCACATCTGCCCAGAAGTTAAATGGCTCCCAGCCAGCTCCGTTCACGTCAGCCGCAGAATCCTCCGGTAACAAAAGTCTTCTTTCCTCACGCTGCCACGCCACGGATAACGGTAAAAAGCGGAATAACAAGGCAGGACATGGATCGCTCCGTTGCCGCCGCAGAGTGCCCCGCCGCCGTCGCCCCCCTTGGTGTAGCGCGCATCGTCGATGATCTCATTTTTGTATGAATTATACGCGATGCGCAGCCCCAGCACATTGGACGCTTTCAGCCGACCCTTTCGGTAAATCCCCGCCAATATATCGCTGTCCAGCACATCGCCCCACCAGAACAACGTGCGCGCGCCCCCATTGCAGAGATACTCCCACTCATCCTCCGTAGCCAGTCCAAAGGGGCCGCCTTTCAGGGAACGGACTGCCTGTTCCAGTGACTGTGCATCCTCCCTAAAATAACGGCTGTCCACCTCCACGATCATGTCCCCAATATCGGCGGTGCGAAGTGGAGACAGCGTCCTGCGCAGCTCGTCTTCCCATCTGTCCATAAAATCTTCCCAGTTCCGGTAGCCCATCTCCGCATATTCCTTTTCCGTTTCCGCCAGCCCTCTCTCCAGCGCCACCGCCAACTCCTGTGCCCTGCGGGAATCGCCCTCCGCAGACGCCTTCCTGATCTCGCTGCGGTAATGCGCCCGCAGACTCTCCATCTCCCCCTCACAGTCTGCATGGCCCTCCGCGAACTCCGCCCGCAGCCCTTCCAGCACCCCTTCTCCCAAAGGACACGCACCGACATCCCAGCCCAAAACTACATCCCTTTGACCGGCCACATAAACGAACGGCTCACCCTGGTAATCCAAAAGCCATGTTTCCCGTTCTATCCCGTTTATACCTGTCCTGATCGTTCCCTTAAATCGAAAATCCATCCCCAACGCCTCAATGTGCGAGCGGACGGCAGTCAATGACTCCGGCATCACATCCATTCCTCCAATTCCTCCCCGGCACATTTCCCGACTATCACCTTTATATCTTTAAAATACTCCGGCGCCATGGCATAGGCCGTCATCCGCTGATGTCCCTCCACGATGACAAAGTCCTCAAAATCCGCTGTCAAAAAAAACATGGTGGGAAAAACCCCTCCGTTTCTGATATGGGAGGCCGCCCGGATAAAGCCCTCGTTGCTCTGTCCGTACACACATACTCCTCCGCGTATCCTCTCAGCCGCGTCCGTCGGCCGGTGCGTTCCCCCGGACAGTTCGCTCCAGTAGCTGTAATGGATATACCTGATTTTCTCTAAATCGTTTTGTGAAAAGCTGCATAGTTTCCAATCCGTAACCGCAGGAAAACGCTCGAACATACTTTCATCTCTCCCGTATCCCCTGACAGCACCGAGCAATTCCCTTCTTTTCTCATTTTCCTCCTGGCTTTGCAGATCGGCGGACAAAACTATCCTTTCATTCAGACCCAGCCGTTTCATGGCCTCCCGCACATTGTCTGAAAAGCGTTTGGACGAAATCTCCGCCCTTAAATATTCTATAATCATCTCTTCTTCTGAACTCGGGCCTAAGATCTTCATGGTATTACTCCTTAATTGTTCAAATGCAAACCCACAGACTGCCGCCCACTCCCCCAGACTTCACAGCATAATTGCCACGGAAAGCTCCGGCGCCTTTGCCGGATTCCCATGGCAATCCCTATGCGTATTTGTATCTGTTACTTTATCGCCGCGTGAATCTCCTGCAGAGACATCACGCCGATCTCACCTTCCTTGATCACAGTGCGGATGCCCTCTGCCGTGGCCTTGGCCGCCGCCATGGTGGTCATATAAGGCACCCTGGCCTTGATGGCTGTCTTGCGGATATAACTGTCGTCAAACAGCTTTTCTTCCTTGGTTGCGGGCGTGTTCACGATCAACTGGATCTTGCCGTTCATGACCTCGTCCACGATGTTGGGTCTGCCCTCCTGCATCTTGTTGATGCGCTTTGCCTCGATCCCGTTCTTGATCAGCAGCTCATAAGTCGTACCCGTTGCCAGAATGTTAAAGCCGCACTCCGCAAATATCCTGGCGGTATCTACCACCTCCGGTTTGTCCTTGCTGCTGACGGAGAACAGCACCGTCCCCGATGTGGGCAGCTTGGTCTGGGTAGCCTCCTGGGCTTTGAAGAACGCCTCGCCCACGTTGGTGGCAAGCCCCAGGACCTCTCCGGTGGAACGCATCTCAGGCCCCAGTACAGGATCGACCTCCTGGAACATATTGAAGGGGAATACCGCTTCCTTTACTCCGTAATAAGCGGGTTCCACTTCTTTCATGCCCTCGATGGGGGAGGGCAGGCCCGTCAACTCCCGTGTCATGATCTGGGTTGCCAGTCTCACCATCTGTACGCCGCAGACCTTGGACACCAGCGGTACGGTGCGGGACGCTCTGGGGTTGGCCTCCAGCACGTACACCTTGCCGTTTTCAATGGCATACTGCATATTCATCAGACCGCAGACGCCCATCTCCTCGGCGATCCTGCGGGTGTAATCCTTGATCGTCGCCACCAGCTCCTGGGGAATATTCTTGGAGGGCAGGATACAGGCCGAGTCGCCGGAGTGTACGCCCGCCAGCTCGATATGCTCCATAACCGCAGGCACATAGGCATGTCTGCCGTCCGCAATGGCGTCCGCCTCGCACTCGGTGGCATGGCGCAGAAACCGGTCGATCAGGATGGGACGGTCCGGGGTCACACCCACCGCCGCTGCCATATACTGTTTCAGGCTTTCCGGCTCGCTGACCACTTCCATGCCCCGGCCGCCCAGCACATAGGAGGGACGCACCATAACGGGATAGCCGATCCGGTCGGCAATCTCCAGGGCTTCAGAGACATTTACCGCCATACCGGCCTCCGGCATGGGAATCCCCAGCTTTTCCATCATCCCCCGGAACAGATCTCTGTCCTCCGCCATATCGATGACTTCGGGAGAAGTGCCCAAGATGCGCACCCCGTTCTTTTTCAGGTCCGCCGCCAGATTTAAGGGGGTCTGGCCGCCAAACTGGGCGATCACGCCCACCGGCTTTTCCTTCTCGTAGATACTCAGCACATCCTCCAGCGTCAGCGGTTCAAAGTACAGCTTATCGGAGGTGTCATAGTCCGTGGATACAGTCTCCGGGTTGCAGTTGACGATGATGGTTTCAAAGCCCAGATCCTTTAGCGCGAAGGCTGCATGTACGCAGCAATAGTCAAACTCAATGCCCTGGCCGATCCGGTTGGGGCCGCCGCCCAGGATCATGATCTTTTGCTTATCCGACGCTGCCGTTTTATCCGGCGCGTTGTAAGTGGAATAGTAATAAGCGCTGTCCTGGGTGCCAAACACATGCACCGGTTCCCAGCTCTCGGTGATGCCGTAGCCGATGCGTACGCGGCGAATCTCCTCCTCCGGCACCTCCAGCAGTTTCGCCAGATAGCGGTCCGCAAAACCGTTCTTCTTGGCATGCTCCAGTACCGCTTTTTCCGGAACGCTGCCCTTTACCGCCAGCAATGCCTCCTCTTCCTCCACCAGCTCTTTCATCTGCCGGATAAAGTAATGCTTGATCTTGGTCAGCTCAAACAGTTCCTCCACCGTAGCTCCCTTTCGCAGGGCCTCGTACATGATAAACTGCCTCTCGCTGGTGGGATATACCAGCATCTTGAGCAGCTCTTCCTTGCTCTTTTCGTGGAAATCCTTGGCAAATCCCAGGCCGTAGCGTCCGATCTCCAGACTGCGGATAGCCTTCTGAAAAGCCTCCTTGTAGGTCTTGCCGATACTCATGACCTCGCCCACGGCGCGCATCTGGGTGCCCAGCTTGTCCT
>CAZGVI010000066.1:0-14368 GCA_964529395.1 uncultured Acetatifactor sp.
GACCTATGATGTTGTTGGTTAAGGTTAAAAAGGTTTAATAAACAACTTCCAGTTTGTGGAAATGTTAAGTGAGCGTTTATATGTGGTAATATGTATGATACCTCAAGTTTTTGCAACAGAAATGTTTTTCGGAAAAGGGGATCATAAAACTCTCTGGGCTGGCGGTGGAATTGGTCAATAAGAATAAAACAGAAATCAGTTTTTATGCGGTGGCAGGGTGGCTTTTATTTGTTTGTACCGTATGATTCCCGCCCCGGAGAAGAATATGAAACGAAATGGCAGATATAAGGAGACAGAGGCATATGGATAGGAAGGCGAAGGAGCATTTTAACCGGGGGCTGCT
Source organism: uncultured Acetatifactor sp. (assembly GCA_964529395.1). GTDB lineage: Bacteria > Bacillota > Clostridia > Lachnospirales > Lachnospiraceae > Acetatifactor. The sequence goes on from CAZGVI010000066.1 coordinate 344, forward strand.
GAAATTCATTCAGGACAGCCCCAGCATGTATCATGTGATAGACAATATGAAAAAGCGGCTGGAAGAGGCCGGTTTTGTACAGCTACGGGAGTCGGACGATTGGGAACTTGCGCCTGGCGGGGCGTACTACACGACGCGCAACGATTCTTCCCTGATCGCGTTTCGGCTGCCGGCAGCCTGTGACATGAGCGCGGGCCGTCCGTTTAAGGGCTATCATATTGTGGCGGCACACAGCGATTCTCCTACTTTTAAGATCAAGACGCAGCCGGAGACGGTGGCAGAGAGTTCCTATGTGCGGCTGAATGTGGAGAATTACGGCGGCATGATCCTGTCCACATGGCTTGACAGGCCCTTGTCGGTGGCGGGTCGGGTGGCGGTACGCCGGGCAGACGGCGGCGTGGACATGCGTCTGGTGAACCTGGACAGGGATCTGTTGGTCATTCCTAATCTGGCGGTGCATATGAACAGGGATATCAATAAGGGCTATGCGTATAATCCGCAGACGGATATGTTACCGCTGATGGGCCTGCTGCCGCAGGAGAGTCCGGAGGCTCAGGACCCTCGGGGCGCCGAACAGGAGTCAACGTCCCTGTCTTCCCGTGGCCTGCTGCCGCAGGAAAGCCCGGAGTTTACGGACTCTCAGGACGCGGAAGAGAAATCGGCGCAGCAGTCTCCCCAGGGTATGTTGCTGCGGGAGGTTGCGCGGGAACTGGGAATATCTTCGGAGGATATTCTGGACGGTGATCTGTACCTGTATGTGCGGGAAAAGGGCCGGGTATTGGGCTGCAACGGCGAACTGCTGTTAAGTCCCAAGCTGGATGATCTGCAATGTGTGTATGCAGGTCTGGAGGGCTTTGTTTCCGCCATGCCCGGGCAGTATGCCAATGTGCTGGCCGTGTTCGACAACGAGGAAGTGGGCAGCGGCACCAGGCAGGGGGCGGACTCCACTTTTCTGGAGGATGTGCTGCTGCGGATACAGGACAGCCTGGGCTATGGCCCGTCCGTGTACCGGCAGTTGGTGGCGGACAGCTTTTTGATCTCCGCAGATAATGCCCATGCGGTGCATCCCGCCCATCCTGAGAAAGCCGACCCGACCAACCGGCCCGTATTGGGCGGCGGCATTGTGATCAAGTATCATGGAGGACAAAAATATACTTCCGATGCCATGACGGCGGCGAGGATGAGACTTTGGTGCGAGAGGGCGGGAGTGCCCTGCCAGACCTTTGCCAACCGTTCCGATATGACGGGCGGTTCCACGTTGGGAAATATTTCTACTTCTCATGTATCTCTGCCCTCGGTGGATATCGGCCTGCCCCAGCTTGCCATGCATTCGGCGGTGGAAACCGGCTGCAGCAGGGCCACGGCCCAGGCGGTGGCAGTATTTGAACAGTTTTGGCGGGAGTGATATGGAGCAGACTCATTTTCAGAAGGCATTGTCGGATTTTGTATTCGATATGGCCAGCGGGGGCGCAATCTGTCATTTGACGGATCTGGGCTGTACGGTGAAACAGATACAGGAAAAGCTTGCTTATCCGACTCCCTACGAGAGAGTTCAGCAAGCAGTGTGGAAACATCTGCTGGATACGGGCGTGATCGCCTTGGAGGAGCAGGAGACGGCCCGAGAAAAAGTGGAATACGTGCGGGAGTATGACAGTTACGGCAAGGCCAGCTTTCGTCGTGTCACGGTGCCCGTATCGCCCCCGGAATCGTCGCAGCCCCGACTCCTCTGCCGGTTTGGGGTGCTTAAGTACAAAGACCCGGAGCGGTACAGGCAGGTGCTGGAGGCGCTAAAGCCGGAGCAGGCGGAATACATCGACGGGCTTCCCTGGGGGCTGGAGAGCGTCTGGCACCGGGCGGATCCGCGTATGTTGGGGATCTATTACGCCCTGGAGCGAGCGGGGCTGGACCAGGGGATATGCTCTTTTGCGGAGGAGGAGTGACTGTTATAGAGATATTTTCCAGGTAAATCTGTAAAAAGGTGAACTGGAAGAGAGGCGGAAAAAGAAGGAGAAAACCAGTGGGATATGTCCTCAAAAACGGTAAACAGGAGATCGAACTGCATGTAAAGGGATATGAACGTCCCGCACCGACAGATAGTTATTGGGATAACAACTGGCTCGTGCTTTCCTGCCGGAGTACCGCCCGCGGCAGGACGGTATGCGGAGCGCGAGAAATATAAAATTACTTTTCGGAAACGGGCGACAGCCCAGGACGTGCAGATGCTTATGGATTTCTGTGCGGACAGTTTACGGTCGTATCCTGTCCGAGACTTGGGGAAAAAGTAGCGCAGGGATTTCTGGTATATTTTCAAAGTGGGCGACATTTTCAGGATGTCGTTCTTTTAGTTTCCTTGCCAGATACAATTTTGATACGGACTTGTCGGATGATAAAGAAAAACGCGGGACAGGCCAACAGTCGCGCACAGGAGAGGGAACGGTCATGAGAAGAGTGGAAAAAAGGATTTTTGATAATATTGTTCGGTGTTTGCCGATTATTTTGTCAGCATTTTTGACAGCCTGTAATCCGGGGGCGTCAAACAGCAGCGGCGTTTCTGACGGAGAGGCCCCGGGCGGCGTACTGTCGGGGGACATGCTGCCCGCCGACACGGCCCCTTACGCCGACAGCACTTCTGCCCCTGCCCCGGCTGCAGGGAAACCAGAGTGGGTCTATGTGCCGGAGCGGATCGAGATCCGGGACGAAAGGGCCGATTACGACGCCATGCGGCTGATCGGCGACACGGTGTGCTATATTTCCATGAACGGGGAAGGCGAGGACGATCCCCGGGAAATCTGCCGGTATGCGCTGAGCGACAGGAAACTGACGGGCATTCCCATCGACTGGCAGGACGACGGACAGGCGCGGGAGATCAGCTGTTACGCCTTTGACGGCGGTGGCAACGTGTGTCTGATCGCCAATGTCTATTCAGCGGATTACAGTCAGTTCAGGCGTTTTCTGTATAAGTTTGACAGGGAGGGAAATAACATATTTTTCAGGGATATTACGGAGCAGTTGGGGAGAGGCACCTCCATAGGCGGCATGTCTGTGGACGGACAGGGCCGGATATACGTTTTCAACCCGGAGGAGGGGATCTGGCTGTATACCGACGATGGGAGCTACCACGGAACTGTTCAGTACGGATTTTCCAAAGAGGTTCAGGTCATTGGAACCGTGGAAGGGGAAGACGGGAGATACTGTATCTGTATCCGTGCAGGGGACGGTGCGGAGCACTGCGCGCTGGCAGAGGTGGATTTTGAGAAAAAACAGCTTGCCGAACCGCAGCGGGAACTTCCGGCTGTGGATGGGGTCTGCACGGATTCTTCCGGGCAGTATGACCTCCTGCTGTATGACCATACTGCGGCCTACGGATATGATCTTTCCACACAGAAAAAAGAGGAGCTGTTCGTCTGGCAGGACAGCGACGTCAGCGGATATGATGTGCAGTATTTCAGCGTATTGGAGGACGGCAGATACTTCTGCGCGGTGGAGGACTGGCTGTATGGCGACAGGAGCGTGGTGCTGTTTACCCGGACGAGGGCGGAGGAGGCTCCTCAGCGCAGGGAGATGGTACTGGCGGGTCTGGACGGGGGGATGAGCGACCGGGTCGCGCTGGCGATGCGGTTCAACAGGGGCAACAGCCAGTACCGCATCACGGTGAAAAGCTACGGTTCCCTGACGGAACTGTACAATGCCATACTGGCCCGGGAGCCCATAGATATCGTGGATCTGTCCGGAGTCAATATCAAAAATCTGTGCAGGCAGGAGGTTTTTGAAGATCTGAGTCCCTATCTGGACGAGTCGGAGACGCTGGCCCGCGAGGATTTTGTGGACGGGATCCTGAAGGCGTATACCTTTGACGGCGTTCTGGTGGGGATCCCGGAGAGTTTCCGGCTGCGGTCGGTGGTGGGAGACCGGGATATGCTGGGTGATGCCCCCGGACTGACGCTGGAGGGCCTGCTGGCCATCGCCGGGAACAATCCCGGAGCCATGCCCTTTGACGGGATCAACAGAGAAGAGATCATGCAATATCTTATGATGTTTAACGAGGAGACTTTTATAGATTGGGAGACGGGGGAGTGTCGTTTTGACTCGGATTTGTTCAAGGCGGTGCTGGAGCTGGTGAAACGCTTTCCCGAATCCGCAGAAAGCGCAGAGGAGGAGGTATCTCTGCCCACCAAGATTCAAAACGGCGACGTGCTGTTTGCCATAGCGGACATGACGGAGGTCACTGATTTTCGGATATATGGCGCCATCTTTGGCGAGACGGCCGCCGGTGTGGGCTTTCCCACAGCGGATGGCAGAGGCGGGACGCTGCTGTACGCCGACAATGCTTTCGGGATCGTTTCTGTTTCCGAGAATAAAAGCGGCGCATGGGAGTTTGTGGAGAGCGTTCTGCAGCGAAAATATACGGAAGGTATGGATAATAAAGAAGTCTATGGCGCTTTTTACTGGCGGCCTCCCTTTCAATATTCCTCTATGCAAAAAGCGTTTATGGCAATAACGGATTTTGTGATGGAGCGGGACAGAAACGGCAAGTGGGGAACAGCGATCTACAGCGACGGATGGACTTATGACTTTCACGCTGTAACCTGGGAAGAGATCGATGCCATACGAAACCTGATTCCGGAGGCGACGCCCTATTTTTCCGTGGAGAACAGTGAGATCCTCAACATTATCAACGAAGAGGCGGCTGCTTATTACAGCGGGCAGAAAGAAGTGGACGATGTGACGGATATCATACAGAACCGCGCGCAGATCTATGTGAGTGAAAATCGTTGAGGAATGTGCAGCAACCATGAATTTGTGAGATAGGAGGTAGTGAGAGATGAAGAACAGCCCTGTAAGAATAGGCGTCGTATGTTTGCTGGCCATATGTCTGTCTTCCTGCGCCGCGCCGGAGGGGGGTGAGACGGTGCGGAACCCGAAACCAGCGACGTTGGAGGGACAGCCGTTTAGCGTCGGCGCTGCGACAGAAACGGAGAGCGGCGGGGAGGATAGCAGAGAGAACGACAGGGAAAGCGATAGCCCGGAGCCATCCCGAGAATCGGCGGAAACGTCTCAGGCAGCGTTGCCGGAAGGGACTTTGCCAGTGGGCGCCGGGGAAGATATTTCGGAAAAAGAGTCTGCATCCGGGCCGGAGAGTCCGCTGGCCGCATATCGGCGGACGGTGGAGGAGAGCGGCGACGGCATGGCGTTTGGCCTGATCTATCTGGACGGGGATGAGATTCCGGAGCTGTTGGTTACGGATTATGCGGCTTACTCGGTCTACACGATCCGGGACGGCGAAGTATTTTGTATGGTGGATTCCGATTACACGGTATGCTTTACCTATTTTGAGAGAAAGGGAGTGATCGCCGGTTTTGACCGTTGGAACGGTGGCGGGGACGAAGGGGGATATGGATGGTACTATAACCTTGTCTCCACAGACAAAACGCTCATGAGCGGGGAAATTTCGCTCTTAAGTTTTGAATACAATGCGGTTTACGACGAGAACGGCGAATACACGGGAGAGGGCGACACCAAATATTTTTATATGGGTCAGGAAATCGACGAGGCGGCCTACAGGGAGATGATGGATGCGCTGGGGATCGCGGAGGACAGCGATATCGCCCCGGGCAATCTGGTCTCGGCGGAGGAAATGTTGGAAATACTGTAATCATCGCATAATCACAAAGATTTTGCCATGCATGTTGAGTCTGGCCTGCTGATGTGATATACTGTGCCTGATCCGAGCAAAGAATCATGACCGGAAAACTTTATGAGGAGGAGATCAATATGAAGTGCGGTAAATGTGGAAACGAGTTGGAGAACAATGCGCTGATATGCCCGTTCTGCGGCCAGGCAGTGCCGGATGAGGCGCGTATACAGGAGCAGTACACGGGCAGGCAGATGACCCGGAAGGAATTTCTGCAACTGCCCGCGATGAAATCCTGCAGGAGCAATATTAACAGTTGTGGCATTATATTGTATGTCATTGCCGGGTTCAATGTCGTGGTGCAGATCATCGGCGGCACGTATTCCTTTATAGACGCAGCCCTGTTGCTGGCGCTGGGATTTGGAATACATCTGGGAAAAAGCCGTATCGCGGCTCTCCTGTGTGCGGCGTATGGCGCGTTTAACGTATTCTATCTGCTGTACATGACGGGGAGAGTAACCGGCTGGTGGATCCTGGTCATAGCCATCGATGCGGTCATCTATACTTTCAGGTATCACAGCGCATGGGGTAAGTATGTGAAGGACGGCACGCTGCCTGTGGAGAAGGCGTAGCAGTTGTCCCCGCTATGTGACAGGCCATGGCAGGATCTGCCGCGGCGTTTGCCGGATGGCGGAAACAGGCTGTCAGCGCCGGATAAATGAGACATAATTTGGAGTGATACCGCATATTTTTTCAGGAGCGATAGAATCATTCCGGTCAGATCCGGATGAAGAGAGGTCTATGAGCCAGAAACTGGAAAATCTATTGAACCTGGCATTGGAGACGCCGGAGGCGGTACGCCTGCTGACGGACAGCCTGAATGTGGGATTTGACAGCGGGAGCCGCAGCTGGGAACTGATCGTGAAGTATCACGGCAGCCTGGACGGTTTGGAGGCGCTGGGGGTGTCGGTGGAATACCTGATAAGCAGCTACGCGATCCTGACAGTACCGGAGCAGCTGGTGGAGGCTGTGAGCAACATCGAAGAGATAGAATATGTGGAAAAGCCCAAGCGGTATTATTATCAGGATGTGAGTCCCGCAGCGGATTCCTGCATGACGCAGGTCACGTTGCGGGATCCCTTTTTGTCCGGAGCCGGGGTGCTGGTGGCGGTGCTGGATTCGGGCGTCGATTTCGCGCGGTCTGAGTTTCAGGACAGAGCGGGCCGCACCCGCATCCTGTATCTGTGGGATCAGACCCTGCGGCCGGAGGCGGGAAACGAGGAACGCCAGCCGCCGTCAGGTTTTGCCCAGGGGGTGGAGTTTACGGCAGAGCAGATTGACCGGGCGCTGGCATCTTCAGATCCGCAGCAGCGGTATATGCTGCTGCCCAGCGTGGATACCAGCGGCCACGGAACGGCGGTGGCGGGCATTGCGGCGGGGTGTCTCCCGGCGTATGGTACGGGAAACAGGGAGACCGGAGATAACTCTTTTGGAGGACGGGAATCTGCCTCGGGGCGGATCGCCGGAGACTTTGGAGAACTGAGGGACAATAGGGTCTCGGAGCAGACTGTGGGCATTCCGGGTAGCCGATACAGGGGAGCGGCGCCTGCTGCCTCCCTGCTGGCGGTGAAACTGGGACTGCCCGGAGAAGACGGCTTTCCACGCACCACGGAGATCATGCGGGGCGTGACCTACGCTCTGCAAAAGGCGATGGAATTGGAGATGCCTTTGGTCATCAATCTAAGTTTCGGCAATACCTACGGCTCCCATGACGGCGGTTCCCTGTTGGAACGGTTCCTGGACAACGCGGCGGAGATCGGCCGTACCGTGATCTGCGTGGGCAGCGGGAACGAGGGCAATTCCGCAGGGCATGTGGCGGGGAACCTGTTTGCGGATAGCAGAGGCGTGGGGGCTGGAGGCATAACCGGGGGAACCGGCGGGGGCTTGGCCGGGCCGGCCAGAGGAATTGGGAGTACCGGCAGTGTCGGAGCGTTGGGGACGGCCGGGACGTCAACTGCGGTGGGGCGGGCCGGGATAGCTCGCCCGGCGGAGGTTCAATTGGCGGTGGCTGAGTATGAGAGATCCCTGAGTATACAGCTCTGGAAAAATTACAGCGATGTGTACCGGATCTATCTGCGTTCTCCCGGCGGTCAGGAGACGCTGCTGCCGGAATCGGTGGAGGGAGGAAAGTATACTTTGCAGCTGGAGCAGACGCAGATCCTGGTGTATCTGGGTAAGCCCCTGCCCTATTCGGTGGCCCAGGAGATCTATCTGGAGCTGATCGTGCCGGAGAGTGCCGCTGGCGGCGCGGCGTTTTCCGGTCCGGGCGCCAGTACTCAGGGCATAGGCGTTACCGCAGGAAATCCGACGGCGTCTGGTTCGGGAGCGGGGGGCGTCGGGGCACGGATTGGGGGCAGCAGGCAATATATCAACAGCGGCATCTGGACGATCCGCATCGAGCCGGTGCGGGCGGTCACAGGACAATATTATCTGTATTTGCCCAGCTACGCGGCCCGCAGCAGCCGCAGTGGATTTTATCAGCCCACCCCGGAAGTGACACTGACGATCCCGTCCACAGCGGCAAAAGTGATTACGGTGGGAGCCTACGACAGCACGTATGACAGCTATGCGGATTTCTCCGGCAGAGGCTATGTGGATGCGGCCCGCACCATAGGAGTGGTGTCCGCCGGGCTGGTGAAACCGGACCTGGCAGCGCCGGGAGTAGGGATATTGGCTCCGGATCTCTATGGAGGGTATGCACCCTTTACGGGGACTTCCTTTGCCACGCCGATTGTGTCCGGCGCGGCGGCTCTCTTGATGGAGTGGGGGATCGCAAGGGGGAACGATCCGTTTTTGTATGGGGAGAAGGTGAAGGCGTATCTGCGGGCCGGAGCCAGGCAGCTGCGGGGGGAGAGTGAGGTGCCTGGTGACAGGGTTGGTTTTGGAGCGTTGTGCGTCGAAAACAGTCTGCCAGTTTAAAAATTTCAGGTGATCAGATTGGGCAAAAGTGCGGACGATATGGTAGGGTAGGGAAAAAAGATCATGTTTTGATTGAGTATCAATGCCTCATATGCTATACTGAACTTGTATCATTGAAAAGAAGGTTGGATGTGATTTTCCGAGAACGGCAGTTCTTTTAGATGCCCTCTAGTCTGACGAAGGAGGGTGATGCCCTATGAGTAAAATGGAAGTTCTTACATTATTACTTGTGTTGTTTGCGGCTCTGTCTTACATAGACAATCATAAAAAGAAATAGCATCCCGCCCTGAGAAGTTGGATGCTATTCTTTATTAGTTTTCCTGCTGAGGGCATATCGGAACTCATGTCCGATTACCTTTCTGAGTAAATTATACACTAGAGCTACTTGGATTTCAAGTAGCTCTTTTCCAAAACAATTTTAAGTTGTGGAAAAATGTCTTGAAACGAGGAAAATTGCAATGAACATAGAAGCATATAACTTGGATTCTCTCCGAAAGCTGGTGCGGAGCCTTCAGGAAGAAAACAGAAGACTGAAAACACAGTTGGATAAGGCGAATATTGCATATGAGCCGTCGGATGTGTTTGAAGAGAAAATCGAAAGCGGCGGGGAGTATGACCCGGATCAGGGAGGGCGCATTTTAAGCAGATATATCACGGAAGATTTAGCAAAGCAGTATTTTGCAATGTTTTGGGGAAGAACGGATGTATATGCCAAAAGAGGCACAAAGGGAGGGTATTTTCCGCAATGTGACAACAGGTGGAACGAGCAGAAATGTCCGAAACAGCGCGGGGAAAAAGTGAATTGTGAAACCTGCGGGTACAGGGCATGGACGAAACTTGGACCGAAAAAAATCATGGAGCATCTTCTCGGATACAGAGAAGATGGTGCAGATGTATTGGGTGTTTATCCGTTGTTTCCGGATGGTACATGCCGATTTATTGTCTTTGATTTTGATAATCATGAGAAAGGTGCTGAAAAGACGGATTTTGCCAACGATGATGAGGAATGGCATGAAGAGGTAGATGCCTTAAGGCTGATCTGTGAAAGAAGTGGGATAACGCCATTAGTGGAGAGATCGAGATCAGGAAGAGGGGCACATCTCTGGATCTTTTTCAAGCGTCCGGTGTCAGCAACTCTCGCAAGAAATTTTGGTTTTCTTTTGCTGGATAAAGGATCTTCGCTGATAAACCTGAAATCCTTTCATTACTATGATCGAATGTATCCGTCTCAGGATGTTGCCAGCAGTATAGGGAATCTCATTGCGCTGCCGCTGCAGGGGCGGGCTCTGAAAGATGGAAACAGTGCTTTTGTAGATAAAAATTGGAATGCGTATCCGGATCAATGGGATATTTTATTGAATCATACGCCAAAACTTTCAGTAGAAGATATAGAAAGTCTTATGGTCAAATGGCAGGCGGAACTTGCCGTAAGGAATGGAATGGCAGAAATTGTAATCCCTCAGGATCGTCCGAAACCATGGAACAAAAAAGAGGGCTTTACCTCATCGGATGTGATAGGAAAGATGCACATTGTTCTTGGAGACGGCATCTATGTAGACACATTAAATCTTATGCTGCGTCTGCAAAATCGAATCAGGAGCATGGCGGCTTTTGACAATCCTGTATTTTACAAAAATAAGAGACTTGGATACTCCAATTATTATAATTTCAGTGCAGTATATATGGGAAAGGATACGGAGGGGTATATCTGTATTCCCAGAGGGCTTTTGGACAGTCTGACTGCGCTCTGTAAGGAAGCGGGCATCGACTATGAAATTGAGGATCACAGGGAAAAGGGCAGACCCATACGGGTATCATTTCAAGGCACGCTGAAAATGCAGCAGGATTTGGCGGCGCAGCGCCTGCTTTCCTTTGAAAATGGTGTTCTCAGTGCGGCTACTGCGTTTGGAAAAACAGTAGTTTGCGGTTATCTGATAGCGGAAAGAAAGGTGAGTACACTTATATTGGTGCATAGTAAGGATTTGCTGGAACAATGGGTAGACGAACTGAACAAGTTTCTGGTGATAGATGAGGAACTGCCGATTTACGAAACCAAAAGCGGCAGGAAAAAGCAGAGGGACAGCGTGATAGGCATTTTACACGGCAGTAAGAACACTATGAACGGTATGATTGATGTGGCTATGGTGGGCTCTCTCTACAGCAAGGGAAAATTACAGGAAAAGGTAAATTCGTATGGTATGGTTTTGATGGACGAGTGTCACCACTGCGGTTCTCATACATCTATTCAGGTCATGCAGAAAGTGAACGCCCGGTATGTTTACGGTGTGTCGGCAACGCCAAAAAGAGGGGATGATCTGGAGAAAATCGTATATATGCTGCTGGGACCGGTCAGACATAGCTATACTGCGAAAGAAAGGGCAGAGGAACAAGGAATCGGGCACTATGTATATCCGCGGTATACGAGAGTGATTGGCACGGATGTAAGCAAAGGGGATATTAACGTTGCCTATTCCTTAATCAGTATGAATCCGGCCAGAAACAATATGATTCTTGAGGATACAAGAGCCTGTGTGAAAGCGGGCAGAACGCCGGTGATCTTGACCAGATACAAGGAGCAGGCCAAATATCTGTATGATCATTTGCAGAAAGACGCGGATTATGTGTTTCTCCTATATGGCGACAACAGTGATAAGGAAAATGCGGATAAGCGAAAAAAATTAAAGGAAGTGACGATGTAACAGCACACAAATCTAAAAGTGAATAATTGTTCTCAAATCATAGTAGAACTCATAAAGAAAAGGAACATAGAAGAATTTGATTGTATTTCTAAAGTCTGTGAGATATAATGATGCTAAAAGCGGAGGTAAAAGGGTTATGGATGCATTGAGAAAAGAAGAGGTTTACACGATAGATGATATTTACGCCCTGCCAGATGGACAACGGGCGGAGTTGATAGATGGAAAAATATATTATATGGCTCCACCAAGTAGGACTCATCAGAGGATATTGTTTTCATTAAGTAGGAAAATTGCAGATTATATTGAATCCCAAAATGGTGAGTGTGAAGTCAACATTGCTCCATTTGCCGTTTTTCTGAATAAAGATGATATAAATTATATAGAACCAGACATTTCCATAGTTTGTGATTCTTCTAAATTAGATGACGAAGGCTGTCACGGTGCGCCGGATTGGGTGATTGAAATTGTGTCTCCTGGAAACAAGGCGATGGACTATTTCACAAAGTTGTTTAAATACCGCACGGCAGGAGTCAGGGAGTATTGGATTGTTGATCCTGCAAAAGAGATGGTTGCTGTATATAGATTTGAGAAGGAGACAATGGAAGAGTATTCTTTTGGTGAAGGTGTGCCGGTGGGAATATACAAGGATTTTTTGATAAAGGTTCAATAAATTCTAATTAAAAGTGGAAGGCGTGCAATTAAGCCGCAAGTTATACCGACAATTATTATGGAACTACGCGAAGATAAAATGTAAAAATCATTTCCTATTTTGTTTGTGTAGAGAAGAGAAAGGCGGGACATTCCATGGGTATGACCAGAGTATTTTACATGGTAAAAAAGAATCAGCTTACTTCTGAAAAGATTCGCGAGCGGCTTTCGGAGGCATCAGCATCCGATACCTTGACTTATACCATATTTTTTCAGGAAACAAAAGATTGGTTTTCTGTTTTCAGCGAATGGATATGTGAGGGACAGTATGAGGCAGATCCGCAATTTGTGGATTCGCTGGAAAAAATATTTGGTTCACCGGTGATTGCGCTTGCGACCTTTGACAGCGATATTGCGTTTGTTTCCGTCTGTGAGAACGGAAAACTGTGCCGTTATGTTCGTGCGGACGAAACATGGCTGGAGGAGTACGGTTTCGAGGAATACGAATCCGCGGTTCCTGCGGAGCTGGAAAAATATGTCGGCGGGAAGGAATTGCAGGAACTGTGGGAGAGGAAGTATGTCTTTGAAGAAGATCGTTTACAGGATCTGGCACAGATGTTAAATGCTTTTCTGGTATTTGATGATAACGATGTGGAAGAGGGTGTAGAAATCATATAGTTTTTTTGGTGATTGGCTAATAAGAACCGTGGGAGCACTTCCCACGGACAGTAGGGATAAAATGCGAAACCTTTAAATGGCACATGTATAATGTGTTGTTTAAAGGTTTTGTTTTTTGGCAATTGCCCGCCTTTTGTTTTGATTAACAATCAGTTTTATAATCTTATTTGGCGATTTATTATAGGAAAAGAGAAATAATGCGCCGTACAACTTAAAATGTACGATTGCAGATACATATGCGGAATATTACTATAGGATTTATACTACAATGCGAGGAGGCTGACGCCATGCAATTAGAATACGAGATCGATAAATATCTGAAATACTGTAAATTTCAAAAGGAGCTGGATGAAAAAACGTTGCGGGCATATAGAACAGATCTGACGCAGTTTGTCCTGCTGGTGGGAGCGAACGGGAACGACTTGGATAAAGAAAAGCTAAATCTATATCTTCAGTTTCTGCACGGCGAGTATAAGCAGAAAACGGTGAAAAGAAAAATCGCCAGCGTAAAGGCTTTATTTCATTATCTGGAGGAAGAAGAGATAGTGGCCATAAATCCTTTCCGTAAAGTAAAAACAAAATTCAGGGAAGAGGTGGTTCTGCCGAAGATCATTCCAAGGGACATCATAGAACTTTTACTGGATCATCTTTATAAAGCGAGGGACAGTGTAGAATATTCAGACTGGCATAAAAAGATCATCTTAAGGGATATTGCAATAGTTGAAACACTTTTTTCAACTGGGCTTCGCACCTCGGAATTGTGCCATTTGCAAAACAGATATGTAGACTTAAAAAACGGTGTATTATGTATTCAGGGAAAAGGCGGAAAGGAAAGATACCTCCATATTGGAAATAGCGATGTACTGTCTATATTGAATGTCTATAAAGAATGTTTTGAAAAGGAGAGAAGAGAACACGGATACTTTTTCGTCAATCGGTACGGAAATCCATTGTCCGAGCAGTCCGCCAGACGCATGCTCCATAAATATGCGAGAGAAATACAGGCAGATATAAATATCACACCACATATGTTCCGGCATTCCTTTGCCACTTATTTGATGGAGGAAGATGTAAACATCAGATATATACAAAGAATGTTGGGGCATTCGTCCATCACTACGACACAGATATATACTTATGTAACTACTGAAAAGGAAAAAGAGATATTGCAAACTAGGAATCCGAGAAATAAAATGGAATTTGGGGAGAAAAATTAAGACTTATCTAAAATCTTGTGATATGAGATTGCTTTATTCTGGGAAAGATTGTATAATTATTTTGGTAGTGATAATTGAACGTTATTTGTTGTAAATTCAAATTGGAACTAAATGAAGGATAATACCAGATTATCAGCTAAAAGGAGAAAACATGGATATACAAACTAAAAAA
>CAZGVI010000067.1:0-14357 GCA_964529395.1 uncultured Acetatifactor sp.
CATTTACAGGAGTACGGCAAGATCACCGGGGTGATCTTGCCGCCTGCCAGACTGCGCAGTAATCCCATAGCACAGGCATGGAACAGCAAAGACATATAGTGCGGCGCTGTTTCATGTTCTCGTGCCATAAAAAATGTCACCTGTTTAATCGGCTCCCGCCGCTGCATTATATCTGTTTCCCTTTCAGTTTTCGCAGTCTTTTCTTCTTCCGCAACAAAGTTCTCCCGATCATTGATGACAGCATTCATTCCACATGTCGGATCCTTATGGCACAGCTTTCTTAGTAAACTCGCTATTACAATTAGTTTTTGTGGGGAACTGAAACACGGTTGTAAAATAGAAGATATCTGTTATAATGTAAATATGAAAATAGATAGGGATTAATATATGAGCATTTAAACGTTGCAGTAGTTGTAGCCAGAGATTCAAATGTCAGTCAGTAAAATATGGTTTGCTCTGGGAAAAGGGAGGTGGGATATGCCAGAGGGCATGGATAATATATGTGGGCAGGCAAAAAGGCGGGACAGAAAAATATATATTACAGATATTGCCATAGATAAAGTGCCGTTTATTCAGTATGATGGATTTACAGATGAGCAGAATAAGATTATGCAGGAGTTGGCGAAAGATGTATTACTTCTTTCTAAGGAAAAGAATGATAGTAATGAGGTTGCTATTACCTGTGATCTTGGAACTGAAAATCCACTTGGCAGCTTTGGGATATCATTGGGAACTGAGCATGAGGTAGACATACTTGCTGACACTCTTTCTAACCACATTATTGTATCCAGAAAGTCTGTCGCCGTGGTAATACTGCACAATCATCCATCTACCCAGACTTTCTCTCTGCAGGATATACATTTCTTTATCCAACATCCTGTGATACAAGTAATAGTGGTTGTATCCAACCAGGGTACTGTGCATTATTTAAAACGAGACATAGAATATGAATATAATAGAGCCTTTGAGTTGTTTCGGGAATGCATTGAAGGCATGGATAAAGATTCCCCGGCAATGGAAATGTATATGGCGGCCCTGATGTTTTTGGCAAAATGCAGTGAAGTGGGGCTATTTTATCGGTAGAATAGAGAGGTGGACTATGAGCAAAACAGCTTTGAATGATGTTGTTTACAATTTTGAACCGTTGGAACTATGTGTTTCTGATCCAAATTATTCCGTAGACGAGACAGAATTGCAGAAAAGTATACAGAAGAATCAGGAACTCATTTCGTTTATTCAAGATTATAAGAAAAGAAAAGAGTTGAAAGACTAGGCAAGAGCATGTCCGTAGGATGGAAAACAAACCATCCTGCGGATTTTGTTCTGTTATAGGAAATTCCTCCTGGTTGGTGGAAGACTAAACAAAATAGCCCGCCAAAGGCGGGCGCACTGACAAGACGGAGGCGTTAGAATATATAAAAGCCTTTTTCAAATTCGCCTTCGTCAAGGTCATCATCCTCAGGGTCTGCTGATTAAGTTTTAAAAGCTGATAAATAGTGACCATTAAGCCATTTCCTGATATAATAGTTGCAAGGAAATACAAGTAATACTACCGATTCTCTTGCATTAGTGAAAAAGAAATCCAGTGTGTCATCCTTGCTCCGACAACCATGATGACACAGCAGGGAAAACGGATCAAAACAGATAAGCGTGATGCATTAATGATTGCGTAGTGCCTTGCCTATGGTGGGTATCATGCGGTGCATATCCCGACCGATAAAGATGACGATGTGAAACTTTATCTGTGTATGAGAGACGATCATAAACTGGATCTGAAGAAAACAAAACAGAGGATCCACGCATTCTGCCTAAGCCAGGAATTCCATTATGATAAGGAAATGGACGCAGGCGCACTTAAGGTGGCCGAAATCGCTTGAACTGAGCGAACTGGACAGGGAAACGCTAAACAAATATCTGATCACCTATGAATATCAGACCAACCGGATTGAATCCTTCGATAAGAGGATAGAGGAACTGAGTGAAAACCCATATGGCATTATCCTGTGCGGTTGAAACAGGGGACTTCCAGAGATTTGTAAAAGGGAATATCTATTCCGCATATCTGGGGCTGGTATCGGGGAAGATTCGAGCAGCGATAACATCAATAGACTTCCCATTACAAAAGCCGGAAACAGCCATGTAAGGAAACTGTTGATCGAAACGTCCAAAGGGATCTGCAAGGGAGCGGTGGGTCATAAATCGAAAGACTTGAAAGCGAGACAGCTTGCCTGCTTTATATGGGGCATGATGACAGACAATATCAGTATAGCGTGATATCAGACAGCCAGCTGTCATTCTGATGGTTGTCAATCAAGCTGATTAAGCAGGCGTAGCTGCCTAATCAGCAGCAACTGAAAACAAAGAAAACTGGAGATATCTTGAAGGAGTCTTTTGAAACTTCAAGGTTCGGGCTATCTGCGGCACCTCCTTGTCGGCAGAGTAGCGATACACAGGTCCACGCTTTAGGACAGCAGAGCCCACGGCGAACCATTGACCTGTAGGTAACCAATCCACGAATAACGGAGGTTTGAGGTGAAAGCAAAAAGTCAAATAATTTATGAAGAGTTATGTAAAGAATCAAAACATCTGGGTATGGATAAATGCTACTATTTGGCTGTTATGGGAATGAGTCGAACACTGTGTTTGTGCCTGAAACTAAGTCAATATAACTATTTACAAGATCTAGACAAGTTATATAAGTTTATACACGAAAACACGAAAGAGGTTTTTGAACATAAACAGATATATAGGGGGTATGATAATATAAAACTTATTTTTGACAATTTTTCAAATCATGAAGATGAGGGCATATATTATGAGACGCAAGATATTCAAGAGGCTGCATTTAAGAGTGGACTATATGAGTTTTTAGAAACGTGGTATGCTTTTCTAAGATTAATAAAAAATTCTTTGGAAAAATATGCACCTGATAAAATGATTTCCTTTATTACACTACCTGTACGGTATTTAGATGCGTATCTTTTGGAATATTATTTCAAGAGTTTTGATGAAGAGCAATTGCAAGATTTTGTAAATAATCATAAGATAATTGATAACGAAATAAAAAGAATTTCGTCAGATATCAGGCAAGTAATAAATGGTGATCATGAGGCTCTATATGAAAAAGCATGTATGTATAGCATGATAGACATTCTTGAGTGATTTTAATGATGGCAATTTATTATT
This sequence comes from uncultured Acetatifactor sp., assembly GCA_964529395.1. Taxonomy (GTDB): domain Bacteria; phylum Bacillota; class Clostridia; order Lachnospirales; family Lachnospiraceae; genus Acetatifactor. The sequence goes on from CAZGVI010000067.1 coordinate 3,187, forward strand.
AGATAATAAGAATCAGTAGCAAAAAGTTCCTAAAGCTCACTGCGGTTAAGACGCTACGGTAAAATTCCATTTTTTATCAATTTGAAGATCCAAGTTCTATCAGAAACCATGTTCATAAAATGAAGTAGAGGAAAGAGACAATAATGGATAGGATGGGAAGAGATGAGTTGTTTTACAAAATTATTGACAAGGATGAGGAGAATGCATTATGTATGATTGATAATATTGAGAATGTGAATTTCCAAGATGTAAATGGGTATTCATATTTACATGCGGCGGCTCAAAGTGAATTAATAGAAATAATTAAAAAACTATTATGGAAAGGAGCGTATATAGATATTAAAGATAAATTCGGCAGGACGCCTTTGATGATTGCTGTTTCTGGATATAAAGGCGATATATCAACAATTGAATTTTTGATTAAACATGGTGCAAATCCAGAAATGAAGGCAAATTCCAATGTATCATGTATGCAATTGGCAAAAATGAAAGGTCTTAATTTGGATGCTGATACAATGCACCCGCAAGCAACCGAATAAAAGTACCAATGCATGTCATGGACGAAATCAAAGACAAGTGATTGTATCATTTATTTTGGTAGAAGTGGAACTTGTAATCTCACGCAGATATAATGCCCTTGACAACCTCAAATACGCGAATGATAATAACAATAGATTGGTAGAGTACATCTACTGCCTGGACGCCACCATAAAGAGCCTACGGAACGGCAACCTGCATACCGAGTACGCCTACGACTAAAGACTATGCCGGGCCAGGAAGTGGTGACCCAGCTGGAGCAGGAGAAGGGCATGACCCGCTATATCCGGGGCTATGATCTGATCGCCTCGGGCGCGGACAGTGTCAGGACATACTACTACTATGTCTCTGACGAGATGGGGAGTGTAACCCATGCAGTAGCTAGGGAGGATATCCTTAACTGCTACGAATATGACGCATGGGGGAACCTGACTCTCTGCGAGGAAAAGGTAGAGAACCGTTTTAAGTTCAACGGCCAACAGTACGATCCCATCAGCCAGCAGTAATACCTGCGGGCCGGGTATTACAACCCCGTGATCGGGCGGTTCACCCAGGAGGACACCTACCGCGGAGACGGGCTGAACCTGTATGCGTATTGCAGGAATAATCCGGTGTATTATGCGGATCCGAGTAGACATTACCGCAACTGTGTCAAGGACCAGGGGTCAAGTATTTGCCAAAGTATGATGAAACTGGGAATGTTAAACAAATAAAAATGTATGATGATTATGGGAGAGAAATTAGTTGGGTAGATTATACTAATCATGTACGATGAAACGAAATGGCAAAATTGGGCAGTAAATATCTTGAGGGGAACCCTTTATGATGATGACGCCGGATGGATATATGAAACAATCCTTGCCACAGGCAAACAAAAATCGTTTGAGGTTATAGCAGAACGAAGACATAATAAAAACTATTTTGCTTTTAATAATTTTGTTTTAACGGAGATAATTCAAGGATATTATTTTTGCCAGTGTCTGAACAAAAAATAAGTCTATATGAAATGTTAGAGAAATCAGGGGATGTGGCAGATGCTGGACAGGATTCTCGAGGATGTGAGTTTTTTTATAGTTTATTAAATGAGATAGATACAGTTCCAAGTATTGTAAATTCTGCTGGATTTATGAAAAAAACATTTATCCAGCTACTAGAGATGAACATTTTCAACGTTGGCATGGAGGAATTTTAATGGAAGAATTACTGGATTATTTTGATAGTATCGGAGCACAAGTTAATAAAGAGACATGCTCATTAGAGGGAAAAGATTTTCTAGAAGTGCTGAGAGAATTATATGATACAGTTGGAAGTGTAGATTTACCATATGGCATAATATGTAATTTAGATTTGGCGATCAAAATTTCGGCATCAGATCCTTTCTCTCAAGAATGGTTTGTGTTTGGGGGAGATAATTACTTTTCATATTGGCTTTGTTATAAAGGCGAAAACGAAGAGGGGCATTATTTTACTTATTGGGATCGTGAATCTGGGATGGATATAGAGCCGCCTATCTGGGACGATTTACTGACTTTTTTAAAGGAAGTTGAAGAGGATAGTAAAGAGGAGTGGTGATAAAATAATTTAAAAAAATTTATCACTTTGTTTAGAAAGTTCCTCATAATTTTTCTGTGACTGGATTTTTGAGATTAGCCAGTGAAATTACCCTGTTGTGATATAGCTTATCGGATTTTCCATAGTAGAGATCTAATGTATGCACTCTAGACATATGCGCTACAGCTATGAGCATGATGTCATGGGGCGTCTGACCCGAAAATCAGTCAGTGGCCGCCCTCCTGCTGGCCATAGCCTACGACCTGGACGGTAATCTGGTCAGCCAGGAAGATATTTCCAGGAAAGTACTATAAGACCACCATAATGCCTGGCAATACGACAATACGATTATCAGACATCCTGGCAGCACAATTAAGAGCCTGAAAACAGTCGTCTGTATACCGAGTACATTTATGACATCGGTGTATTATGCGGATCCAAGAGGTATTACTGCAACTGTGTCAAAGATGCGTATGATCGAATCCGTCAAGAGAATCCGGGTATGTCTGTTCAGGATGCTTACAATCTGGCGTTGAAGGAGACTGGGAAGGATAGGATTCCAAATGATACTGCGCAGAATACGGAGCAGAACAGGCCACATGGTCCAGAGGCAGTGGGGGCGTCAGACATGAATGATGTTGGAACTTTTAAAGTGTTTACTCTAGGAGGAAATCAATAAATGTTGTGTGAAAAATGTAAGAATAAAATGTACTGGCGTATTCAGGGATCCACACAAGGATGGATATGTCCAGCATGTGGATGGGGTATAGTAACAACATACATTGACGAAATAGATGCTGATGCAACGGAATATAGCCTTTATATTAGGAATGTAGTTGGAATAGACAAAGAAAAAATAAGTTTTGTAGCAAAAACTGCCAATGTCAATTATGTTATTGCAAAACAAATGCTTGAGGAAGAAGAAACGTGTATACTAAAAGCAAAGGCTTCAAAGATTAAAGCTACGATTACTAAATTACAAGAATTAAAAATGGACTTTAATGTGATTCCGTATTTTAAATATTAATATATGCAATGAAAAAGCATATAAGCTGACGAAGTACACCTATTGCCGCATGATCAATGGTCTTAAAAACGGCAGCCTGTACACTAAGTACGCCTATGACGGGGATAAAAATCTCACCGGCTCGAAGACTATGCTGGGCCAAGAAGTGTTGGCGGACAAACGCTACAGCTACGACCACAACGGCAACTGTACGGAAAAGCAGCAGCCCGGAGGCATCACCCGTTACACCTACGACAGCGTAAACCAGTTGCCCCCAGATAAAGTATCCAACCTACACGGAACAGCTCTATTACGACAAGGCCAGGAATCGCAGCCGCCGTATAACGGACGGGATGCAGGAGGAATACCGCTATGACCCTGTAGGCCACCTGACCGAGTACACGAGAGGGGGGAGACGACCACATTTACCTATGACAAAGCCGGAAACCTGACGGCGGACGACAGGGCCCGCTATACTTACGACCTGTTCAACCGGACAGAGAAAGTGGAGATCTTTGACGGCCATATCCAGATCAACCACTACGACGCGGAAGGACTGCGCAGCGGGATCGAGGAAGACGGAAGATTGGTACAATTCATCTTCCGAGGCCAGGAAGTGGTGACCCAGCTGGAGGAGGAGAAGGGCATGACCCGCTACATCCGGGGCTATGACCTGATCGCCTCGGACGCGGACAGTGCCAGGACGTACTACCACTATGCCTCTGACGAGCTGGGGAATATAACCCATGTAGTAGGGGGTGATACGAGCAGAGTTTTTGCAAATGGGGAAATACGACAAGTGTGTTCGCATTATGCATGTGGAAATCCCAATCCCATAACAGGGTATGGTTGTGCACAAAAAATAAATAGACATAATGTGAATAATATAACAGGTTTTGCCATTGATCAAGAAAAAGTACAAATAGGTAGAGATTATGTTTCTGATCTTTGGAATCTGAGTGAAGAAAGGTAAGATTTATATGGATTATACAACAAAAGGTATTGAGGAAAGAATACAAAATGTTCAAAGAATAGTATCTCAGAATAGTGCATTTGTGGACGCAGGGATAAAAGAAGATATAAAAAGACATGAACACGATATCTTGAAATTATATCATAGGCTATCATTGTCGTATGGGTCTTATGCAAAATGCTACTTATTGGCCAATAACGACACACAAAAATTCAAGGGATATTGCTTTTTGGCAGCCAAAGCAGGCGGCGTTGTACTTAAATTATATGATAAGGGGTTGACATCAAATGATGCATTTATTAAAAAATTAGATACAAGAAAAAATGTAGTTTTCTACATTCAGTATGCAATTCTGGCAAATTGTCCAGAATTGGCAGTCTCTTTTCCGACAAGAGATTCTGCATGGCGTTGTATTTTAGAACAAAAATATGATGAAGCAATGGGATATCTTCCAGAAAAGATAAAGCAGGAAAAATTCACATCATATGTAGATGAAATATTGTGGGCAATTGTCTATAAAGACGAAAAAAAGATGAATCATTATTTTGAGAAAAGAATTATGATGTTACGTCGGCAGGCTAGAGCCGCAGCACCAACGGAATTTGACAGTTATGGAATGGCGCTGATTAAATTAGCAAAAACCAGAAATATGACCTGCAATCTGAATGTAAGAGAATTGCCGCAGCATTTATTGGACGATATGCCTGTAAACGAAGAAGAATGGCAACTGCCCGAGATTCCTGCAGTGAACAAGATATTAGTAAGTATGGAATGAAACAGGTAATGGTAGAATTATAATGAAAACGATGAGCTTGATTCATCTTGTGTTATACTTGCCATGCGGGGGAACTTTCTTTCTGGTTAGATTTGGTTTGGCGATTAAAATATAACACCCTTGATATTCTCTGATATGTGAACGATAATAACAACGGGCTGTCATTGCACACCCACTACCCGGACGGTGCCATCAAGAGCCTTAACAACGGCAACCGCACGGAGAGACAGCAGCCCGGCGGAACCACCCGCTACACCTATAACAGCGTGAACCAGCTGACAAAGATAGAGTATCCCACCTACACGGAACAGCTTTATTACGACAAAGCCGGGAACCGCAGCCGCAGAATAACGGACGGGACGCAGGAAGAGGGGGACGAGATAAATGGGGTGGTGGCAGAGCCGGAAGAAGAGGAAGACTGTAGAGTAATAGAAAAAGAGATAGGAGAGAAAATGTTTAAAAAAGAGAAAAAATATGTATTTAGTGAAATAATTAATGAAGTTAAAAAAGTATATTTTGAGCGAGGAGCTCAAGCGTTATATCAAGATGGTAACTGGTGCGTATACGTTCTGGAAGAAGATTTATATCCGAATTTGAATACAGAGTGCTATATTGATGAGTGGCCGGATGTCACTGATGACGATGAGGAAATATATCCAGAATTTATTGAAAATAATAACTACAAATTGGCATATACGGGCGAGATGATACAGGACGTAATTATTTCTGCCTTGAGCAGAAAGGAAAATGCTACTAATGAGGAACTAATGACGGCGATTGATTACTATGATGAACATGATACATTTATGGAAATATAGATATATTATATATGCCGAATCGCTATTTTAGGAAAAGCGCCTGGAGATGGGTGGATACGAGATACATATGGCAGTAATAGTAGTGGGTGGAAGTTTATTGAAAATGCGTATCCAGACAATATGGTATTTTATCATGGTGGGGGTGGAGTACATGAAGGGGCATATTGGGGAATTAAGTCTGGAAAAACTGGTACTGTAAAAGTTGTTGATATTAACACTTATGTGCCTAAACCAGACGACAAGGCGACTATTATATATAACAGGGATTGGTGACATGGTAGATAAATTCTATAAACTGGCAGAAGACAGATACCGGAGATTTCTATATACATTGAATCAATGCGGGATGTTTCTTTTACATTCTTCAGATGAAGAAATTGAAACATGTATTTTTGAAGATTTTGACATTGGAATTAGAAACGATGTCAGTGATGATAACCTGGAACTGTTTTTGCTTGAAGGCTGGATAGATGAGGAGATAAAAGAAAGGTGTTTGATTTTAAAAAGCTTATTCCTTGATATTCCAGCTAACTACCCCCAGCTTTGGAATGTTCAATCAGTAAAGGTATCAGAAATATGGATAAGGATAATGGAACTAGCCGATGAAATAAAGAAAGCAATATATTACCACATACCATAATAAAATCCATACCCAAGTATTTAAACGTCTATAGGCCAAAACATTAGCCAATGGTTCACCCAGCTGCGATGGCCTATGACCTGAAGGAAACATGATCAGTTAGGAGGTTTAGCATGTTAGATGCATTAATAAGAAGTTTTTGGTTTGAAAAAGTAAATAATTTAGGCGGACAATATATGCAAAAGCAGAATGAAGAAAACAAAATATTTGAATTTATACAGCAATTTCAAAACGGTAATTTTGAACAAAAAAAAGATTTTTGTAATTATTTCTTATCTTCTCCAGATCGGCGCGTTTTTACGGTTGGAATGAGGCTATTTATGGCGATAGCGGGGCATGAGGATTTTAGATTACTGGAGAACTTTTTGAGTAATTGCGATGAGGAACAACTAAGAACTTTCCTGGCTTTTGTGCAGGAATCGTTGTCGCTTCATGCTATTCCGTATTTATTAGCGTTATTTGAAGATTGGGAGGAAACATATGTTGGAAATGATATTGCACGGTGTATTTGTGCGATGCTGGGGCAGAGATATTATGAGGATGAGGAATATAATCTAGATCAGTTAGGAGAAATGTTTACTTCATTTTCTACAAAAAACAGCCTGGAACTATTTTACTACAAAGGAGAAAAATATTATCCTGGAAATTTAACAAAAGCAATAATTGAGATTGCTATTAACTGCTATAAAAGTGGAACAGAGTTTTATACAGATCAGATGCCGTCTATTCTATCAAATAGCAGCGGTATTAAATGCCCTGTATCATACGGGAAAAAAATTGATGGTGAAATTATAAAAGAATTATATGAGTATGTCGCAGCCATCTCCAATATGGAATGGGAAATAGGAGGGAAAAGTTTCTATGGATATAAAATATAACAAAAGGCAATCAATGATATTGGTACCGAGCAGGGTATAGGCTGAGCAATGTCTGTGACATTCTAGAGTTTCAAGTCAGAAACGGAACAACTATGATAACGGGAAATGCTGCGGATCAAAGCAGTTTTGGAGATCAGTATGTTGGGGGTGCGAGGCAATGGTACATTAATAATTTGGAGGATTTGCCAGAATGTCGCTAGAAAAGAGTTTAAAAAAAAGAAATGAGGAATTGCAACAGAAATTAGTAATAGAAATAGAAAAAGCAAAAACGGGAGAAAGCAATAAAAACATAATGCAACTACAGACAATATTAAACGAACTTCACAATAATTATGCGATAGAAAATAATTATTTAAATTATCCTCATATTATTATTGACTCTTGGGATTATTCAGACCAATTGGGCAATGAGTTGATTGAATTGGCAGAACTGTATAAAATGAAATAAGTATAACCGCCTGATACAACCTTTGCCCGACAGGAGGAATTTACATGGAAGAGTTGAATGATTTTCTAAGTTCAATATATCTTGGAGATAGATATTGTGAAAGGATGGAAGTAGATGATAAAAAAATAGTTATTCAAATAAACTTAATTTCAAGAATAAAAAAAGGATGTAATGAGTGGAACTATTATTCGGATAAAGATATTGAACATGGCTGCCTGGTGTTTGAAGATGTTGTAGAGTATCATCAAAACAGCGAGTTACCGTTCAATGATGAAATCTATGAGATTCAGGTAATAGGAAAAGAAAGTGATATATACTCTTTTATTGTATGCGGTTGTAATGTATCTGATAAAGCTGTCTCAACAGATATAAAATATCAAATAAAAGCGAGAAAGTTTTATATATATGATCCCCAAAATAAGAAAAAGATAATAAAATAGACCCCAAATATATGGAGCAGGGAATGTCCGGAAAAAACAAAAGCACCTGTTCTCTGGTATAATAAGATTAGCGCAATCAAAAAAATACCTAAGAAAGGTGCCAACCTAGTGAATGAAGGAGTAGAAACCACTGGAGAAATTCGGGTGGCTTTTATTGTGAGAAAATGATATAATATGGAGGACATAGGTATGTATGGGAAATACAAAGTAATTTCCGAGTTCTGTTGTTGAGGGAAACCAATGGTGACGGTTAGGATCGGAAACACTGCTCATATAATGGGCCAGGAGGAATGTACAATGCGTGATACTGCTATAGAAATGGCAAAAAGGATGTTAGTGGACAGTATATGGAAAAGTGCTAATCTTGAAGGGTTGGGGACTACATTTCCAAAGACGGAAGCAATTCTGGCTAATGCTCCTACAACTACTAAAACAGAAGAAGTATTATTTATTATAAATATGAAACGCGCCTGGCAATTTCTTTTAGATAATCTTGAGTATAATAATTGCATAATGCTACTGAGAGAGTTTGATAAAATTGTCGGAGAATTGCTGTTTAATTATGCTGGAGAAATAAGGACAATTCCAGTTCAGATAGGCGGTACATTATGGGAACCTGAAATGCCTCATAGTGGAATTATTATGGATTCAATCAAGAAAATTGAGGAAATAAAAGATGTTGAGTTAAGATCATTAAAGTATTTCTGTTACATTGCACGGACTCAAATGTTTATTGATGGAAATAAACGAGTAGCGCAGTTAATGGCAAACAAAGTGCTTATTGAGAATAATGTGGGAATATTTCAGATACCTATCGAAAAGTTGGAGGAATTTAAAGGACTATTGATTGACTTTTATGAGACTGGAAACGATAAAAAAATTATCGGATTTATGAAAGAATTTTGCATTAGGAGGGTGCAGGGCCAAGACTCTGAGATATAATGATATTAAAAGTGGAGGTGTAAGAATTATGGATGTATTGAGAAAAGAAGATGTATATACGTTAGATGACATATATGCTTTGCCTGATGGCCAAAGAGCAGAATTGATAGATGGAAAAATTTATTATATGGCTCCTCCAAGTTGGAAACACCAAAGGGTTAGTGGGAGGCTTTATCAATCAAAGCTAGATTCAATATGTATTCAGGAATTTTGATGTAGATAAGGTGGGGTCTATGAAACGTCAAAAAAGAGAATTTGTATCTGGGGATATAAAGAAAGGGCACAGGACTGCTGGCTGAACGAAGGAGTGGCAAAATAATGTATGTTAAAAGAATATTTTCTGATGACTGGAGGAATCCGGATAATACCGAAAAATGTATTTTGTTTCCAACCTAGGAAGAAACAGAGAATATAATCAATATGCTTGATGGGAAAACGTAACGCAAATTACAATGGATAACGGTAATGAGGATAATTATCTGTGTATTGGAGGCGGCAATAATGGATTGTACAATGTGTATGTATCTGAAAATGACAATTTAGACATATACACTTTGATTAACGCGCGCTTTTCTCCAATGACCATGCACAAGTTGGTCACGGGTGGACAGAGTGGGGACTTTGAAGATAAAATATGCGTTCCAGTTGAGATTGTAATGAAAGCCGTGAAGAAATACTTTGAGGATGGACAAAAAGATAATACGTATTTGTGGGAGTAGGTAACAGTGCTCTCAATAGTGGGAGGCGACTGGGCGGATGGCATGATTGAAAAATGTTTCAGCTTAAGTATACAGGAGATAAGAAAAAATGATAAAGAAATATGAAATTCTGGATTTTAAAGAGTCAAGAGATAAAGCGATAAACCGATAACGGAATGACGCCAAACGGAAAGTTAGTACGGATTAATATATAAATATGGAAAGGGTAGAAGAATATGCTTAACTGGAATTTTGATATTGGGGATGGAGAGAATCAGAGTCTGGAAACAAATTCGTTTGTTGGAGGTAAACCCAAACTTCCGATGGATATTACAATTCCTCGATGCTCACTGTGCAACAATGAACTGACCTTTTTGTTTCAAGTAGATTTCCCGTTAGGGCATGATTGGTATGGGAAGTCGATGGCCGTTTTTTTCTGTACAGCTACATTTCACAATCAGTATTGCATACCGATGTTTCCTAAAGTCCCGGATTTGTTTGGCGCAAATATTTCATCAGAGTTTTTGCAAAGGTATGCTCGAAATTTCAGGACAATTGTGTTTGACTCCGAAAAAGGCGTAATGAGAGAGGACTATGAGGAGAAAGTTGCGTTTAAAATACTCAAGATGCGTTCTAAAAATGTAGTTGACAGAGGTGTACCTTTTAGCTTGGGAGGGGAACCAATCTGGATAATGGGTGTTGATGAAACTCCCAGCTCAATTGACGGGAAGGAGCTGACCTTATTGATGCAGATAAAAGAAGATTATCTGTTTGAGGCCATTCCATCTGCACCGCCGCAAGCAACAATTATGAATAGCCATAGACGCGATGGGAAATATGAACTGTTTGCCGCAGACAGAATATATTTTTGGGGAGTAAAGGATAAGTCTATTCCCTTGATATATATATCGGTACAGGCACCCTGATATTTTGCAGAAACACATTTCGGAGGGGCGATAGAATGATTTTTCAAAACAATGTCAGCATGATATCTATTCAATCATTATATTGCGTGGGCGGATATGTTACTTATGAGGTGTTAAGTTCAACGTGTGGATTTTCGGGAAAATGTAATTTTTGTATTGAGCAGGGTAAGCTCAAAGAATATATACAGATAATAGATTTTATGATCAAATCCTTAAAGGGGGAAATTGACATCAGAGATGCTGAAAGTGATGCATATATCAGGTTTTGGTTTGAAAACAGTCGAAGTTTTTATGTTTCCGGACAATTAGGCGGAAGTCATGAGGATAATATGCTAAAATTTAAATTCAGAGCGGATCAAACAGTGTTATATGGATTAAAAGAAAAGTTGCTGGATTTTTAAGAGAACTTTCTTGCCGTGTCCGTTTACTTTCCGCTCCTGCAGGGGAGAGAAAACATCTTTGCGGGGCAGAGAAGTATCCGACGCAAGCACCACTTGTTTGACGCTGCCTTTTCCTCCGTGATAAACTTATTTCATCAC
>CAZGVI010000068.1:0-14259 GCA_964529395.1 uncultured Acetatifactor sp.
CACTATGAGGACGGGGAAGTATATGGATATCAGTTTGGACTTCGAGGGATGCTTACCATTAGTGAGGACGGTATTTATGATGCGAGCGATGGAGCGCAGGATAATTATTTTTATAGGCTTACAGAACTAAAAAAAGATGGGTATGTATATGAACTGCTTGCGGAACTGCATGGAGAGCATTATGAAATTGGGGGAAAAGAGGTGACATGGGAGGAATTCTATGCGTATGCACAAACCATATATGGCAGAGAGGCGGAGCGCATGGATTATACAGAGGCCATGATTGCCAACTATCTTTTGAGAGCATTATCTGAGCAGGAAATCGCCCTTGTGAAACGGATCCCGAAAGAAGACATGCTGGAAAGTGAACCGGATTACCAGGAGCATAAACAGGCACTGCAACTGTATGCCGGGGTGCTGACAGGGAAGCAGGATGTGATTTTTGTAATAGACGACTCATTTGACCACCCACAAAAAATGTTGCCTATATATTTCAGTCTGGTAGATATGGATGGGGATGGAACCCCTGAATTGGTTTTTAACTGTTATTTTGATGTAACCTGGATTCTGCATTACAGGGAGGGAGAAATATATGGCTATCCTCTGGATGCTGCTCTGGATATCACAACAGACGGCGTGTTTTGGGAGGAATTTAATAGGTTTTCCCCCACCGGATACGCAAGGATCACGGCGTTTGAGGAGGACGGCTACAGGATAGAGCCTGTTGAGAACTATCAAAAGGGGAGCTGCGACAGGGTGCGCTACTATTATTATTCGGAAGAGACAATGGCTCAATGGCTGGAACAGGATGGGGAGGGAGGACACCAATGACAAAAAGCGAGATCAGCCACAGGATATCCCAACTGGAATGGGACATCTCAGGCGCAAAAAGCAGGCGGGCAGGCGCAGAGATGAACATACGCCAACTGGAGGCGTTAAGCTCCTGCTGCAATGCCTACCAGATGGAACTGGAATCGGCCAGGATCGGGAGAAAAGGGAAACTGGAGGTCTTCAGCGGGATATCCGGGCAGGCAAGGCTTGTGGATGCATACGGAGCCGCGATGGGGGAACTGTTAAACGGCGCGGAGTATGCCCGCGCATATGGCAGCATGGACGCGGCCAGGGCAGAGATCAGCCGGGAGATAGAGAGGCAGAGGCAGACCATAAATGATTGCAACGGCCAGATAGCAGGCGCTAACGGCAGTATCGGTTATTGGAGGCAGCAGCTTGCCAATGCGGATAAGGAGGCGGAGAATGCAGGATACAGAGTTGGTTATTGATGAAGAATACATAAACGGAATGGCAGAATACTTTGAAAAGCAGGGAAAGCAGCTGCAGAAGATGTCGAACGATTATATCAGGATCATGAGAAAGGTAGTGGAAGACGGAATCATAAAGGGTGAAACCGCGGAATCATTGAGGGCATTTCTGCAGTATGCAGAAAAATTGAATCGGGTTGTCGCGTCCACAGCCTTGCAGATAAGGGATTCCACTGTAAATTATCTGGGTGAGATCGACACTCGGGATCAGTATCAATTACAATAGGAGGGAACCATGGCAGGATTGGAAATAAGATATGAGGTTATAAGGGAATGCGCCCATAGCATACGACAGCTCCCGGCCTGTTATCCGATAGTGAGCAGAACCCCGGTGTCCGGTGATGGAAAAGGTATTGCGGAAATAGAGCAGCTGGCCGATCTGTACGCATCTTATTATGGAGTGTGGGAAAAGCTGGCAGAGGAAACGGCAGAATATTTAATCAGCATGCTCACAGACTTCAAGAATGCGGATGAAAGTAAAGCGGTAAGATAGGCAGTTACGCACTCCGGGGAAGGAGTACAGGGCTCGTGGCGGACATCGCGGAACGCGAGACAGGCCACAAAATTGGAAAACGGGGGGCGGGCAGGCTGCCCCTACAGGAGGAGACCACAGATGGTAAGGGATTTCACACAGGCAAAAAAGGAAGAGATAGAAAATGTTCTGGAGTCGATCGACGACAGGGAATGGAAATCCTTCATGGCATGGTGCGGCGGGAGGGCGGCCGGTTTTGGGGATTGGGCGGACAGGCTGGGAATCTCCTCCTATACGAGGCAGATAGACGATTATCAGAACAGGATCCTGGAATTAAACAATGACGCCATAAAACAGATGAATGCTGCTTTTGAAGGGGCAGCGGAGGCCGACCGGGGATATGCGGGGATCTTCCGCAGACATGCGGAGACAGTACGGGAGCAGATAAGAACCGTGCGGACTATGTTACAGGTTATGCAGTCCGCGAACAGGATGGGTACGGATATAAAGGTGATGGTTCATGGCATGAACCCGCAGCCGGAGAGTTCCCGCACGGAGCGGCTTGAAAGCGGGCGACGGGTTTTGCTGAATTACCTGAAAGCGAGGGGAATCGAGGATACTGCAATACAGCAGGAGATATGCGGCCTGATAATGGAAGAGCAGCCCTATATGCTGGAAAACCTGTATATGGCTGACTTTTGTGGCAGTGAGGATACAGGTGAAATATATAACTTGATTATGGAATACTATACCGACCGCAAAACGGAAATGACCTTTATGGAATACCTGGGGAAATACGGAGTCACAGATCCGGTGGAGCGGCGGGAAATATATGGCATGATAACGAAAAAGCAGCCGTCCATGCCTCAGAATCTGTATAGGGCTGTGGAACAGGGCATCGGGGACGCAGATGAGATGTTTATCTCCGCCATGGATTATTACAACAGGCATAAGATGGATATAACGATAGAGGATCTGGAAGGGCTGGATATGGGGGAACGTATGGATCAGACCCAGAGGGAAACCTTTGTCGCCTGCTGGAATAAGCTGGGGCAAATGGAGATATCCAAGGATCATATGATCGCGGTCATGGCATGTATATTCGCGGAGTCGAGGTTCTCGGCGACAAACGCGCAGGAGAGCAGTTATAAAGGACTATATGACGATTATGAATTTAAGACAGGCGATAATGTGGGTTATGGTATTCTTCAGTGGACATTAGAAACAAGGAAGGAAGAGTTATTAAAATACGCAAACGATACAGATGGATCGGTGTATGATCTGGAAACTCAGCTAGGTTATTTCCAGTATGAGATGGAAAAAGGGGTATGTAGAGGAAAGTGGCCTGGTTTCTTAAAAGAAAACGATATAGAAAAAGCAATTATATATTTTTGGACAGAAATTCTTAAATCAAAAAGCAGTGGCTTGGGGGAGGGGAATCCAAAGTATGAAAAAGCGCTGAATGAACATATCGAGTATGCAGAACATATTAAAAACTGGTATAATATGACGTTTCAACAGTAGGGGGTGAGAGAAAAATGCAAATAAAAACAAGAAAATGTTTGACTGTGATTATGTTTATGACCATGGTATGCATGACATGTGGGTGTGACGTTTTCTCTTCTTCTGATCATGAATATGCAGATGTGGGAAGAAAAAAAAATATGGAGCAGGCGGATGTGACATTGCTGGAAGGCAGTGAGGAGTCAGAAAGCCTGCTGGCGAAAGAACCTGTGGAAGCGGAAAGTATTGAACAACCGGAAAGCAGTAAAGAACTGGAAAGTCCGTTACTGGAAAACCCGTTGGAGTTGGAGGGCAGCGGTGAACCGGAAAGTCTGCCAACAGAGGAACCATCGGAACAGGAAAGCATTGAGGAAGTGGAGTATCCGTCGGAAGAGGAGATTGCAGCATTGGGCATACCGGAGGATATGCTGGCGTATTGGCTGGTACTGAACAATAAAAAACCCTTTATCAGTGTGAACCAGGAAGGCCAGAAGTTTTTCTGGAATGAATATTTCTGGGAGACGACATGGCTGTGTGATGAATATGATGCCTATAAATTTTTGATTGTTGACATGGATCGGGACGGTAGGGATGAGATTGTGCTGGAGTGTGACCCGGGGATAAAACATATTCTCCGCTATGAGGACGGGGAAGTATATGGATATCAGTTTGTAATCCGAGCGATGCTTAAGATCAGTGAAGATGGTATTTATGATGCAAGCGATGGGGCACAGGATAATTATTTTTATAGGATAACAGAACTGAACAAAGACGGCTACACAGAAGAACTACTTGCGGAACTGCATGGAGAGCATTATGAGATTGGAGGAAAAGAGGTGACATGGGAGGAGTTTTATGAGTATGCACAGGACATATATGGCAGCGAGGCGGAGTGTATGGACTATACAGAGGACATGCTTGCCAGCTATCTTTTGGGAGAATTATCTGAGCAGGAAATCGCCCTTGTGAAACGGATCCCGAAAGAAGACATGCTGGAAAGTGAACCGGATTACCAGGAGCATAAACAGGCACTGCAACTGTATGCCGGGGTGCTGACAGGGAAGCAGGATGTGATTTTTGTAATAGACGACTCATTTGACCACCCACAAAAAATGTTGCCTATATATTTCAGTCTGGTAGATATGGATGGGGATGGAACCCCTGAATTGGTTTTTAACTGTTATTTTGATGTAACCTGGATTCTGCATTACAGGGAGGGAGAAATATATGCTTATCCTCTTGACGTTGCTCCAGATATCACAATAGACGGCGTGCTATGGTCAAGGTATGAGGAACTTTCCTCCACTGGGTATGCAAGGATCACAGCATTTGAAGAGGACGGCTGCCGAATAGAGCCTGTCGAAGATTATCAGAAAGGCAGTTATGACAGGGTACGCTACTACTATTATTCGGAAGAGACAATCACCCAATGGCTGGAATAGATATCGGTTAGAGCCGTTCATATTGAGGACGGGTATGAAATGACGTTTTAGCAGTAGGGGGTGAGAAGAAATGCAAATGAAAAAAAGATACGGCATGTCTGTGATCATGTTTATGACAGTGGTATGTATGACATGCGGGTGTGCTGCATCACCTTCTTTGGGTCATGGATCCACAGATATTGAAAGTGAACAATATGAGGAACAGATAGATGTAGTATTACTGGAAAACAGCCAGGAACCAGAAAGTCTGCCAATAGAGGAACCGTCGGAACAGGAAAGCATTGAGGAAGTGGAATATCCGTCGGAAGAGGGGATTGCAGTATTGGGCATACCGGAGGATATGCTGGCGTACTGGAAGGTGTTAAATAGCAAGCAGGCCTTTATCAGTGTTGACGAAGGGTACCAGGAATTTTACTGGGATGAATATTATTGGTGTCTGGGGGAAATCAGGGGAGGGCGGAAGGCAGATTGCTTTATGATCGTTGACATGGATGGCGATGGGGCAAGTGAAGTCATTTTGGAGTGTTCACCGGAATCTACACAGATTCTCCACTACGAAAATGGGATTGTGTACAGTTTTCAGTTTGTTTATCGGGGAATGAAACGGATACATAATAATGGTGTCTACGAGGAATCCGGTGGAGCGGCAAATACTTCTTATTATAGACTTTTAGAACTGAATAGCAACGGTTATAAGGAAGAAAAACTTGCGGGTATGGATGATGATTATTATGAGGTTGGTGGGAAAGAGGTGTCATATGAAGAGTTTTGTGATTGTGTGGAACAAATAGAAGATGTGGATTTGGCAGAATGTATGGAATTTACGGAAAGTAATTTGGATGAGCAATTCTTGGGGAGGCTGCCGGAACAGGACATTGCCTTTTTGAAAAGGTCGCCGTCTGAAAAGAACATGGAAAACGAAACGGATTATCTAAAGCAAAGACAGGCACTACAGTTATATGCTGCTGTCCTGGCGGGAGAGCAGGATGTGATCTTTGTGACAGAAGATACATTTAAGTACGCTGATGAGTCCGTGCCGATATATTTTAGTATGCTGGATATGGATGGGGATGGCAGGCAGGAATTGGTTTTTTGGTGTGATTACGATGTCGCCTGGATATTGCACTACAAGGAAGAGGGGATATATGGCTACCATTTCAGGCCGAGTCCCGTCATCACAACAGACGGAGTAATTCACACGGATGAGGAGGAACTGTCCCCCACCGGATACGCAAGGATCACGGCGTTTGAGGAGGACGGCTACAGGATAGAACCTGTCGAGAACTATCAGGAGGGGGGCTGCGACAGGGTGCGCTACTATTATTATTCCGAAGAGACAATGGCTCAATGGCTCGATGAATAAATATTACTTTTAATCTTAGTTTTGCTAAGGGGGATTTTAAGATAGCAAGTCAAAAAACACCTTTCCCTGCGCGGCACAATGGGTTATAATAGAACCAGAAGAAGGAGGCGCAGGGCGACATGAAGAAGAAAGATATCTGGCTGAAATCCGATACAATAACGATCACACCGTCGAATGCGGAAGACCTGTGGGAGTCTGACTGGATCATTGCTCTCAGGAAGGGAGAGAAAGAGCAGATCGGAACGGCGTCCTTTGCCGGGGAGAAGTATCTTGGGGCTGTTCCCCTGAAGGTGGAACTTGCGCAGAAATACAGAAATCAGGGTCTGGGCACGGAAGTGATCAAAATGATGGTGAACTGGGTATTTTTGTACAGGAATATATATGAAGTTATATCCCAGGTAGAACATGAAAATGACAAGGGTGTGAATGCGCTCCAAAAGGCTGGGTTTGTATTTCGCGGCAGTGAGGGGAGTGTGGAGACATATTCCATAATTAAAGATAAAACGATATGGACGGGCGTTTATGTCATTGTGGGGATCATAGTGGGAATGATTCTGGGAGTCGTGTTAAACAATGTGTGGTTAGGCTTTGCCATCGGATTGATCGTCTGCCTGTGTATGGGTGTGATCATGGATTCCAACGCTCTGAAATACCGGGAGAGTGTTACGGGAAAAAGCGGAAAATATGAAAAACGTTCTAAAAAATAGGGAATGCGGTATGGGAGGCCGGACAGCAGAGACTGTCCGGCCTTTCTTTTTTGTTGCCTTTTGAAAAACAGATCGGTTTCCGCTCTGCGCATAGGACATGCCGGAAACCACATAGGAATATAAGGACAGGACGTTTAAAAGGAAGGGACAGCCATTGGCGTTTGACAGAGAGACATGGAAAGAGATGGCGGCGGTTGACATACGGACAGTCAAGGCGGAAGAACTGGTTGACATTACGACATTGGAAGAGGATCTTTCCGGTGAAGATCCGGCAGGCCGTGTCCGCTTCTTTTTACAGGCGGTGAAAAATCCCTACTGTTTCAAGGTGGGGGAGATGGTGGTAAAATCTTCATTTTCAGGGAATGTCAGCCTGCAGCAGCGGATACAGGAAATGATAGACGGAATATGATCCGGCAAAAAGAGAGTGGTTTTTATGTCCCAAAAAGAAACGGAAATTATCTGGAAGGCGGGGGAATATCTGCGCCTGTCCAAGGAGGACGGCGATCTGTCGTCCACGGTAAAACAGCAGAGCAACAGCATAGAGAATCAAGGGCAGTTTATTGAAGAATATGTGCTTGGGAAACCTGAGATCCGGCTGGAAGAGCGCTATATAGACGACGGTTACAGCGGGGTGAACTTTGAGCGCCCCGGTTTTCAGCGGATGCTGGAGGACGCGAAGGCCGGAAAGATCAACTGCGTTATTGTAAAAGACTTGTCTCGGCTGGGGCGGAATTATATCGAGGCGGGAAAGTACATAGAGCGTATCTTTCCCATGCTGGGAATTCGTTTTATCGCTATCAACGACAATTATGACAGCGCGGAGGAGGACGATGGGGTAAGCGGGATCATGCTGCCCTTTAAGAACCTGATCAACGACGCGTATTGCAGGGATATTTCCATAAAAATCCGCAGCCATCTGGAAATAAAGCGGAAAAACGGGGAGTTCATAGGCGCCTTTGCCGTATATGGATACCGTAAGGGAACAGACCGGCACAGGCTGGAGGTTGATGAATATGCGGCCGGGATCGTGAGAGAAATATTTCGTATGAAATTGCAGGGACGGAACCTGAAAAGCATTGCGGATGAACTGAACCGTCTGGGCATCCTGTCTCCGGCGGATTACAAGAAGGAGCAGGGGAGCAGCTATAAGGCTTATTTCCAAAAGAATCCGCGGGCGAAATGGACGGCGGTCTCCGTCAGCCGGATCCTCAAAAACGAGGTTTATACGGGCACTCTGGTACAGGGAAGGGAAAGCACCGTGAATTACAAGGTAAAAGCGCGCAGGGAGAAGGCCCCGGAAGAGTGGTGCAGGGTGGAAAATACCCACCAGGCGATCATATCCCGCCATGATTTTGAGATTGTCCAGAGCATTTTGAGGATGGACACCAGGGCGGCTGCGGGGCAGAAAGACGTGGCGGTCTTCTCCGGGATGGCGGTCTGTGCGGACTGCGGCTGCAGTATGGTGCGCAAAAAGGTCATGAAGAAAAATGTGCCCTGCTTTTATTATCGGTGTTCGGGAAATAAGGGCGATAAGGATTTTTGCAGCAATCATGATATCCTTGCGGGGGAACTGGAGGAGGCGGTGAAAAGATCTCTGGGGATCTATATCCAGTGCCTTGTCGATCCGCGGGAGCAGGCAGGAGCGCTGAAAACGCCTTCCGGTTGGGTGGGGCCGCTGGAGCTTATGAGACTGCAGGCGCAGAGACTGGCGGAAGAAAGGGAAAAGTACCGGCGGCTCAGGGTGGAATGTTATACAGACTACAGGAGCGGACTGCTGCAACAGGAGGAATACGTCATGATCTGCAAAGAGATAGACCGGCGGATCGCGGAGGCGCGGAAAGCGCGCAGGGAGCTGGAGGAAGAGTGCCGCAGAGCCGGAGAGGAGCGGGCGGAGAATTTCCGGAACTTGCAGACTCTGTTGAACATGGGGGACGGGAAGTTAGACCGCGCCACGCTGGTCCGGTTCGTTGAAAAGATCTATGTGTATGACCGCCATAGAATAGAGATTCTGTTTCGCTGCCGTGATGAGATAGAGAAAGGGGACTTGACAGGAGGTGTGACATATGGCGAGAACGGTCAGGAATGTACCGGTTCCCAGGGGGAAGGAGCCTTTTGAGGCAGAGGAGCGGGATGCGGACAGTCGCGGCCCGCTTTACAGAGCGGGCCTGTATCTTCGCCTTTCCCGGGAGGACGGGGGGCGGAAATCTCCCCCTACGATCGAAAACCAGAGAGAGCTGCTGCTCCGATATGTGGCCTCCCGGGAGGATATGGAACCGGCGGAGATCTATATCGATAACGGCTGCAGCGGTACAGATTTTGAGCGTCCTGCCTTTCGGAAAATGATGGGGGATATACGGGCGGGAAAGATAAACTGCGTCGTGGTCAAGGATCTGTCCCGCCTGGGTAGGAATTATCTGGAGAGCGGGAACTATATCGAGAACGTCTTTCCCTTGTTACATACGCGCTTTGTGGCGGTCAACGATCATTACGACTCGCTCAATGCCGATAGGGACGAAAACGGTGTGACCGTGCCCCTGAAAAATATCATCAATGAGATCTATGCCAGGGATATATCCAGAAAGGTCAGCGCCTCTCTGGAACTTAAAAAGAACGCAGGGTGCTATGGCGGCGGTTATGCCCCCTATGGGTACAAAAAATCGGAGACTCGGAAGGGAAGATACGAGGCGGACGGGGAGGCGGCCCAGGTTGTGAAACTGATTT
Source organism: uncultured Acetatifactor sp. (assembly GCA_964529395.1). Lineage (GTDB taxonomy): Bacteria > Bacillota > Clostridia > Lachnospirales > Lachnospiraceae > Acetatifactor. The sequence goes on from CAZGVI010000068.1 coordinate 9,528, forward strand.
TTGAGATGCGCGCGGAGGGAATGGGGTACTGTGCCATCGCCAGGGATCTGAACGGGAAAGGGATAAAGTCTCCCAGCGCCTATCGGTATGAAAAGGGCGTGGCCAAAAACAAAAAGCTGAAAGACGCCCTGTGGAAGAGAGACGTTATACAAAGCATGGTGCGGGACGAGGTATATCTGGGCAGTATGGTGCGGGGAAAAACCCGTTCCGCGTTTTACAGGGGAGAGAAACGGCATGCTGTACCGGCAGAGCAGTGGGTTGTGGTGAGAGGAGTCCATGAACCGATCATTTCGGAAGAGCTGTTTGCCCGCGTTCAGGCTGTAAATGCGGAGAGCGAGGAAAAATACGCGGGAAAAAGGGAACGCATTTCTTCCCGACGTTTTGAACGCTTACAGGAGAGGGAGCGAAAAGCGCAGGGGCATCGGGCGGGAGGCAGGCAGTGAAAGAGTATATTATTGCAATCTATATCCGGCTCTCCATGGAGGACATGGACCTGTGCGGGACGGATGAGAGGAGGGAGAGTTTCAGCGTCAGCAACCAGAGGGCGTATATCCGCCAGTTTTTACGGCAGAGAGAGGAATTTGAGGGTGCGGCAATACGGGAATTTGTGGACGACGGTTATTCCGGCATGTCTTTTGACCGGCCCGCGCTGCGGGAAATGCTCACGCTCTGCAGGCAGGGCGAGATCGACTGTATCGTGGTGAAGGACTTGTCCCGCTTTGGGCGCAACTATCTGGAGGTAGGAGACTATCTGGAACAGATATTCCCTGTGCTGGGCGTTCGCTTTATCGGGATCAATGACGGGTTTGACAGCCAGGATTTTGAGGGGCGCACCGGGGGCATGGATATCGCGTTTAAGAATTTTATCTACGAGATGTACAGCAGGGATCTGTCCGTAAAGATCAAGAGCGGCATTTCCGCCGGTATGAAACGGGGAGACTATTTTTCCGGCTGCATGGTGTACGGCTATCGAAAGTCGGCGGACGGCAGAGATATGGAGATTGACGAGGGTGCCGCAGCCACGGTGCGGCGGATATTTCGGGAGATGGCGGAGGGAAAGGACGCTAAAACGCTGGCGGCAGAGCTAAATAGGGAGGGGGTTCCCACCCGCCTTGCGTACAAGCAGGCGAAAGGGGAGCAGCGGGGCCGCCACTTTGAGGCGGATATCTGGAATCGGAACAAAATATATGCCATTGTGCATAACCGGGTATATACGGGGGACATGATCTACAGAAAAGCGATCCGCACAAAGCCGGGGGACAGGCATAGGGAGCGGCAGCCGGAGGAGAACTGGACCGTGCTACCGGATCATCACCCGGCGATCGTCAGCAGGGAGCTGTTTCAGCGAGCCGGCAACAGCATCCGAAGGGGAACGAGCGCCGGGTATGACCGATCCAAGGGCAGGCGGGGGATTTTTTTCTGCGGCTGCTGCGGCAACCGTTTGGAACTGCACAGGACAAAGAATCCCTACTATCTCTGCAGGCGCAGAGACTTTATCAGCGGAACCGTCTGCAATGCGCTGCGTGTGGAAAGGGAAGAGTTGGAAAAGGCTGTCTGGCATATCTGGGAGGAGCATTGCAGGCTGTTTGGAGTATGGCCTGCCACGGAGTTTTTTGCCTGGAGACGCGCAAGGTTAAGCCGACAGGAGGCGGTTCTGCGGCAGGAGCAGGAGCGTTTTCCGGCAAAAAAGGTGAATCTGTACGAGCGCTTTTGCGGAGGCGCGCTTGACCGGGAGGCATTTCTCAGGGAAAAGGAAATGCTCGGCGGCAGGGAGGAAATTATAGCCCAGAGCGTGAAAGAAGTACAAAAACAGATGGCGGCGCTGGCCACGGAGGAGATGAAATACCAGAGTATGCCGGAACTGATAGAGCGCTACGGCGGCTTTGGAGATCGGCGGGAGGACTTTATGCGGGAGATGGTGGAGAAAGTCATTGTGTACGGGGATAAGCGGATGGAGGTGGTGTGGCGGTATCGGGACGGATTTGGGGAGACGTAGCATGAAAAATGATTGGTAAAACTACTAAAAAGTAGTGTATATTTGGCTGATTTGTGATATTCTACTTTATAGAGCATGTGGAGAAAAACAGGTATATTGCTTATGTATCTGAGGGTATGATTTCGGGGAGACATATATGAGTGTAAAAGCAACCCATAGGGTAAAGGACAGCAACAATAAGACAGTAGGGTTTATTGTAAATGGCAACTACACGAATTATTATAATGCCGTTAAGAATATAAACCTGATAGACAATCTGATATTGACTTCAAAGGGGGCGGTGCGTTCAAAGGAGGGGGAGTTACCGGTTCAATCTATAAGGCTTGTGAATGAAAATAGGTATAATCAGCTATGTATGGAAACTCCACTCGTAAGGGATGTGCAGACAGAACTGGGGCAGTGGAAGAAAAACTGGCACAATAAGGTTTTGTATGTGAGCGGGGCAAGACAGACAGGGAAGACGACAGAGATATTTAAGTTTGCATATAAAAATTACGAGCAGATCATATATGTCAATCTGGCTGACAGAAAGCAATTGGAAAGCTTTGAAAGCGCAGCGGACAATACGTCCGTCTTATTTGGTTTGATTCAATATTGCAGGGAGAGCGATAATGCGGAGTTCTGCAATTCAGATAAGACGGTGCTGATTATAGACGAAATACAGGAAAGCAGCGATATATACAACAGCATCAGGGCATTACAGGGTGGCCTTTCGTGTGATATCATAGTGACGGGCAGTTATCTGGGAAAAACGCTTAATGCAAAGTATTTTAAGCCTGCCGGAAATACGTATGATATAGAAATGCTGCCATTATCTTTCAGGGAGTTTTGCAGGGCGTTTCAAAAAGAAGAACTGTTAATGCATATCAGTCTGTACGGAAAATCTGCCAGTACGGAATATGAGACGCTTACAAAACTGTACCGGATATATAAAAGGATTGGCGGATATCCGGCAGTGGTAAGAACCTATCTGGAGACGAAAGATGTGGCAAGCTGTCATAAAGAACTCCAATCGATTCTTGGCAGGTTCACGGAAGAATCTGCCTCATATTTTCAAGATACTAAGTGCGGGATGGTGTTTCAAAACGTTTATAAGGCGGCCTTTATAGCCATGACAAAGGAAAAGCGGGGTACGTCAGCAAAAGATATCAAAGATATAACAGAGTTTATCAGGAATGATACAAACGAACATGTAAGCAGGCGTGAAGTAAACGATGCGATATCGTGGCTCAAATTTTCAAAAATCCTGGGGGGCTGTGATCTGTATAATCAGGGCAATGTGGCAGAGTTGTTGAGTGAAAGAAGATTTTATTTTATGGATTGCGGTATCGCAATGTATTTGGCGCAGCAGACGCCATTAAGCAACGAAACAGTAGAGGGAATCCTGGCTGAGAATTTTGTTTACACAGAACTGTACCGGGTTTACAAGGGAAATCGGTTGAAAGGGGATAAGCCATGCTGTTCTGTGTACAACGAATTTGAACTGGACTTTATGCTGGTAGATCGAAACGACAAACGCTATGGCATAGAAGTAAAATCTGAAAATTCGGCTAAGCACAGGTCGCTGGATAAATATCTGGAAAATGATTTTATAGATGAGGCATATCTGGCAGAGATTACACGAGGGGGCATAGGCAGGCAGATAAGGTCAATCCCGATCTATACGGTGGGTTGCAGGTTCCCCTATGAGGAATAAAAGGCTCTCATGAGGAGATGTGAACTTAAAGGGCGGCAGCTGCCTTCCATTCCTTACATAACATCACCAGACGATGGTCCGCATCCCAGATACACGGAGCAGCTGCTGGACGGTCTGAAGGAACGGGGGGTGCATGCCACTTTCTTTGTCACCGGGGAGCATGCCCAGCTACATCCTGATATCATCAGGCGCATGCAGGAGGAGGGGCATCTGATCGGCAACCATACCTACAGCCACATACAGCTTAGAAAGGGCAACAGGGAGATATTTAAAGAAGAACTGATAAAGACCAACGAGATATTGAAGGAGATCACCGGTCAGGAAGTGATCTATGTGCGTCCGCCTTACGGCTCCTGGGACAAGAGCTTTGAGAGCGAGCTGAATATGTTTCCCGTGCTTTGGACAGTGGACCCGCTGGACTGGTGTTCCAGCAACGCAGACTGCATCGCAAGAAAGATCGTGAGCAAGACGGGAGAGAATGATATCATCCTGCTGCACGACTACTACGACAGTTCCGTGAAAGCGGCACTGCTGGCCGTGGATGAGCTGCTGGAGGAGGGATATACTTTTGTGACGGTGGAGGAGATATTGTTTGATTGAAGATCATATAAAATTCCATTTTCATATCCACTTTTTGAGGGAAACCAGCCTATTCTGAGTCCCGGATGGGCCCATGCACAAAAATATTTCTTTTGTACCCCTATTTTACAACAAAAGCGGGGGTACAGACAGAAAATATTTCTGTATAGACCCACAGGAGACGGAGAAATCCTCATTTCACGCGACGGACGTGGGTACAGAACGTCATTTTTTCTGCATAGGCCCAGCATGTGCGGGAACATACATTATATTTCGAGTTTTATGCAGTAGAAACGCTTTCCCGAGGGGAGAGACGGTTGAAGGGCACTTCACAGGAGGAAGTGCTCTTTTCGAGTGTTTTAAAGTTATGCCCGTGTCTCTATTTCAGCCGCTGTTTCAGCCTTGAAAGTTAGTGTAAAATTTTAGTTGGCAAAATAAAAGGAAGAGGCCGAAACCTCTTC
>CAZGVI010000069.1:0-13631 GCA_964529395.1 uncultured Acetatifactor sp.
CAATTTCTCCGGTATGTGACACATATCGGAGGATATAGCCTGAATGCTGCTTAATTAGCAGACACTATTTAGGATTCGCAGAAACGGCGTGATAAAAACACGCCGTTTCTGATGCGGATTTGCTGTTATTGCTCTACGGTTGTAAGCTGCCGACTTAGTTTTTCAATAAATTCTACGGAAAGGCTTGGAATGGATTTCTTTACCAATTCGACAGATGCCCCATTCTGTAAAAATGATTTGGCCGTTTCTTTGTCTCGCTCAAGAACCTTTTTGTTTGCATATTCTTCAACAACTTGTGTCATAGCGTCAGCTCCTTCCTTTGATTCCTTAAAATAATATACCCGGTCTGATAACTTGGGAAATTTGCTGTTTTTGCCAGTACTGTTTTTAAAGTATTGCATCAGCTCCGCAATATCAGATCCATCATTCACAGCGCAGTTTACAAATATTCGATGGATGCCATCATTTACAGCTGTTCCGGTTTCCTTGATGATAGTTTCCAAATGGTAAATTGTTTTTCCTTCCTGGAACATGTCAAATTTGGAGATAAAAATCACATAAATGTCCGGGAAATCCTTATAGTCTAGTCCTTTTTCTGTAAAAGTGGTGTCAATGTTAGAACTGTTGAAACGGACACGTTTTACATGATCATCATCATCGGTTTTCTGCATTTCAACATTAATCCGTGATCCATCTTCGTCTTCACAAAGCAAATCAAGAATTACAGAGTGTGCCCCAATATTGCGCAGGAAACGTTGTGTCTGTGCATCTAATACCTTCAGTTTTGGCTTCTGGAGGATGATCCGCAGGATCTCCTCGCAAACAGCTTTATCTTCTGCAATTTTGTGGAAAAACACATCATCTATTACATTCAGCTGTTTGATGAGTGCCTGCTGTTCTGTGCTTGTCTGCAATGTTGTTGGTTCCTTTCATTTTGTATCTCTTAGGGCTTGCATTCCTGTAACCTATGGCGGGAGCAATATTGTGATGCCAAGGATATGTAAATCGTATACCAAGGCTATATGGGTATTATAGCCTGAAAAGATGTAGTTGAAAAGTGGTTTTTGCTATTTTAGGCATCTTTCCGTTCAATTTTTAAATCGAATTTAAGTGTGTTGAACTTCTTGCGCCGTTTATTTACCGATTGCGTTTTCTGTTGAATTCAAATTGACGAGTTGAATTATAGTTGAACTATTTGCACTCATCATTTCTAAATTTTGAACCCTAAAACATCCCCAAGCTCTGAAAATACAGCATTTTCTATTAAAATCCTAAGTTGTGCAAGACACTATGCGGGGAAGAGCAACGGATAATTTTCGGGAAATTGTTTTCGGTATCACAGGGCCGTTCCTCTCGCCGGGATAAAGAACGTGCGCATATCAGCTTTTTCCAAGGCCAGAAGTTTCTCTTTTCTGTCTACGCCCCCGGCATATCCCGTCAGACTTCCACTGGCTCCGACTACCCTGTGACAGGGGATAATGATGGAGATCCTGTTGTGTCCCACCGCGCCGCCCACTGCCTGGGCGGACATGTGGGACAGCCCTTTCTGGGCGGCGATCTTTCTTGCGATCTCTCCGTAGGTGACGGTCTTTCCATAGGGTATCTTTTGCAGGATCTCCCAGACCGCAAGCTGAAAAGGAGTGCCGGTCATATGGACAGGCGGACGAAAGTGCGGTTCTCTGCCCGCAAAATAGATTGTAAGCCATTCTCTTGTCTGTTTTAGGACAGGCGTATCTTTTTCCTTATGTTCCGGATCAAGGTGATCCGCATAGTATTTTCCCCCGTCAAACCATAGCCCGGTTAGTCCGGTTTCGTCAGCGGCAAGAAGAATACCGCCGATGGGCGACTCATAATGGTTAGTGTACTGCATTTATTATCCCCTTTCGCCATGTGTCGAGATATCGGCCGAAGGCAGCCTAGCCGGGCTGTACTCCGGTATAGCGGCTTGACACATTTTGGCCGTTTCATTATAATTTTACCATGCATAACAGACAAATAACAGTATAAAAAAGCAAAAATTTGACGGTCACCGAATACAATGAGGGACAGATGTCGAAAGAAAGAGAGGGGCGTTTTGCCCGGGCAACGCAGATGTCAGAGTTAAAAGGATTATTAGATGAGTTCATATGCAACAGCAAAAATATTTTACAGGATAACCTTACCGGAATCTATCTTCATGGTTCCCTGGCGATGGGATGTTTCAATGAAAAGAAAAGTGATATTGATCTGCTGGTCGTTGTAAAAAACGAAGTTTCAAGAGAAATCAAACGGCGATATATGGATATGGTCGTCGCGTTGAATAACAAAGCGTCTTCAAAGGGGATCGAACTCAGCATTGTCAAAGAAAACGTGTGCAAACCATTTGTATATCCAACACCCTTTGAATTACATTTTTCCGCGGCGCATTTGAATTGGTATCTGTCAAATCCGGAGGATTATATTGAAAAGATGCATGGTACGGATAAAGACCTCGCCGCGCATTTTACAATTATATATCATCGAGGGAAAACACTCTGGGGAAAAGAAATAAAGTCCGTTTTTTCGCAGGTCAGCGACGTAGACTACAGGGACAGCATATGGCTTGATGTCAAAAACGCGAAAGAAGATATTATTGATGATGCAATGTATATTATTCTTAATTTGTGCAGAGTGTTGGCTTATAAAAAAGAGAGATTGATTTTATCCAAACAGGAAGGCGGAGAGTGGGCGCTGGGTCATCTCTCTGACCCTCAGTATAAGAAAACGGTTCACCTTGCCTTGGAGGAATATAAAACCGGGAGCGCTATGCCAATAACTCAGGCAGATGCTGTAAGATTCGCGGAGTATATGTTAAAAAACATCGGCTGTGAATAAGCGCGGAAAACGCTTGTCTGCCGCATAAAAAACTGCCAGTAGGGGTTATCTGCTGGCAGGAAAAATTCCACCCGCACGTTTGCAATCCAATGGTCTGACAGCGCACGATTTAGTGCGATGCAGGCAGGCCGTTGGGCCAGCTGCGCATAGGTGGAACTTTTTTTATAGTATACCTGATGGAGAGCTGTCCCATGGAGGTAGCTCCCCCGTTTTTATGATCGGGTCTACATGGACTCAACCCTGTACACCGCGCAGGCGTGGGGTTCTATATTCGCGGAGATCACCTGCCGGGCCGGGCGGCTTTCCCCGATCCACAGTTCTGTTAAGGAAACCTGCTCCCCGTATCCCAGCTCTTCCAGGGATACGGATAACTCCTGCCGCTCTTCGCCCAGGTTGAACAGAGCTACGTAGTGAGCGCCCGCTGCGGGATCGTCCGCCCGCCAGATGGCCTTTTGCTCGTCCCGGCAAAGCTGGCGGGGCTTGACCGAGGGGGGCAGCATAGCCAGCAGCTCGTCATTGGTCAGCAGGCTTAAGGTCTCCTCGTCCAGCAGCGTCAGCTCCGCGCCGATCATCAGCGGGGAACCGAACAGACACCACAGGGTCATCATGGTGCGGGCCTCGTCACGGGTAAAGTTGGAGGTCCACTCGTGGCCGAACCCCTTGCCCAGCCGTCCGATGGGCAGCATGTCGCAGTCGGGATAGCAGCCCGGGGATACATGCTCCTGCCACAGCTCGCAGCGGTAGAACATGTTCTTCAGCAGATCAAAATTGTCCCAGAAATCGTCCGTGATACGCCACATGTTGGCGTGAGTCTCATAATACCATGCCTGGTCGATGATGGCGGGGCCGGGAGACAGGGACAGTACGATGGGCCGCCCGCAGCGCTGTATCGCTGTAGAGAGCATACGCACCTCGTCCCGGCAGGAGGGCTGGTCATAGCGGCAGATATCGTCGCACTTGATAAAATCCACGCCCCAGGAGGCGTACAATTCCATCAGAGAGTCATAGTAGGCCTGGCCTGCGGGCGTGTCCTTTACCCCGTACATGTCAGGATTCCAGGGGCATACGGAGGAGGCGATGGCCACGTCGTTGGCCCTGACGTCTGTGCCCTTTATGGCGCAGTGGTGATGGGCAGCGATCCGGGGAATGCCCCTCATGATATGAATGCCGAACTTCAGCCCCAGATTGTGGATATAGTCGGCCAGAGGCTTAAAACCGGCCCCGCCCGCGCTGGAGGGGAAACGGGCCGGGTCAGGCAGCAGGCGGGAATACTCGTCCATGGCCACCTCCCCGAAAGGGATGTATTGATACTCGTCACGGCGGCTCCCCGCGCCGATGGCATACCACTCTATATCTATCACAATATATTCCCAGCCGTGCCGTTTCAGATGGGCGGCCATATAGTCCGCGTTGGCCTTCACCTGCTCCTCGTTTACGGTAGTATCGTAATAGTCATAGCTGTTCCAGCCCATGGGCGGAGTGGGGGCAAAATCGTTTTTGTTTTTCATGTTCATGGAAAACCTCCTCATACGGGTATTTTGACAATATTATAGTCTTTTTTTCCCAAAAAGGAAATGCCCAATCCCATAATCTTTTTGATAAATCGGGCATTTCAAATATTTTGTCAAAAAAAACACATAAAAAAATAAAAAATTCTGTTTGAAATCGGTGGAAGAATATGCTATAATGTAAGCGCTTACATAAAGGAATTTACTATATTTTCAGAAGTAACCAGGTATGGCCGGTATGCGGCAGAGCAGGAGGACTTTGCCAAAGGGCCGGAGAAAGGGAGGCGTAGCGTGGAACTGAGAACAGCAGTATCCCCCAGAGATGTGAAACATTACACAACGGACCGTCTGAGGGAAGAGTTTCTGATTCAGAATCTTTTCGTGCCCGGACAGATCAAGCTGGTGTACAGTCACATCGACAGGATCATCACAGGAGCGGCAGTGCCTGTAGAGCCCATCACCCTGACCGCAGGGGAGGAGCTCAGAGCGGAGTATTTCTGCCAGAGAAGGGAATTGGGCGTTATCAACATCGGCGGAGCGGGAACCATCACCGTGGACGGCAAGGCATACAGGGTGGGTTACAAGGAGGCCATGTATATCGGCATGGGGTCCCGTGACATCGTATTTGCCAGCGAGGATGCGTCATGTCCGGCAAAGTTTTATATGAATTCCGCGCCGGCGCACCGCACCTGTCCCACCGTACTGATAAAGCCGGAGGGCACTCCCGAGGAAGGCGTGGTCATCGTAAAGGAGGAGAACAAGGTGGAGCTGGGCTGTCTGGAGGACGCCAACCACAGAGTGATCTGCAAGTATATCCTGCCCGGCCAGGTGGAGAGCTGCCAGCTGGAGATGGGTATGACCAAATTGGAGCCCGGCAGCGTCTGGAACACCATGCCTTGTCACACCCACGACAGACGCATGGAGGTATACCTGTATTTTGAGATGCAGGAGGACGCCTTTGTGATGCACTATATGGGCGAGCCTCAGGAGACGCGTCACATTGTGATGCGCAATGAGGAGGCGGTGATCTCCCCCAGCTGGTCCATCCATTCGGGATGCGGTTCCAGGGCCTATACCTTTATCTGGGGTATGGTGGGAGAGAATCAGGACTTCGACGATATGGACGGCGTAGCCAATCAGGATCTGCGCTGACAGGGCGGGGAAGGAGCGTCCTCTGCAATGTGATCTTGGACGCAGCTGACGGAGATCTCCGTCAGAAAACATAATATGCGGACGGCCGCGGAAAAAGGTTTCGCAGGCGTCTGACTATATCATAAAAAAGGAGAGAAAGAGATGAGCGAATTTACAAATTTCAGCCTGGAGGGCAAAGTGGCACTGGTGACGGGAGCTTCCTATGGTATCGGTTTTGCCATCGCATCCGCCTATGCGGAGGCAGGCGCTACGATCTGCTTTAACGACATCAAGCAGGAGCTGGTGGACAAGGGACTGGCGGCTTATGCGGAGAAAGGCATCAAGGCTCACGGCTATGTGTGCGACGTGACGGACGAGGCCGCCGTGAACGCCATGGTGGCGCAGATCGAGCAGGAGGTGGGCGTGATCGATATCTTGGTGAACAATGCCGGTATCATCAAGCGTATTCCAATGACCGATATGACGGCGGAGCAGTTCAGACAGGTGATCGACGTGGATCTGAACGCGCCTTTTATCGTGTCCAAAGCCGTTATCCCTTCCATGATCAAAAAGGGACACGGCAAGATCATAAACATCTGCTCCATGATGTCCGAGTTGGGCCGTGAGACGGTATCCGCTTACGCCTCCGCCAAGGGCGGCCTGAAGATGCTGACCAGAAATATCTGTTCCGAGTACGGCCAGTACAACATCCAGTGCAACGGCCTTGGGCCCGGTTATATCGAGACTCCTCAGACCGCGCCTCTGCGTGAGAGACAGGCGGACGGCAGCAGGCATCCCTTCGATCAGTTTATCTGCGCCAAGACTCCTGCCAACAGATGGTTAAAGCCGGAAGAGTTGACCGGCCCCGCGGTGTTCCTTGCCTCCGAGGCATCCAACGCCGTGAACGGCCATATCCTGTATGTGGACGGCGGTATCCTGGCTTATATCGGCAAGCAGCCCGAATAGGCAGCGGCGGAAACCTGAAAATAAACAAATATAGAAAAATGTGCCCGCTGAATAAGCGGGCGCGGGAGTATGATTATGAAGATAGCATTGATCAATGAGAACAGTCAGGCGGCTAAAAACGCTCTGATCTGTGACACTCTGAAAAAAGTAGTGGAACCCATGGGACATGTGGTGTACAATTATGGTATGTACGGCGCGGAGGATCCCCATTCCCTGACCTATGTACAGAACGGGATATTGGCGGCAGTACTGCTTGGCAGCGGAGCGGCGGATTATGTGATCACCGGCTGCGGCACCGGCGAGGGCGCCATGCTGGCCTGCAATTCCTTTCCCAAGGTGCTGTGCGGACATATCGAGAGCCCGCTGGACGCCTACCTGTTCTCTCAGGTAAATGACGGCAACTGTGTGGCTCTGCCCTTTGCGGAGAATTACGGCTGGGGCGGCGAGCTGAATCTGGAATACATTTTTGAGAAACTGTTCTGCGCCCCCGGCGGCGGTGGCTATCCCAAGGAGAGAGTGGAACCCGAGCAGCGCAACAAAAAGATTCTGGACGGCGTGAAGGAGATCACCCACGCGGATATGGTGACGATCCTTGAAAAGCTGGACAGGGAGCTGGTAAAGGGCGCGTTGTCGGGAGAGCATTTTGCGGAATATTTCTTCGCCAACTGTAAATGCGACAAGCTGGCGGCCTGCGTGAAGGAGATCCTTGCGTAGACTTAGCGAGACAGACCTGTATCCGGCGGTATGGCGCCCAAGCAGGAAAATATCATAGCCATACAGAAATGAGGAGAATTATGAATGCAGTTTTAGAAAAACTGAGCAAGATCGGTATTGTTCCCGTAGTAAAGATCGACCGGGCCGAGGACGCGGTGCCTCTGGCCAAGGCTCTGTGCGCCGGGGGATTGCCCTGCGCGGAGGTGACTTTCCGCACGGACGCAGCGGCTGCGGCCATCAAGGCCATGACCGAGAATTTCCCGGATATGTGCGTGGGCGCAGGCACGGTGCTGAATGCGGCCCAGGTGGACGCGGCGGTGGAGGCAGGTGCGCAGTTTATCGTAAGCCCGGGCTTAAATCCCAGGACAGTAAAGTATTGCCAGGAGAAGAATGTGCCCATTACCCCCGGTACTTCCAGCCCATCCGACATTGAGCAGGCCATTGAGCTGGGGCTGGATGTGGTGAAGTTCTTCCCGGCGGAGCAGTCCGGCGGACTGGCCAAGATCAAAGCCATGGCGGCGCCCTATGTGAACATGAAGTTCATGCCCACCGGCGGCATCAATGCAAAGAATCTCACATCCTACCTGGATTTCAACAAGATCATCGCCTGCGGCGGTTCCTGGATGGTGCCCGGCGATCTGATCAATGCGGGAGAGTGGGACAAGATCGAGCAGCTTACCAGAGAGGCAGTGCAGACCATGCTTGGCTTTGAACTGGCGCATATCGGTATCAATGGAGAGAGTGCAGAGGAGGCGGAGAAGATCGCTAAGAGATTTTCCTTTATCTTCGGCATGCCTGTGAAAGTGGGCAACAGCTCCGTGTTCGCCGGTACGGAAGTGGAGGTGTACAAGACGCCTTATCTGGGTAAGCACGGACATATCGCCATCAGGACCAATTACATCGACAGAGCCGTGAACTACCTGACCAGCGTGCTGGGCGTGGAGATTGCGGAGGATACGGCCAAGAGAGACGCCAAGGGAAATCTGAAGGCGATCTATCTGAAAGAAGAATTTGGCGGATTTGCGCTGCATTTGGTGCAGAAATAGGAAAGGAGTCAGACCAATGGCAAAAGTAATTACGATGGGTGAGATCATGCTGAGACTGTCCACCCCCAACAATGAGAAGTTTATTCAGGCAGACGAATTTGACGTATGTTATGGCGGAGGCGAGGCCAATGTGGCCGTATCTCTGGCCAATTACGGACATGACGCGGAGTTCGTCACCGCAGTGCCCGACAATGAGATCGGCGAGTGCGCTGTGGCTGCTCTCAGAAAGTACAATGTGTCCACGAAACATATCGCGAAGTGCGGCGAGAGACTGGGTATCTACTATCTGGAGAGCGGTTCTTCCATGAGGCCCTCCAAGGTGGTGTATGACAGGGCCCATTCCTCCATCTCCACAGCCACGGAGGCCGACTTTGACTTTGACGCCATCTTTGAGGGGGCGGACTGGTTCCATTTCACCGGCATTACCCCCGCCGTGTCCGACAGCGCGGCGGAGCTCACCGAGAAAGCGCTGATCGCGGCGAAAAAGCACGGTGTAAAAGTGTCCGTTGATCTGAACTTCCGCAAGAAACTGTGGTCCTCCGAGAAGGCCCAGAGGGTTATGAAGAACCTGATGAAATATGTGGATGTGTGTATCGGCAACGAGGAGGACGCGGAGCTGGTACTTGGCTACAAGCCCGGCAAGACCGATGTGACCAGCGGCGATCTGGAGCTGGCAGGTTACAAGTCCATCTTTGAGCAGATGGTGGCCGACTACAATTTTGAGTACTGCATTTCTTCTCTGCGGGTGAGCCATTCCGCTTCCGACAACGGCTGGTCCGCATGCATTTACTCCAGAGACACCAAGGAGTTCTATCACTCCAAGGAGTACAGCATCCACCCCATCGTTGACCGTGTGGGCGGCGGCGATTCCTTTGCCGGCGGCGTGATCTGCGGCCTGCTGGACGGCAAGGACTTCAAGGCGGCACTGGAATACGGCGTGGCGGCCTCCGCGCTGAAACATACCATTCCCGGCGACTTCAACCTGGTGTCCCGGAAAGAGGTGGAGACTCTGGCGGGCGGCGATGCCTCCGGAAGAGTGCAGCGTTAGGATAGGGCAGAAATACAGGAATACAGATAAAAGCGCGTCGGTGAACCGGCGCGCTTTTTTAATCATTTGATGTGTCGTTTGATGGCCTCAAAACTTTCCTTACTGATAACATGCTCAATGCGGCAGGCGTCCTCGGTGGCGACTTTGGGGTTCACGCCCAGACGGGTAAGCCACTCGGACAAAAGCTCATGGCGTTCATATATCATGTCGGCAATTTCCCTGCCGCTCTCCGTCAGGTAGATAAAGCCCTCTTTGGTCACGGTAATGTGGTTTTTCTCCCGAAGATTTTTCATGGCCACACTGACGCTGGATTTTTTAAATCCCAGTTCTTCCGCTATGTCTACGGAGCGCACTACCGGCTTGGACTTGCTCAGTATCAGAATCGTTTCCAGGTAATTTTCGGCTGATTCGCTTGTATTCATATTTATTTCCTTCCTTTTCCGGATTGCCTGTTCCGACCGTTTGGGGAGAACCGCTGTTATCAGTATAGCATACCCCTAAAATATAGGCAATCGGAAAATTTTTGCCTCAGTTGTACCTAAATTGCGCTATAGACTGGCTTTCCAAATAGGAGGGTATGTGCTATTATCTAATCGTACTTTGCATTTTGTCACGAGGAAGATATGCGCAGAGGAAAGTAGATTCCGGTCTGCGCTGTGTTGTGTATGGAGGGTAGAGATGAATATTCTGGTTATAGACAGTCAGGGTGGAGGAATGGGAAAACAGCTCATAAGCGCTGTCAAACAGCAGCTGCCGCAGGCTCATGTCACGGCGGTGGGAACCAACAGCGCCGCTACGGCAGCCATGCTTAAGGCCGGTGCGGACGCGGCGGCCACCGGTGAGAACGCGGTGATCGTGGGATGCCGCAGGGCGGATGTGATCGTGGGCCCCATCGGAATAGTGATCGCGGACGCAATGTACGGGGAGGTAACGCCCGCCATGGCGGTGGCGGTGGGGCAGAGCCGTGCCAGGCGTGTGCTGATACCTGTGAATCAGTGTGACAACATCATCGCGGGCGTGACACAGCAGCCCATGGGCAATCTTGTGGAGAGCGCGATAGCACACATTAAAAACTGCATGGAATAAGTTCGTTGTACAGGCATATTTCCAGATTTCATTTTGAGGAATCCGGATTGCAAAATCGGTATTGTACAAATAAAAAAATCTGCAATACAATGTTTGTGACTTAGAGGAGGCTGCAGAAGTGATTTTTTATTTTACAGGGACCGGAAACAGCCTGTACGCGGCAAAAGAACTGGATGAAAAAATCATAAGTATCCCACAGGTAATAAAGCGGGAAAAGCTGGAGTTCGCGGCAGACAGTATTGGTATCGTGTGCCCGGTCTATGGACATGAGATGCCGGGCATGGTAAAAGAATTTATCCGCAGGGTTTCCTTTGACACAAGCTATCTGTTTGTGGTATTGACCTATGGCGCGCATCATGGCGGGGCTGCGGAAATTGCCGACTTATACCTTCAAAGCGTGGGGAAGAGAGCGGATTACATTACCTCGATCGAGATGGTGGACAATTTTCTTCCGGCGTTTGATATGAACGAGCAGACGGCCAGGGATAAGCAGGTGGAAAAGCATCTGGATCGGATCAGGGCGGATATCCGGGCGAAAAGGAGAGGCATACAAAAGGCGGATCTGGCGGAAAAAGCGGCTCATAGAATGTATATAGAGATGGTGAAAAACGCACCGGAGACGATCTGGGCGGCCTTTCAGGTGACGGACGAGTGCATCGGCTGTGGGATATGCACCAGAGTGTGTCCTGCCGGATGCATCCATCTGGAAAACCAGTATGCCGTCCATGATCCGGAGAGGTGCCAGGCATGCTACGCCTGTGTCCATGCCTGCCCCAAAATGGCGGTACAGTTTACCCTTCCCAGGCCCGAAAAGAATCCTGCAGCCAGATATCGCAACGAGCATGTAACACTCTGTGAACTGGTAAGGGCGAATGACCAGACCGCAGACGACCGGCCCCATGATTTTGACGCGGAGAATGCGGATTCCGACTGAGCTGCGGAGTTTGACAGGCGGCTGACATATAGACAATTAGAATCGGGAGGATATCAGATGAAAAGAAGACATGGCACAGCTATTTTATCGGCAGGGATCATCACAGTCTCCATGCTGGTTCTTCTGGCAGGATGCGGGAATACGGACAGCGCGCCGGAGACGTCAGGGCAGGGCAGCGGCACATGGCAGAGTGAAACGGCGCCCACGGCATCTGATGAGACGGTTTCCGGTGAGACAAATGCTGTTGGGGAACCGGATGTCGGCACGGAGCCGGCTGCGGAGGGGGAGGCGTCCACCGTATACTTTACAAGTGACATTTCCCCGGAGGGTATGGTTGCCGTTTATGAGGCTCTTGGTTGGGAACCCACCGGAAAGGTGGCGGTAAAGCTATCCACCGGTGAGCCGCCCGCCAGCAATTATCTCCGGCCGGAACTGATCAGGGATCTGGTGGAGTTGGTTGACGGAACCATCGTGGAGTGCAACACCGCCTACGGCGGTTCCCGGGCGGAAACGGCGATGCATTACCAGGTGGCGGAAGACCACGGATTTACTGCCATCGCGGATGTTCAGATCCTTGACGAGAACGGTTCCATGAGCCTTCCCGTGGAGGGCGGCAGCCGACTTACCGAAAATCTGGTGGGAGCGGCCTTTGGCGATTATGACTCCTATCTGGTGCTGTCCCATTTTAAGGGCCATGCCATGGCGGGTTTCGGCGGAGCCATTAAGAATATCTCCATCGGGCTGGGCAGCCAGGAGGGCAAATGCCTGATCCATACCGGAGGAGAGAGCAGCACCAGCCCCTGGGGCGGGGATCAGACTGCCTTCACGGAGTCCATGGCGGAAGCGGGGAAATCCGTTTCCGATTATCTGGGAGACGGAGAGCGCATTGTCTATATCAGTGTGCTGAATAATATATCCATTGATTGTGACTGCGACGGAAATCCTGCCGAGCCGGATATCCATGACATTGGCATTCTGGCATCCCTTGATCCCGTTGCCATTGACCAGGCCAGTATTGATCTGGCATTTGCGGCGGAGGGCAGTGAATCTCTGCAGAATCGTGTAAATGGCCGGAATGGTCTGCACACTCTGGAACATGCCCAGGAGATCGGCCTGGGAAACCGCGCCTATGAGTTGGTGAACATTGATGATTGACATATTACACAGAGAGTTTGTATATATTTGGTATTATTTTGATATTCAGCTGCGGCAGATTTTTCCCTATTGGGTGCTGGGCATGGTGCTGGGCTCAGCGGTTTCCGTGTTCGCGAAAGAGAAGATCCATGACGCGGTGCGCTCCCTGAGCGGCAGAAAGCTGGGGGCGTTGGGGGTGGTTCCCGCCAGTGCGTTGGGCATTGCCTCCCCGCTGTGCATGTATGGGACCATCCGCCTTGCGGCCAGTTTCTCCCGCTACGGGATTTCGGATGACTGGCTTGCCGCCTTTATGATGAGTTCCGTCCTGCTGAATCCGCAGCTGATCATTTACAGCGCGGCGCTGGGGACTATGGCTCTGGCGGTGAGGATCGTATCCTGCTTTCTGTGCGGGATCACAGCGGGACTGCTGGTACGGCTTATCTGCCGCAGGAGGTCCTCTGTCCGAGAACCCGCTGTGCAGCAAAGCTCTTTTTTTCGTTTTGACGCGTTTGAAGATCCCCAAAGCCGGGATACGGATCCCAATATCATTCTGCGTTTTCTCAAAAATCTTGGCAGGAACATCAAAGCGACAGGAGTGTATTTCCTGCTCGGTATAGTACTCTCGGCGCTTTTTCAGAGGTATGTGCCCGCGGATACCATGACGGCCATATTTGGCGGCAATGAGGCTTTCGGTGTGCTGATGGCAGCCACGATCGGCGTTCCGCTCTATGCCTGCGGCGGCGGAACCATCCCGCTTTTGCAGGCGTGGCTTAGCGACGGCATGAGCATGGGCAGCGCGGCGGCTTTTATGGTGACTGGCCCGGCGACAAAGATCACGAACCTGGGCGCGCTGAAGATTGTGTTGGGTGTGAAAAATTTTATTCTTTATCTGGTCTATGTTATGGTGTTTGCATTTGTCACCGGTCTACTGGTCAATATTTTTCAGGGTCTCTTTACATAAGTGAAGGGAAATATGCTTAGGTAACATATATAAATAGGACACAAAAAATTCACAGAATTATTAGCACTCACTATTGACAAGTGCTAATAGCGGTGTTATAACACATATAGAACAAGCAGAACGGGAACGGATTTTCGGAATGATGTTTCCTTTCTGATGTTCAAAGTCTCAATTAACAAATTGTTTATAATCTATTAAAAAGGAGAGATGACTTATGATGACACCTAGTATTTTTGGAGAGAACTTGTTT
>CAZGVI010000070.1:0-13610 GCA_964529395.1 uncultured Acetatifactor sp.
CTCTTGATGATTTTGCACTTTTCGCAAATCGGTTTTACTGATGATCTAACCTTCACGTTAAACCCTCCTTTCAAAAAAGACCGTTTTACATTATAGCATGCACTCCTTGGTAATGCAAGTACTTTTTCCTGTAAAATCCATCTTTTTTCTTACTTATCTCTCCAGATGATACGCCCTTTGGACAGATCATAGGGAGACAGTTCCAGAGTCACCCTGTCACCGGGCAGAATACGGATAAAATTCTGACGCAGCTTGCCGCTGATATGCGCCAGCACCCGGTGCCCGTTCTCCAGTTCTACCTGGAACATGGTATTGGGCAGTTTCTCTACCACAGTACCCTCAATCTCGATCACATCACTCTTCGACATACACACTCTCCTTTCCAGCCAAATACTGTTTTATGGCATATTTGATCTCGTGATCAAATACTTTTTCCTCTTTCAGCAGGCGGCTCAGAATATCCCGATCCACTGTCTTTTCAACGATCTGGATGTGCCTGCGGTTCTTTTTCTTGGGGTGCGTCACGCCGCGCAGCCGTCCGTCGCTGAGATAGACGTACGCGCCTTCCTCTCCCACGATGACATACAGGGTTCCCTTGTCATGCCCCGCCTTAGCCGTTGCAAAATATCCTGTCATATCAATCCTCATCGTCTCAATACATGGTCAATATCTCCGGCTCGCCGTCTGTGATCAGGATCGTGTTCTCATAATGCGCCGACAGGGAACCGTCCTCTGTCACCACCGTCCAGTCGTCGTCCAGCCATACCACATCCGCGGCTCCCATGTTGATCATGGGCTCGACGGCCAGGGTCATACCCGCCCGGAGCTTGATCCCCCTGCGTTTCTGTGCGAAATTGGGTATCTGCGGGTCCTCGTGCAACGCCTTTCCGATGCCGTGGCCCACCAGATCTCTCACGATGCCGTATCCGTAGGATGTGGCATAAGCGTCGATGGCATTGGAAATATCAAATAGATAATTGCCCTCTTTCGCCATCTTTATTCCCTCAAAAAAGCATTGTTTCGTCACGTCTATCAGTTGCTGCGCCTGAGGGCTGATCTTTCCCACCCCATGCGTCCGCGCGGCATCGGAGTGATATCCCTTGTAAATCAGACCCGCATCCAGGCTGACGATATCGCCTTCCTGTAAAATGCGGTGTTTGCTGGGAATCCCGTGTACCACCTCGTCGTTGACTGACACGCAGATGGAGGCGGGATATCTGTGATAATTCTTAAAGTTAGGGATACAGCCCATCTTGCGGATCAGGGTATCTCCCAGGATATCAATATCCTTGGTGGACATCCCCGGCCGTATCGCCTCCTCCATCTCCTTGTGTACGATTGCCAGAAGTTTGCAGGACTCCCGCATCAATTCTATCTCTCTCTCAGACTTAATCGTCACTGCCATACCAAACTAACCTCTTTTCACGCAACTATAACACTTCTCAGTCCAAAATGGAGACGATCGCCTCAAACACGTCCTTCATATCCGCCGTGCCGTCCACCGCTCTAAGCACACCCTTGGCGGTGTAGAAGTCGATCAGAGGCTGGGTCTGGTCGTGATATACCTTCAGGCGGTTCTGCACTGTCTCCGGTTTGTCGTCGTCCCGCAGCACCAGAGGCTGACCGCAGTTGTCGCATATGCCCTCCTGCTTGGGGGGAATATGCTCGATATGATAAGTCGCGCCGCAGGACAGGCAGGCTCTCCGCCCGGACATCCTCTTTATGATGTTCTCATCCGGCACATCCACATTGATAGCGTAATCAATCTTCTCGCCCAGCTCGGACAGAGCCTTATCCAGCACCTCCGCCTGGGGTATGGTGCGGGGAAAGCCGTCCAGCACATAGCCGTTTTTGCAGTCCTCCTGCGCCACACGGTCCAGCAGGATCTTCACGGTCAGCTCATCCGGCACCAGCAGACCTTGATCCATATATTTCTTGGCCTCCTTGCCCAGCTCCGTGCCGTTCTTGATATTGGCGCGGAAAATGTCTCCCGTGGATACATGGGGAATCTTATACTTCTCCGCGATCATCTTAGCCTGTGTGCCCTTCCCTGCTCCGGGAGCGCCTAACATAATAATCTTCATATTCTCCTCCTTATATCCATGCCTTCCCGGCACGGACGAATATAAAATATACTACCAAAATGCCTGCAAAGTCATCGACAGTAACAGCTCCGGGTGGGGGATCGTTCCTGGGAGGACCGTCTGAACACGTCGGCGCTTGGCGAAGTTCTTTTGAGCCTAGCGTCCGTTACGCTGTTCAATCGAGCGAAAGCGTGTCCGCACAGGAATGATCCCCCGCCCGGAGCGTCTCCTCGCAACATTTTCTTTCATAACATTTCTATTTTACCTATTTCGTCCACTGTTTGCAACACCAATTTACGCATTTGCGCAAAAAAGACGCCTCCCGTGAAGAAAATCACATAAAAGCGTCCTTTGTGTCATTTAATCATTCAAAAATCCCTTGTAATTGCGAACCAGCATCTGAGATTCCACCTGTTTCATAGTCTCCAGAATCACGCTGACGATAATGATCAGGCTGGTACCGCCAAAAGAAATATGCGCGTTGAACAGGCCGCTGAAAATAAACGGCAGCACGGCTATGATTACCAGGCCGACAGCACCGATAAAGACCAGATAATTCAGCACTTTGGTCAGATAGTCGCTGGTGGGCTTGCCGGGTCTGATACCGGGTATAAATCCGCCCTGTCTCTTCATATTATCCGCCACCATCAACGGATTGAAAGTGATGGAGGTATAAAAATATGAGAAGAAGATGACCAGCAGGATATATACCAGCATGCCTATCGTGTAGATGGGCTGTGCCTTATTGCACCAATAATTCTGGTTCAGATATTTAAGCACCTCACCCCAGAAACCGGTTCCCTGATAGCCCACAAAGCTACAGATGATGATCGGAGTCTGCATAATGGAGGAGGCGAAGATTACAGGAATGACGCCGGAAGTGTTTACTTTCAGCGGAATACTGGAGGTCTGCCCTCCAACCATCTTTCTGCCCTGTACCTTTTTCGCGTACTGAACGGGAATCTTGCGTACTCCCGCGTTCAGTATAATGACCAGCACCACCATGAGAATGATGATAGCTATGATGACACATGCCGCCAAAACAGCCGTAGCCGGCGCTTTTCCAAACACAAACTGATCAAACAGATTGGCAAGATCCTGCGGCAGTCTGGACACGATATTAATCACCAGCACGATAGAGATACCGTTGCCGATTCCCTTCTCGGTGATCCTTTCTCCTATCCACATCACAAAAGCACTGCCTGCGGTGAGAGCCGCGATACAGGTGATGATATTGATCACGTTATACTGCACCAGCAGACCCTGTCTGCCAAATCCGATGGCCATGGCGGCGGCATTGATCACAGCCAGCGCCACCGTCACATATCTGGTGATGGAGGCGATCTTCTTTCTGCCGTCCTCGCCGTCTCGCTGCATCTCCTCCAACTTGGGGATCGCGATGGTCAGCAGCTGCATAATGATGGATGATGTGATATAGGGGCCGATATTCAGCGCCAAAATAGACATATTCAGGAATGAACCGCCTGTTATCGCATCAAAGAAACTAAATGCATCTCCCGTTTGCTGGGCAAACCATGATGAGAAATAAGCCCTGTCCACGCCCGGCACAGGCAGCTGTGACCCCAGACGGATCACAACCAGCATTGCCAGCGTAAAAAATATCTTTGTTCTTATCTCCTTGATTTTAAATGCATTCTTTAAGGTTGTAAGCATTACATCACCTCAGCAGTTCCACCAAGTGCCTCAATCTTCTCCTTTGCGGATGCGCTGTACGCGTCTACCTTGACATTGAGTTTCTTGGTAAGTTCTCCGTTTCCGAGTATCTTCACGCCATCTCTGGGGTTCTTGATCACTCCGGCTTCCTTTAATGCCTTTACGTCCACGGTGGCGCCATCTTCAAAGCGCTCCAGCGCGCTGACATTGATCGCCACGATCTCCTTGGTGTTTCTGTTCTTGAAACCTCTCTTGGGGATACGTCTGTATAAAGGCATCTGGCCGCCTTCAAAACCGATTCTGGGTGCTCCGGAACGGGCCTTCTGACCCTTGTGTCCCTTACCGGCTGTCTTACCATTACCCGAACCATGTCCACGACCTCTTCTAAAATTATCGCTCTTTTTGGAGCCTTCCGCAGGTCTTAAATTGGATAATTCCATGTTGACACCTCCTTCTCCTTATGCTTCCACTTCTTCTACTTTTAACATATGTCCAACCTGACGAATCTGGCCTCTGGTAGCCGCATTATCAGGAAGGATAACAGAATGATGCAGCTTTCTGAGCCCCATGGACTCCACTGTCTTTCTGTTCTTCGGCACAGCACCGATGGTAGACTTTACCAAAGTAACCTTTAACATCTTATCTGCCATGATTATTCTCCTTTCCCTGTGTGAGAAATCCTGCTCTCTCTACGTTCAAGCCAAAATCTCGTCCACGGACTTACCGCGGTTTCTCGCAACCTCTTCAGGAGATTTCAGCTGGCTTAAGCCGCTGATAGTCGCCAGAACCACGTTCTGCTTATTGTTGGAGCCCAGAGACTTGGTACGGATATTCTTGATACCTGCCAGCTCGCATACGATACGGGCGGGACCACCGGCGATGATACCGGTACCTTCGGGAGCTCTCTTCAGCAGTACATCAGAGGAGCCGTACTTTCCGATGAAATCATGTGTAATGGAGTTGTTCTCGTCCATAGCGATAGTCACAAGGTGTTTCATAGCGTCTTCCTTGCCCTTGCGGATCGCTTCGGGAATTTCTACAGCCTTGCCCAGTCCTGCGCCCACATGACCGTTGCCGTCGCCTACCACCACCAGTGCGGTAAAGCGCATGTTACGTCCACCCTTTACAGTCTTGGCAACACGCTTGATTACGACAACTTTATCATTCAACTCTAACTGGCTTGCATCTATGATTGTCTGTTTCATGATATTTCCTTCCTTTCCTAGAATTCCAAGCCAGCTTCTCTGGCTGCGTCAGCTAATGCTGCGATCTTGCCCTGGTATATAAAGCCGCCTCTGTCAAAAACAACTTTTGTGATACCCTTTTCGATTGCCCTCTTAGCAATCACTGTTCCCAAATATGCTGCCGCATCAACGTTATTGGTCTTCTCCAGCTCTGCCTTAACCGCTTTCTCAACAGTGGACGCAGATACCAATGTGTTACCAACAGTGTCGTCGATAATTTGAGCATACATATGATTATTGCTTCTGAATACCGCAAGACGGGGTCTCTCGGCAGTGCCGCTGAAACGGTTGCGTATTCTCATGTGCTTTTTAACACGAACTTCCTGTCTGGATTCCTTACTAACCATTTTCATACTCTCCTTATCTGTTATTTCTTACCGGTCTTACCAACCTTACGTCTGATGGTTTCATCCGCATACTTGATGCCCTTGCCCTTGTAAGGCTCAGGTCTTCTCTTGTCTCTGATCTCGGCTGCGAATTGCCCAACTTTCTCTTTGTCAATGCCCTTAACAATAATGATATTCTGTCCTTCAACGACAGTCTCGATACCTTCGGGGTCCTCCATCTCCACCGGATGGGAATATCCCAGAGACAGGGTCAGTTTCTTACCGGCTTTGGCTGCTCTGTAGCCTACGCCGTTGACTTCCAGTTTCTTCTCGTAGCCCTGCGTAACGCCTACCACCATGTTGTTGATCAGAGTTCTGGTCAGACCGTGAAGAGACTTCATCTTCTTCAGGTCATTGGGCCTGCTGACAACCACCTCGGCGCCCTCCAGCTTAATATCCATCTCTGCGGGTAATACTCTCTCCAGAGTACCCTTGGGACCTTTTACAGTCACTTTATTATTTTCTGCAATTTCCACAGTAACGCCTGCGGGAACTGCGATTGGCATTCTTCCTATACGTGACATGCCCGTACCTCCTGTTTTTTATTAGTGAAACTACCAAACAAACGCCAATACTTCGCCGCCTACCTGCAGCTCTCTGGCCTTTTTGTCAGTTATTACGCCCTGGTTGGTGGAAATGATCGCAACGCCAAGTCCGCCAAGAACCTTGGGCAGTTCGTCCTTGCCGGCATACACGCGCAGGCCAGGCTTGGAGATTCTCTTGATACCGGAGATGATCTTCTCATTCTTATCCGCACCGTACTTTAAGGAGATGTGGATCGTCTTGAAACCGCCGTCTTCGATGATATCATACTTCTTAATATAGCCCTCCTCTAAAAGGATGTCGGCAATCGCCAACTTCATCTTAGAAGCAGGAACATCAACTGTATCGTGTTTTGCAGTATTCGCATTACGGATTCTTGTAAGCATATCTGCAATAGGATCGCTCATCATGGTTTTTCCTCCTCCTTACCAACTTGCTTTCTTAACGCCGGGGATCTGACCCTTGTATGCTAACTCACGGAAGCAAACTCTGCAAATTCCGTATTTTCTCAGAACCGAATGTGGACGGCCACAAATCTTGCAACGGGTATAAGCCTGAGTGGAAAACTTGGGCTTGCGCTGCTGTTTGATCTTCATAGATGTCTTTGCCATGCGAATTTACCTCCTTATGATTTGGCGAAGGGCATGTTGAACTGTGTCAATAACTCACGGGCCTCTTCGTCTGTCTTGGCAGTTGTCACGAAAATGATATCCATACCTCTGGTCTTGTCGATCTTATCGTACTCGATCTCGGGGAAGATGATCTGCTCCTTGATACCCAGAGCATAGTTGCCTCTGCCGTCAAATGCGTTGGGGTTCACGCCTCTGAAGTCACGCACACGGGGAAGAGCCAGGTTTATCAGACGATCCAGGAACTCATACATCTTCTCGCCCCGCAGAGTGGTCTTACATCCGATATTCATGCCCTCACGTATCTTGAAGTTAGCTACGGAGTTCTTCGCCTTGGTCAAAACCGCCTTCTGTCCGGTGATGGTCTCCATATCATGGACGGCGCTCTCCAGCACTTTCGCGTTGTCCTTGGCTTCTCCTACGCCCATGTTGATCACGATCTTATCCAGCTTGGGAACTTCCATCACGTTTTTATATCCAAACTTCTTCGTCATCGCGGCGACGATCTCGTTGTTATAGAAATCTTTCAATCTACTCACGTTTACTTTCCTCCTTCCCGGAATTAATCGATCACTTCGCCGGTCTTCTTGGCGAAACGAACTTTCTTATCCCCATCCATCTTAAAGCCGACTCTCGTTGCCTGTCCCTTGTGAACCAGCATCACGTTGGAGATATCCATAGGAGCTTCCTTCTGGATAATGCCGCCGTTCGGATTGGCCTGGGTGGGCTTGGAATGCTTGGTCATCATGTTCAGACCCTCTACAAGAACCTTGCCGTTCTTGGAATCTACAGATATGACCTTGCCCTCTTTATTTTTGATCTTTCTGTTGCCGGCGATCACCTTGACCGTATCGCCCTTTTTAATCTTCATCGTTGCCATTGCCGCACCTCCTTACAATACTTCGGGAGCCAGGGAAACGATCTTCATAAACTGTTTCTCACGAAGCTCTCTCGCCACGGGCCCAAAGATACGAGTTCCTCTGGGAGTCTTGTCATCTTTGATGATCACTGCCGCGTTCTCATCAAACTTAATATAGGAGCCGTCCTTGCGACGTGCGCCTTTTACAGAACGGACTACCACTGCCTTGACAACATCGCCCTTCTTTACAACGCCGCCAGGCGTTGCATCTTTGACCGAAGCAACGATCACATCGCCGATCTGTGCATATCTTCTTGTGGAGCCGCCCATAACACGAATGCAAAGAAGTTCTTTCGCTCCGGTATTATCGGCAACCTTCAGTCTGGTTTCCTGCTGAATCATGTTAACTCTCCTTCCAAATATCTGTAAGACATATATATCCGCACGATTATTTTGCTCTCTCTACGATCTCGACAAGTCTCCATCTCTTGTCCTTGGACAAAGGTCTCGTCTCCATCACTCTCACAGTATCGCCGATGTTGCACTCATTGTTCTCGTCGTGTGCCTTAAGCTTGTAGGTGCTCTTCACAACCTTCTTGTAAAGGGGATGTTTCACACGGTTCTCGATTGCAACAACGATCGTCTTATCCATCTTATTACTGACAACCTTGCCAGTACGCTGTTTTCTCAAATTTCTTTCCACGACCCATTCTCCTTTCTTCGTCCGCTGCCTATGCTCTGGCTTTCTGTGTGATCACAGTCTGGATACGGGCAATGTTCTTTCTGACTTCCTTGATCCTTGCTGTGTTGTCCAGCTGGTTGGTAGCGTTCTGGAACCTCAAATTGAAAAGCTCTTTCTTGGCGGCAACCAGCTCCTGGTTCAGCTCCGCCTCGGACTTGGTCTGTAAATCTTCAACATACTTATTCGTCTTCATTATGATACACCGCCTTCCAGATCTGCTTTCGCTATGATCTTACACTTGCAGGGAAGCTTGTGCATAGCAAGACGCAGTGCTTCGCGGGCATCTGACTCGGGAACGCCAGCGATCTCGAACATCACGCGTCCGGGCTTAACAACTGCTACCCAGTATTCCAAAGTACCTTTACCGGAACCCATACGAGTCTCCGCAGGCTTTGCAGTTACAGGCTTATCCGGGAAAATCTTGATCCAGACCTTACCGGTACGCTTTGTATAACGGGTAAGTGCAATACGGGCTGCCTCGATCTGATTGGACTTGATCCAGCAGGGCTCTGTTGCTACCAGTCCGTATTCGCCATAGGTAAGGGTGTTTCCTCTGGACGCCTTACCGGCCATGGTGCCACGGAACTGTTTACGACGCTTTACTCTCTTCGGCATTAACATTATTTATCGCTCCCTTCCACCGGCTCTCCTTTTGTAGGAAGAATCTCGCCTTTATAAATCCAAACCTTGACACCAACCTTACCGTAGGTGGTATCCGCCTCAGCAAAACCGTAGTCGATGTCGGCTCTCAGAGTCTGCAGGGGAATCGTTCCCTCGCTGTAGAACTCGGTACGCGCGATATCAGCGCCGCCCAGACGTCCGGCACAGGCTGCCTTGATACCCATAGCGCCGGCTTTCATGGTTCTGCCCATACAGGACTTCATGGCACGTCTGAAAGACACACGGTTCTCCAGCTGCTGCGCGATATTCTCGGCTACCAGCTGCGCATCCTTGTCAGGTCTCTTGATCTCCTTGATATCAACCATGACTTTTTTGTCAGTGAGCTTAGCCAGCTCCTGTTTCGTGATCTCGATCTCGGCGCCGCCCTTACCGATCACCACGCCGGGCTTAGCGGTATAGATGACAACCTTCACTCTGTCAGATGCTCTCTCGATCTCAATCTTGGACACACCTGCACTGTATAACTTTTTCTTTAAAAACTGTCTGATGTTGTAGTCCTCTACCAGATAATCGGAGAACTCTGCATCAGCGTACCACTTGGAATCCCAATCCTTAATAACGCCGACTCTCAGGCCGTGAGGATTAACTTTCTGTCCCATAATTCTTCCTCCTATTTCTCATCAAGCACGATGGTGATATGGCTCATTCTCTTCTCGATTCTGTTGGCGCTGCCCCGTGCCCTCGGTCTAACTCTCTTCATAATCGGTCCGTTGTTTGCATAGCACTCTGCAATATACAGGTTCTCGGTGTTCATACCATTGTTGTTCTCCGCATTGGCGATGGCGGACTTAAGCAGTTTCTCAACTACACTGGATGCATATCTGGGATTGTATGCCAGAATACCCAGGGCGGTCTGCACATCCTTACCTCTGATGGCATCCAACACGAAACATGCCTTCTGGACGGGGATTCTTGCATAGGATAACTTTGCAGAGGGTCTTGTGTCCTTCTGAGCATTTCTCTCTCTCTTAATCTGACTTCTATGTCCTTTAGCCATAGATAATATCCTCCTTTTCAAGCTAACGCATCTGCTACGGCCCTATTGCCGCAGTCAGACCAATATCTGTTCCGCAGACGACAGAGTGGTGTATATCTCCCTGTCCCGCCGCGGGGTTGGCCCCCTCCCGGGCAGCCATGCGTTATTGACACGCTTTACTTACTTGACCTTGGACTTTTTCTCATCCTTGCCGTGGCCTCTGTAGGTTCTCGTAGCAACGAACTCGCCCAGCTTATGGCCAACCATATCCTCAGTCACATATACAGGCACATGCTTTCTTCCGTCATGAACAGCGATGGTGTGTCCGACGAAAGAAGGGAAAATCGTAGAACGGCGGGACCATGTCTTGATAACAGACTTCTGTCCGGAAGCGTTCATCGCATCTACCTTTTTAAGCAAACTTTCATCAGCGAAAGGTCCTTTTTTCAGTGATCTAGCCATTTATCTTTCCTCCTATTTAGAGTTCCGTAATCGCCCTACCGATGCCATTTCCGGCAGAGAAATTTTTGACCGCTCCGGCGTTCAAAAATTCTCTGGGCACCGTCCGGGCGATTACTGACTTTATTTATTTCTGAGTTCCGCAATCGCACTGGCGGTGCGGTTACTGATTACTTGATTGCCTTGCCGTTACGTCTTCTCACGATCAACTTATCAGACGCCTTCTTCTTGCGGGTCTTAAGGCCCAGGGCAGGCTTGCCCCAAGGGGTGCTGGGACCGGGACGTCCGATTCCGTTCTTACCTTCACCACCGCCGTGAGGATGGTCGTTGGGGTTCATAACAGCTCCGCGGACAGTGGGACGAATACCCATGTGACGCTTACGTCCTGCCTTACCGATCTTGATCAGGCTGTGATCCACATTGCCCACAATGCCTACTGTCGCGCGGCAGACCAGAGGAACCATTCTCATCTCTCCAGAGGGAAGACGCAGGGTTGCGTACTTGCCTTCCTTTGCCATCAACTGTGCGCTGCTGCCGGCGGAACGAACCAACTGGCCGCCCTTGCCGGGATATAACTCAATGTTGTGTACCTGAGTACCGACAGGGATCTCGGACAGAGGCAGGCAGTTGCCCAGTCTTACCTCCGCCTCCGGACCGTTCATGACTTTCATGCCGTCTGTCAGTCCTTCGGGCGCTATGATATAGGACTTTGTGCCGTCCGCGTAACAGATCAGCGCGATATTGGCTGTTCTGTTGGGATCGTACTCGACCCCGATAACCGTTGCGGGAATGCCGTCCTTGTTTCTCTTAAAATCAACTATTCTGTACTGTCTTCTCACTCCACCGCCCTGATGTCTCACGGTGATCTTACCCTGATTGTTACGGCCGGCGTTCTTCTTCAGAGAATAGCAGAGACTTTTTTCGGGAGTCGTCTTCGTAATCTCGGCGAAATCGGAACCGGTCATATTACGTCTGGAAGGTGTATAGGGATTGTATGTCTTAATTCCCATCTTTCTATCTCCTTTTCTTCATGATTCTTTGCGCAGCGCCATCCGCGCCGCATACCTTAATCCTATAGGGCTGTCACGCCCAACTCTCTCTAACCCTTGAGATGGGCTGGATGTTCTTAGGCGGCGTACTTTGACGCCTTAGAACTCCAACTCTCTCTAAACCTTGCAAGAATTGCCAAGGCAATTCTTGCCGAGATGGTTAGATGTTCTTAGGCGTTGTATTTTAACGCCTTAGAACTTCTCCATCTCAAAGGCCTGCGAAGATCTCGATATCCTTGCTGTCCTCGGTGAGGGTCACGATCGCTTTCTTGGTCTTGGCAGTCTTGCCGACCACCATTCCGCGTCTCTTTTTCTTGCCGTCATAGTTGATGGTGTTGACACTCTTTACCTTGGTGCCCTCGAACATCTTCTGAACGGCCTCCTTGATCTGGGACTTGTTTGCCTCTGTATGAACCAGAAAAGTATATTTCTTCTCGCCCATACCGGCCATACTCTTCTCAGTGATAACCGGTTTGAGGATTACGTCATAGTATTTGATATCAGCCATTACGCGTACACCTCCTCAATCTTCGCCACGGCATCCTTGGTCAGTACCAAAGTGTTTGCCTTCATCACGTCATAGACATTGATGGCGTTTACTAAAGTGGTATCTACATCGGCCACGTTCCTGGCGGACATAACCACGTTTTCATCGTTCTCAGCCAGAACCACCAGGCCCTTGCTCACTTTCAGGTTGTTCATTACATTGACAAAGTTCTTGGTCTTGATCTCATCGAACTTCAGCTCATCCACAACGATCAGCTTGGTATCCTGCACCTTGCTGGTCAGAGCAGACTTCAGCGCCGCTCTCTTCTCTTTCCGATTCATCTTGAAAGAGTAGTCTCTGGGCACGGGAGCGAACACCATGCCGCCGCCCTTCCACTGAGGCGCTCTGGTCGAACCCTGTCTCGCGTGGCCGGTTCCCTTCTGCCTCCAGGGCTTTCTGCCGCCACCGGATACCTCGGAACGGGTCTTAGCTTTCTGTGTACCCTGACGATTGTTTGCAAGCTGCTGTACAACTGCCATGTGTACCAAGTGCTCGTTGATCTTTACACCAAACACCGCATCGTTTAATTCGATTGTACCAACTTCCTTGCCTTCCATATTAAAAACAGATACGTTTGCCATCTGATTGGTCCTCCTTCCGTCTTAAACTATGCTTCAACCTTGACGGTCTCTTTGATGGTTACCAGCGCTTTCTTGGGTCCGGGAACAGCACCCTTCACCAGCAGCAGATTCTTCTCGGCATCCACCTTAACGACCTCAAGATTCTGAACCGTTACTTTTACATGTCCCATATGGCCGGGCATTCCCTTACCCTTGAACACACGGCTGGGAGAGGAACACGCACCATTGGAGCCCTGATGACGATGGAACTTGGAACCGTGTTTCATAGGCCCTCTGTGCTGGCCCAGTCTCTTGATGGCGCCCTGGAAACCTTTACCCTTGGAGACAGCGGAGGCATCCACCTTGTCGCCTGCGGCAAAGATGTCAGCCTTGATCTCGCCGCCCAGAGTGTACTCCTCGGCATTGTCAAATCTGAACTCTCTCACATATCTCTTGGAGCTTACGCCAGCCTTTTTAAAGTGGCCCTGCTCCGCCTTGTTTACGCCGTGTCTGTGGATCACTTCTCTTTTGCCGGTAGCGTCCTTGTTGACGATCCTGTCCTTCTTATCCACAAAACCAACCTGTACTGCGCTGTAACCATCGTTCTCCACGGTCTTGATCTGTGTTACCACACAGGGGCCGGCCTGAAGTACGGTGACGGGAATCAGCACGCC
Source organism: uncultured Acetatifactor sp. (assembly GCA_964529395.1). Taxonomy (GTDB): domain Bacteria; phylum Bacillota; class Clostridia; order Lachnospirales; family Lachnospiraceae; genus Acetatifactor. The sequence continues at coordinate 13,108 of CAZGVI010000070.1, forward strand.
GTCTTCGTTGAAGATTTGAGTCATTCCGACTTTTGTTGCTAAGATTGCTTTCTTCATGTTTTCCTCCTAATTACTCTACAGCGGGACATGTAGTTGCATCGGAGATGCAACTACGGCAGATTGCGCCTGGAGGGCGCAACTGCATAGGTTTACAGCAGCTCGTCGTTTGCATCTTCGCGTTCATGTCCATACTAGTAGGGGATGGGGCTACGCCCCGTTTTACTGTTTGATTACTTGGTCTTCATCTTGATGTCGATGTACACACCGGCCGGCATTTCCAGTCTCTGCAGCGCATCAACCGTCTTCTGGGTCGGGGTAATGATATCGATCAGTCTCTTGTGGGTCCTCTGCTCGAACTGCTCTCTGGAGTCCTTGTACTTGTGTACCGCTCTCAGAATCGTCACCACTTCCTTCTTAGTGGGAAGGGGCACCGGGCCGCTCACCTGGGAACCGTTCTTCTTAACTGTTTCGATGATCTTTTTGGCAGATGCATCAACAAGCTG
>CAZGVI010000071.1:0-13489 GCA_964529395.1 uncultured Acetatifactor sp.
AATTAACCGTTATGCTTGGAAACAGCAGAAAAACAGCCTATAGACTTCTGAAAGAAGAAAAAATAAAAAGTATTCACATAGGACGAACTTACCGAATCGCCAAAATACATATATTAAAATATTTAGAATTATCAGAGTAGCCCTTTTCTTTTCCAAAATAAGCGTTTATAATAGCTCTTATCATGGCAGATGGGAGCTGTTTACCGAAAAAGGAGGTTAAATGAATGGTAGCAGGACATCTGCGTATCCAAAATGGATACTATCAAATGATTTTGAGTTATAAGGACGAGAACGGAAAGCGAAAGACAAAATCAATCTCAACTGGTTTGGAGGCAAAAGGCAATAAGCGTAATGCAGAAAGAATGCTGACAGCCGCAAGGCAGTCTTTTTCTCTGGAATCTTCTGAGAAAAAGAACCGACTGTCTGCAGCGGAAACTGCCAATGACAGTAATGACAACAAAGAAATTGGAGAGAACTCTCCTTTATTTTGTGATTTTCTGCTGGAATGGCTTGAAATGACGAAAAACAGTATTGAGATCACCACCTATGGCGGTTATGAATACACTGTCAAGCGGGGGATTATTCCATACTTTGAGCCTAAAAAGCTCACTCTCAAGGATTTGGAGAAAAACCCAAAAGTCATTCAGGATTATTACCAATACGAAATACAGGAGCGAAAGCTGTCAACCAATACCGTAATCCACAGACATGCAAATATCAGAAAATGTCTGCAATATGCCTACCAGATTGGTCTAATCAACTCTAATCCCGCTGATCGCATCGAGCGCCCCAAGAAAAACACCTTTACCGGAAGTGCCTACAATGAAGACGAACTCCAAAACTTATTTCGTCTATTTCAAGGCGATCCGCTGGAATTTGCAGTAATTGCAGCAAGTTTTTATGGACTACGGCGCAGCGAAGTGGTTGGTTTGAAATGGAGTTCCATTGATTTTGACGCAGGCACCATTACCATCCGGCACACCGTAACACAGGCTACTGTGAATGGCAAGTTTATCACTGTAGCAAAAGATAGGGCAAAGAACAAATCAAGTCTGCGCACATTGCCTTTAGTGGCACCTTTCAAAGAGTTGTTGCTTCGGATAAAGGAGGAGCAGGCTGATCAACGCAGAATTTGTGGGCAAAGCTATTGCACGGATTATCTGGAATACATTTATCTTGATCCTGTTGGAAAGCTGATCCGCCCTGACTTTGTGACACAGCACTTCAGCCTGATGCTGGAAAAGAAAGGTTGCCGCAAGATACGTTTCCATGATCTCAGGCACAGTTGCGCTTCCCTGCTTTTCTCTCATGGGGTAAGCCTGAAAGAAATTCAGGAATGGCTCGGACACAGCAACATCTCAACTACAGCAAATATCTATACGCACATGGACTTTAATAAAAAAATTTCGTCTGCCAATGCAATTATAGGTATTCTGGACAAAGAAAAAGAATCCACCTCAGCGACCAACTGAATTTGTGGATTCCTATTCAAAGCAATGCTGGTAGCCGGACTTGAACCGGCACGAACTAATGTTCGACAGATTTTAAGTCTGTTGCGTCTGCCTATTCCGCCATACCAGCAGATTGTTTGCAACTCCATCCCATTCCACTCCGTTCCAAAAGATTCCAAAACTTTTGGAGGGATGTTTGGAGGGATATATACAGGAATAATCCTGTAAGTTATCAAAAAACCCTGTAAAATCAAGGGCTAGAAAAAATTTTATTAAACTGGCGCAGTGGATTTTAAGTCCCTTGCGTCTGCCTATTCCGCCACACCAGCCGACGCACGGGGCGGGTGATCCATCTCCCGCCTTATATAGTATGCATCCCCCTGTCGGGAAATGCCAGTGGATGGAGGTGGATTCGAACCACCGAAGCAATTTGCAGCAGATTTACAGTCTGTCCCCTTTGGCCACTCGGGAATCCATCCATGAGAAAGCGCTAACGCTCTAACCTAAGCCATTGTAGCATATGTCACCCCAAAATGCAACTGGATTTTTCCGGCGGATGCTCAAAGGGAGTACCCGCCGGACAGGTGTCACTACGTCGTCTTATGCTTTAATATCACCGCCGAAAATTTGGGCAGCGTGATCTTCACCTTGCCTGCATAAATTGGGTATTTTACCGGATCCATGCTATAACCGCTCTCATTGGTCTGGAAAAGCTGTATCATCACGCCGGTACGGGGTACATTGGCCTCCCATACCATGACCTCCTTCTCCACGTCGTAACAGTTGTTGTTGATCAGAACCACACATTGCTCATGGCGGTTAAAGCGCCCATATGCCAGATAGTTGTAGTCCGAATCAATATATTTAATAGAGCCCGTCTTTAATTCCTGATTGTTCTTGTGGATCCCGATGATCTTTTTGTGAAAATCTATCAGCTCCAGGTCTTCATGTCCCCAGGGATAAGTCCTCCGGTTGTCGGGATCCGTAAATCCGCACACGCCCGCCTCATCGCCGTAATAGATCGTGGGCGCGCCCACCCAGGTCATCTGCATCACCACAGCCACCCGAAACACCGCCTTGTTGAGCCCCTGATTGGCAGCCTCCGAGCCCAGAGTGCTGATCCTGCCCACTTTGTGGTTGGTTCGGGTCAGGAAACGGGAATGGTCGTGGTTGGACAGCTCATTCATGGCCACCTGCCAGCTCGGCATCGCCAGATTGGAGCTATGGTGTTTCATGGCGCCCCAGAAACTGTCTGCGTTACCCAGAAGATCCTCCCGGAAATCATCGCTGTGTTTCTCCATACCCGTCAAAAACCATGTGATCGGCTCCATGAAAGCGTCATAGTTCATAACGGTGTCCCACTCGTCGCCCTGGAGCCACTCTCTGGTGTTGCCGTAATGCTCCGCCAGAATGATGGCGTTGGGGTTGGCCTCTTTTACTACACGGCGAAACTCCCGCCAGAAATGATGGTTAAATTCCGGGGAATGCCCCAGATCCGCAGCCACGTCCAGACGCCAGCCATCCGCGTTGTAGGGGGCGGACACCCATTTTGCCCCAATATGCAGCACATAGTCCAGCAGAGCCTTGGAACCCTCATAGTTCAGTTTCGGAAGGGTATCATGCCCCCACCATCCGTCATAGTCCTTATTGTAGGGCCAATTATTGCTATAGAATGCGAAGTAGTCTTTGTATGGGCTGTCACCGGACACATAGGCGCCCTTGTCATAGCCCTCCGCGTTTTCATATATCCGTTCCCGGTCCATCCATTTATTAAAAGAACCGCAATGGTTGAACACACCGTCTAATATGACTTTCATGCCCCGGCGGTGGGCCTCCTCCACCACCCGGATAAACAGCTCGTTGCTGGCCTCCAGATTGGCCTTGTTGGTCACGCGTTCAATATATCTGCCCGCATGACTGTTGTCCTTATCCCCGGGCTCCAGCAGTTCGCCTCCATCGCTGACGATCCGCCCAAAATGCGGATCAATATAGTCATAATCCTGAATGTCGTACTTGTGGTTGGAGGGAGAGACAAACAGGGGATTAAAGTAAATCGCCTCTACTCCCAGATCCTGCAGATAATCCATCTTATTCAGTACGCCCTGTAGATCTCCGCCGTAAAATTCCCGCACATCCATCTGTGCCGGATAGCGGTCCCAATCCTCCACACGGTGTACATGCTCCCCGATATAGGCGTACTCATCCGTCTGCACATCATTGGTGGGATCGCCATTGCAAAAACGATCCACATATATCTGATACATAACAGCGCCCTTGGCCCAATCCGGGGTCTTGAAACCCGGCAGGATCACAAAGTCATAGTACTCGTTCACGTCCCTGGCCAGTCCCCGCACATCGTAGGTGCCGGAAATCTTTCCCGTGATCACCTCAAAATGATAGGTGACTTTTTCATTTTCCAGTTGAAGTTCATGGGTGTAATAGTCGAAAAGTCCGTCGGACTCTGCCCGGTTCATCAGATAGCGCTGCCCTTTACAGATAAAGAATACCCGGTCAACATTGTGCGCCGCTGTCCTGAATCTTATGGTCACTTTATCATAAGGAGCCGGTTCCATTGGACTTACATAGTCCTCCGTTGTATCGGTATATAGGCCCCTTTTGTTAAAAACAGGTCGCATCGTTGCCATGTATATCTGGTTTTCTTCCACTCTGCGTATATGCTCGATATCCATGTCCTTACCTCCCGGTCTGCGTGGATGCATTATATTTATTTTAATAGAATAGGATGGTCAGTGCAAGAGTCTGACTGTCCAAATTTACGGTACTATAGTACTATTTTCCCAAAAATCAGTAAAAAGGACAGCCGCTAAGCTGTCCTTTTTAGAGAAGGTATTTCTTTCTTATGGGGTATAGCAAAAACTATATAATGTATTGGGGGTTACGCATATTATAGTAGCATGAGTCCCCCTGTTTGCATAGCCCAAATTTTCACAAATTTCACAAAATCATCATTTTGTTTTTGTGCATTTTTCACATTATGCTTGCTGGAATAAAGCTTCAAACTCATCTTGACCTATTTTTTCTTTCTCCAGCAGCAGCTCGGCGCAGTTGTGCAAAACCTGCACATGCTCCAGGATCAGGGCCTTGGCCTTGGCATAGCATTCGTCAATAATGGCCTTAACCTCCCTGTCAATCTCGCCGGATATGGCCTCGCTGTGTGCCTTTGCATGGGCCAGATCCTTACCGATAAACACTTCGTCATCGTCACTGTCGTAGCAGATCACGCCGATACTGTCAGACATACCGTAGCGCGTCACCATGCGGCGGGCCTCCTTGGTGGCCTTTTTGATATCGCTGGAAGCCCCGGTGGTGATATCCTTGAATATGATCTCCTCCGCGATCCGTCCTCCCAGAGATACCATGATGTCCTGCAGCATCTTGCTCTTGGTCAGGAACATCTCGTCCTTTTCCGGCAGCGGCATGGTATAGCCCGCGGCTCCCAGACCTGTGGGAATGATGGATACCGTGTGCACAGGGCCAACATCCGGCAGCACGTGGAACAGGATCGCGTGACCCGCTTCATGGTACGCGGTGATCTTTTTCTCTTTGTCAGAGATAATGCGGCTCTTCTTTTCCGCGCCGATCCCTACTTTGACAAAGGCTGCCTCGATATCCTCCTGCTGCACATAGGCCCGGTCTTTCTTGGCGGCATTGATGGCCGCTTCGTTCATCAGGTTCTCCAGATCCGCGCCGGAAAATCCCGCGGTAGTCTGGGCCACTTTTCCCAGATTTACATCCTCCCCCAAAGCCTTGTTGCGGGAATGTACCTTTAATATCTCTTCCCTGCCGCGCACATCCGGTCTTCCCACCGCCACTTTACGGTCAAAGCGGCCGGGGCGCAGGATCGCGGGATCCAGGATATCCACCCGGTTGGTGGCGGCCATGACGATGATTCCCTCATTCACTCCGAAACCGTCCATCTCCACCAGCAACTGATTCAATGTCTGCTCTCTCTCATCATGTCCGCCCCCCATACCGGTTCCGCGCATGCGGGCCACGGCGTCGATCTCATCGATAAATACAATACAGGGCGAATTCCTCTTGGCATCGGCAAACAGATCCCTCACACGGCTGGCGCCCACGCCCACGAACATCTCCACAAAGTCGGAGCCGGAAATGCTGAAAAAGGGAACTCCGGCCTCGCCTGCCACAGCTTTTGCCAGCAGGGTCTTACCGGTTCCGGGAGGCCCTTCCAGCAGCACGCCCTTGGGGATCCGGGCGCCCAGCTTGGTATACTTTGCGGGATTGCGCAGAAAGTCTACGATCTCCTCCAACTCTTCCTTTTCCTCTTTCAGGCCTGCCACCATGCCAAAGTTGGTCTTGTTCTCCCCGGCAAAGAGCCGAATGGCCCGGTGTCTGCCGAAATTCATCATCTTGCTGTTGCCGCCCCCCGCGTTCTGGGCATTCATCATCATAAAGAAGAAGATGAACATGGCTGCGATGATCAGCAGCGGCAGTATAGTGGTCAGAAAGATACTCTCTCTCTCAATATCCTCCACAGTGGGTTCGTAGCCGTGCTCTCTGGCAATGTTCTCCACCTCGCGGATATCGGTGGCATACAACTCTTTCACCATATTCGGAAATACCACTTTGGCATATCCGGTGGGCGCCTCGCGGTTGGGGGTGATGATGACCTCACGGACCAGGCCGTTGTCCAGATCGCTTATAAACTGGGCCTGGGTATAATCGTTCTCCTGCCGCCTGAGCAGGGAGATGGCCGCCAGCATTACCAGCAGAAAAGCAATTAATACTATATAAGAACTGAAAAATCTATTGTGTTTCAATGGATGCCTCCTCAAACTTTACAATACCGATATAGGGCAGATTGCGATATCTCTGGTCGTAGTCCAGACCATAGCCCACCACAAATTCGTCCGGGATCTGAAAACCGGTATAATCCACCTGCACATCCACGACTCTGCGCTCCGGTTTGTCAAGCAGCGTGCAGAGGCGCAGACTTCTGGGGCCGCGGTCCCGCAGCATTTCCAGCAGATAACTAAGGGTCCTGCCAGAATCCACGATATCCTCCACCACCAGCACGTCCTTGTCCTTGAGCGATTCGTCCAGGTCTTTTATGATCTTTACCACACCGCTGGATTTGGTGTCCTTGCCATAGCTGGACACAGACATGAAATCCAGCGATACCGGTATGCTGATACGCTTGGCCAGCTCACACATAAAGAAACTGCCCCCTTTCAGCACGCATACCAGATGCACCTGTTTACCCGCGTAGTCCCGGCTGATCTGCTCCCCGATGGCCTGTATCCGGGCGTCCACCTCCGCCTCTGTTATCAATACCTCTACATGTTCTGCCATATATTCTCCTTTCGTACCTCTATAAACTTTGGTATTCCACCTGCAGGATCTCCTTTGTATCGCCGTCTATCTTACAGGATTCGCAAATCCTTCCCCCTGCCACCCACAGGACATGGTTCCCCTGGGTGAGCAGAGGAATGGTATCCCGCTCCCGCCTCGGTACCTTTTCATCAATAAACAGACTCTTAATGGTCTTATGTCCAAAGCCGGACTGCGTGCGTATCTCCAGAAAATCTCCGGTCCGGCGGGTTCTCCATTCCAATAGTTCTTCTATTCTATCACAGTCCAGGCATTTCGTATACTGATTTTCCAAAAGAATCGCACTTTTTTTTCCCAGACGGCTCAGGCGCAGAATACCGCCGGGGACCTGGCAGACAGAAGTCTCCCCCGTTTTCCGGGGTACCGTAACGGACACGGAAAAGTCAGGCGGCAGCTCTTGGTCCTGTCTCTCCAGGATCACCCGGTCATAGCAGCGCGCGGCCCGAATCCCCTGGGGCAGATGCAGCTCCCGGTTGCCCGGGCGGGCGCACAGCTCCCATATCTGCTCAACCTGGCAAAGTCCCATATCCCTGTGCGCCGGGGAAAGCTCCTTAAGCAGGGACAGGATCAGTCCCCTCTGTACGGCTCTGTGCAGGGGCGCAAAGGCTGAGCAGGAAATAGTAAGCGAGCCGGATGCTCCGCCGCGGACCGCTTCTCCCGACACACACAGTTCTCTCGCCTGGCGGAACTGTTCTTCCATATAATCCTCAATTTCCACGAAAATATCCGCGGTGCGGCACAGATGCACCGCGGCGCCGGAGCAGACCTCCCGCTCCGCATAGGGGAGGATATGGCGCCGGATCCGGTTGCGGGTATAATCATCCGTATCGTTGGTGCTGTCCTGGCAGTAAGTGATCCCCCGCTGTTCCAGATAGGCCTCGATCTCCCGGCGCTCCAATCCCAGGAGTGGCCGCACGATCTGTCCCCGCGCCGGGCGTATGCTGCCCATCCCGGTCAGCCCGCTGCCCCGAAACAGATTGAGCAGCATGGTTTCCGCCCGGTCTCCCGCATTGTGGGCCACCGCGATCTTATGGGCCTGCCGCCGAGCCAGCTCCGCGTAAAAGGCCTCGTACCGCGCCTGGCGGCCCGCCTCCTCGGTGGAACAGCCCTGTCGCCGGGCCAGAGCCTGCACGTCCTCCTCTACCAACGTAAACGGCACCTCCAGCTGTCCGCACAGTTCTTCCACATAGGCGGCATCCCGGGCCGCATCTGCTCGAATCCCATGATTGATATGCACCGCATAAAGCCGGATATCCAGTTCCCGGCGAAGTCTGTGTAACGCAAACAAGAGGCAAACGGAATCTGCCCCTCCGGATACGCCCAGCACCACACCGTCGCCCGGTGCAAAGAGCCGGTATGCCCTGCAATATGCCATTATACGCTGTTCCAGCTCATAATATTGCTCATTCATATTTCTATGATAGGCATTTTAATGCAAAATGTCAATATTTTACCTTATCCCTGTCAACGATGGCTGTCAAACACCCCCAGCACCAGAACGGTCATATCGTCCAGAATGCGGCCCTGGCTGCAGCGCAGCACAAACTGTAACAGGTTTCTGGCCATCTCCTCGGGATGCTGTTCCCGCATACCCTCCAGATACTGGATCATGGCAGTCTCATAGCCGCTTTCTTTCAGCGCGTCCAGCACGCCGTCGCTCATCATAATGATGTAGTCGTTGTCGATCAGTTCACGCCCCACGCTCCTGCGGGACGCTCCCTGGGCCTCCTCTTCTCCCGCCGTCAGAATACCCAGCGGCAATCCGGGCAGACTGATCTGCTCCACATAACTGTTGCTCTTGAGAAATGAGGCCGCGGCTCCCACTTTACGGAACACGCATACACCCTGATACAGGTTCAGACTACAGATATCCAGCGTGGACATATTGCGTCTTCCCGCGCGGTCGCCTGCTGCCAGCAGGGCGCTGTTTACCAGGCTGACCGCCATGTCCGTCTCAAATCCCGCCTCCAGCATTTTTTCCATCATATCCAACACCTGACTGCTGTCCGCGTTGGCCTGCTGCCCGCTGCCCATGCCGTCGGACAACAGCACCGTAGTCCATCCCCGGTCTGACTGAATGATAGAGTAATTGTCCCCGGATATGACTTCGTTTTCCTTTACCGCCCGGGCGCTCCCGGACAGGACCACGAAACGGGGCTCCTCCACAAACAGGTATGTGCCTTCTCTCTCCTCGATCTGTGGCGGGCTGGTCACGGATACCGTCAGCCGCCGTCCCAGCAGCACCGAGAGCATGTCCGCCACCTCCTGGGTGCTGCGGCCCACCATCCGCTGGGTATGCATATGCAGTCCGAGGGTAGCGCCCATACCGCTCTGCCCCTCCTGACAGAGTTCCTCCTCCCGCTCCGGCTGATCGATATAGAAGAGATCCAGCACTGTGATACCCTCCTGTCTCAGGGCCCGGATCACCAGTTTTTCTTCCCGCGGCGTCAGCGGCGTCAGCCGGAATACCTCCGCTGCCAGCCTTGCCATGATCTGAGACATTTCCTCCAGATTGTCACAGATAACCTGCCTGTTTTCCCATAGTCTGTGCTCTTCCAGTATCTGCTGACGGGACGCGCCCTGGCAGCATGTCTGGTCCGGCTCTCCCCGGTAACTCCTGGACAACTCCCGAAAACTGTCCGCATAGGCCAAAAGCCTTCCCCTTCCGTAATCAGACAGCATCATGCTGAGCTGCTGCTGTCTCTCCTTGCCCACCGTTGTCAACATACTATCCACCTGCTCTCTACATTTTCGGTTTGTCTGCCGCGCAGGTCGTCTCCCCGCGGCATTCTCAAGTATACAAAAAGCGATCCATACTTTTTGTCAAAATATGGATCGCTTTCCTTTATTTTCGTTGACAAACTTTCTGTCAAATACTAACGGCCGCTTTTCTTTCGACGGCGAATCAGAACGATCCCCGCAACTCCCGCCGCCACTACCGCGCACACCGCGCCTACTATGACATACAGAGCGATTCCCGAATTTTCCTGCCGGAGCGTCTCCGGCTGCTGCGGCGATACTGTCTCCTCCGGCCGGGCGCTCTCCGCAGACGAGGCGCTCTCCTCCAGCTGCTCAGGCTCCGTTTCCACTGACGGTTGGCTGCCAACTCCTTCCGAGGCAGATTCCGCAGGCTTTTCCTCAGACGGTTCCACTTGATTATCCTCCGTTTCTTCCAGCTTGGACGGATCCGCAAAAGCCCAGAAAGCGGGTTTGACCATATAGTCGTCGTCAAACAGCAGCGGACACTGTCTCTGCTTGCCGTCCGCTGCACCGCCCACGGCGTTAAAGGTCTGGAGCCAGGAATTCTTGTCCACCACGCCCCAAAGGGTGATATTAGTGATGTTTACGCCCTCCTCCCGCAGACTTTTTATCTTCTCAAGCAACGACTTGTAGCGCCACCCCTGCGTCTCAAACTCCTTCGCACGGGTAAGCTCCGTGCCATTGTAAAAACTGCTGGCTTTCATATCCAGTTCCGTGACCTGTACCTGTCCCACGATGGCCGCATATGCTCTGGCGGCATCCTCAAACTCTTTCACCGTAGGGCTGCCGACCGTCTGGTAATGGCCCTGCATACCCATGCCGTCGATCCTGGTGCCCTCTGCCTCCTGCACATCCCTGAGCAGCTGCACGATCCCCTCCCTCTTGGCAGGGAACCACTCGTTATAATCGTTGTAATACAGTTCCACTTCCGGATCCATGTACTTATTGGCGTAGCGGAAAGCATTGACAATAAACTCATTGCTCTGATATACCGCCCACCAACTGCTGTTCTCCGACGCGTTGCGGTAGCGGGCTCCACCGTCGCTGACAGCCTCGTTGACCACATCCCAGCCATAGAACATCCCGTGATATTTGCTGTCCTCACCGGTAAAATGTTCCGCCATGGTCTTGATATACCACTCCAGGCGGCGGTTCATGGTGTCGGTGTCGGCATAGGCCTTACCGGCGTCATAGTCTTCATGGAACCACCACTCCGGCGTCTGGGAATGCCACACCAGCACATGTCCCCTCACTTTGATGATATCTTCAGGATGGTTCTGGTTCCATTCATATATAGCATCCAGCGTTTTCTCCGCCCGGCTGTAATCCAGTTTGGGAACCTCCAGCTCCTCCCCGTTCAGGACCACCGTCTCCGTGCCGGGGCAGCGGTTGTTGCTGTACCCGAACATGGCGTCCGGTTTCAGTTCATTGCCCAGAGTGATGGCGTTGAAATGTCTGGTCACCAGCGCCATGGTGTCCACATCCTTGAGATCCGAATTGCAGATCGCTGTGCCTATGATAAAATCCTGTCCCATCTGGGCAGGCACAGCGTCTCTGAGCCGGGGCACGTCCGTCTGGATAACGCTCTCCCTGGCTCCCTGTTCTCTCAGCTCCATCCCTGTCATATAATATGTGCCCATCACGCCTTCTCCCTGTCCGTAGTTGGTTCCCTGCTCCAGGATCCGGATCACCACTTCTTCCAGCTCTCCCGACCAGGAGGGAGTGTAGACTCCTGTAAAATGTGTCCATACGCCCGGCTCCAGGGCCTGGCTCACCGTACCGGTGCAGCCCTGGCTGTACAGGGTCGTGCCGCCTGCCGTGATATAGGGAGATATCTCCACGGTACGCTGCTGCGCCGGCGCGTCCGCGTAGTCCACCGGATCCAGCATCACATAAAAGCTGTAGGCATAGTCCTTGTCCTTCTCCACCAGCCCTGTCACATCCTGGGAAAAGCATTCGTAATTGGAACTCCTGTCCGTGATCTTTCCGTAGCTGGTCACATCCCCATAGATGGGTTCCGTGTCCGCCTGGGCAGTGATCGTGGCCCCTCCCCGGTCTCTGTACCACACGGATATGTCCTCATCCGACGCAAAGTTCGGGCACTGGATCAGATTGGCCCCTGTCTCCGCCGCCAGGCAGCGTCCGCCGCAGATCATTCCCGCTGCCAGCATTGCTCCCAGCGCCAGCGCCTCCGTCATTGTCTTCCATATCTTTTTACGCATACGTTGTCCCTCTCTCAAGAATATTAATGTTTATGTTTATAGTAGCATATCCTCTCCGAAAGGGCTTATCGTTTCTTGTCATTTACTGGTCTGATATTGCTAAAAAGCTTGTGAATAGTAACCTAAAAGGGACTGTGAAAATGTTCCACAGTCCCCTGCTATCTACAAAAACTCTTTCAGTCTTCCGCCTTGAATACGATCTCGTCCTCGTTGACCAACCCCAGCTTTTCCTTGGCGATCTCCTCATAGTACTCTTTGGTCTGAGAGCGCTTGAGCAAGAGTTCGATCTCCTGAGCCCGCTCCTTTTCCGCATCTATCTGTACCTGCAGGGCGGCGGACTGCGCCTCCAGAGTGTCCAGTTTGGCCTGCATCTTTATGCTGCTGGCATACACCGCCGCCAGGATCATAAGCAGCGCCAGCATTACCAGAAACATACTGAAACGGTTCTGTACTCTTTTGCGATATGCCGCTTTTTTCCTCCTGGTCCGTGCCACAGTCATAACTCCCTCCCTGTCTCGTTTCCTATTGTTTCTTAAGTCTTATTTTAAGTAGTTTCCTATAATTTTTCAACCTGTTTTTGCAAAATGTCCGGCATTTTTTGATCAGGCGTCCCGCTGCGCCGCCCGCCGCATGTCCCGCCCTGCCTATGGGGCGCAGGCAAAAGCCCATGCATTTGCACAGAAGATCCCGCGCCCGGCACAGGATCAGGGATATGTAGCGGACCAGAAAACCGCTGACGGTCTTTTTGTACAACAGCATCCCCGCCAGCGCCCCGATCACCGCGAACCACCGCAGGCTGCCGTTGCTCTCCCGATGCATCAACCCAAAGATATACAGGGCGCAGAAGATCCAAAATGCCATGTCCTCCAGAGATACCAGCAGCCCCTTATGGGGCAGCACTCTCCGCCATATCCTCAGGACATCGTATACGGACGTGATCAGTATGCCCGAAAAAAAGGCATACAGCAGAAACACATTTTCCTCAGACATCTTCCGGCTCCCTTATCTCTACCGAAACAGCCTGGAAAGCAGGGATTCCGACTTGCCAAAGGTATTGCCTGTCACGTCCGAATAGGTGAAACTGTCGATCCTGCCGTCGATATCCACTTCTCCTTTATCCAGCATCAGCCTGCTCACATGCAGCTCCTGACCCTTGATCATCAGCATTCCCTGCTCCGTCTCCAGCAGGATCTCATGTTCATCGAAAGACAGTACATCGTTCACACCTGTAATGCCGCATGTTCTGCGATTGCTCATAGTGACCTTGTGCGCACGTCCTCCGGCAGTGTTTAAGTCCTCCATAAGGCCCTCCCTCCCATCTGCGACTCCCTAAAGTATATGAGACGGGAGGAAGAGATATTACAGATACCGGAACAGTTCCTTGGCCTCTTCCTTTTTTACGGTTTCCTGTACATCCAGTACCTCCACCTTTACATCCCTGTTGCCAAAGGAGATCGTGATGATATCCCCGGCCTTGACATTGGAAGACGCCTTGGCGGGCTTATCATTGATCGTCACCCTTCCTGCATCGCATGCCTCATTGGCCACGGTGCGGCGCTTGATCAGCCGGGACACTTTCAGATATTTATCCAGTCTCATATCTCTTTTCTTTCCTTTCCTCTATATTCTATAAAAAATAGGCTTCGCCTATTCAACTCCCCTGCCCCTCAATCTTGAGGGGTG
>CAZGVI010000072.1:0-13125 GCA_964529395.1 uncultured Acetatifactor sp.
ATTGTACCAAAAGGAATCGGGTGATTACAGATACGGATGATTACCTACTTACGATACTACAGCCTGACCCGGGAGGGAAAAAAGTACGCGGCGCAGAAAAAGGCCCAGTGGCAGGAATACCAGGCGGCAGTAGCCAACGTGCTGGCCAGAGATACGGACCAAAGTGTATCTCCTGCCATGGTGGCAGGGAATCTAAGGGGAAGGAGCGTCTGCTATGGAGTATAAGGAATACATGGACACCCTGGGGGAGCAGATACAGGATCATCGGGCGCGGCGGATGGTGCTGGGTGAGATCAGAGGACATATAGAGGAGCAGTGCGCCGCTTATGAGGCCGAGGGCATGGAGCGGGAAAAGGCACTGGCCGAGAGCGTCCGGCAGATGGGGGACGCGGCACAGATCGGAGCGCAAATGAACCGGATTCACAGACCCAGGATACCTCTGGGACTGATCGGGCTGGCTCTGGCACTGACGGCGATAGGCATCCTGACACAGTTCTTCGTCTTTTACCGTATTGCCGATCCGCCCTCCTGGACGAATGTGTGGCTCTGTTACGGACCCAGAACGCTGTTTTATAATCTGCTGGGACTGGCGCTCATGTTGGGGCTTATGTATCTGGACTACGGGTTTATCGGGCGGCACGCCTATCTCTGGTATGGTCTGTATATGGCCCTGCTGGTGTGCGCCTCGTTCTGGGCCTCCAATCATGCCCATCACATGCGTTATCCGCTGTACTATATATTCAGCTTATATCCCATCCTGTTGGCGGCGCTGCTCTACCGCAACCGACAACAGGGATGCGGGGGGCTGGCCCGGTGTATGGCGCTGACGCTTGTATTTCTGGCCTGGGCTCTCTGCTCCGGCCAGTACGCCGCCTGCGGGGAGGCTGTGCTGGTCTGCGGTCCGCTGTTGGCAGTGGCGGTCATCAGGAATATCTTTGGCGGAAACAGACGTTTGCAGGCGGCGCTTTTATCCGGGACGGCGCTGGTCAGTGCCACGCTGGGGATCATAAGTCTGGCGCTGGCCGGGAGCGGCCGGACGTTCAACTACGCTCTCGTAAGGCTGGCGGCTCTTCTGCGCCCTGAGAGCGCGGTGGGCACAGCGGGATATACCATACTGCGGCAGCGGGAATTGCTGGGCACGGGGCAGTATTCCCTGTGGGGAGGGACAGAACTGCCCGCCTGGATGGTGGATCGGGGCATCGAGTGGAATCTGGCGGACACCTATGTGCTCAGCGCAGTCTTTTCCCTGTTTGGCGTCATAGCGGGAGCGGCAGTGGCGGGTAGCCTGCTGTTCTTTGCGGGGAGAGCATTGCGTCTGTCCCTGTGCCAGAGCAACCGCCTGGGCATGCTGTTGGGGAGCGCGTGCGCCCTGGGGCTGTTGGTGCGTAGCGTGACTTTTATAGCCATTAATCTGGGATTCGGACTCTATTACACCACAGGGATCCCTTTTCTGGCCTACGGTCTGGGGAACGCGGTGAGCAATGGGTTGCTGGTGGGCCTGCTTTTGTGCGTGTGCCGCAACAGCGCCATACTTGGGGAGGTCGCAGTGAAGTCGTCAAAGGGCTTTGGCCTGGGAAAGCACCGTTACCGCCTGCGGCTGGAGAGGCTCCCGGAGGAGAACTGATCGGGGCGGTTTGGGCGCGCTGGCGGCAGCGCCGCGGCGGGGCGTCCGGTCTGCATATAAAGGGCTGTGCAAAAAAAGTGACTGTACCTTTTAACAGGGCAGTCATTTTTTTTGTTAAAAATGAAGAAAAACATATGGAAAAAACAGTCGGAGTATAGTAGAATATACATAGCGTTTGACCTTTGCGGCATTCGTCAAGGTGCCCGCGAAAATATATCAGAGTGTGGGAGGATACGGACATGAAAATACAGGATTTCTGTGATATGAAGAAATTTGAGGAGATCATGCAGAACTGGGCGCACAGCACCGGCCTGGCGACGGTGGCGGTGGGAGACGACGGCCAGTATATCAGTGAGTGTTACAACTTCACGGATTTTTGCATCAAGCTGACACGGGGCAGCGCGGAGGGGTGCAGGCGCTGTGAGAAGAACGACCGGGAGGGCAAGGGCGTCTATGCCTGTCATGCGGGATTGATGGATTTCGGTATTCCCATCACTTTGGACGACGGTACGGTGCTGGGCAGCGTGATCGGCGGTCAGGTACTGCCGGAGAGCCCCGATGAGGAGAAGTTCCGGGCTACGGCCAGAGAGCTGGGCATTGATGAGGAGCGCTACATAGAGGCGTTACAGCATGTGAATGTGAAGACCAAAGAGCAGATCGAGGCCTCGGCCAATCTGCTGGGGGATGTGATCAACATGTTTGTTCGCGCCAGCTACGCCACGATGCAGAACGAGCAGATCGTAAGCCGCCTGCAGGACGGTATCAACAAGGCGGCGGAGCAGATCGTGCTGGCCAACGAGAATACCCATCAGATCGAGGCGTTCAGCAACAAGCAGAAGATACTGGCTCTGAATGCCAGCATCGAGGCGGCCCGTTCCGGCGAGGCGGGAAGAGGTTTCGCGGTGGTGGCGCAGGAGGTGCAGAAACTGGCCCAGGGTATGACAGTGACCAGCACCAATATAAAAAATGCGCTGAAAGAAGTGACCGATACGATCATGCAGTTGAAACAGTGACTATAAGGAGGGCAGCGAGAGCTGCCCTCTGTCGGTGTTAAGGACAGAGAATTATGCGTGCAATGCGTGTTAAGGACAATGGATCTTGCAGGGGATTTATGTAAAGGGCAATGAATATCAGAGGCTATGCGCGTCAGGGACGATGCAGGTCAGAAACAGTGAGCGGAGAGGATACACGGCAATGATGAAGATTGATCTATGCGGAAAATGGCGGTTGATGATTTTGGGGGAAAATGTCTATCATATCCCGGAGGAGTGGATGGAGGCCGAAGTTCCCGGTTCGGTGTATGGCACGCTGCTTAAGCTGGGAAAGATGCCGGACCCCTATTACCGGGACAATGAGTTGGACGCCACAAAGCTGATGGAGAATGATTTTGTCTATGAGACGGATATGGAGATCACGCAGGAAATGTTGGCCTGCGACGGAGTCATACTGCGCTTTGAGGGGATCGACACACTGGGCGAGGTCTATCTGAACGATACGCTGCTGGGACATGTGGAGAATATGCACCGCGTATGGGAGTATGACATCCGGCAGCTGGCGAAGGTGGGGGCGAATACGGTACGTGTGCTGCTGCATTCCCCGATAAAGTATATCAAAGAAGAAAACGAAAAAGTATTTACCGGCGGTTCAAATGAGGCCATGTCGGGATATCCTCATCTGCGGAAAGCCCATTGCATGTACGGATGGGACTGGGGCCCCAGGCTGCCGGACGCGGGCATTTTCAGGGGGGTGAGTCTACAGCTTGTGGACAGTGCCAGACTGGACAGCGTCTATGTGATCCAGCATCATCAGGGTCCCCATATGCAGGAGATTTGTTTTGAGGAGAGCAGAGTACAGGAGCCCCTGTCAGTGCCGGTCCCGGAGATGCGGGGCGGCAGCCTGCAGGTGCAGGTGGACTCGGTGCGGCTGGAGATGCAGATGGATCTGGAGGTGTTTCGCGAGGATGAGGAGATCTCTGCCGTGATCACGGTGACATCGCCCGACGGCACTGTGTACGGTCAGTCGTCGGATGGCAGCATCACGATCAAACATCCCCGTCTGTGGTGGCCGAACGGCTACGGCGAGCAGCCGCTCTACACGGTGCAGGCGCTGCTGCTGGGCGGCGACGGGCGGCTGCTGGACGTGTGGGAGCGGCAGATTGGACTGCGGACCATGACCATGGATATCCGGAAGGATCAATGGGGCAATCAGTTTGCCCATCAGGTCAACGGCGTGGATATTTTTGCCATGGGCGCAGACTATATTCCTGAGGACAATCTGCTCTCCCGTGTGACAAAGGAGCGCACGGAGAAATTGCTGCAGGCGGCTGTGGAGGCGGGACATAACAGCATCCGTGTATGGGGAGGAGGGTATTACCCGGACGATCACTTTTATGATACCTGTGATCGACTGGGACTTATCGTATGGCAGGATTTTATGTACGCCTGCTCCTCCTATGAGTTAAGCCGGGCTTTTGAGGAGAATATCCGCGCGGAAACTCAGGAGAATGTACGGCGCATCCGGCATCACGCCTGTCTGGGTCTGTGGTGCGGCAACAATGAGATGGAGACACAGACGCTGGATAAGTGCTGGAAACCGTCGCAAAAGCAGTTTTACGATTACATCAAGCTGTTTGAATATATCATCCCCGAGATCCTGCACCAGGAAGATCCCCATACCTTTTACTGGCCCTCCTCCCCCTCGTCGGGCGGCAACTTTGACAATCCCTGGGACGAGAACCGGGGGGACGTCCACTATTGGGACGTCTGGCACGGCAATAAACCTTTTACGGAATACAGAAAATTCCGTTTTCGCTATCTGTCGGAATTCGGTTTCCAGTCTTTCCCCTGCCTGGAGACGGTGGAAAGCTTTACGGAGCCGGAGGATCGGAATATTTTTTCCCGGGTCATGGAAATGCATCAGCGGAACGTGGCAGCCAACGGCAAGATTCTGAATTATCTGTCCGCCACCTATCTGTATCCGGCGGACTTTGACCGGCTGCTGTATGCCTCCCAGTTGTTGCAGATGGAGGCCATACGCTATGGCGTAGAGCATTTCCGCAGGCACAGGGGGCATTGTATGGGCGCGGTGGTTTGGCAGCTCAACGACATATGGCCTGTGGCGTCCTGGGCAAGCATCGATTATTTCGGAAGGTGGAAAGCGCTGCATTACGCAGAAAAAAGAATGTTTGCGCCGGTGCTGCTCTCCTGTCAGGAGGCGGGTGAGCTGTCCCAGCGGCCCTACTGCATCGTGGAGCCGGGGCCTATGGAGACGTCTGTCCGGCTCTGCATATCCAACGAGACCCGGGAGACGGTGGAGGGAATCTGCCGCTGGCAGCTGCGCGGTTACCGGGGGGATGTATTGTCAGAGGGGGAGTCCGGGGTGACGGTAGGCCCTCTCGAAAGCCTGTGGCTGGACAAAACAGATTTTACGGATTATCCGGGACCTGGTGTGCGGGAGATGTATTTCAGCTATCAGTTGGAGGTAAAGGGAGAGATCCTGTCCGAGGGCACCAGCCTGTTCACCGCTCCCAAGCATTTCCGTTTTGCGGATCCCGGGCTGACTCTGCGCCGGGAGGGGGATACTCTGATCCTGCGGGCAGAACATTTCGCCAAGTCCGTGGAAATATGGGGAGACGGGGAGAACGGCGGCAGCTATGTGAGACTCAGCGACAATTACTTCGATATGAATCCGGGAGAGAAACGGGTGCGGATCCTGGAGGGGGACGCGGAGCGTTTCCGGCTGCGCAGCGTATATGACATCGGACGGACACAGTAATGTTCAGATCCGGCCATATATTTGGGAATACAGCATATACCAGGGAATACAGTAAAGAATGCGAAAAGGGATCGGGAGAAACGGATAAACATGCGGATCAGAACGGCTGGAGAGATGCGTGACGCCATTCGGCGGGATTGGGATAATTATAAAGTCGGCCTGCTGCTGGCGGCAGCCGTGGTAGTGGTAGCGAGCCTGCTGGGACATGGCGTATGCCCCAGCAGGGAACTCATTGGGCTGCCCTGCCCCGGCTGCGGTCTGACCAGAAGCATTCTGCTGATCCTTCGGGGACGGTTTCGGGAGAGCTGGCAGTTGCAGCCCTTCGGATATGCCTGGCTGGCGCTGGCGGCGGTGTTTTCGCTGGAACGCTATGTGCTTAAGTCGCCCCAAAAGATCTGGAAAAGCCTGCTGGTCGTAATCTGTGTGGGGATGGTGGCGCTGTATATATATCGGATGGTCACCATGTTTCCCCACACAGAGCCCATGACCTATTATGAGGGTAATCTGCTCCGGCGGGCATACGGCTGGGGGCGGGATGCCGCCACTGTTCCATGAATGCAAAATTATTGAGAATACATTGCCTTATCGATTGGAAAGCCAGCATACGGTATTCAGGAGTTCCTGGATCTGTTCTGTCTCCATCCAGGGATATCTTTTCTGGCATACCTGCATTATCCGGTTCACATTTCGCTGATATTTCTCCCCGGAGGGGCCATCAGCTCCTCGTGACAGGGCGGACGCATCTCCTCATTCATGCTTTCATAGGGTTCTATTTTCCGGTCAAATTCAGCGTTCATAGAGTATCTCCTGTCAGTTCTTCCAGTTCCTCGATCACTTGGCCGAATACATCCAGCGCGTCCTGAATGGGCTGTGCTGTGGTCAGGTCCACACCCGCGATCTTAAGCAGTTCCACTGGGGGCATGGAGCAGCCGCCGGATAGGAATTGTTTGTAGCGTTCCACGGCGGGAGCGCCCTCCTCCAGAATATTGTGGGCGATGGCCACGGCGGCGGAGAAAGAAGTGGCATACTGGTACACATAGAAATTGTAATAGAAATGGGGTATGCGTGCCCATTCCACACCGATCTCCGGGTCGGATACCATATCTGGGCCGTAGTACTTGCAGTTCAGGTCGTAGTACACTTTGGTCAAAGCCTCCGCCGTCAGGCTCTGGCCCTCCTCCGCCATCCGGTTGGTGATCAGCTCATACTCCGCAAACATGGTCTGACGGTATACGGTTCCCTTGAAACTGTCCAGATAGTGATTGAGCAGGTATGCCCGCTCTTTTTTGTCAGTGGTGTGCGCCAGCAGATATTCCATCAGCAGGATCTCGTTGCAGGTGGAGGCCACCTCGGCTACAAATATCCTGTAGTCCGCGTACACGGGCGGCTGGGCATGGTTGGAATGCCAGGTGTGCATGGAATGTCCCATCTCATGGATCAGCGTAAACAGATTGTCCATATTGCCGGTATAGTTCAGCAGGATATAGGGGTAGCTGTCATAGGAGCCGGTGGAATAAGCGCCGCTGCGCTTTCCCTCGTTCTCATATACGTCGATCCAGCGGTTTTCAAAGCCTTCCCGCACTACCTTTAAGTAATCTTCTCCCAGAGGGGCGAGGGCTTTGAGCACTGTCTCTTTGGCCTCCGCAAAGGGGATGTTTTTGGACACGCCGGCGATAATGGGCGTGTAAATGTCGTACATATGCAGTTCGTCCACTCCCAGCAGGCGCTTGCGCAGACGCACATAGCGGTGCATCTTGTCCAGATTTTTGTTCACGGTATCGATCAGATTCCGGTATACCTGAGGAGATACGTTTACTCTGTTTACGGCGGCCTCCAGAGTGTTGTCATAGTGGCGCGCCCTGGCCTGGAAGATCAACTGTTTTACATGGCCGCTGTAGATGCTGGCCAGCGTCCGGGAGTACTGTTTGTATACTCCGTACAGCTTTTCAAAAGTCTCTCTGCGAACCCGGCGGTCAGAGGATTCCTCCAGCGGTACAAAACGCCCGTGGGTGATCTGTATTTTCTCTCCGTTCTCATCCTCCACCTCGGGGAATTTTAAGTCGGCGTTGCTGAAAATGGAATAGGTCTGGTCAGGATTGTTGCAGACTTCAGAGACGTCCGCCAGCAGTTTTTCCATCTCTTTGGACAGGATATGGGGCTTTAGCCGCAGGGTGTCCTCCAGATCGATCCGGTATTCTTCCAGTTTCGGGCACTGCCGGTAGTAATCCTGGAGCTGTGCGCTGTCAAGCTCCAGGATCTCCGGGCTGATAAAGGAAATGCTGCTCTCGATGTCCGCCAGGATGCTGGAAAAACGCTGATTCATCTCCTGGTGGGTGTCGTTGCCGGTGTCCTGATCGCTGAGGCAGGATACGTAAACTCCCAGATGGCCCAGCTTGCGGTACAGGTCAACCTGCTCCTGCAAAGTGTCAAACAGGTTCTGGGCGCTGTCGCATACATGCCCCTCCCGGACGGCCAGCTTTTTGCCCATTTCCTGGGCCAGTTTCAGATCTGTCTCCCAGGCGTCCCGGCCGGCGTACATCAGACTCAGGTTCCAGGTGTCCTCCACGGCCACCTGCTCTCTGGTAGGTAGTGTTTTTTCCATAATGATAACCCCTTTCCTCCACCGCATACCGCCGTGGTCCCTACGGCAGCGCGACAGTTTATATTTGAAATTATGCTCCGCAATTTAATATACCTTGATATCTGCGCGCTTTAGCGCGCTCTCTGTTCAGAAGAGTTAAACGCGGAACATTTTATTTATTGTATCATAATCCGGAAAGATTATCCACTTTTTTTAGCAAGGAAATATTGTGGTGTCTCAATTGGCGTTACACCAGAATATTGGCACGACGAACAGCACATATAATTCTAAGTCCTGCGGTCAAAACAATAGTGGACGAAAGAGATTTCGTGTGTTAAGATAGAGAAAAGCACTTATGAGGAGGACAAAATGGATTATAATAATCAGAACCCTTACGAGCAGAACAGCGGTACAAACCCCTATCTGCAGAGCGGTACTCAGCCCCAGGATCCCTATGGTCAGGGCGGTACCCAGCCCCAGGATCCCTACGGTCAGTCTGGCGCCCAGTCTCAGAGTTCCTACAGTCAGTACGGTACCCAGTCTCAGGATCCCTACGGTCAGGCCGGTACACAGCAGTCTCAGGGAGCTTACAGCCAGGCGCAGGGAACGCAGGACAGCGGTCAGAATTCCTATTATCAGAATCCCTACTATCAGAATTCCTACCAGCAAAGTTCCTATCAGCAGAGCGGCTATCAGCAACCGCAGTACCAGGGCTACCAGACATACCAGAGCGGCAGCGAGATGGAAGAGCCCATGTCGCTGAAAGAATGGCTGATCACGGATCTGTTGCTGCTGATTCCCTGTGCGAATTTTATACTGATATTCGTATGGGCTTTCAGCAGCAGTGAGAAGAAGAGTAAGTCCAACTTCTTTAAAGCGCAGTTGATCTTTATGGGCTGTATTCTGGCGTTCTATCTGTTGCTGTTTATCATTGCTATCGGCGCAGGCTTTGCCACTGCTTTTACTTCTTTCTATTGATCATTGTAAAGAACCCCGGCGCATGGTGCTGTGCCGGGGTTTTTTTGGGGTGATAAGTCAGTTTCCTGTCCAGCGGCAGGAGGCTCCGCAGGGCAGGATCAGTCCGGAACCGGTGACAGGCAGGCCGATCTCTTCCGCCTCTGCCCGGCCTCCCAGGGAGGAGGTCAACACCGTATTTGCCATGTAAGACAATACGGCGGGCTGTAGACCGGTGGTGTAGGAATTGATCAGGAAAAAGAGGGGAGTTTCGGACAGGATCCGGCTGGTCAGCTCCAGGAAAGGCCAGATGCTGTCCTCTATCTTCCAGATCTCTCCCTTGGGGCCTCTGCCGTAGGAGGGCGGGTCCATAATGATGCCGTCGTATTTGCTGCCCCGGCGGATCTCCCGTTCCACAAATTTGACACAGTCGTCCACCAGCCAGCGTATGGGGGCGTCTCCCAGGCCGGAGGAGACCGCATTCTCCCGCGCCCAGTTTACCATGCCCCTGGAGGCGTCCACATGGGTGACCTGCGCGCCTGCGGCGGCCGCCGCCAGGGTGGCCCCTCCCGTATAGGCAAAAAGATTCAGCACTTTTACTGGCCGCTCTGCGTTAAAACGCGCATCGCCGGAGTGCATGGCGTTCCAGATCAGTTCCGAGAACCAGTCCCAGTTGGCGGCCTGTTCGGGGAACAGTCCCGTGTGTTTAAAACTGAAAGGTTTTAAATGGAAAGTAAGCCGGTCTTTCCGGGTGCCCTTTGCGCTCCCGTGTTCCAGACAGGGCAGAGGATAGGACACTGTCCACTCGTCCGGCAGATCAAAAAATTCCCACTCGCCGCCTCCTTTGGCGTTGCGGTGATAATGTCCGTTCTTTTTCTTCCATCCCTCATGATCGTGGGGCGTTCCCCATATCACCTGGGGATCCGGCCGCACCAGAATATATTTTCCCCACCGCTCCAGCTTTTCACCGCCGGAAGTATCCAGCACCTCATAGTCTTTCCAGTTATTCGCGATCCACATGTCCGTTTTTCCTTTTCTTCTATAAAATATACCTTAAATATACTTTTCTGATGCTCTTCCGATTTGTCTATCCCAAGTCAAACCAATAATCTGAATTGGCGTGTTCTTTATAGTAACTGTCCAGCAGGTCTTTCAGCTCTTTTATTCTGTTTTGTATATATTCCGCGTCCTTTCCGCCATTATTGTGAACCCAACTAAAAATGGAATCCAACTCCGCTGACACGTTTGGAATCATATCTATTGAAAACATTCCGCCGCATACAAATATTTTGACCTTGCATGCATAAATAGCTTTTTCCCACGTTTCATTCCAAACATTTTGAAATGAGACAGGCATTTCAGCAATCGCGCTGCTCTTTGGATAATTAAATTTCTCGCCTTTAAAAATAAGTAAAGAAACAGACATGGCATCACTCCGTCAGGGGTCTCGGATAACCGGGCGTACAAACCACAGACTCTACTATACACCCGTTTAGAGGATTTTACAATGAAAACCTATTGTCAATCAATTTGGCTGTAACCAATTAATAGTTGACAACAAATATACAATGCCATATAATGATAAAATACGAATAAAGTAGCTGACATGAAGTGCTTTAAAATTATTCTTTGCCTTTTGGCAACCTGTAGTGTGGTAATGGGAATCAGATTGGGAGCGGACGCGTCAACCGGGCATAGAAATGTGGGTGTGGAGCGACAAACGGATTTCATTATTATCCGGATGAGCCTTACCACTCTGCCTGCGGACAATAAACAGACGGGAAAGGCGGCGTTGGAAACATCATGAAGATGTGGTTACGGTTTTTTGCTCAGAGGACGGCATGCATGTCTCTTGCACTGGGACTATTCGCGCTTACAGCCTGTGGAGATACTCCACAGGCTGCGCCTGTTTCGGAGGCGGACGATGCCTGTTATTATTCCATGAAACTGCGGGATGTTCCGGATCCGGAGGAGGCTCTCCGCGAATGGGACTTTCTGGAACCGTATGACGACTGGCGGAGGACAGGAGTGAGCATGCTCTATCAGGGCGGCGGGATCTGCCGCCGTTTTATGCTGACCAGTGACAGCGAACCAACATTGATGGAGAACTGTCTGCAGGTGTTCCGGGAAGATACCTGGAGCTGGGAACAGATTCCGATGAACGATGTGGAATGGATGGAGGGCAGTTACACTGCGGCAAATTGGCTGGCCGGGGTGGAAGGGAAGGATTTTCTCTTTGAGGTGACGGAATCTACCGTGGAGGGAAACAGGCTGTATCTGGGGTGTTACGACGGGACAGAAACGGAGATACTGATGCCTTGGCCGGAGGAAACGGAACAGATGCGCGTCTGCCGGGATCGGGAGGGGAATGTGTATTTCTACAGTGAGATGGGGGATACCGTCCACATATATGACAGTGAGGGGAAATTCCAAAAACGTTTTGTGATAGACGGCATGCTCTGGGGGGGCGTCTGCGATCCCGCCACAGGCGGCATGCTCTGGTATGGGTGCGGCGATGGGGAGGCCCGTCTGTGGGAAACTGAAGAGCACAGTGAAACGGCGCAGGGGGTGGCGCTGGAGTTCAGGGCGGCGTACGCGCCGGACGGCACGCTGTATTACGGCGATGCCGAATCCCTGTGGGTGGGCGGAGAGCATCCCCGGCAGATCCTGTCCTTTGCGGATAAGGGGTATCGTCTGCAGGAGCTGTACAGTATACGGATACTGGAGAATGGGGACATCCAATGCTATGTGAGTCTGGACGACAGTCTGTGTCAGGTGAGTCTGCACCGGGAAACGGAGCCGGTGGCATCACAGCGGCAGGAGATTACATTGTATAGCGACTCCATACTTTCCGATCCCCATCTGGAGCGGGTCATTACCCGGTTTAACCGTTATAACCCGGAGTATCACGTTACTTATATGGAAGCGGTAGATGATTCCCGGTTCCGGGCGGAGCTGTCCGCCGGAAAGGGCCCGGATTTGCTCATCCTGTCTTGGGAGACGGCGGAGGAATATATAGAGCAGGGATATCTGCGGGATATGGAGGGGATCGTGGATCAGCCGGAACTGTTTCTGCAGGCCGCGTTGGAGAGCGGCAGGTGGAGAGGCCGAACTTACGGTATCCCGTATCACTGTTATATAAGTGTTCCCGCGTTTTCCCGGAAGATTACGGGGGATCGCGAGAGTTGGACAGTGGAGGAAATGATGCAGTGTGTCCGCGGTTCGGATGCGAAGGTGCTGGACTGGTATTATTTTCAGATGGGTGTAAGTAATATTGTCCTGGAATATGGGTTCCGGGATGACAAGAATACGGCGTATATCGATTGGGAGAAAGGCGAGAGCCACCTGACAGAGCCGCCATTTGCCGAGCTGCTGCAATTTGCCGCAGAGTACGCGGACACAGGGGATTATGACAAATCGGAAATTCTTTCTCTGATGCGGGAGGGGTATATCGCCGGCAGCAGTCTGTATCTGCAGAATCTGGGAGAACTGGATCGGGCGGAGGAATGCTTTAACGGTGACGTCTCCTATATCGGATATCCCAGCAGCACCGGGGAAGGCGGGATTTATGCCCAGGTGAGCTGCCTGTATCTGAACCAGTTTTCTGACAGGGAGGAGGGGGCTGCAGAATTTGCCCGTTTCATACTGTCCGACGAGGCGCAGAGACTGTGTGTGTCGGATAATTTCTGTTACGCCCTGCCGGTGCGTTTGGAGACGTTCGACTATCTGGTGGAGCGGGAGCAGGAAAAGGCGGCAGATCCAATATATACTGGAACTGACTGGATAAAATGGCAGGAGGACGGTCTGGACGAAGAGCAGCTTGAGCTGGTCAGGAGAATACTCGCCCAGGCGCGGCCTTACAGGTTCAAGGTCGCGGAGGTGGAGGATATCTTTCGCGAGGAGCTTGAGCCTTATGCCCAGGGGGCAAGATCCCTGGAGGAGACGGTGCGAATACTGGATAACCGTATACAGCTCTATCTGGATGAGAGGAGTAGCCAGGAGTAAATTTATTGTACGTAAAAAAATACAATATTTTCAAAAAAACTCTTGCATTGCTTGAAATTCCCATGTATACTACTAATTGCTGTGGCATGATAGCTGTGAAACGTGAGGTTGCTGTCAGTCAGCAATGGCGGACAGGTTTTCCGTGGAGCGAATGTCAAGTTAGGAAACTGACGACAAGTCACTGTAC
>CAZGVI010000073.1:0-12781 GCA_964529395.1 uncultured Acetatifactor sp.
ACGGTGCTCATAAAGAAAAACAGGAAAAATGCCAACGAGTACTTGACACAAACGCGCCTGATTTGTGCATTGCGAAAAGTTGTTTTTTTTGCTACAATAAATGAAAAGAGTGCGTAAAGAGCGATCAAAATATGAGGGAAGGAGAAAAGACATGATATTTAAATGCAAGAACTGTGGCGGCAATTCCGTCTACAGTCCTGAGAAAAAAATGATGTACTGCCCTTTTTGCGACAGTGAGAAGAGCGATGAGAGACAGAATGAACACGCACCGATGCAGATCTGCCCCAATTGCGGCGGGGAAGTGACATACACGGAACACACGTCGGCTCTGCAATGTCCTTACTGCGACCACTATATCATTCTGGATGAGCGAATCGAGGGGGCCTATGCGCCGGACAGGATCATTCCCTTCAAGATGGGCAAGGAGGGCGTGAAGTCGCTGATACGGGAGAAATTTAAAAAGTGTACTTTTGCTCCCACCGATTTTCTGTCAGAGGTTCGTCTTAACACCATGACGGGAGAATACATACCCTTTTGGATGTACAACTATCACACCCACTGTCAGTTTCAGGGGGAGGGCGTAAAGCGCCGTACCTGGGTGTCGGGCAATACGGAATATACCGAGTCCTCCTACTATCATGTGGTGCGGGATATGAGCATTGAATTTGAGGGGATTCCCGCGGATGCTTCCGTGAAGATGCCGGACGGCATCATGGATCTGTTGGAGCCGTACAATTATGCGGAGCTTGTTCCCTTTCAGCCGGAGTATATGTCCGGTTTTCTGGGTGAGAAGTACAATATGGCCTCGGAGCTGATCGAGAGCAGGGCGCATGCCAAGATGGAGGGCAGTGCGTCCACCATGTTGCAGCAGAGTATCAGCGGGTATGCCTCCCTGACCCCTGCGAACAGGAGCATTACCGCGCCGAATCCGGGCACGGAGTTCGATCTGCTGCCGGTGTGGGTATACCGATATACGTATAAGGATAAGGAATATCCTTTTTATGTGAACGGGCAGACGGGGAAGATCATCGGAACCCCCCCCATCTCTTCGGCCAAGGTATGGGCTTACGGAGCGACACTGTGGGCCTGTTTGACCGCCATCATAGCGATGATAGGCTGTATAGTCGGATAAGGAGAAATAGAAGATGGAAAATGATTTTAAGAAGGAAGCTCGAAAACAATATCTGCATTTCTTCCGTATTTGGTTTATCATTGTAGGGATCCTGCTTGTGGTGACTGTCTTCGCGGTGGTCGCAAGGAGTTTGATGCACACCGACAGAGAACGGCACAACAGTCTGTCGCCTGCGGAGCGGGTATTTGATTACGCACAGGTATTGACAGATGAGGAAGAGGAGGAACTGCGGGCGCTCATCGCGGAAAAGGAGGCGCTGATCGGCTGCGACCTGGTGGTGGTCACCATGAGCCAGCCGGTGGAGGGCAGCGAGGCGAAGGAGGCATACAATTACCGCTCTACAAGTTGGGAACAGAATATGCAGGATCTGGCGGATGATTTTTACGATATCAATTCCTATGGATACAATACGCCTCATGGGGATGGCGCGCTGATACTGGACAATTGGTACGAGGGACAGAAGGGCACACACCTGTCCACCAGCGGCAGAGTGTTTGAGAGATTTGGAAACAGCGATATAGACGAAGCGCTCACTTGCGTGGACAGATATATTGACAGCGATCCGCTGAAAGCTTACAGTGCCTGTATCAACAATATCGCTGACAAGATGAGCGGCGGAGGTGATACCGGTGCAGTGTTTGCGATGCTGGCCGTCATCGTTCCCATCATTGCGGCAGGTATCTTTGTGGGTACTCATCTGCGCAGCAAGCAGGGTAAGAAGACCACCACAGCCACTACCTATATCGTGGGCGGCAAACCAGTTATGAATGAGCAGAGAGATGATTTTGTGCGCAAGCATGTGAGCCAGAGACGGATTCAGACCAGCTCCTCCTCGGGGGGCGGCGGAGGGGGACGGGGCGGCGCCCATGTCAGCAGCGGCGGCCACAGTCACGGCGGCGGCAGCCATCGCAGATAATACACGAAAATAAAACGCAAAAAAAGAAACATCCACATGACGGTATGGATGTTTCTTTTATTTTAAAGGAAATAATTTATGCCATCTGGTTTACGGCCTTGCTTAAGCGGGACACCTTTCTGGCGGCATTATTCTTGTGATAAACGCCCTTGGACGCAGCCATCTCAATGGTCTTGGTAGCAGCCTTCAGCTCGGTCTCGGCGGCAGCCTTGTCCCCGGACTCAACGGCGGTCAGCACCTTCTTGATAGCGGTCTTAGTGCCGGACTTAATGGATTTATTCCTTTCGGCCTTCGTGCGGTTTACCAGAATTCTCTTTTTTGCGGATTTAATATTTGCCAAGATTACACCTCCAATTACAATGCATTTGTGTTGTTATCGCTTGGTTTATCTTAGCCAGACACGGAGGACTAAGGTAAACATACTCTTGTATTTTAGTAAAAGAATGGAAATTTGTCAATACATAAAACTGAAAAAAACGCAAAAACTGATATAGATATTATAGGTGTTTGCGAAACGTAGTAACTTTGCCAGTGTCATTGTGCATATTGCATATTCCAACGCTGGCACGCTCTCGCTCTGTCCTCACCGTAGCGGTACATAAGATGCTAAAAAACAGCATCTAAGTACCGACGGTTGCGGAAGGCCAGCTTATGGAATATACAATATGCGCAATTCGGTACTGGCAAAAGAGGTGTTTTGTAATCACTTATTAGAAATTTAGTATATAAGGAGAATGCATATGAGCGGGTTTCAGGTAAGGACGGATCTGGCTCTTGAGGCCAGGGAGAGCATTACGGAGGCCGAGAGCGAACTGCGGGGCGTTCGGGTGGAGGAGTACTATCAGGAGCAGGAGGATATACGGGTCACAAAGGTTATGATCGACACCAAAAACGCGGCAAAAGCTATGGGAAAACCCATAGGCACTTATGTCACCATAGAGGCTCCTGCTTTGTTGGAGCCGGATGAGGACTATCACAGGGAAATCTCGGAATGTCTGTCCCGGGAACTGATGCAGATGCTTAAGCAGGAGGAGGAAGAAGAACTCTCCGTGCTGGTGGTGGGACTGGGCAACCGGGAAGTCACGGCGGACGCGCTGGGTCCTCAGGTGGTGGACAATCTGTTCATTACCCGCCATATTGTGAAAGAGTACGGGTCGGCCGCTTACAACAGGAAACGCATGAATCTGATCAGCAGTATTGAGCCGGGAGTGATGGCGAAGACCGGTATGGAGACGGCGGAGATCATCAAGGGCGTGGTGGTGGAGACTTGCCCTGATGTGCTGATCGTCATTGATGCGCTGGCCGCCCGCAGTACCCGGCGCCTGAACCGTACCATTCAGATCACCAACACCGGAATACAGCCGGGTTCAGGGGTGGGAAATCACCGCAATGCCCTGACAGAGGAGAGTTTGGGAGTGCCTGTCATCGCCATCGGCGTCCCTACGGTGGTGGATGCCGCCACGATCGTCGGCGACGCGCTGGAGCGCATCATGGAGTCAGAACAGGGATTTGACCGGGTAAAATATATGGGAAATCACCGCACGGCATTTGTGGAGCTGAATAATATGTATATGACGGGGAAGGACATTGACGCGGTGGTGAAACGGGTCAGCTACACGGTGTCAGAGGGGATCAATATGGCGCTGGAGTGCCAGGCATGAACCTTCTCGACTGGCACAGTATCGCAGGTTTAGCTTGCAATATGCAGGGATGAGATAAGTCTGAAACGGCCGTGCGTCCTGGAATGTCAAAGACCGGGTATGCATATAGTAATAAGGATGAACCGGGTGAAAGCAGGTGAGGCCTGTCAAACGCAGGATCGGTAACAAAATAATCCCCTTCATAGTGGTGTGCGGTATCCTGCTGGCCATATGGCAGGCGCTGACAGGCGGGGGTGAACATTCGCGGCAGGAAAATCTGTCTGCCCGTTTGTTTCAGGCGGGATGTGAAGAGAGTGCCAGTGAACTGCTGCCGGTTTTGACATGGAATCAGGAGCAGCAGGAGGATATGACGATCACAGGGGCGGCGTTAGAGGAATGGATGCCCGGATATCTGTATCAGACGCAGAGCGGTCAGGTGGCAGTGCGGCAGCCGGACGGAGAATTTTCCGAGGAAACGGAGCTGACCTTGGAGGAGCTGATGCGACTGGAGAACCAGGAACATTTCACGGAGGATACGGACGATGTGGTGATGTTGGATCTGGAGAGTCTGCTGGCGGAAAACGGATGGAATGCCGGAGCGGAGACAGCGCGGTCGGAAAGCGGGGATCCCGCGGCTGTCAACCCGGAGGCCCCCGGTGCGGGAAACGCTGTTTTCAATGGGGATTACGGGGGATTTATACCCCATACGCGGCAGCAGACAGTGGACCTTGCGGCTTTGCAGGACTATGAAACGCTGCGAAACAGATATTATACCGTGGACAGCGTCACCAATATAGGCAGGGATCTGTTGGATGTAGAGAAACTGACGCAGCGGGATCTGACTATTGACAAAGAGAGCGAGGGGCCGCACATATTGATCTACCATACCCATTCTCAGGAGGGATTTGCAGATTCCATACCCGGAGACGATTCCACGACTATTATGGGGGTGGGCCAGCATCTGGCGGATATTCTGGAACAGCAATACGGGTATCAGGTACTGCATCATCTGGGCATGTATGACAAAGAGACAAGGGATAATGCCTATTCCCGCTCCCTGCCGGAGATCACCCGGCTGCTGGAGGAAAACCCGCAGATTCAGGTAGTCATCGATCTGCATAGGGATGCGGTGGCAGATGAGAGTAACCGCCTGGTCATGGATCTGGACGGACGGCCTACCGCGCGGTTTATGTTTTTTAACGGTATCAGTTGGACTCGCAGAACCGGCAGTATCAGCTATCTGCAAAACGATAATCTGTCGGACAATCTGGCATTTTCTTTTCAGATGAAATTGAAGGCGGAGGAGTATTATCCCGGCCTGACTCGAAGAAATTACATAAACGGATATCGTTATAATATGCATCTGCGTCCCCGCACGCTGCTCATTGAGCTGGGGGCACAGAACAATACCCTGGAGGAGGCTATGAATGCCTGCGATCCCATCGCGCATCTGCTGGACATGGTGCTGTCCGGGGAACAGCCCCAGGAGGGCGCGGCCGGGATATTACCCTGACCGGGCCACAGACCAAATCGGGCCCCGCCGCGCTACTGTTTGGCTTGCGGAGTCAGGGAATTTCTGGTAGAATGAGGACATGTGCAGAAGGATCGGAAGGATCTGGCGGCGGCATGAAAAGCAGGAGACAGAGAGGAAATACGGATGAGTTCTATAGAGCAGAGCAGGATACGTAATTTTTGTATAGTGGCGCATATCGATCACGGTAAGTCTACTTTGGCGGACAGGATCATCGAGAGTACCGGGCTTTTGACCAGCCGGGAGATGCAGGCCCAGGTGCTGGACAATATGGAGCTGGAGCGGGAGAGGGGCATTACCATCAAGGCCCAGACGGTGCGCACGATCTACAAGGCCCAGGACGGGCAGGAATATATTTTCAATCTCATTGATACGCCGGGACATGTGGATTTTAACTATGAGGTCAGCCGCTCTCTGGCGGCATGCGACGGGGCTATCCTGGTGGTGGATGCGGCCCAGGGCATTGAGGCTCAAACCCTGGCCAATGTATATCTGGCCTTGGACCATGATCTGGATGTGTTTCCGGTGATCAATAAGATCGATCTTCCCAGCGCGGAGCCCCAGAGGGTGATCGAGGAGATCGAGGACGTGATCGGCATAGAGGCCCAGGACGCCCCCCTGATCTCCGCCAAGAATGGGATCGGCATCGATCAGGTACTGGAGCAGATCGTGCGCAAGATACCGGCTCCCGGCGGCAGTCCGGAGAATCCGCTGCAGGCGCTGATATTTGATTCCGTGTATGATTCCTATAAGGGTGTAATCATTTTCTGCCGGATCATGGAAGGCAGGGTGAAAAAAGGCACCGTGATCCGCATGATGGCCACCGGAGCGAAACAGGAGGTGGTGGAGGTGGGGTATTTCGGCGCGGGCCAGTTCATCCCCTGTGAAGAGCTTTCCGCGGGCATGGTGGGTTATATCACCGCCTCCATCAAAAATCTGAAGGAGACGGCGGTGGGCGATACGGTGACAGACGACCGCAACCCCTGCGCGGAGCCGCTGCCGGGCTATAAAAAAGTGCAGTCCATGGTGTATTGCGGTATGTATCCTGCGGACGGCGCCAAGTATCCGGATCTGCGGGACGCTCTGGAAAAATTACAGTTAAACGACGCTTCCCTGCACTATGAGCCGGAGACTTCCGTCGCTCTGGGATTCGGATTCCGCTGTGGATTTCTGGGGCTGTTACATCTGGAGATCATACAGGAGAGGCTGGAGAGGGAGTACAATCTGGATCTGGTGACCACCGCGCCCAGCGTTATCTACAAGGTGCACAGGACCAACGGAGAGATCATCGAGCTGACCAATCCCTCCAATCTGCCGGACCCTTCCGAGATTGAATATATGGAGGAGCCTATTGTCAATGCGGAGATCATGGTCACCAGTGAGTTTATCGGCTCCATCATGGAGTTGTGCCAGGAGCGGCGGGGCCGCTATCTGGGCATGGAGTATATCGAGGGTACCAGGGCGTTATTGAAATACGAACTTCCCCTGAATGAGATCATTTACGACTTTTTTGACGCTCTCAAATCCCGTTCCCGGGGTTACGCGTCCTTTGATTATGACTTAAAGGGCTATGAGCAGTCCAGCCTGGTCAAACTGGATATTTTGATCAACCGGGAGGAAGTGGATGCGCTGTCTTTCATTGTCCATGCGGATTCCGCGTATGAGCGGGGACGGAAGATGTGCGAAAAGCTCAAGGATGAGATTCCCAGGCATTTGTTTGAGATCCCGATACAGGCGGCGGTGGGGGGCAAGATCATCGCCAGGGAGACTGTTAAGGCCATGCGCAAGGACGTACTGGCAAAGTGTTACGGCGGCGATATTACCCGTAAAAAGAAACTTCTGGAAAAACAGAAGGAAGGTAAGAAACGTATGCGTCAGATCGGCAATGTGGAGATACCTCAGAAGGCTTTCATGAGCGTGCTGAAACTGGACGACCGGAAGTAACTATGGAAAATACAAAAAATCTGGAGATCTATGTGCATATCCCTTTTTGTGAGCGCAAATGCGGCTACTGTGATTTCCTGTCTGCCCCCGCAGACCGGGATACACAGGAAAAATATGTACAGGCGCTGGAGAGGGAAATCAGGGGCAGAGCGGCGCAGTACCGGGATTATGGAGTGTCCACGGTGTTTATAGGCGGCGGTACGCCCAGCGTATTGAAACCGGAAATGATCGGGCGTATCTTGGACGCGATCCGCGGCCTTTATAAGGTTTCTTCCCAGGCCGAGATCACGATGGAGGCCAATCCGGGTACGGTGAGTCAGGATACCCTGAAGAGATACCGTCGGGCGGGAGTGAACCGTCTGAGTCTGGGGCTGCAGTCCTCATGGGATGAGGAATTGAAGGCACTGGGGCGGATTCACACCTGGCAGCAGTTTCTGGACGCGTACAGGGCGGCGGAGGATGCGGGTTTTATGCATGTCAATATTGATATCATGAGCGGCCTGCCGGGGCAGACCGCCGATTCCTATGAGGCTACCCTGCGGCGGGTGGCGGAGCTTACTCCCCCGCCGGAGCATATATCTGCATACAGTCTGATCCTGGAGGAGGGAACGGCCTTTTGGGAGCGCCATGCGGCGGGGGAGCTTATGCTGCCGGATGAGGATGCGGAGAGAGCGCTGTATCAAATGACGCGGCAGGTTTTGCGGGAATACGGATACCGGCGCTATGAGATCTCCAACTACGCGAAAAAGGGCTGCGAGTGCCGTCATAATATTGGGTACTGGACCCGGGAGAATTATCTGGGATTTGGCATCGGCGCCGCCTCTCTCATCGACAATGTGAGATTCCAGAACGGCAGAGATCTGACGGCTTACCTGCAGGAGCCATTGGGACAGAGGGAGGCATTATGCCTGCTGTCCGCGGCGGATCAGATGGAGGAGTTCATGTTTTTGGGGCTGCGTATGACGGCCGGTATCCGGGAACAGGATTTTCACGATACATTTCATTGTGCATTGGAGCAGGTCTACGGGGAGGTCATCTGCCGGCATATGGAGCAGGGGCTGCTGGCCTTTAAGTGCAGCGGGGAGGACCGGTATCTGCGCCTGACGGAGAAAGGACTGGACCTGGCGAATTATGTGATGGTGGATTTTCTGGAACCCTCCATATCATGAGCTGCTGTAATATAGGCAATATGGCAGGGGATTATGGTGAAAAATCATAGATTTTTCATTTCCTATTTGGGCAATATCGCAGACGGAGTCCGCGATATGCAGGGGGATTAATTTAATATGGAGGGATGGGGGGAGGTATCCCAGGAGAGAAGAACATAAACAGGAAAATTGGGAAATGCACCTGTAATGTCCCAGGCACATAGACTAGAGGTAAGAGTATCCTGTGGAGGCTACGATTGAAGACCTTTCAAAAACCTTTGACCTCAGGAGAAGAAACCTATTATGTCCGCCTGCTCAGGGAGGGAGACGCCGACCAGGCCAAGGCTGCCAAGGACATTCTCATAGAACGAAATCTGCGCCTGGTGGCCCATGTGGCTAAAAAATATCAGAATGTGGATGAAGATATGGAAGACATGATATCCATTGGGTGTATCGGTCTGATCAAGGCCATTGACACTTTTGACGCAGGCAAGGGGCGGCTGGCCACTTATGCCTGCCGGTGTATTGACAATGAACTGCTGATGCTGCTGCGCAGCAAGAAAAAGACTTCCCGGGAAGTCTCTCTCTATGAACCCATCGGGCAGGACAAAGAGGGAAACGAGATCCATCTTATGGATGTGATCGAGCAGGAACAGCAGGATGTGGTGGAGGCTCTGGAACTCAGGGGCAATGTCCGCAGGCTGATGCTGCTGATGCAGAAGGAACTGACAGACCGGGAGCGGGAGATATTACTGTTGCGGTACGGACTGTGGGGAAACCGGGAGCTGACCCAGAGCGAGATCGGGGAACGGTTGGGGATATCGCGGAGCTATGTGAGCCGGATTGAGAAGAAGGCGCTGGGGAAGCTGCGGGAGAAGTTTGAGCAGGGGTAGGCGGAACCTGGATAATATCAAAATAGGGGTAATATCAGAGTAACTGACGGATGTTGAACTGGTATTATCCTTATTTTTTGATTCACAATATTGCTGAAATTAATTAAAGGAGATTGTTTTTTAAAGAAATGCATATTATAATTGATATGGAATAAAAATCAAAATTGGAGGTATTTATGAGTACATTAGAATATACAGTTTCGATGCTTCAGGCAATGCCTGAAGAGAAACTGAAGGAAGTTCAGAGTTATATTCAGTATATTACTTTTCGAGATGCTGGCAACATGTTGACAGAAATGCTCACTGAAGAGGAAATAGTTGAGCAGCTTACAAAATCTATGGAAAAAAGTGACATGGGTGCGACAACGGAGGCAGGCGTAGTCTCACAGAAAATGAGGGAAAAGTATGCGGTTTAGGGTGGAGATGTCCAATCTGGCAAGTGAGCAATATGATAAGTTTTTGGCATATATTTACCTTGTATGGAAAATCCGCAAGCAGTTGACAGTTTGATGAAAGACTTTGACAATACCATAGATATATTGACAGAGCAGGCGGAACGTTTTGAATATTGCAGAAACGAACACTTGAGGAAGTTAGGATTTCGTAAAATTCATCTGAGAAAACATAGGTATTTATTAGTGTATAGGGTGATACATGACAGAGTAATAGTAGAGGGTATGTACCATGAACTACAAGATTATGAAAATGCGATAGAATAGAAAACAACTTTGATGGGTAGAAAATATGGTGGTAAATATTGTCAACCATATTGATACACAAAGTAAAGGGTTTCTGATGCTTTGTCACAAGAGTGTATGAGCTGGTTGAAGAATTGATGAAATGTTTTTTATATAAGTTTGCAAATTGGTGAAAAGTTTTAGCCCTAACTTGACAGGAGAGTATGTGAGCCGAATCGAAAAGAAAGCCCTGGGGAAACTGCGGGAGAAGTTTGAGCAGGGGTGAGGGCGAAAGTAAATATTGTCCGGAAAGGGATAGAGTCAGTTGAGCTATAAGGTAGCTTAACGGGTTCTATCCTCTTTTTATCTGTGGCATTGTATTTAACGAAAATGTTTTGTAAAATGGAATAAATAAGTTGGTTTCATATTGAAAAGTAAAAATGAGATGTATGCGAAATGTGTATATTGCAATTTTTGCAGAGACTTCATATGGGTTTTGTATATGCACATAAGGGGATAGGCACCGGGGGTTCGGTATTGTAAAATGATTAACAGAAAGGAAGTGGATAAAATGTATAAGACCAAAGCAAATACGGAAATAGGGAAATATCTGTCAAGGCTAATCCGTGAGAAATTCAGTTCTCAGCGGCAGTTTTGCATAGCGTGCCTCAAGGCGTATGATAATGCCGTGCCAGATGAGGTGCAAATCAAGAGGATGACTAACAGGATTTCTCAGATTGTTCAAGGAAAGAAAGCGGTTCAGCTGGTGGATTTCCCTATATTTACGACCCTTCTGGGCGTAACCTGTGAGGATATTATAAGTGCAGGGGAGTGTTCCGCACCGACAGGAAATCATTTGACAAACTACAGCATAGCCTTTTCAAAGGATGAAAAGCTTTGGGAAGAGTATGTCCACAGGGAGGACAGGCTGATTCTGAATCTTGATGAATATGGGAAATCAGTTATCGATTATGCGATAGAGTTTAAAAATTTTGATTTTTTAAAGTATTTGATGGAAAAAAAGTATATCTGGTTTGTAGATGATCCCGTAGCCATTCATGTCGCAGATTCTCAATACAATGCAAGCGAGCGATGGATGCTGACTTTTGGAGGCGGTACAAGTATTGAGCGCAGGCAGTGGGAGGAGAGAAATATACCATGCTGGCAGGTTTTCTATTCAGGAGATAACAGGAGCAATGGGAGTAGACGATCTCTTGAACTGGATACTTTGCAGTATAAGCTGTCAGGAAGTGTTGATATGAGAATGCGAATGATTTGTTTGGCACTGGAAAACGGTGAAATCGAGATGTTACGTCAACTCCGAGCCAGAGAAATTCCATCATTATACGAGGCATCTTATTTAGCGTATCGTTCCGCAGACTGCGACAGCTATTACAATGAGGATATGGTTAAGCTGGTTGCAAAGTCCGGAGAGGAGATATTGGATTATTTTACAGAAGAAATTGAGATAAAGGATAGATGGGGAACGGTAAATATCTTTATGTTTCCATATATGATGAATCTGATAGACTGTCTTATAGAGGAAAGCAGTCCGTATCTGGAAAAAGTATTGAAAGTATCATTAAAGCATAATCAGGATGTGTATAAGAAATTGGTAGCATTGAAAATTAGTTCGACAAAATACTATACCAAATATTATAAAGATTTGAATCAGTTACGAGATGCAGCAGGAGTATTGCACAAGATAAGGGATGAAGAAGAATATGTAAAATCCTGTGTAGATAGTACGATAAACAATATAATGAAAGAAGTCCATTTTTATGAAAATGGTAATATAATACTTTATAGAGACGGGGAGATACGCGATGGATTGATTACCAATGTTATTCACGTAAATGAACATTCAAGTAAAAAAGAGATAAATCGTCTGATCCAGCAAATAAATGACTGGTATGGCAAAATCCGCGAAAAAAGTTTTTGAACGACAGCAATATGCGTGAAAGTATACTATGGAGGTATGCAATATGGCTATCATAGAATGTCCCAATTGCAGAGGGCAAATTTCAGATAGGGCGAGAAAATGTGTTCATTGTGGAACAGTGTTTATTTCCGAAGAAAAGAAGTTTTGCGCAGAATGCGGTACGGAACTGGAAGATGGATTGGCTATGTGTTTTCGGTGCGGATGCCCGGTCGGAGCCGATAGCGGGGGAATGGTGTCAGTAGATTCTCAGCAGATGGGGACACTGAGCCGTAAAGAAAGAGGCAGCGGCCTGAAATGGTTATTTGCAGTAGTAATGGCATTAGTGATAGTATTGATGGCACTTGTTATTGGGATTCTCTGGTATCGGGTGAGAATAGCGACAGAAGAGGTCATGCGGCTTAGTCGGGAAATAAAAGCTGAAGAAGAAAGCGTACAACGTGGTCAGGAATATTTGGACAATCTTCAGCTTGTGACAGACACAATGTTGGCAGGAGCGGTGGATGCGGAAAATTGTTGTAATTTGATCGTACAGGTATGGAACAATGCCATATGGGAGAAAGAAGATGATACCACTGACCAATACACCATGACGGATGGGCATTTTGTGGAAGATTTTAATGACGCATTAAACAATTTATTCGCTGACCCGGAGTTTGGTTTGCAGATCGATAATATTGTTGAAAATCAGGCAATAGTCAATTCTATCGTCGGGCAGCTGAAAAATCCACCCGAAGAGTATAAATCCGCCCATGAATCGTTGTCAGAATGTTATGATGCGTATTTGACATTTACCGGTTTGGCTGTAAATCCGACAGGTAGCTTAAACACGTTTTCCGAAGATTTTGAGAATGCTGATACAGAATTCCTTCACTGCTATCATGTGATGGAATTTTACACACAGGATTAGACAATATGTAATGACCCCCAGTTTGTAGTTTCGTGGATTTACCTGTATACT
>CAZGVI010000074.1:0-12187 GCA_964529395.1 uncultured Acetatifactor sp.
AAGAAAAACGTTGAACGCGGACAGGCACATATTCAGTCTTCTTTTAACAATACGATTGTTACGCTGACTGACGCTGAGGGCAATGCTCTGAGCTGGGCTAGTGCCGGTGGTCTTGGTTTTAGAGGTTCAAGGAAATCTACTCCGTATGCCGCACAGATGGCGGCAGAGACAGCCACAAAGGCTGCTTTGGTGCATGGGCTGAAGACCGTAGACGTGTTTGTAAAAGGTCCCGGCTCGGGACGTGAGGCGGCTATCAGGGCTTTGTCTGCCTGCGGTCTGGAAGTGACCAGCATCCGTGACGTAACTCCGGTTCCTCACAATGGATGCCGCCCGCCCAAGAGACGCCGCGTATAGTACAAGAAGAATTTGTATGGACGGGGCATCGCACAGCGGTCCGTGATACGCGCAATCAGAACAGTTGGAAGAAGGTATCGGCAGCACACATGCTTGCAGCATGTATGATACCGTACTGTAAACATCTATTATTAAAGGAGAAAAACAAAAATGGCAGTTAATCGTGTACCTGTATTAAAGAGATGCAGAGCGTTGGGCCTGGAGCCTTCCTATCTGGGCTATGACAAGAAATCCAACAGAACTAATGCCAGAGCCGGCAAGAAGGTAAGTGAGTACGGCCTGCAGCTTCGTGAAAAGCAGAAAGCCAAGTTCATTTACGGTGTGTTGGAGAAACCTTTCCATAACTATTATGTAAAGGCAGACAGAATGAAGGGTATGGCCGGTGAGAACCTGATGATCATGCTGGAGAGCAGACTGGACAGTGTAGTGTTCAGAATGGGCTTTGCCAGAACCAGAAGAGAGGCTCGTCAGGTTGTGGGTCATAAGCATATAACAGTCAACGGCAAGGTAGTAAATATTCCCTCCTACCTGGTTAAGGCCGGTGACGTAATCGAGGTCAAGGAGAGTGCAAAATCCTTACAGAGATACAAGGATATCGTGGAGGTAACCGGCGGCAGACTGGTGCCCGAGTGGATGGATGTAGACATTGAGGCCATGAAGGGAACCATCAAAAACCTTCCTACCAGAGAGATGATCGATGTACCTGTAGACGAGATGTTGATTGTCGAGTTATATTCCAAATAATTGAGACAACAAGTATTCGTAAAGGAGGGTATTTGCAGTGTTTGATTTTGAAAGACCGAATATTGAGGTTGTTGAGATCTCCGAAGACAAAAAGTACGGTAAATTCGTAGTGGAGCCGTTGGAAAGAGGTTATGGCATCACACTTGGTAACTCTCTGAGAAGGATCATGCTTTCCTCCCTGCCCGGCGCGGCAGTCAGTCAGGTAAAGATAGAAGGCGTATTACATGAGTTCAGTTCCATCCCCGGCGTAAAGGAGGATGTGACGGAAATCATCATGAATATCAAGAGTCTGGCTATCAGAAATAACAGCGAGACTAACGAGGTGAAGACCGCCTACATTGAGTACGAGGGTGAGGGCGTGGTGAAAGCCTCCGATATTCAGGTGGATCAGGACATTGAGATCCTCAATCCGGATCTGGTGATCGCCACACTCAGCGGTAAGAATACCAAGCTGTATATGGAGCTGACCATTACCAGAGGCAGAGGCTATGTGAGTGCCGAGAAGAACAAACGCGATGATCTGCCCATTGGCGTGATCGCGATCGATTCTATCTACACCCCTGTAGAGCGGGTGAATGTGACAGTGCAGAATACCCGTGTGGGACAGATCACAGACTTTGACAAGCTGACTCTGGATGTTTATACCAATGGCACGCTGGTTCCGGACGAAGCGGTAAGCCTGGCGGCCAAGGTGCTCAGCGAGCACTTGAGCCTCTTTATCAACCTGTCCGAGAATGCCAAGAATGCGGAGGTCATGGTCGAGAAAGAAGACAATGAGAAGGAAAAAGTGTTGGAGATGAGCATTGATGAACTGGAGCTTTCCGTTCGTTCCTACAATTGTCTGAAGAGAGCCGGCATCAATACGGTGGAGGAACTGACCAACAAGACTTCCGAGGATATGATGAAAGTGCGGAATCTGGGACGTAAGTCTCTGGAGGAAGTGCTGGCTAAGCTGAAAGAGCTGGGGCTGCAGTTGAATCCCAGTGACGAGTGAAGTAAAAAGAAATTCTAACGCAGCAAAACACGCTGCGTAAGAATTTCTATGTTTTACTTCTAAAGAATCGCCTTGGGGTGGTTCTGCATGACGAGATAGCCGAGGCGATTCTTTAATGGTCTGAGGCGGTCATGTTGGGATATATTTTATTTTGTTTCCTGCAGTAAGTCCGAGGGGCGTGCGGGGGACTGTAACCTTAGTGGATATTGTATTGCGTCCGGTATGTAAGTCCAAAGGGCGTGGCCGGGCGTACCATGAATGGAGAAAGGGATTATTGTTATGGCAAAGTACAGAAAATTGGGCAGAACTTCTTCCCAGAGAAAAGCATTACTTCGCAATCAGGTGACTGCTCTGATCGCTAACGGCAAGATCGTTACCACCCAGGCCAAGGCCAAGGAGGTACAGAAGATCGCTGAGGGTCTGATCGCATTGGCAGTCAAGGAGAAGGATAACTATGAGACAGTTACCGTTACCGCCAAGGTTCCCCGCAAGGACAAGGATGGCAAGAGAGTAAAGCAGATCATCGACAAGGACACCAAGGCTGTGCTGTCCGAGACTCACAGGGACAAGGACGGCAAGATCCTGCGGATCGAGAACGGCGTGACCGTTACCGTGTATGACGAAGTGGAGAAGGAGATCAAGAAAGATCTTCCCAGCAGATTACATGCCCGCCGTCAGATGATGAAGGTGCTGTATCCCGTGGTGGATGTTCCCAAGGAGGTTGCCGGCCAAAAGAGAAATACCAAGGAAGTGGATCTGGTGGCAAAGCTGTTTGACGAGTACGCTCCCAAATACGTGGACCGTAAGGGCGGTTACACCAGGATCATCAAGATCGGACAGCGTAAGGGCGATGCCGCGCTGGAGGTCATTCTGGAGCTGGTATAACGGGTAAGACCAAAAAATATCAAATATTGGCGAAAAGAGGAATCGGACTTGCGTCGGTTCCTTTTTTATTGTACGATAAAAGAGATGGAGGGAGGGAAAAACATGTACGAATGTCCCGGCTGTGGAGCCAACATGAAATTTGATATTGTATCGCAGCAGATGTCCTGCGCTTACTGCGGCATGAAGGCAGAGCCGCACAGTCTGCAAAAGGACGCGGACGCTGCCGTGGAAGATACCTTTGAAGTGACCAGATTTACCTGTCCTCAGTGCGGCGGCGAGATGATCGGCGGCGACCAGGACGCCACAGCTTTCTGCAGTTTCTGCGGCGCGGCCAATATCCTGACCGGCCGGCTGACGCAGGAAAAACGTCCCGGCTATATCATTCCCTTTAAGAAGACCAAGGAGGACTGCAAGCGGGCGTACGCGCGGAAAATGCGCTGGGCGCTTTTTGCTCCCCGCCAACTGCGGGATCCGGCCTATATAGACAGCTTTCGGGGAATCTATATGCCATATTGGACCTATAAGCTGGAACAGAAGGGTGAAGTGCGTCTTAAGGGCAAAAAGAGTTATCGAAAGGGTGATTATGTCTATACGGAGCATTATGATCTGACCGGGGACGTGGATGCGGCCTATTACGGCTTTTCCTATGATGCCTCTTCCACATTTTATGACAATATCAGCGAATCCCTGGCCCCATATTATGTTAAGGATCAGGTGGAGTTTACTCCGGCTTATCTCAGCGGTTTCTATGCGGATATCGCGGATGTGGATGAGGACCTTTACCGGGAGAACGCCATGG
The DNA here is from genome assembly GCA_964529395.1 of uncultured Acetatifactor sp. Classification (GTDB taxonomy): domain Bacteria; phylum Bacillota; class Clostridia; order Lachnospirales; family Lachnospiraceae; genus Acetatifactor. The sequence goes on from CAZGVI010000074.1 coordinate 3,777, forward strand.
AGATGGCGAACGAGAGCAGTTGGCAGCAGATCTGTACCGCGAAAGCGTTTAAGGGGTATACGGTCAGTTATGGCAGCGATCCATCCGGTCTTACCGGACTGTTGCATACCCAGTGCAGCGCCGCCCACAGTACCATGTATCCGGTGTGGTTTTTGTCCTGGCGCAGGGAGGACAGAGTGGCCTATGCCACCGTAAACGGTCAGACCGGCAAAGTGGTGGCGGATATGCCCATCGATGTGAAAAGATTTATGGGCGTGGCAATGATTCTGGCACTGCCTCTGTTCATCATACTCAATCTGCTGGGCACGATGAAACCTCTTACGCTGCTGATTCTGTGCAGTTTGCTAGGTATTGCCGCCGCCTGGGTGTATCTGCTGGAACTGCGCGCCATACGGCGCAGGGAGAACAATGAGTCGGACATGGCGCTGCAACAAAAACAGGCGGAAAAAGCGGGACAGGGGATACCGCCGAAACCTTCTCCCAAGCCGTCAAAGCGTGAATCGGCTAAGAAGGCGTCAAATAAGATATCTGAGAGGATTGTTATGATAAGCACTGTCGTAATGGTCATTACTTTGATGGTGGTCTTTGGGGGCTCCTTTTTCTGGTGCCTGGCGGCAGTCGTGGTCTGCGGGATACTGTATTTCATGTGTTTTTGGGTTGAGAAAAATCTGGAGAATTACAGGCATCGCTACAGCGGTCTGATCGCCATGGGTGCCCAGGCGGTGGCGGCGGTGATCTGTCTGGTCAATCCGGTGTCTGATCTGTGGTATTATCTGGGCGCGCTGCTGATCATGCTGTCGGTGCTGTTGGACATCCTGGATATCATTAAGAGCTATAACCGGCTTGCCATGCGCAGGCTGCCCCAGTTTGACAAACAGGGAGGTGACGATCGTGCGTAAGACGGGAAACAGGATAAACCGGATACTGGGCCTGATGGCCTGTCTGCTGCTTTGTCTGGCTGTCAGATTGCCGGCCCGCGCTGAGGTATTTGTCACCAATGAGGACACCGGCTACCAGGTGTGCATAGAAGACGACGCAGAGTTACTGACGGAGGAAGAGCGCAGGGATCTGGGCAGGCAGATGTTAAATATCACCAAATACGGTAATGTAATGTTTAAGACTATCGACGAGAACAGCGGTAGTACCCCCGGATACGCCAAGTCGTTATATCTTGAGCGTTTTGGCAGTTCCAGCGGCACCCTGTTTCTGATCGACATGGACAACCACAATATCTGGATACGCAATGGCGGGCGCATCAGCTATATTATTACCGACGACTATTCCGATACCATCACGGACAATTGCTATACCTATGCCAGTCGAGGAGATTACTACGGCTGTGCTCAGAGAGCCTTTTCCCAGATTGAGACCGTGCTGAAAGGCCAGCGGATCGCCCAGCCTATGAAATATATATGCAATGCCCTGTTGGCAGTGCTCCTGTCCCTGCTGCTTACTCTCGGACTGGTCCGGCTGCTCGCAAGACATACTGCCCCCGGCCACGGTGACTTGCTGCAGGCGGCGGCTCATGAGTTCTGGCTGAACGATCCCCAGGCTGCCTATACCCATACCACCAAAAAATACGATCCCCCGTCCTCTGACAGTTCCAGTTCCGGTTCGAGCGGAGGCGGTGGTGGAGGAGGCGGAGGCGGGGGCAGCGGCGGGGGCCACAGTTTCTGATCCCCCTTAAGGTGTCTTCTGGAAATGCTGGTAATCCTTACAGGAGTTCCAGTCGCCGCCCCAGGTAAAGCCGTGCTCTTTAAAAAGGCGGTAACACAGGTCATTTTCATCGATTTTATAGGGGAATGTTTTGCTGCGATCCGCATATTCTTCCCCGGCGGCGGGGGCCACATTGATACTGTGGTCCCCGTTATAAGTGATATAGGGATTGTACAGAGGATTAATGTCAACGGCCAGCCCGTAGGCATGCCGGGAGAGACGGGAGGAGCCGGACACCACCCGATAGTTAAAACAGGAGGTGTTGTTGTCCTCCATGGATAAATCGTCGTCTCCGCCGTATTCGTCAATCAGACGGATCTTTTCTATCTGGTACCCCGCCTGGTACAGCTCATAAAATATTTCCACAAGATCCTGGGCGATGGCCTGGTTGCAGATCAGCTCTCCCTCGGCAGGATTTCCCTCAAAATCATAGTAGAATACATGGACATAGGAAAGCTCTTCCGTGAAAACCGCCGGTTCCTTCAGATCCGCAGGGTAGGATATGCCCGTTATATATTCTGCCAGCGCATCGGAGAGAGGTTCATAGTAAAAGCCCTCCGTCCATGTGGTCCGGGCCTCCGACATCAGATCCCGATTCAGGGAGAGACCTGTCAGAGAGACACCGCTGTCTGTCTCCGTTATATTCTGCATGGTATCAGCCGCCATATCGCCATTTCCTCTGTCAGTTCCGGGATTCTCTGTAATATATGCGTCTTCTCCCGGATTGGATACACCCCCCGAAATATTCGGTGAATCTCCAGATCCCGGCGTATTTGCGTCCGGTGAGTTTCCGTCTCCTGGCGTATCTGCGTTCGGAGTGTTTCCGTCTCCTGGCGCACCTGCGTCCGGCGTGTTTCCGGCTCCTGGCGTACCTGCGTCCGGCGTGTTTTCAGGTTTCGGCGTAGCCGTGGGCCTTGGCGTGCCAGTGGGCTGAGGATGCTCCCGGGCGATGTCCTCCAGCGTCTCGGAGCCGACCCCGCCTATGCGGGAAATACTGATGCATATGACGATCACCGCGGCAATGGCAATCAGACCTTTTATGAGAGCGTTTCGCTTTTGATTCATATCATGCGCCTTTCTCCGGGCAAAAGCCCGAACAGCAGGGCGTGGGCCGCCGTTTCGCTGCGGTCCGGACTCTGCTACCTGGGGATAGTATAGCATACCCCGGGATATTCGTCAAAAATTCGGAGATCAAATTTTTTATTTAATGATTGTAAAAGCCTGCCCAATTTAGTAAAATAGTAAGTTGAGGTATATAGGAATGAGCATTGTAAAGACCAAAAATCTGACATATGAATATTTGAGGCGGGATGAGGACGGCAATGTGGAAGGCGCCGTGAAAGCGGTAAACGATGTATCGCTCCGGGTTCACCGGGGGGATTTCATAGCTATCGTAGGGCACAACGGCTCGGGAAAGTCCACGTTGGCCAAGCATTTGAACGCCATATTGCAGCCCACCCAGGGCACGGTGTGGGTGGACGGTATAGACACACGGCAGGAGGAGCGGGTGTGGGAGATACGCCAGAGAGCGGGAATGGTGTTCCAGAACCCGGACAACCAGATCATCGGACAGATTGTGGAGGAGGACGTGGGATTTGGCCCGGAGAATCTGGGCGTTCCCACACAGGAGATATGGAAAAGGGTGGAGGAGAGCCTGCAGGCGGTGGGCATGTACCAGTACCGCACCCACTCCCCCAACAAGCTCTCCGGTGGCCAGAAACAGCGGGTGTCCATCGCCGGGGTGCTGGCCATGCATCCGGAGTGTATCATACTGGACGAACCTACCGCCATGCTGGATCCCGGCGGCCGCAAGGAAGTGATACACGCCGTCAGGGAACTGAACTGCACGGATAAGGTCACAGTGATCCTGATCACACATTATATGGAAGAAATTATTCACGCGGACCATGTATATGTCATGGATCAGGGGCAGATCGCCATGGAGGGCACTCCGCGGGAGATATTTTCCCAGGTGGAGCGGCTTAAGGAGCTGCGGCTGGACGTCCCCCAGGTGACACTGCTGGCTTATGAGCTGCAGCAGCGGGGGCTGAAACTGCCCAACGGAATCCTGACCACCCAAGAGCTGGTGAAGGCCCTCAGAAGATATGAGTGGCCCTCGGCAGCGGAGCCTATGCAGGAGACGCAGGGAGCCACGGCAGAGGAACCACGGAGGGATATGCAGGGAAACCCTGCGAAAGAGCCATTGCAGGAGGCGCAGGACTCTCCCGCAGAGGAGCTGTCGGACGAGAGAACGCAGGAGGAAAAGGCGAGAGCGGATGTATTGGTGGTCGACCATGTAAGTTACGTATATGACCCGGATGCCCCTCTTGCCAGGATGGCATTGGATGACGTCAGCCTGACGATTCCGGAAGGACAGTTCATAGGGGTCATCGGCCATACCGGTTCGGGTAAGTCCACGCTGATGCAGCACCTGAACGGTCTGGTCAGGGCCACCAGCGGCCGCATCTATTTTAACGGACAGGATATTGACGCGAAAGACTACAATAAAAAAGAGCTGCGCAGCAAGGTAGGGCTGGTATTTCAGTATCCGGAGCATCAATTGTTCGAGGTGGACGTGTTTTCTGACGTATGTTTCGGCCCCAGGAACCTGGGGCTGGATAAGGCGGAGGTGGAAAGACGGGCGGCCGAGGCCCTGGAGAGGGTGGGGATCCCCAGGGAACTTTACACTCAGTCTCCCTTTGAACTGTCCGGCGGACAGAAACGCCGCGTAGCCATCGCAGGCGTACTGGCAATGGATCCCGAGATACTGATCCTGGACGAGCCCACCGCCGGGCTGGATCCCAGGGGACGCCGGGAGATCCTGGATCAGATCAAAGACTTGCAGACACGCACCCACATTACCATTTTGCTGGTCAGTCACAGTATGGAGGACGTGGCGGAGTATGTGGACAGGATCATCGTGATGAACCGGGGGAAGATCATATATGACGATACGCCGCAAAAGATATTCAGACGTTACCGGGAACTGGAGGAGATCGGCCTGGGAGCGCCCCAGGTGACGTATATCATGCAGACTCTGCGCAAAAACGGCCTGCCGGTGAACGTGGAGGTCACTACCGCGTGGCAGGCGGCGGACGAGATCAAAAAGGTACTGGATGGAGCTTTGGTATGTTAAGAGATATTACTTTGGGGCAATACTATCAGACGGAGTCTGTGATCCACCGGCTGGACCCGCGGGTTAAGCTGGCTGGGACGCTGCTGTATATCATTTCCCTGTTTCTGTTTGAAAATATATGGGGTTATATCCTGGCGGCGCTGTTTCTGGCTCTGGTGATCGGCCTGTCCCACGTGCCGGTCAAGTTTATGGTGCGGGGCATGAAAGCCATTCTGTTTCTGCTGCTGATCACGGTGGTGTTCAATCTGTTTCTGACTCCCGGCGAAACGCTGGTGAGCCTCTGGAAACTCACGATCACCCGGGAGGGACTGCACAATGCCGTATTTATGGCTCTGCGGCTTTGCTTTCTGATCATGGGTTCCTCTGTTATGACTCTGACCACCACGCCCAACAATCTGACGGACGGCATGGAGAAAGGGCTGCGGCCGCTGAAAGTATTTAAAGTACCGGTGCATGAGGTGGCGATGATCATGTCCATCGCCCTGCGTTTTATCCCGATTCTGCTGGAGGAGACGGACAAGATCATGAAAGCCCAGATCGCCAGAGGGGCGGATTTTGAGAGCGGCAACCTGATACGGAGAGCCAAGGCCATGGTGCCTTTGCTGGTGCCCCTGTTTATCTCCGCTTTCCGCCGAGCCAACGATCTGGCCATGGCCATGGAGGCCCGCTGCTATCACGGCGGCGAGGGAAGAACCAAGATGAAACCGTTGATTTACCAGCGCCGGGATCGGTTGGCCTACCTGTGTATCCTGCTGTACCTGGGGTGCAAAGTAGCCGTGGGACTTACAGCGTTGAGATTTGTATAGGAAAAGTTAAGCTCGGCGATCTACATCCGGGAGCATATCAGTGGGATTTGCAGTGTTAAGATTCATATAGGAAAACCTTGGCGGCCGGGGACGATGGAGACTTTGCGGATGCCGGGAAGGGAATTTTGCGGAAAAGAGGATTGGAGGCTAGGCGGCATATGGACAAAAAGCGGGTGCGTCTGACTGTGGCCTATGACGGGACGGCCTATCATGGCTGGCAGACGCAGGATAACGGGATTACGATCGAGAGTGAGCTAAACCGTGTCCTGACACAGCTGCTGGGAGAACCCATACAGGTCATCGGAGCCAGCCGCACGGACGCGGGGGTTCATGCCCTGGGCAATATAGCCGTGTTTGACACTACAGCCCGGATGCCGGCGGAGAAGATATCCTATGCGATGAACCAGCGGCTGCCGGAGGATATCCGGGTGCAGCGTTCCGAGGAGGTGGACGGCGACTGGCATCCCCGCCGGGTGGAGAGCCGTAAGACCTATGAATACAGGATATACCGGGGCTCCTTTTCCATGCCCACCCGGCGGCTGTACACTTATTTTACCTACCATGAGCTGGACGTGGAGGCCATGCGCTGTGCGGCCCGGTATCTGGAGGGTGAACATGACTTCAAGAGTTTTTGCCAGACCGGCGCCCAGGTGGAAAGCACGGTGCGGCGGATCCATTCCATAGAGCTGTGCGAGCAGGGGCCGGAGCTGGTGCTGCGGATATGCGGCGGCGGTTTTCTCTACAACATGGTGAGGATCATCGCAGGCACATTGCTGGAGGTGGGCCGGGGAAAACGCAGGCCGGAGGATATGGAGACGGTGCTGGAGGCTCTTGATCGACGGGCGGCGGGGCCCACTGCTCCCGCCCGGGGACTTACGCTGGTAAAGTATGAGTTTGAAGGAGAATAGGCAGTGCTTGGAAAAAAAGTGTAAAACATATTGACAGCGGGGAAAACCTATAATATAATATATCACTGTGGCAGAGTTTGTACGCCATTTATCCGTGTTAAGTCAAAGCCCCGACGAGACATGGAGAAAGAGAGTGATCCGGTTTTGGATTCTCTTGTGCTGTAGCCGGACATCTGCGGCGCCTGAGAGGAAAGAGCCACCAAACAAACAAGGACAAAGTAATACGGAGGTAACGCAATGAAAACATTTATGGCTAGTCCAGCTACTATCGATAGAAAATGGTATGTAGTAGACGCTACAGATCAGACCCTGGGCCGTCTGGCCTCTGAGGTTGCCAAGGTGCTCAGAGGAAAGAACAAGGCGATTTTTACCCCCCATATGGATTGCGGCGACTATGTGATCGTGATCAATGCGGAGAAGGTAAAGGTTACAGGCAGGAAATTGGATCAGAAGGTTTACCGTCATCATTCTGAGTATGTCGGCGGCATGAAGGAGACGACTCTGAGAGAGAAGATGGCCAAGAAACCCGAGCAGGTGATCGAGATGGCCGTCAAGGGTATGTTGCCCAAGGGACCTTTAGGAAGACAGATGTACACCAAGCTGCACGTATACGCAGGACCTGAGCATGCCCATGCCGCTCAGAAACCTGAAGTGCTGACATTCTAAGGGAGGGAAAGGAGAATCCATCATGGCTAAGACAGCAAAATACTATGGAACCGGTAGAAGAAAAAAGTCCATCGCGAGAGTATATCTGGTACCCGGCAAGGGCGATGTGACTATCAATAAGAGAAACATGGACGATTACTTTGGCCTTGAGACCTTGAAAGTGATCGTGCGTCAGCCGCTGGTAGCTACGGATACCGCCGATAAATTCGATATCATTGTCAATGTGAAGGGCGGCGGATATACCGGTCAGGCTGGTGCCATCCGTCACGGCGTTGCCAGAGCTCTGCTGCAGGCGGACGCGGACTACAGACCCACGCTGAAGAAAGCGGGCTATCTGACCAGAGATCCCCGTATGAAGGAGAGAAAGAAGTATGGTCTGAAAGCTGCGAGACGCGCGCCTCAGTTCAGCAAGAGATAACCTTTTAGAAACAAAGATTATGATATGTATAGGACATTTTCAGAGTAATCTCTCTGGGAATGTCCTTTTCTTTTTGTTAAATTTTTTTAATTGAATCTACAAGCTCTTTTATATCAAAGTGAGTATATTTTTTGGGGGTCAAAGTCATTGCACCGGAGTGCTCCACAATCTTATCCTTCTCAATTTTATTACGGTCGTACTTGCTTGGATTGCGGTCTTTGGACTGAACAACATCTACAAAGGTAGAAATCTGTTGGAGAAGTTTCCGGGGAGCATCAGAAACGGCCTTTTTTATAAAAATGAAACCAAGAAATGCTATGAAATGCCATAAAAACATATTGAAACTGTAGAACATACGTGCTATACTCTTGATAGCGTTTAAAAAAATAGGAGAACCTATGCTATGGAAAATTATATGGAAGATTGGATAGGAATCGCAGCAGCAGCTAACTATTTAGATGTGACAAAAGACACTATTAGAAATTGGATCAAGAAAACGGACATTCCTGCACATAAAATTGGAAAATTGTGGAAGTTTAAAAGAGTCGAATTGGACGCTTGGGTAAAGAGCGGACGTAGTGCAATAGATTAGTGGGATTATGCTTTTGAACACTGATTATTAAGAGCAAGGAGGAGACTGTTATATGAACAATGAAAGATTAACACAATTAATAATGCAGTACAAAGAAAATATGAGTTATTATCATGACACTGATATGTAATGACCTTTGTCAAGAGGGTAAAGCAGGCCACCACAAACT
>CAZGVI010000075.1:0-12054 GCA_964529395.1 uncultured Acetatifactor sp.
GATGGTCATCATCAATTTTAAGAAGGATGACCATGTGATTTTTTCGTCCGACATATTCTTCTCTTTCCCGGCGTCTTGCCGTTTTATCCAGCGCGTCATATCGCTCTGATACACTTGCACACGCTTTGCCTTCTCAGTAGAACTGATACGGCGCATTTACTCATTGTAACATAGCCTCTCTATATTTTCCATGTAAATCTATGATTTTTTTGCGGTTTATACAGATAAGCACCAACATGAAATTCTTACATCAAAATATGTAAGCAGGCAGTTGCGACTATCAGCAACTGCCCTATAAATGAGTAAAACATGTATTCTTTTCCTTGTATTATTCTATTTTCTCAAACACCGGGATCCGCTCAAGGGGGGCCTCGCAGACCAGGGTCTGCCCGCCGGTATACTCCCGCCCGTCCGCTATATCCCGCCAGACGCCTGCGGGCAGATAGACCTCTCTCTGCCTCATCCCTGCCTCCAACACCGGCGCCACCAGGTATTTGGCGCCGAACATATACTGATCGTCCAGCTCCCAACAGTGTCCGTCACCGGGAAATTCGTAGAACATAGTACGCAAAAGGGGCGCTCCCGTTTTGCTGGCCTCCTCCATAAGACCGGTGATATAGGGCTTAAGAGAGAGACGCGATTCCAGCTGGCTGCGCATGATCTCAAATTCCTTTTCCCCATAACTCCACAGCTCGTTGGGCTGTCCGGTATACAGATGACCGCCGCCCCACTCCTTGTCCGACAGGGGCGGGATATTGTGAGGGCCGCGATCCCCATGCATCCGCAGGATCGGTGAAAACACCGCGAACTCATACCAGCGCAGCAGCAGCTCATGAAAAGCGGGATCATCCACATCATCCGTCATAAAGCCGCCGATGTCCGTTGTCCACCAGGGAATACCCGCCAGTCCCATATTCAGTCCGGCGCTGAGCTGGTCCCGCAGGGCCGCAAAGGTGCTGGGCACATCCCCCGACCAGAGCAGAGCGGCATATTTCTGGCTGCCCGCCCAGCCGCAGCGCACCAGGCTCAGGATATCCTTTTCATGCCCCGCCGCCTTGATACCGTCATAAAAAGTCCTGGTGTACAGTTTGGGGTATATATTGCTGACCTCCAGCGCCGTGCCCAGCGCGTAACGGTAGTTGTCATAGTCGTACACGCCGAAATCCGGTTCCGAGTTGTCCAGCCAGAACATGTCAATGCCGTAATCATAATAATTCTTTTTACATTTCTCCCAAAGATACTCCCTTGCCTCCGGGTTGGTCACATCGATCTCCAGACAGTCTCCCTGGAAATCGTAGGTCTGATTGCTCCCCCGCTCCGTGCGGATCAGATACCCAAGTTCGTCCAACTCGGCAAAATTCTCGCTCTTTTTGTCCACCGAGGGCCATACCGATACCACTACTTTGGTGCCCATGGCGTGCAGCTCGTCACACATGGCCTTGGGATCCGGCCAATACTCCCGGTCAAACTGCCAATCCCCCTGCCTGGTCCAGTGGAAGAAATCAATGACGATCACATCCAGCGGGATACCAAGTTCCTTATACCTGCGGGCCACCGAGAGAACCTCCTCCTGGGTGCGGTAGCGCAGCTTACACTGCCACAGCCCCAACAGTCCCTCCGGCAGCATGGGAGCCCTGCCGGTAACTTCCGTGTAGTTCTCCACTATTTTGGCCGGGTGCTCGTCCGCCGTGATCCAATAATCCATCTCTTTTGCCGCCAGGGCCGTCCACTCCGTATAGTTTCTGCCAAAAGTGGCCCTGCCCACGCCCGGATGGTTCCACAAAAAACCGTATCCCAGGCTGGATACCGCAAAGGGAATGGATACCTGGGAATTGCGCTGGGCCAGCTCCAGAGTGCACCCCTTCAGATCCAGATAGGGCTGCTGGTACTGTCCCATGCCGAAGATCTTTTCTCCGTCCCGGCTCTCAAACCGCACCGTCAGGGAATAGTCGCCTCCCACGATCGCCTTGTAATCTCTGCTGACGATCTTAAGACATCTGCTCTCCCCGCTCTCCGTCCCGGCATAGTCCCTCTGGTACTCGCTGAGTATGGGCTGCCCGTCCCGGTAAAAAAACAGCACTCCCGCCGAGTTGACCCGCACCTTGATCCGGCCGTTTTCCACATAGGCCTCCTGCCCTTCCACCACTGTGACTTTGGCCTGTCTCCTGTCCTCGCCTACCGGCTCCTCCAGCGCCCAGTCCCTGCCGGTAAAATCTTCATACCGGGTCGCCCGGACCCGCAGGGCGTTGGTTCCCCAAGCCTCGATCAGCAGGCGCTCCCCGCGCCGTCTTACCAGCAATCCGTTTCTTGTCTCCGTAAATCTCATCCTGTTTCCCTCCGTTTTCCGCATATGTTATTTTCACTGCTCCCCGCATCCCTCCGGGTTGCGTTTCCTTTTCCGCTCTGCTATACTTGTATCATAATGATTTTTATGTGAGAAATCTTTAATATATTTGATACTTTATAACACAATTTTGATATGTCTCATATTGCAGCGGAATGGAGCGACCGCAACCAAACACACTACTGCAACGCGACCAACAGGAGAAATACAATGGAACAACAGTTTTTAATGTTGAAGGAACAGACAGCGCATGGCAACGCCATGTTTCCGCTGACGATCTATGACATGGAATCGGACGTGAGTCTGGCGGAGCGGATTCACTGTCACTGGCATGAAGAGATAGAGATCCTGATGGTCACGGGAGGATCCGCCCTTCTGCATTTAAGCAGTGAAAGTACTCCCATCACCCGGGGAAACATCATTTTTATCCCCTCCAATCAGCTGCATCTGGTAACTTGCCCGGTAGGAGCGCCTTTCTCTTTTGTTGCCCTGGTCTTTCATCCGAACCTGCTGGCCGGACCTATCCGGGATGCCATCCAGCAGCAGTATATCCTTCCCGTGCTGGAGCAGGATACGGTGTTTCCCGTCCTCACTGCCACAGACCAGGGCTGGCAGGCCCAGGCGAGCCGTCTGCTAAGCGAGATACACAGTCTCTTTCTCCAAAAAGACTTCGGGTACGAGCTGCTGATCAAGGCCAGATTGCTGGAACTATGGCATCTGTACAGTATGCACGCCCAAAAAAGGGAAAAAGCCGTCAAAGCCCACTCGGACTACCGTATCGACCTGATCAAAAACATCATCGAATACATACGCGCCCACTATGACAGCCCCATCTCCCTGCGGGATCTGGCAGCGCAGTTCCACATCAGCGAGGGACACTTGTGCCGTTTTTTCAAGTCCATGACCCGCATGTCCCCGGTGGAATACATCAATTTCTATCGCGTCAGTATGAGCATGGAACTGCTGCGTCAGACGGATAGGGAGATCAGCGATATCGCCATGAGGACGGGCTTTAACAATATCAGCTACTTCAACCGCCTGTTCCGGCGGTACATGCATATGACGCCCACGCAGTACCGGGAACCCGGCGCATAAAATTCCCTCCCTTTTCACGTCCGCAGCCCGAAGACGCCCTGCGGGACTTTTATATTTCCTACTGCCCTATGATCTCCAGTCCCTCCGGGAGACTGTGTACCGCCAACGCACAGGTATTGGTCAGGCGAATGTTTTCTTTCAGCGGACACGCCAGTTTCCCCGGCCGCTCTCCCTGATCACAATGGACGTCCAGTTTGGTGTCCAGCAGTCCCAGATTGCCGGGGAGATTATTGGCGAAAATAAGACTGCCCGCGCTGACACCCAGCACCACGCCATCCCCATAAATGTACTCCCGCAGCGAGTCGCAAAATCCTGTGTCACCGAATCTCTTAAGCAGATATTCGGTGCTGCCGCCGCACAGATAGACCACATCATATTGCCGGAGCTCCTCTATGCTCATTCCCCGGTGCATATCGTACACCCTGATGTTTTCCTCCGAAATACCGCATTTTAACAGGTCGTTCATACACTTGGGCAATACGGCCACTGCTGCCGCGTCTACCGCTGCCACTGGAATAAACAGCGCCTTAACCTCCGTCATGTCCATACCCACTAAACCCACAAAATAATCCTGTAATTCTCTTGTCTCCAGCCCCGCCGAGGTCAGCAATACTCTCATAACATCTACTCCTCCCAATTCATCTGCCCGTCCAGAATGCCCAGTTTCCGGCATTCGCCGCATACATACTCTTTTTCCGCCGGATTACCTATCCGGTACTTCAATACCTTCTCCTTAAATACAATATACTTCTCATTTCCCGCCTTAAAATCCACAAACCAATTCCCGCCCTGATCCGGGTCGGAGATCAGAACCTTTGAAACCCTCTCCGGGAAATCCCTCTCCGCACTGGAAAAATGCAATACCGTCCAGTACTTCGGTTTCCCGCCGGTGTTCCACAGTTCCACCTTATGAATATTGAGCAGGTCAAGGATATTCTCGTCGGCAACACTCTCCTTGATCAGTATGCCCTCGTACACCTCCGCTTTCCTGTCCGCAACCGCATTGCGTCCGCAGCTATGGGTCTCCCTGACGCCGCTTAGATGCAGTTCGTCTTTGAGCAGCACATCCATGGACACATGAAAGACTTGGCCCAGGAGCAACAGTTTTTCCACCTCCGGCAAAGCGATATCCGCCTCCCATTTTGAGATGGACTGCCTGCTCACGCCGCAGGCCGCAGCCAGTTCTTCCTGCGTCATCCCGTATGCCTTCCGCAACTGAATGATCTTCTCTGATAATTTCATGGCCTTTCCTCCTCTCTGCCCTATAGTATACACGCAAATACTTCATGTCTCCACCAACCCGTAAGTTCTTTTTTGCGCCAATAGGTTGCGCGGCAGGGCTGCGAGGTATTTGACCCTCCTGGCATTCGTCAACTGTCCGTGCAAGCACGGCCGCTCAACTCATTGCTCGCCGGAATAAAGCCGCAAGGTGTTTGACCACTGCGGCAAGCGACAGTATATTGGGGAAATGCATGCGGTCCGGCAAACGCAACACTTGACTTTGTTCCCTTCGGGAATAAAAAGAAACAGCAACGAAACCATTAAACCCACATTGTTCCCCTACTGTTCCTTATATTTTGTCTGCCTTTTTTATTAATTGTTCTTCCCGAAAACAGCCAAGTCTTTCCGATGGCGGCTATTTATCCGGATGCTCCTATTTCCTGTTTTTATACACTCTGGCGTATACTTGATCCGACAGAGTTGATGCAGGCGAGTCCCACATTTTCCCCCGCAAACATCATCGGCAATTTCCCCCGTTTCCTGCGCATCCGTGCCTGTCCTCTCCGCAGGAATGGCCTTCTCCATGGTGTTCGTGATGTTCGCAGCGGACGTCCTGCTCAAACTTAAGATTTCCGGCCACAAGCGCGCTTACTGCCTCATCCGCGCTGCCGGACACGCCGCCGTAAAGCCGGATCCCCATTTCCGCCAGGGCCGTCTGGGCCCCGCCACCGATCCCGCCGCAGATCAGCGTATCCACCCCCAGGTCAGAGAGCATACCCGCCAAAGCGCCGTGGCCGCTCCCCTCCGTATCCACGATCTGCGCATCTGCCACTTTTCCGTCCCTGACCTCATAGACCTTAAACTGCTGTGTATGTCCAAAGTGCTGAAATACATTTCCGTTTTCATATGTGACTGCAATCTTCACTGTATTCGCTCCTTTCCGGTATGAGTCGTTGTATTATAGTGTGTCCTAGAATCTATTATATACTATTTTATCGAAAACGCAACGCCCTAAAGCGATTGGCAGAGTAGACTGCTTATCCCATTCATCTCTTTCAGCGTTTTAGCCCCCAACACATCGTTCGTTCCCTTTTTCAGCTGAACCGCCCCATGCCTTGCCGAAAGGACTCGATCACCGGCAGCCTTTTTACCCTGCGCAGCTTTATTCCGCATACCTGACAAATCTGTTCCAGGCCCGCCTCTACGATCATATTGGACACTCTGATCTCTCTGGGAGCGCCATATTGGGCAACAAAACCAACTACCATTTCCGCCAGTGATATAATCGGTTCATCTTCAGGTTCTAACATGCGGAAGTTTATAATTGCTCCGGATGTGGCATCGCCCAGCAAGACCAATGCCGGATGAGCCGGTCGGCTGTATTTTGGATCGGTCACCTCTGCTCCCGTCATAAGCATTTCCGCCTCCAACACCGCCTTACACTTGGGAGCCCCAGCCAGATCGGACAAAATTTCTTCGTCTTCAATGAGCAATTCTCCGAACCGAAAATCCGTGAAGGGGAGGGGCGCCTCTTCAAGCTGCAAGTCCCCGGTATTTTGCGCAAAAGTGGCAAGGAGCATATTCCCCTGTTCAAAATCTACCTTTACGCGCTCCAGTTCATAGTGCCGCAACACCAAATCCAAGTCCCGCAAGTGCTCCATCATCCGCGGAACCTCCTCCGCATCCAAATTATAGGGGAAATATCCGGGAACAAACGACATAAAATAGAGCCACTGATTTTTTCCCCGATATGTATATCCCAGATCCTTTATTGTCTTTCTCTGCTTATCCGTCAGCTCTTCGCGATTCCCCCAGTAACAAGTCAGATTTTTTTGTCTGAACAAGGCATACTCTGAGGATAAATTCAAATCCTGCTGCATTGCCAGCATTAGGAAATCATTCAACCCCTTATATCCTTCATAGACCGATATTCCGTAGCATTCGCCACCCCTGCCCATTATACTGAAAAAAACAGTGTCCTTCTCCGCTCCCTTTTGGATTCCGATCAGATCCATATCCCAAAACTTTTCCCAGGGCTTTTGCTCCTTTATTCTGGTTGCCACCTCATACAGAGTACCCCATTGCTCCAGTGATGCTTCTTTTCGCATATCGTTGCCCTCCCACGCTCTTTCATCTTTTTATAATACACTATCTGTCGTTCATGCTTTTATGGGTGCACAGATCCTTAACTCTTCCTCTGATCTGTTCAACATGGTAATGCACTGCTAATAATATTTTTTATAGATATACCATGTCAAAACATTTGACACAGCTTAAGCCTGCACAAACGCATCTATATCAGAATAATGATTTACCTGCAGGCCAGCCTTACCGTACTCTTTCAGATATTCCTCCAAAATATCGTCGTACGCCTTCGCCGTCTTATGCAAGTCCTGCGCGTCATATCCTCCCAGAACATCATATCTGCCAATACTCACTTCGCTGTGAATTTCGGAGAACATTTCATTTGAACTGATCAAGCTCATAAACGCAAGATGCCGGTTCCCCGTTTCCGCCGCTAAATACATCTTGTTTCGCCAATTGGAATACATCTCTTCGTAGGTGCCGGTAAGCGTATCCCCTGTCGCCTCTTTCTTCGGCATGGCAATGGTTTCCTTCACCTTATGGAACACCGCTGTTGTTTCCCTCATAAGTATGGATAAGTTTTTTTGCACAGACGAAGTAGACGCGGCGGATACTACATTCTCTATCATGTCACAGAGTTTTTCCGGCCTGTTTTGCATTTCGTTCAGCTCCTCATACGCGCGTTTTACTCCATAATGAAAATACCGCTTATTTAAGATTGCTATTGCGTTTTCAATATAATAGATGGCCCCGCCTGCCCCCTCTAACACATCGGATCTGCGCTCTGAAATCATAGCCAATGTGTAGCAGTGTTCCGCCTCTTTTAACAGTTTCTCTGCTTTTGCATAATCTTCCTCCGAGAAGGGAGCCGCCAAAATATCTTTTGCTTTTTTCCGCAATAGTTCCAGTTGTTCTCTATATTTCTCATCTGCGCAATAAACGATCTGCGCATCCATAAGTTTGGAAATGTTCGGGTGCTCATACCTGGCATCTTCCTGTAAACACTCCCATGTGGTACAGTAGATGTCGTGTCCAACTTGTAAGTCATCCTGTATAAAGGTACTTCCCAATTGCCAGCCTCTGTCGTCATTGATCAAAACAAGTAAATCTAAATCCGACTTTTCACCAAAGTCTCCCGTCATAAAGGAACCGTATATTCCGATCATGGCGAGGGCGCCCGGGCATACTTGATCTGCTTTTTTTATGACCGCGTCAATTATCTTTTGATTTCTCTCTTTTAAACACATCCGTACTGTTTTCTCCCTGTCTCATATTATTCTGACCAAATAAATGTGATTTCCTATATGATCCCCAGCTTTTAGACGACATAACCTCACAAAAGACTGTACAATTCATCCACAACAGGCCGGCAGATCGTCTCTACAGTGTTCCCGGTAAACGGATTGGACAAATGCGCAGTTTCCAATAATTCCGGATAGGATTTACTTCCGCCTTCTCCGCACAATCTCACATAGTCTGCCCATGCCTGCTTAAAATTGCTCTTCATCTTAAGATAGAACTCATAAGTACTCATCTGGGCAATGTCGTATTGTATATAATAAAACGGTTTTTCAACTATGTGTGTCTGACGAGGCCAGCACGTTCCCTGCCGTATATCTTCCGGCGCTATCCTGTTCCAGGGTATGTATCTGTCTGAAATATCAGCCCACAATTCGCAAAGCTGTACCCTGGACCTGGTTCTATCGTACATAAGATGCTCAAATTCGTCTATGGCACAGCGGTATGCCAAATTTTCAAGCTGCTGCATCAAGTGGTTTCGTATATACTCTTTCTTATGTTCTCCCACGAACTTATCTATACTGCAGACCGCCGGAATTTGCAGTAGGAAAATGAGCAAAGGTATCTTGCCGGCGGTCTGCAGTCAGGATTTGCAGCGAGTTTTACCGGTGTGCAGTATAAATAGGGAAACATAAAATGCTCCATGGTTTTGGAGTGTATTTCGTTGACAGCGGGGGAGGAACGGTGTAATTCATATAACGGTTGTTTTCGAGCCGCGGTATAAAAGGCGAACCCATGCCCAAATTCATGGACAGCATATCCCGTTTCCATCCCATCGCCTGTGAAATCTCCAATGATAAAAGGCAGCTTTACATATGGCAGCATACAACAGGTAAACAAGTTTCTGCGCTTATTCTCCCTCGTATCCAGATCGTACAGTTCCTTTCGCGTTATCTCCTCAAAATAACTTCCCATCTCACCAGACAGATCCTTAAACATCTCAGCGATGGAGGAGATCAGCTCTTCAGAGTTTGCGGCGATTGCAGGCGGATGGCTGAAATCGATATTTCCTGCTTTTATGTCCGCTACTACCGGTGTAATATACTTTCTGATATTCTCGCGAAACTCTGTTATCTCCCTTATTCCGTAATCCCGCCTTCCCTGAATGCGGTAGCCAAGATCTATGTAGCTGTCATAGCCAAGACTGTCCGCAAGCTCACAGCGGGTTTCTATCAGCTTGCGGAACACCTGATACAGCGTTTCGTCGTCACGCTTGTCCTTTGCCATCAATTGTCTGTAACGCAAGATTAATGCCGCCTCTTCCGACTGCAATCTCAAGCTGTCCGGATTTCCCTCGGCCCTGTGCTGATCCATATGCGCAAAAATCTGTTTCCCAAATTCCCGTTCCAATTCATTGCGGTACTGAGAAACCGCCGCTGTCTCATCACATGTATCACGCAACGCGTATACCGAAGGCTCCTCTCTGTTCTGTATTGCAACTTTCTCCAGACTGTACTGATAATCTATACCGCTCAAATGGCGTATATAGATGATCTCCTCCTGATATACCATATAATCTACTTCTCTTTTTGCCTCCAACCAGGCGTCACGGAACATTTGATAGGATGTGGCGCTCAGCATCCTGTTTTTACTGGCGTTTACTCTTTCCTTTACCTCTTCGTAATCCGGTCTTGTGTAATTCCATGCTGAAAATTTCGTGCCGGTTTCTTTACCCTTTGGCATAAATGTCCCTCCCTTGATTCCCGATTGTGGTCTAAATTATATCATTGGTTTAAACACTTTACAACAAAAAGTTCACTGGAAAAGCCTTTGCTTTATCTGCGAATTTTTTAGATATTAAGAAAACTCACACTCTCCTCTTAAGGGACTAGAAGGATGCCTCTAGCTTGAATTCTTCAATATCCTTTCTTCCAGACATAGATATGCTCCTCATATGATAGCTTTTGGATATTTCCATTGTCTTCCATATGAGGAGCATATCAGTTTCATCGGTCTATGATTTTTTAAATACGTTTTCTGGCAATCCATTTTTCACTAAATTAAATATTTCTAATAAGTAGAGAGTTTCTGCAAGTCCCAGGATATTATAATTTGACTCTGTTTTTGTGTGATATAGCTGAGAAAGTAAGTTATTTTTATAATCTCCATGGTTTGTTTTAGGGAAGTCTATTTCATTCTCAAATACAGACTCAGCTTTCCTTTTCTGAATAGGATCTGATAAATGTTCTATCTCATCGCAAATGAGTGCTCTTAGTAACGTCATCCCAAAGCACAATGCCAACCTTTCATTTAAAAGAATAGAACTACTATCACCATTTTGAATAGCAACTGTACATGTAAGAGAATTTGCTTTAACAATCGCATACATGTAACATGCAACCACTTTATGCCTATCCAATAACTTTTCTTTATCACGCATATACTCACTTTTACAATGACAATTAAACTTTATATAATTTTCCCAGATTACCTCCTTTGCATTAGGTAACACGATTATACCAGCATTAGTCTCACAATATTCATGAATTACAGGACATATAACTCTATTATAGTACTCTTCATAACTTGTATAATCAAGTCCACTCATGCTTACTCCTTTCTACTTACAGATTATTTTTAGGTGTCCAATCCCACCAATTAATGGTGAACCTGTATTCTCTAATTTAGTATTAGTGCTTTGAGGATTACTATTCTTAATCTTTGAACGATACACCAATACTCCAATTAAAGCCAATGCAACACCTACTCCATAGACACCAGCAATAAAAGCTATCATAATTTGTCCTCCATGTCACATTCGTCTTTATATCTAATATATAAATATGAGACTTTTTTTAATGAGGCTACTTAAAGCTTAAATGTTCTGATGCTTTATTGTGCGCTTTTTTGTAGAATAATATTTGTACAAAACACACCCTAAATGATATAAATCTGTAATAATATAAAAAGCAGATACTAAAAATGGAAATAACCATAATGTGGCGCCATGTAGCAATGGATATTTTGACAAATCCAATACCGTTCCATCATCCAATGTTCCATCAAAAATAGCCCCTAAATAATATAAGCAAAACATTAAAGAAAGTATTCCCAATATACATCCTATCGCATATATTATAGTCATTTCTTTTCTATATGATCTAATAAATGAATCTAAACTATCCACTAACTTACCAAATAGAAAAACAAATGTTGTTAATATAAAAACATGATAAGAGCCACTCAATAATGATGGAATCGTTATTGCCAAAGACAATCCAGCAACTAACATTTTAAACAAAACAACACTTAATTCATCATTTGCACTATACATATATTCCCCATATTACACTATGTAATCTCCTTTCACATCGTATTTCCCAAACAAATAGCATCGTTTCGTATTAACATATATCGTCAAGGCCATTATTCTACATCGCCTTTGGCTAGTATAAAATTAGCCGCATCCCCTGTTTTATCAAGGGATGCGGTACTTCTACACATCAATAATTACTCAATAATCGTAGCCACACGGCCAGAACCAACTGTCCTGCCACCCTCACGGATAGCGAAAGTCAGACCCTGCTCCATAGCGATGGGATGAATCAGTTCGATGGTCATCTCAACGTTGTCGCCAGGCATGCACATCTCGGTACCTGCAGGCAGTTCGCATACGCCGGTAACGTCTGTAGTTCTGAAGTAGAACTGAGGACGATAGTTGTTGAAGAAAGGTGTATGACGGCCGCCCTCGTCCTTGGTCAGAACGTATACCTGAGCGGTAAACTTCTTGTGGCAGGTAACGCTGCCGGGCTTAGCCAGAACCTGGCCTCTCTCGATCTCGGTTCTCTGAACGCCACGCAGCAGTGCGCCGATGTTATCACCAGCCTGTGCCTCATCCAGCATCTTACGGAACATCTCGATACCGGTAACAACTGTCTTCTTGGTCTCCTCCTTGATACCAACGATCTCAACTTCGTCGTTCAGGTGCAGAGTACCACGCTCCACTCTACCGGTGGCAACAGTACCACGACCGGTAATGGTGAATACGTCCTCGACAGGCATCAGGAAAG
>CAZGVI010000076.1:0-11110 GCA_964529395.1 uncultured Acetatifactor sp.
GATAGAAAGTAAGATACTGATGGTGTGGGTGCCGGGGACAGTCTGAATCTGTTGGCGAAAAGGAGCTGCAATGCAACTTTTTCACAGCACCTTATAAAAAATTCTACCCTCTCATATTCCCGGGAGGGTAGAATCTTTTATAACCCATTATTCATATTACTTCTAATATTTCAATCCACAGTCGAAACTGGCAAAATGATTTTATCATATAAGATGTCATAAGTAAATGCGTTTTACCACACGGAAAAAAATATTTTTTTTCATTAGAAGTTATATGTATAATAGTGTTTTCATTAGAATTTAAAATGAAAAATACAATTTGTATTTATACATTGACATTAGCTAAAAAAGGCGATATAATGCAGAAAAGAGCGAAGAAACGATCAAAAGCGGAGGCAACATGTTATTATGGTGAATGAATTTCAAAAGTTAATATACAAAATAAGCGGTATTGCTCCTATAGGTGCTATGTTGGCAATCACGCTATATACGCAGGGGTTTCATATCGTGATATGCGTTTTGTTGGGTGTTAGTGGATTAGTCGGTTGTGTTTACGCAGTAGCTTTTGTCAGGTTGTGTGAGAAAAAATTGCCTGCGCTGGAGATTACAATAGTGGGCATATCACAGAATGATTCTGAGGTTTTTACATATCTTGCCACCTTTTTAATTCCGCTGATCGGTGTGATATGGGAATATAATTTGCTGGTCTGGATATTGATCGCGGCATTAGTGATCGTTCTGGAAGTAAGAACGAGTAATTTGGGTTTTTGCCCGATTTTGCTGCTGGCAGGTTATCATTGTTACAAGGCTGACTTATCCACAGGGACAGAATGCGTTATCATCAGCAGGAAAAAGGGAGTGCGGAACAGTAAACAGATCAGGCAGGCTATTCGTATCAGTGACACGTTAATGATTACAGAGACAGGGGGGAAAGCAAATGTTTGAAAATGCGTCGGTAATGGTATTGTTACAGGACAATGAAAACTTGGAAGTATGTAAGATAGAGACGAACAGAAAGGCCCAGGTCACTATCTGCCAAAGCTATGCCGAGGCATCCGGCTGGATACTTAAGGGGACGGAGTATGTTCCTTTTGACGGCAATTACAGTCCCGATGAGGATGAAACACTATGTATCGATCAGTTTGAACTGGATGAAATCATTAAGGATGCGGTGGAGACTCCGGCCGGAATAAATTCCTTTGCTCCGGATGAAACAAACAGGGATAAGATCAAGGCGGTTTTTGTAGGAGAGATATGTGACGGCAGGATGGTGATAGCTTTTCAGAAATTCAAAAAGGAACAGTATATAAATGTAAAAGGGATTAACTTGTTCTTTGACAAAGATACCTTTGTGCAGGAGAAACGTTTCGGAATCTCCATCTCGGACGAGGTGGATTGTATATATGAAGACGGCAGACTGCTGTTTAAGTCTTTTTTTATGGCAAGGCAGATATTCAGCCTGATGAAATACTACCGTGAGGCAACGCAGGGAGAGGTGGAGCGTTTTACGCAGATGAAAGAGTTGTCGATGGACAGCGCGGAAATTTTTATTGGACAAGCAGATAGCCGGGTGCGCAAGAAAATAGCGTCCATCATGGATTCGGGAGTGCTGGAGAAATATTCGGCTCAGGATATCCGAAATATAGGCAGACAGGCGGGTATTGAAGTGGCAATCAGAGATAAAAAAATCGTGATCCCTGCTGATAAAAAGAAGATGAAGATCGTCCTTGGCTTTCTGGATGAGGAGGTATACAAGGGTTCATTTTCCAATATTACCTATATTACAAATTCCAAGAGATCGGTAAAGTGATCTAAGCAATAGCGTGGGAAAGAGGAATACAAAAGTGAAAGCAAAGATTGCGCATGTAGAAAAAACAGGGGATGAAATCATCGTACAGGATCTAAAAGATCATCTGTTCCATGTGGCGGCGCTCTGTCGGGGATACATGGAGCGAATGGGCTGCCCGGCCATGGGATATCTGGTGGGCCTTTTCCACGACGCAGGCAAAGCGGGGGCATCTTTTCAAAAGCGAATGGAGGTCATCGCGTCAGGACAGCCGGACCCGGGACAAAAAGGGGGACATGCGTCTGCCGGAGCCGTGCTGTTACACAGATTGGGCGGGGAGCAGGGCGACATGAGTAAGCGGTATGTGATGCAGGCCATGTGCGAGGCTATCTTTTCTCACCATGCGGCATTGCCGGACAATATCTCGCCAGAGGGTGAGGACGGCTATAAAGCCAGGATGCAATGTGACGAGTCGGAGTTTCAAGGGATACAGGAGTATTTTCTGAGGGAAATTATTTCCCGGGAGGAATTAGGCAGACTTTTGCGGCAGGCCTGTAAGGAGGCCGAAACTCTGATCAGGAAAATAAAAGCCTATGTGGGTATGAGCCGTCAGGAATTTGAATTTTTTCTGGGATTGGCGGAGAAAATGCTGCTGTCTGCTCTGATTGACGCCGACTGGCTGGATAGTGCCACCTGCGGGGAATCGGAGCTGCAGGATTTTGAGGAGACATTGCGGACGGAGATAGAAGGAAAAGAGAATCACGCAGACAGGCGAGAGCTTTTCACTTATTTTCTGGAAAACCTGGAAAATACACTGGAGACAATGGGCCGTCCCGTCAAGCCGATCAATGCTTGGAGAAATTATATCTCTGATAAATGCAAGGAGGCCGGGGATAGAAAAGGCGGAGTTTATACGCTTTCCTGCCCCACTGGCGCAGGAAAAACTCTGGCGGTGACGCGCTTTGCGCTCACCCATTGTATCCGGCGGGACAAGGGCAGGATCTTCTATATCATTCCGTATCTGTCCATTATCGATCAGACGGCAAAGAGCATAAAAAAGGCGTTGGGGCAGAGTGATCAGGATAAACAGGTGGAGGATAATATTCTGGAGCTGCATTCCCAGGTGGAGAGCCGTAATGACAAGGAAGACCCGGATCACAAGGCGGCGGAAAAAACAGAACGGTCCACGAAGGGAGACTTCTGGACGCAGAGAATGGCGGAACCTATAGTACTGACTACAATGGTGCGCTTTTTGAACACTTTTTTTGCCCAGGGTACCCGGAATCTGCGCCCCGCTCACCAGTTTCATGATGCAGTACTCATCTTTGACGAGGTGCAGACTCTTCCCATCCGGCAGATCGCTTTATTCAACAGTCTGATCAACTACCTGGCAGAGTTTTGCGGCTGCACCTGTGTATTGTGTACTGCCACGCAGCCGCTTTTGGGGGAGACGGTAAAGCCGGTATATCCTGTCAGGATGGCTGATCCCGCACCGCTGGCTACGCTCCCGGTTCAGGCCGGGGAGGTTTTCAAGCGGGTAGAGGTGCAACCGAGGGTGAAAACCGGCGGTTATACCCAAGAGGAATTGGCGGATTTTATCTGGGAGAGGGCCGAAGAAAGCGGAAACGTGCTGGCAATTCTGAACACTCGGAACTGCGCACTGGCCCTATACAGGGAAGTGACTCAAAGAGTCGGAGAAGAGTACAAAGTATATTATCTCTCCACAAAGCTCTATGCGGCGCACCGTAAAGAGATCATTGACAAGGTGCGAAAAGCTTTGGCAGACAGAGAGAGAATTATTGTTATCAGCACCCAGTTGATCGAGGCGGGTATCGATTTTGATTTTTCCTGCGTGATCCGCTCCCTGGCGGGAATGGATTCTATCATTCAGGCGGCGGGAAGATGTAACCGGGAAGGATTGTGGGGTGTGGAGATTACATATATTGTCAATCCCTGTGAGGAGTTGGAGTCGCTGAGCAAGCTAAAAGATATTAAAGAGGGGAAAAGGGCGACATACAGACTGTTGGAGGAGTTCGAGAATAATCCGCAGGAATTTGACGGCGAACTGTTGTCGGAGAAAGTGGTACACACATATTTTAAGTATTATTTTTGGACGAGACAGGAGGAGATGGTCTACCCACTCAAAAAATATGGCGACTTTTCCCTTTATGATCTGCTGGCGGGTAACCGTAGCCTGGCCGAGTCGGGCAAAGAGCATAAAAACTATGAAATGAAAGCGTTGAATCAGGCATTCCGCACGGCAGCAGAGCATTACCGTGTCATTGAAGAAGGAGGAAATTCCGTCTTTGTGCCCAGAGGCCGGGGAAAGGAAATCCAGGAGGAAATACAGAACCTCAGAAGATCAAAAAATGCAGAGTATGAACAGATCAAAAAACTCTTAAAGGAGGCGCAGCAATATGTGGTAAACCTGCGGGACAATGAGATAAAGGAGCTGGGAAAGGGGGTCATATGGTGGGAGGATGAGATGGGAATGTACGTCCTGAATGAGATGTACTATGATGAAAAAGCCGGGATCACCGGTGAGATCGGCACAATGCCGTATTGTGGATTTTGAGCGACAACATATGTCTGAGCGGTCAGAGAGCCTTCTATAGATATTGCTCACATCAAGAGTTATAAAAAGCTTAAAATAGAGAGTTCAGAATAGAGAGCTCAAAATAGAGAGTTCAGAGTAGAGAGTTCAAAATAGAGAGTTCAGAGTAGAGAACTCAGAATAGAGAACTCAAAATAGAGAGCTCAAATAGAGAACTCAAAATAGAGAACTTAGAATAGAGAATTTAGAGTAGAGGGCTCAGAATAGAGGATTCCGAATGGAAAGCTCGGAATGGAAAGCTCAGTATGGAGAAGCTCATAACAGAAAGGAGGAGCATGGAAAAGGAAAACAGTATCACATTTGCGCTGACGGGACGGCGGGCGCTCTTTACAGATCCTGTCAGCAAAGTGGGCGGAGAGAAATTTACCTATCAGGTGCCGACCTATCAGGCGCTGAAGGGAGTGCTGGAAAGCATTTACTGGAAACCTACGCTGGTCTGGATCGTGGACAGGGTGCGTGTCATGAATCCCATTCGTTCAGAGTCCCAGGCAGTCAGACCCATTGACTACGGCGGGGGCAATACTCTGTCCATCTATACATATCTTACGGATGTGAGATACCAGGTGCAGGCGCATTTTGTGTGGAATGAGAACCGGCCCGACCTGGCTGGGGACAGGAACGAGAACAAGCATTACTTTATTGCGAAACGCGCGCTGGAAAAGGGGGGCCGGAGGGATATTTTTCTGGGAACCAGAGAATGTCAGGGATATGTGGAGCCCTGGGATTTTGAGAGCGGACCGGGAGCGTATGACGACCGGGACGAGATTCCTTTGGGGCTGATGTTCCATGGGTTTACCTACCCGGATGAGGCGAAGAAAGCGGAGGAAAAGGGTAAGCTGACTGCACGATTTTTTTATCCGGTTATGAAAAAGGGAATCATAACCTTTCCGGCCCCGGAGGAGTGCTCCATACGCCGTATATTGGCGGATCAAAAACCAAAGGCGTTCAGCCCGGGCAAAAATGTGACCTTTGCGGGAGGAGGTGGGCTGGATGAGTTGGCTGAATGATCTGTATCTGACATATGAGGCCTGCAAAGGAGCGGAGGGGCTTTTGCCCATTGCCCATCTGACCCAGAATGCCCAACTTGAGGTGGTGCTGGACGGGGAGGGGAATTTTATCAGGGCATACCGGGTGGACAAGGAGGATGCGGTGACGGTCATCCCTGTCACGGAGGACTCCAGCAGCCGCAGCGGGAAAGCGGTCTTTCCCCATCCCCTGTCTGACAAGCTGGAATACATTGCCGGAGACTATGGGGATTTTGCGGTGGGATACAAGAAGGAGAAATTTGCGTGCTATATTGCCCAGCTTGGGAAGTGGGCGCAGTCGGAGTACAGTTTACCTCAGATCAGAACCGTCTACCAATATCTGAGCAAGGGAACGCTGATGCATAATCTGCTGGCAGCAGGTTTCTTTACCTTTGAAAACGGTGAGATCCTCGCAGAAAAGCAGCAGGGGATAGCACTGGAAGACTGGTTCGTGCGTTTTGCGGTTGAGATTCCGGGAAAACCGGAGAGCAGGTTGTATCGCGATCCCCAGGTGTTTGAAAGTTATATACAGTTTTACTTGTCCGGGCAGGAAAACAGGGAGCTTTGTTATGTCTCCGGTGAGGTCGTGCCCTGCTCGGAAAAGCATCCTGCCAAAATCCGAAACACTGCGGACAAGGCCAAGCTGATCTCATCCAATAACGCATATGGCGTTCTGACTTTCAAGGGGCGTTTCAGGGAAAGCAGTCAGGTGGCCTCCGTGAGCTATGAGATATCTCAAAAAGCTCATAGCGCCCTGAGATGGTTGATCGCCAGGCAGGCATGCCTTAGGGTGGGAGAGCAGGTCGCCGTGGTATGGTCCATAGAAAATCCGGATATGTCCAGTCCTTTTGATGAATTGCCCTGGGAGGAGGAACAACAGGAATTTACTGATGCAGCGTATTCGGATTGGGTAAGGAAAGCCATATGGGGACCTGGCCAGCCGCCCAAGGACAGCGATAAGGTCATGGTTATGGTGGTGGAAGCCGCCACCACAGGCCGTTTGTCCGTACCGTTTTATCAGAAGTATGATGCCAAGCAGTTTTTGCAGAATATCACGAATTGGAAAGCGGGGGCATGCTGGCTAAACAGACGGGTAAAGGATCAGGCTTTGGTGCCTTGGTCCCCCGCTCTTGCGGATATCGTAAAACTGCTGGTTGGGGATAAGAATGAAAAGGTGAATAAGAGCGTGCGGGAGCGGTTGCTGCCCTGTATCGTGGAGGGTAGGAAACTTCCTAATGATATCGTGCAATCTGCTCTGCGTCTGGCAGTGAATCCGGCGCACTATAAGGACTATTGGGAGTGGCAAAAGGCTGTGTCGATGGCCTGTGCCTTGTTGAGAAAATCGCAAATTGATGATATAGATGGAAAGGAGGAACATGGTATGGGATTGGATACGGAGAGCACAGACAGAAGTTATATTTTCGGCCAGCTGCTGGCTACGGCGGAAATGCTGGAGAGGAGCGCGCTGACCATGGGCGGTAACAAGGAGGCGATGCGGAACACGGCGGCGGAGAAGTATTTTGTCCGGTTTCAGAGATATCCGGTGGAGACTTGGGAGACGATTCGGAACCAGCTACAGCCGTATGTGATGAAACTGATGACCGCAAAAAATGCCGCAGGGAAGAATACCGGGAAAATATTTTATATAGATCAGATGGACAAGCTGACGGCCAGATTGGATTTTTCCCAGAGAGACAAACTGGAGCCCACATTTTTGCAGGGGTATAGCAGCCAGATCATGGAATATCGCAACTACTCCAAGAAGACGGAGCCGGATGCAAATGAAGACTAAAATATGAGAGCGGATTATTATGCAATGCAGTGGAGTTGCATAAGCGAGTCTGAAAGAAAAGCGAACCTGAAAGATATCAGGTTGGCGCAGAAGAGAAAGGAAGGTAGAGCATATGAGCGAATTTACAAACAAAATTGATTTTGCAGTGGTATTCAGCGTAAAAAACGCTAACCCCAACGGTGATCCCCTCAACGGGAATCGGCCCCGTGAGACTTATGACGGTTACGGTGAAGTGTCGGATGTGTGTCTGAAGAGAAAGATCCGCAACCGCATGATGGATCTGGGATACCCTGTGTTTGTGCAGTCGGATGATAAAAACGTGGACGGCATCAGGAGCCTGAGTGAGCGGGCCAGCGCCGCGCCGGAGCTGAAGGAGGCAGGAAAAGATAAGGAGAAATACGCGGCCGCAGCCTGTAAAAAGTGGATGGACGTGAGAACCTTTGGACAGGTGTTTGCCTTTAAGGGAAAGGGTTCTGAGGGGGACGGCGTCTCTGTGGGAGTGAGAGGTCCGGTGTCCATACAGACCGCCGTGAGTGTGGCGCCCATCGATATCTCCTCCATGCAGATCACCAAGAGCGTCAACGGCGAGCCCGGCGAGAAGAAGTCCTCAGATACCATGGGGATGAAACACAGGGTTGACTTTGGCATGTATGTCACCTATGGCAGCATCAACCGTCAACTGGCGGAGAAGACAGGATTTACAGATGAGGACGCAGAGGTGATCCGGCAGATCCTGATCACGCTGTTTGAGAATGATGTCTCCTCCGCAAGACCTGATGGCAGCATGGAGGTGTGCAAAGTGATTTGGTGGAGGCACAATTCTTTCCTGGGGCAGTACTCTTCCGCCAAGGTACACAGATGCCTTCAGGTGCAAAAAAAGCCCGAGGTTGCTATCCCCAAGTGCGCGGATGATTTTGAGATCACGGTGACGGAGATGCCGGATCTGAAGGTTGAGATCTATGACGGGATCTGAGTATAGAGAAGAGGATTTTCTCCAGCTTGCGGGTCTGCAGCATTTTTGTTTCTGCAGGAGACAGTGGGCGCTGATCCATATTGAACAGCAGTGGGAGGAGAATGTACTCACTGTGAAAGGCGATCTTTTCCACGAAAAGGTGCATGACGGTTCTTCCACGGAGAAGAGAAAAAATGTGATTGTCTCACGGGGGATGCCCATACATTCCAGGACGCTGGGCGTAAGCGGAGAATGTGATGTGGTGGAATTTGTCCGGGCGGAGGAGGGAATCTCTCTGCCCGGGCGGGAGGGGAAATATATTTTATACCCCATCGAGTACAAAAGGGGCAGATCCAAGCTGACGGATGAGGACAGGATGCAGCTGACGGCCCAGGCAATCTGTCTGGAGGAGATGTTTGTGACTGAGATTCCCCAGGCTTATCTGTTCTATGGCGAAACCCGCAGGAGGGAATGTGTGGAGATCACGGATACGCTGCGGGACGAGTGCAGACGTTTGATGAAGGAGATGCACCAGCTCTATGAGAGAGGATATACTCCCAAGGTGAAAAAAACAAAGAAATGCGGCGCATGTTCTCTGAAGGAAATATGTCTGCCCAAACTGGAAAAGGGAAAAAATGTGGCGCTGTATATCGCGGAGCATCTGGAGGGCGAATAGCCGGAAGGATTTCCTGAAATCATGATCCCAGAGCGTGTTTGAAAAGTCATTCCTGCCATCTGTGTGCCCCCTTTGCGTGATATTTGCACCGAATTCAGTCAGCATAGTTTGCTGTGTATCCTTGATTCGGCACAAATATTCCACAAACTGTGACGCACATTTGGCAGAGAGCATTTTTAACATGCTCTGGCAAAACAGTGAGGGAATACCCATGAGAAAGTTGTTGAATACATTGTATATTACATCCAGTGATTATTATCTGTCTCTGGATGGGGAAAATGTTGTCGTATCCCAAAATAAAAAGGATGTGGGGCGGCTGCCGCTGCATAATTTGGAAGCCATTGTGACCTGCGGGCATACCGGTGTGAGCCCCGCGTTGATGGAAAAATGTGCCAACCACAATATTTCCCTGACCTTTTTGTCCTCGACAGGGCGATTTCGCGCAAAAGTGACGGGGAAAGCGTACGGTAATATTTTGCTGCGGAGAACGCAATACCGGATGGCAGACAGTGAGAAAGCATCGCTGGAGGTTGCCCGCAATTTTATGATCGGAAAAATATGTAATGAGCGTGGGGTCATCAACCGGGCGATACGGGATTATGCGGAAAGGCTGGACACGGAAGAGCTTAGCCGGGTGTCTTTGCAGCTGAAAGAGAATTTGGAGGCCGTGAGGGCTGCGGAGTCAATGGAAAGCTTGCGGGGATATGAGGGCGAGGCGGCGTCGAGGTATTTTTCCCAATTTGATCAGTTGATCCTGCAGCAGAAAGAGGATTTTTCATTTGACGTCAGGAACAGGCGCCCTCCTTTGGACAGGGTGAACGCTCTGCTGTCGTTCACTTATGCTTTGTTGACCAGCATGTGTGTGGCGGCGCTGGAAAGTGTGGGGCTGGATCCCTATGCCGGGTTCATGCATACGGACAGACCGGGGAGATGCTCTCTGGCGCTGGATCTGTTGGAGGAACTGCGGGCGCCTTATGCGGATCGATTTGTATTGTCCTGCATCAACAAAAAGGTAGTGGATGCGGCGGACTTTGAGCAAAAGGAAAATGGCGCGGTATTCCTCAAAGAGGCAGGCAGGAAAAAATACCTGGCGGCATGGCAGAATAAGAAGGCGGAGAAACTGACGCACCCATATTTGCAGGAAGGTGTGGAGTGGGGGTTGGTGCCCTATGTGCAGGCACTGTTGCTGGCCCGGTATATACGGGGGGATCTGGACGGATACCCACCGTTTTTGTGGAAATAATAGGCTGGATTTGTGGCAGTGTGTGTTGCGGAGAGGAGTAGTATGCTGGTTGTTGTCACTTATGATGTCTCAACGGAAACGGCGGCCGGAAAGGCGAGGCTGCGCAAAGTTGCCAGGCAATGCCAAAATTACGGCCTGCGTGTACAGAATTCCGTATTTGAATGTAAGATGGACGAGGCGCAGTTTGTATCTTTTAAAAGCAGCCTTTTGAAATTGATCGACGAGGAGGAGGACAGCCTACGGTTTTATCGTCTGGGAAATGCGTACCACAATCGCATTGAGCATTACGGCAGTAAAAAGGTGCAGGATCTGGATGCCCCTATAATATTTTGAACGGTGCGAATGCGTAGTAAACACATTTCCCCGGGGGAATTCGCACCTTGAAATGTCTCAGAAATGGGGAGAAATAGAATGGGGTGTCCCGGAGAGATGTGAGATAGTAGTGTATTTTGATAGTTTTGATAGTGCGGAGACGGAATTTATTGTTCGTTTTTGCTGTCACTCCCCTTGCGGGAGTGTGGATTGAAAATCTGCCACATGAGCGAGGACAATATGGACTATGCGGTCACTCCCCTTGCGGGAGTGTGGATTGAAAATGCAACATTACCCCCTTAATCTGCTCCAGTACTGGTCACTCCCCTTGCGGGAGTGTGGATTGAAAACATGCAACATCACCCCCTTGATCTGTTCCAGCACTGTCACTCCCCTTGCGGGAGTGTGGATTGAAAACAGTATTCGCCCGCCGCGTTCAAGGGTGTTACATCGTCACTCCCCTTGCGGGAGTGTGGATTGAAAACACCATAAAAGCATCCCAAAATGATATAAACTCGGTCACTCCCCTTGCGGGAGTGTGGATTGAAAATTGAGAATTAACTATATCACTCAAGTCAAAAACATCGTCACTCCCCTTGCGGGAGTGTGGATTGAAAAAAAACCTAACAAAACAAATTTACGTCTCAAAAACGTCAATAACCTTGAGGGATTGTTGATTGAAAAAATAATATGCCACAACCTGTAATAAT
>CAZGVI010000077.1:0-10905 GCA_964529395.1 uncultured Acetatifactor sp.
GCACGGTGGTGTGAGAGGTCGGCTAATCAATTAATGGTTAGCCTCCTACTCGATTCGTTAAAATACCTGATAACTTTCTTTACTAATGACTTTCGAGGATATCCGGGAATTAAGGGAGTATCTGAATACTTTGGAAAATGAGGAGTAAGGAAAGTTAATACTTATGATACAAATATGTGTCTCCGTTTCGCTAGGGTTAGAGTGGAGGAGGGTTTAGTATGCGCAGATATCGTTTTGTATGGATCCTGTCATTTATCTTGTTATTGTGTCTTGTAACGGCCTGCGGGCGGCAGGAGACGGGAAAGGAACAAAGTTTCCCTTTGGCCGGTACGGAAAGCGCGCCCGTCCCGCTGCCTGTCCCGGGCAGTCCCCGGGAGGACGCGATTTCCTGGCAGGCAAGTTATTCCCGGCTGGAGAACCCATATACCGCAGCGCTGGCGGAAGATGCCATATATGGGTGTTATACCGAGGACGGTCGGGAACTGCTGGACAGTATAAACAGGGAAGATTTCGCGGTGGACGGCACATTCCGATTGCCGGAGGGATTTCTCTTATCAGGACTGGCGGCAGACCGGGAGGGCCATGTGTATCTGCTGGGAAAACAGGAGGAAAAAGTAGGTTTATGGAGGGTTGACGCAAAGGACGGCCTCCAGGACTATATGGAGATGGAACTGGAAGACACTGACCGCGCGGAGGAGTTGACGCTGCGGGGAGTCTGCACCGACGGGAAGGGGTATCTTTATGTCTGGTGTCGGATGCTGATCCCTACAACGGATGAGAACAGGGAAGCGTGGTGCTATGTGGACCGCGTTTATGTCAGGGATGAGCAGCTTAAGACTGTCTATTATGAGGAGATCATGGATGGCAGGGGCACCCAGGTATTGCTGTTTGGGGTCGGAGAGGATGGCGCCCCCCGCTTTACCGTAAAGGACAGGGAGGGCGTATACTTGCAGGAGATGAATGTGGAGCAGAGAGAGCGGGGGGAGGCGGTAAGGCTGGAGAATTTCACGGATACCCTGCCGGAACATATGACCTCCACTACCAACGGTTTTCTGTATTGTCAGGACAACGAGCTCTATGAATTTGACTGCGGGAAACAGGAGAGATCGAAGATACTGAACCTGTCAACCTACGGCATCTTTGCTGCGGACATCCTGTTTCTCGCGAAACGCGGGGAGACGATCGAGATCATAGATAACCATGGGGACGCAGGGTACTCGGAACTGATCTCCTTTACTTTGGGCGCGGCGGAAAAAGAGACGGTGACTCTTGGCGTGGTCATGACCGTGCAGGATCTGGAACAGGCGGTGGCGGAGTTTAACCGCTACAGCGGCGAGTACAGGGTTGAGATCGTGGATTACTTCAGTCAGGCGAGAGCTATGAGGACGCCAGCGATCGGCTGAGCTTGGATATCGTCACCGGAAAGGCTCCGGACATTATCGCGTTATCGGGGATTGACTACAGTATGTTCTGCGAGAAAGGAGTGCTGGCAGATCTGTATGAGTTCATGTGGGAGGACGAGGACATCTCAAGGGATATGCTGGTGCAGTCTGTGGCAAAAGCTTATGAGAGCCATGGAAAACTGTATAGCATCGCCCCGGCGTTCCAACTCCATTCCATGTGGGGATACGATGATGTGACAGGCGGGCAAAGCGGAGTCACCTTTGAGGAACTGTTCCGGATATTGGAGGAAAGAGGAAAAGATATAAACGCCATAACGGGATTTTCCGCGGATGAGCCGGTGCTGACCGGGCTCTGTTCGGCGTCCATGGATGAGTTTGTGGATTGGGAGAACGGAACCTGCGATTTCGAGGGGGAGTATTTTAAGAACCTGCTTTCTTTTTGCAGAGAATACACGGGCAATTATAACGGGAGGACGCACTCGGAGAGGATCATGCGCAGAGAGACGGTATTTTCCGTGGGTATCATCTCCAGTGTGGCGGACTATCAGATACAGAAGGCGCTGTACGGCAATGAGGTTTCCTTTATCGGTTATCCGGTGCCGAAGGGCTCGGGAACATCTGTCACTTTCAGAGCCAGCGCTGTGGCGATCAATGCGGCCAATGAAGATCCGGCGGGCGCATGGGCGTTCGTAAAGTTCTATCTGCTGCGGGGATACGACGGGCAAGGGTTTCCGGTTGTAAAAGAACAATTTGACCAGGTGCTTACGGCGGCCATGAGGGAGCATTACACAGTCTCCATGGGCCGGGCCGAAAAGCAGACCAACGGATATTATAACGACGGGAATCTTGCCATCTATATATATGAAGCCAGCCGGGAAGAGGTGGATGCGGTAGCATCGTTGGTGGAGAGCGCGGAAAACAGGTACGAGCAGCATCCGGAGATCCAGAATATCATAAATGAGGAGGCAGAGATGTTTTTTCATGGACAGGCGGATCTGGATCGCACGGCGGAAAAGATCCAGAGCAGGGTGTCGCTGCTGCTGCAGGAATTGCAGTAGCGCCGGAAACCTCCCTCTTTTTTAAGATTCCTTTAAGAGTATTTAACCTTTTTTTAAGAGGGTTGAGAGGCCGGAACCGCCGTGCTATAGTAAGCCCAGACGGATGAATCATAAGGGAGGATGGAAAATGTCTGGGTCTTACAAGGGAATGTCTTTTGCCCTGGCGGGCGTATGCGCGTTGTTTTTGGCTGCCTGCGGGCAGCAGGCCGGCGGGGATGCGAGAGGCTTGGCGGAGGAAAACGCAACAGGGGAAGACGCGGTGGAGGAACTTGTGTGGACGGCCGCCGGTTTTGCCGCGCCGGACAAGCCGGAGAAGGAACAGACGCTGTGGGCAGTGCAGTTCCGGCCGTGGGAACATAGGAGCCGGACCGCCGGGGACGGAGAAACGGTCTGTCTGGACCGGGGCGTATGTGGGGAACTGTTCTGGTATCTGGGGGCGGAAACGGTAACGGAGTCCCGGCCGGAGGCGGAGTATGTTCTGGACATCTATGACACGGTCAGCGGGGAAAATACCGTGAAACGGTTCACTCCGCTGGAATTGGGGCTGGATAGTCCAACGGTGCTGCTGTCCGGCATGGATATGCTGGACAGGGAGCATTATGTGCTGCGGTGGACGGAGTATGACCAGGATGAGGCGGGAATGTATCGCCAGACCGTGGACGGGATGATATATACGGATCTGACGGGCATTTCCCGGACGGCAGACCTTTGGCAGCTCTATCTGGACAAAGGGATGATCCGGGAAGAGGCCGCGGAAGTACCCGTACTGTTCTCTGTCAACTGGCACTGCGACGGAGAGGGAAATATCTATATCACAGATGAAAAGGAGGATGGCAGCGGCGGACTCTATCTGCTTGACAACAGCGGTGCCCCTCTGCTGGAATATGAGAAAGCGCAGGGACAGCAGATAGGGGAGCCCCTGCGCACCCCGGAGGGCGAGTTGATCTTCCCGGTCTATGACGATACAGAGGACTGCTATGATTTCCTGTGGGCAGATACAGCGGCGGGGGAGCTGCGCTCTGTGGGGCGGATGGAGGTCCGAAGTCCGCTCCTTGTCCAGATGTACGGCATGCAGGGGGATGATATCTATTACCGGCGGCGCGAGGCGGATGGGGAGAGTATCGTAAAATGGAATATCAGGAGCGGCAGACAGGTACAGATATTTGACTTTCAGGCGGCGGGGATAGACGTGGGCTACCAGACCATGCTGGCGCTGCGGGAGGGACAGCTCCCGGCTCTCCGTCTGATAAAATACAGAGAGGGGAAAACGAGGGAATGGCTTGCCGGGCTGGCGGAGGAGAAACCGGCCGCAGACGGGGCCATCCGGGTGGCAGACCTTGCTCCGAGCGGGGAGTCCAAAGCGCAGGTGGCGGCATGCGCGGCGCTGGCCTCCATGGAAAAACCGGATATCTACTATGAATATGAAGACGCTTCCTCTTCGGAGGCCCGGGACAGGATACTGGTTGAACTCTCTCAGGGGAAGGGGCCTGATCTGCTGTTTGTGTCCGTCGAGGATATGTATATGCTGGAAGAGAAGGGGCTGCTGCTGGATATGGGGGAATTGATCCCCCGGGAGCTGCGGGAAGAAATATTGCCCGGAGCCCTGGAGATCGGAACCGTGGACGGGAAACTTCTGGGGGTGCCTGCGGCGGTGCAGGCTGAGACTTTAGCCGTGGCCGGGGACACCTGGCAGGGGGACGCCTGGGGGCTGGAGGATGTGATCGCCCTGATGGAGGAGGGAAAACTGACGGGAGCGATCCGTAATACTCCCGATAGCATGATGGGAAAATACACCACACCGTCTCTCACCGTGCTGGAGCTTACCAAGTATTCACTGGCGGACTCTTTTCTGATCGATTGGGAGAACAGGGAATGTCATTTTGACGACGAGCGTTTTGTCCGTCTGCTGGAACTTACCGGTACTGATCAGAGCGGCGTCCCCATGAAACCGGAGGCATGGCTGAATGAGGGGAGGGATGTTCTGCTGGGGCGTTTTCTGAACGTATCTGATTTCCTTGATTTCTTTGCCCACATGGAGACGGAGGACGGCCGGATCGTGGGGTATCCCACAGAAGGCTCCCGGGGGAGTTATCTGACGGCGGACGGCGGCAGCGTGCTGGTGGTGAACGCGAATATAGTGCGGAGAGAGGCGGCGGCCTGTTTTTTGGAGATACTGCTGGGAGAAGAGCTGCAGGCAAAAAACTGCTCCATGTGTATGAGCGTCCGCATATTATCGCCGGAAGACTATATTGTGGAGGAGGAATCCGGCAGGCTGGTGTACATGGGGGGAGTTTTTGCCCCGGAAATGCCGGTCTTTGAGGACGGCGAGACGGCTCTTCACCGCGCCCGGAACTTTTTGGAGGACTGCGTGGCAGCCCCGCCGGTCTATTATCAGATCAACCGGATCATTGCGGAGGAGCTCGCCGCCATGTATGCGGAGAATAAGTTCCCTCAGGCCACAGCGGAGACTATCGACAGCCGGGTTCAGCTCTATCTGGATGAAGGGGAATAAACCGGGCGCTCTTCGTTTTTTCGATAAGGCAAATTGACAAAAAAATAGGGGCATGTTACAATTAGACCGACAGCCTGTTTATAAAATGTTTGGGAGCGGGTAGATATGGCGAGGGTGATAAAGGAAGCGAAAGAGCGCAAAAATGAGATATTGGATGTGGCGGAACGCCTATTTGAGACAAGAGGATTTGACCATACCAGTACCAACGATATTCTGGAGGAAACAGGAATTGCCAGAGGGACGCTCTATTATCATTT
Organism: uncultured Acetatifactor sp.; assembly: GCA_964529395.1. Taxonomy (GTDB): domain Bacteria; phylum Bacillota; class Clostridia; order Lachnospirales; family Lachnospiraceae; genus Acetatifactor. The sequence goes on from CAZGVI010000077.1 coordinate 5,231, forward strand.
TAAGTCTAAGGAAGAACTTCTGGATGCCATGGTGGAACGTATGACGGAGCGGCTGATCGTGAGGGCGAAAGAGATCGCCGCCCGAAAAGACGTGCCGGTGTTGCAGCGATTTACAAGGATGATGCTTGCGCTCCATGCGGGCGGCAGTATCGATCAGGAGATATTGGAGCAGGTGCATAAGCCCCAAAATGCCCTTATGCACCAGAAGATCCAGCAACAATTGCTGACGGAGATCACTCCTCTTCTCGTTGCGCTGATCGAGGAAGGCACCGCTCAGGGGATATGCCACACAGAGTATCCTTGGGAGGTCGCGGAGATGACATTTTTGTATGCCAACGTGGTGTTTGATGATCTCGCTGAATATGGAACCGAGGATAAGCAGAGAAAGATAGAGGCGTTTATCCATAATCTGGAAAGGCTCCTGGGCATGGGACAGGGGAGCATGAGAGAGGCCGTTATGCCCGTTTTTCGGGACAGCGGTGACAAAATATGATGTGGTGTGGAGGGAGCATCCGGATGGAAACAGTAATTATGGACCTGTTGGAGACGGCGACAATCGCAGTCAGCGGTTTCATGATCAAAAAATATGTATTTCTGGAGCCGGACATGGAGAAAAAGAAACAGTATATTTTTTTCCTGATCGCTTTTTTGATGGTCTCCGGGATTTTTTTATTTTTTGGAAAAGATGCCGCAGTGATGGCGGTTTTACTTTTGATAGGACTAAATATAGTTCTGGGGAGAAAAGAACACCGTCTGCGCGGTTTTTTCCTTATCATACCTCTTCCGGGGATTTTAAACGGGCTGCTGATTCCCTTTCTGGTGATCATCCCCCAGTTACTCATCGGATCAAAGCAGGGAAGGCTGTTCTATTGTCTCTTTATATATGTGTTTTTGGCGCTGCTGCTGACTCTGTTTTACATAAAGGGAAAGACCTGGAGAGAATATTTTCGGGAAAATATTCAAAAGCGGCGTATGCGGAGATGGGAGAAGGTTCTTCTGTGTGTAGTGGGTACCTTTATGCTGACTTTTTCCGAGATAGCGGCGAGGCAGATCGAATTTAACGGGCAGCTGCAGCCTGCGGGATATGAGTATGTGGTCAGGGGACAGTTTGCGTGGGATATCTGTGTCAGCGGCGGAATCGCGTTTGTGTTGACCGCGACAGTCATCATTCTGATCATGCAGGGGAACCTGCGGGAGGAAAAGGAGCGCGCGGATGCCGCAAATAAGGCGAAGACCGAATTTGTATCCAATATATCCCATGAGATACGCACTCCGATGAACGCGATCGTGGGGATGACGCAGCTCATGCTCCGCGCGAACCCGCAGGGACAGGATCGGGAGTATCTGATGAATATCTTGAGCTCAGGAAACGCGCTGCTTGCGATCATTAACGATCTGCTGGACATTTCCAAGATCGAATCGGGCAAGATGGAGCTTGTGAATGAGGAATATGATCTGATGCCGGTACTCAGCGACCTGGGGATGATCCTGTCAAACCGGATCGGCAACAGACCCATAGAGCTGCTGTTTGACATCGATCCGGACATCCCCGCCAGGCTGTATGGAGACGCGCTGCGTATCCGCCAGATTTTGATCAATCTGATGAACAATGCGGTGAAGTTTACGGAGAAGGGATATGTGTGCCTGACGGTGAGGGTTGAACAGATACAGGGAGATGATATAGAACTGTATATCGCCGTGAAAGATACGGGACAGGGCATCCGTAGGGAAGATATGGGGCGGCTTTTTGGAGCGTTTCAGCAGGTGGATGAAAAGAGGAACCATCATAAGGAGGGGACGGGACTGGGGCTTTCCATATCCAAGAGATTTGTGGAGATGATGGGGGGCAGTATCGGCGTGACCAGTGAATACGGCCAAGGGAGCGAGTTTCATTTTACGATCCGCCAGCGTGTTGTAGACAGCAATAGAGCCGCGGATCTGCCGGAGGGCAGACAGGCGGTGGTCGTCGGAAAACTGGAAAGCGAGGCGGCCAACAGGCTGTTTGAGAAACTGGTGGAGAGTTACCGTCTTACCTATGTGAGCGATATCATGGCAGTCGGACAGACTGCTCTTCCCGTGTTCTGTTTTACCGACCGGCCTGGGATGTTCAGCGAGGCGGAGGAACAGAGGCTGCGGGAGCTTGGGGCGACTGTCTGCGGTATGGTGAATCCCATGGCGGAGTCGGTGTCCCCCGAGGGAATGCAGGTTATAAACAAGCCGCTGTACAGCGATAATTTCTGCCGTTTTATGGGAAACCGACAGGTACAGGACGAGAGCGGCGAGCCGGAGCTGTTTTTACCGGACAGGCGCGTGCTGATTGTGGACGACAACGAACTCAACCGTATGGTTGCGGAAGAGATGTTAAAGCCCGTGGGCGTGGAGATTGATACTGCCGAAAACGGGGAACAGGCTCTGAGGAGAGTGCAGGAGAAAAAATATGACATGGTCTTTATGGATCATCATATGCCTGTTATGGACGGAGTGGAGGCGGTCAGAGCGATCCGCCGGCTGGAGGGGGAATATTACAGGAAGATTCCGATCGTCGCGCTGACGGCCAATACGGGAGCGGAGCAGCAGGAGGAGTACCGCAGGGCGGGAATGAATGATTACCTGAGCAAGCCCTTCAAACTGGGGGAGATGTACAGGGTACTTGAAAAGTGGCTACAGGAAAACGGCGGGGAATAGGCGTGCGTATCATAGAGCTTGGAAAGGAGATGGCATAGGATGTTCGGCAACTTCGTGGAATGGAATATACAGAATATTGTGATCCGGGTCATCGTGGCCACGGTGCTGGGCGGCATCATCGGTCTGGACCGGGGGATGAAACACCGGGGAGCGGGCACGAAGACGATCACGATAGTCTGTCTGGGGGCTACGCTGGTGATGCTGACGGAGCAGTATATTCAGGTTTATCTGCCGGGACTTGCCAATATGAACCGACTGGGAGCGCAGGTCATCAGCGGCGTGGGCTTTATCGGTGTGGGAACGATCATCATATCCCGGCACCGGGTCAGGGGACTGACCACGGCGGCTACTCTCTGGGCCAGCGCCTGTGTGGGTCTGGCGGTGGGAATCGGTTTCGTGGAGGGCGGCATCCTGATCACGGCCATGATGCTGGCCTCGCTCCATGTACTTCCCTATGTGGAGCGCTTTGCGGCCAGACACTCCCGTTACTGTAATGTGTTTGTGGACCTGGAAGAGAGCCGGGATCTGCATAAATTGGTGCAGAGACTAAGGGAGGCCGACATCGTCATAGATTCCATGGATATGGGCGAAACCAGAACACCGGGCGAAACGATCTCCGTCCATATGGTTCTCTTTGTGAAAAAATCGGTGGGACGTGAGGAGATCTACGATATCTTCATGAAGTCTGACGGAGTCGTGGCGGTGGATTTTATGTGAGATAACCGGCGGCATGGGGGAGAGAGGAAAAGAAGACATGGGACATAGAGCCAAAAAATACGCGCTGCTGCTTATCGTGTGTCTGGCGCTGGCCGGCTGCGGGACGTGGAGATCCCGGGACAGCGCCGCACAGGAGCCGGATCTTAGGAGTCTGGGCGGGGATACAGAGACAGTCTCCGTGGGAGAGCCTGCCCCCTCGACCATTCGGGAGCTCGGCTCGGCATCCGACCAAGGACTTGGCCTGGCATCCGACCTGGCATCCGATCAGGGACCCGGCCTGGCATCCGACCAGGCATCTGACCAGGGACCCGGCCCGGCATCCGACCTGGCATCCGATCAGGGACCCGACCTGGCATCCGATCAGGGACCCGGCCTGGCATCCGACCTGGCATCTGACCAGGAGCCTGGCTCGGCGCCCGATCAGGAGCCGCCAGATACGGGATATGAATTTACGATATGCTTTGCCGGTGATATCAATTTGGATGAAAACTGGGACACCACCCTTTTTATGGACCAGCAGCCGGACGGTATCTATGGCTGCATCTCCCCCGAGCTGGTGGAGACGATGCGGGAGGCGGATATCATGTGCCTGAACAATGAGTTTACTTATAGTACGGGCGGTGCTCCCCTGCCGGGAAAGGCCTATACTTTCCGGGCGGACCCCAAGCGGGTGGAGGTGCTGGAGCAGTTGGGAGTGGATGCCGTGACGCTGGCCAACAACCATGTCTACGATTATGGGGCGGAGGCCCTGCTGGATACCTTTGCGGTGCTGGAGGAGGCGGAGGTGCTCTATTTCGGCGCCGGACGGACGCTGGAGGAGGCCATGGAACCTCTGTATCTGGAAGTGGAGGGTAAAACCATCGCGCTGGTGGCGGCCTCCCGGGCAGAGAAATATAAGATGACGCCCCAGGCTACGGATACGGAGCCGGGAATCCTGCGCTGTTACGATACGGAGCTGTTTTTACAGGCTATCCGGGAGGGCAGTGAAAACGCGGATTTCTGTATAGCCTTTGTCCACTGGGGAACGGAGTATAGTTTTGATCTGGAGCAGGTGCAGCTGGACACGGGACGTGAGTATCTGGATGCGGGGGCGGACGCAGTCATAGGAGCCCACAGCCATTGCCTGCAGGGGATGGAATACTATGACGGAAAGCCTATCGTGTACAGCCTGGGAAATTATTGGTTCAACAGTAAGACGCTGGATACCATGCTGCTGCAGCTCCATTTCTCCGGTGACGACAACGGGGGGCAGCTGGAGGTGCAGGTGGTTCCGGCCGTGCAGGCAGGATGCAGGACGACTTACGCCGCACAGCCGGAAGAACGCAGAAGGATCTATGATTTTCTGGAGAGTATTTCTGTCAATGTGGAAATTTCTGACGAGGGGTTCGTCACGGAGAAGAGCCAATGATATGGACAGACTAATCGCCGGACAAGACCAAAGTTATCAGAATATTTATAACTAAATAGGAAAATTGCCGTAAACTTTTTTGGCGATCTGCCGATAATCTTATCAAAGAACAAAAAGTTACTGTCGAAATATACAGCAAAGGAGGGATTGACGCAGAAAGCGGATTATATGATTTCAAAGTGTATCCGGTCCAGGTGGTTTCCGGGATCTCCCGAACAAGGCGGGAAAACAGCAGTTCCAAGCGGCGTCAGCCCCATTCTTCCAAGCCTGCGGTCTTCACGGAGGCTTTGGAGAAAGCGATCGCCGAGAATCAGCCGATGGGATGTTATACCGTCACCTATGATGTAAACGGGGAATTGCAGAAGTATCACTATCAGCCAACCAGAGAGTATAATTTCTAGGCAATCATTTCCCGGCGGCGAAATTGTGTCTGACGCGGCGGAAGAATGTTATAGTACGCGTATAGGGATAATATGCCGTGTAAGTTCCGAAATATCAACGGTAAAAACCTCCGGGAGCCGTGTCCCCGGGGGTTTTTCTGAAGATATGTCGGCTGCGGGCCATTTACCTCTATCCGGCCGCATGTATCAAAATAGAAAATGCAGAATAGAAAATTTGGGATAATTGTAAAAAGATACTTGTCAAATGCTTTTTCATGTGATATTATAAATATCGCTGAGATGATATTTAGTTTTTTAGCTGTGATTCGGCTCCATGGTCAAGCGGTTAAGACATCGCCCTTTCACGGCGGTAACACGGGTTCGATTCCCGTTGGAGTCATCGCGTTATGCGATTCCCGAAAGGGTTTGCGGACCTTTAGCTCAGTTGGTTAGAGCAACCGGCTCATAACCGGTCGGTCCTGGGT
>CAZGVI010000078.1:0-10512 GCA_964529395.1 uncultured Acetatifactor sp.
GAAACATGGATGAAACCGTCATCGTGACCTATTCTCCAAAATACAAGGCATACCAGAAAAAAATCCGCCAGCAGCAGATATCACGCGCTGTAAAAATGATAGAACAGCCGGGCAAAAAAAGACGTGGCAAAAATCAAAATGCCCCGGCCCGTTTTATTAAATCTACTGCTATAACAGGGGAGGGTGAAGTCGCAGCCAGAAACATATATGACCTGGATTTGGACCGTATATCTGACGAAGAAAAGTATGACGGCTTTTATGCAGTCATAACAAACCTCGAAGGAGATGTTGGAGAAATCCTAAAAATCAACCGGCAACGTTGGGAGATTGAAGAAAACTTCCGGATCATGAAAACGGATTTTGAAGCACGTCCTGTCTATGTCAGGCGGGAGGATCGCATCAGAGCACATTTCCTTACCTGTTACATCAGCCTGCTTGTATACCGCCTGCTTGAGAAAAAAACCGGAAACAAATATACCTGTAACGAGATTTTGGGGGCCCTTCGTTCCATGCAGGTAACACTATTGTCAAAGGAAAGTGGCTATATCCCTTCCTACAAGAGAACTGACCTGACGGATGATTTACACAAGGCATTTGATTTTCATACGGATTATGAATTTATCTCAAAATCGGCCATGCGAAGTATAATAAAAAGTACCAAAACAGAAGAAGTGAAAAATAGCACAAATCGATTATAAAGAGAAAATGGCTACGCCCCGCATAATTACTGGGTTTGTAGCCACTTTTTACTTTCACAAGTGTCAAACTCGAGATTATACAACCATTTGAATTTAATGCATACAGTTTAATTACATTGCATTTCTTTCGCAAAAATAATAGTATTTGCCCTCACCATTCATCAAACGTTTCTACAATTGTAGTACTTATTATATCGTATCGAAACTCTTGTACTCCATAACATGAAAAAAATATTTTTATCACATCTTTTATATTCTTTATATACCCTCATTCTTATCTAATTCAAACATTTCTGTAGATCGAATTTTATACTGCTCATACAAAACCTCAAAATCCCTGTCTATCATTGGAATCACATCGTTTCCATCAATCAGAACTTCCACACCCTTTTCCTTACACATCAATAAAAAGGATTCGTCCTTTTCGTTACCAAATAAGAAACTTTCATCCATATATTTCATAGCATCAATTATTTTTCTACATTCTTTATATGTCAAAACATAGACCGCCTTGCTCCCTTTGGGACGTGTCATATTCTGATGATCATACGCATCCAGGAGATCCAGTGCCTGACTATATCTTTCCACCACAGACAAAACCTGTTTCGTATCAAGTTTTTCTTCCACCCTTTTCATAATCCGTATTACCTCATTTAATTGATTCATACGGTTATAGTTCACGGAATATCCCTTGATTATGTATTCTTTCAATACGGAATTAGCCCAGCGTCTGAATTCAACGCCTCGTTTTGATTTTACCCGATAGCCTACAGAAATAATGACATCCAGAGTATAGAAAGGCACATGCTGTTTTACGCCATCAACACGCATTTTTTGCGTGTTGTTCTCTCTTTCAACTTCCTCTTCTGCAAAAACATTGTTAATGTGCTTTCTGATTGTTTTTTCATCTCTTTCAAACAGTTCTGCCATCTGATTAGCACTGAGCCACACCGTATCGCTCTTTACCGAAACGGGCAAGGTTATACTTTTGTCCGCTGTTTCAAATATTACAATTTCATTTTCTTTCATATGTATCATATCCTATATCCACTATTTTGTTTCTGAAAATCTGCCAAAAGCCATTATTTAATAGTAAATTATTATCTCCTTGTATAATAATATTTTTTCTAACAGGTACTAAATCGTATCGAAACTCTCATGTTCTGTAACACAAAAAGTAGTAAATCAGTAGTAAATTCCCTATCCTCCCTCTCTCCAACCCGCTATTTTCCTGCATTTCTGCAAAGAGCCGAGGTGTTGCTATGGCATACTATTAATATCTTTATCATAACGAGTCTCCTTATACATAAATTATTTTTGAATCTCTTGAAATCCACACTTCAGCACTTCTTCCTATGGGTATTCCAAAAAGTTCAGGCACTGTCTGAACTTTTTAATCACCACTGCCTTTGTCAGACTCCGCGCCATCCATAAACCTCCGAAATGCAAACAAATGACCGCCCACACCAACATATCCGGGTTCATTTCCCAACTGCTTATTATTGAGTGGGGCCGTACACATCCATGTGATAAAAACTCCTTGCATATCCCGACTTGGATACAACGCAACCAATCCCTGTATATCTACAGTTCCTTTAATGACCTCTGTTTCCAAAATCGCCCATGTTTTTCCCACGCTTATTCAGAATAGCAAAGCCGTCCCAGTCAATGGACACTTGCTTTCATTGTGGAGGAAAAATACCCGGCGTCTGAATATTTGTTCCTTTACCGAAAATAAGCAGCGATTTCCTTCATCCTGCTTTCCTGTTTTACATGAAATGGACAGCGGGATTCGCAGTGTCCGCACTGAACGCAGGCATCCGCTTTGACCTCCAGATTACGGTAATGCTCCGCCGCCATGGAATCTCCGTTTCTGGCAAGGTCATAGTATTTATTGATGATGCCAATATCCAGTCCCATAGGGCATGGCTTACAGTGATTACAGTAGACACACTTACCCACAGCTTCTGCGGGACTAAAAGTTCCAATAACAGAATAATCCTTTTCCCCTTCTTCCGCCTCAAAAAATCCCAGTAAATGCTCCACCTGTTCCACACTGGACATTCCCGGCAGCACTGTCAGCACACCCGGTCTGTCCAGGGCGTATTGCATACACTGGTACTGCGTCAGAGCCTTTCCAAAAGGAGAAACGGCCGCATCCAACAACTGACCCCCGGAAAAAGGTTTCATCACGGAAATACCGATTCCCTCCTTTTCACAGCGGCTGTAAACAGCAGACCGCTCATCCACGGAACCTTTGGCATAGTCCCCCTTCTGATAGTCATATCCCGGATTTACCGAAAACATCAGCATATCTACAGAGGTTTCATCCAATACCCTTTGGATCGTGGCGGGGGTGTGGGAGGACAGGCCAATGTGCTTTACAACGCCCTGCTCCTTCATCTGCATCAGATAGGAGAAAGCGCCGTTTTCCTGGTATTGCCGCCAGTCAGACAGTTCATCAATACAGTGTATAAACCCATAGTCAATATAATCTGTTTTCAACTGTGCAAGCTGCCACTCAATACAGCGCCGGATGGTTTCCCCATCCGTGCTCCATCCATAAGTTCCCGAAACATAATCGGCGCCAAAGTGGATCTGGTAAAACACCTCTTTTCTCACTGCGCCAAGGGCAGTTCCAAAATAGGGGAAAGTCCTGCCTTCAGCCGTAGCAAGGTCATAATAATTGATACCGCCTTCGTAAGCTCTCCGTATCGCTGCGACAGCGTCCTTTTCACCTGCTTCCGCTATGTAGGAAGTACCAAAACCCAAAACGCTGATCCTGTCACCGGTTCTCCTGTTTATCCTGTACTCCATGTTTCGACCTCCCATACATTTCAATCAAGGAAATAAAATCTCCCATAATCTCAAATATGTTAATCCGCCGCGGGCAAATTGTCAACACTTTCTTTTATACAAAAACAGACAGATCACCAGCGTGATAACTTCTGCTGCCGCAGCCGAACACCATACATATCCGTCCCCTAAAACAGCAGGGATCAAAAAGACAGCAAGCGCTTTGACAACAATCCCCCTGCTGACGGCGATCACATCCGATTTTACGGTCTGCTTTGTGGAATAAAAATATGCCGTAAAAATCAGATTCACCGCCATAAACAGAAAAGAGAACGCAAAGACCGGAATCGCTCCCGAAACCATTTCCACCAATGCAGGATCGCTGTTAAACAATCTTACCACAGGCGTGCGGAACACGCACAACACCCCATAGATCACGGCAGAACCGATGACATTGATCTTTATGCCGGTTCTAAAATACCCCTCCAACTCTTCTCTATCCTTCCGGCCGAAAGCCTGTCCCCAAAGGGGCTGCAGCCCTCCCGCCACACCCGCAAGGATTGCGTTGGCAAAAGAATAGATAAACGAAAGCACACTGAATGCGGATACCCCCATATCGCCAAGGGTATTTCCCAAAACCCAGTTGTAGCACAGGGCAGTAACCGGCGTATTTAACTGTGAGACACATTCCGGCACGCCGCGTTTGCATATCTTACCAACCAGGGCAAACGAAAGCCGGCATCTTTGGATGCGCAGCTGCCCTTTCTTTCTCACGAAATGACTGAGCAGGATCACAAGGGATAACACCTGTCCCAGGCCGGATGCAACCGCTGCCCCCTTAAGCCCCATCCCAAGGGGAAAGATAAAGAGCCAGTCAAGAAAAATATTGGTTACCGCCCCGGTACACATCCCGGCAAAGGCCAGCCCCGGCGCGCCGTCATTCCTCACAAAAACCGATAAACAATTGCTGAGCAGAAAGGGAGTGGAAAATAACGTATAATAAAACAGATATTCCCTCGCCATTGGAAGGAGCGTCCGGCTGCTCCCGCATAAGAGCGCAATCTGTCCCGGAAACAAAGTCCCGACCAGCAGCAAAACGACCGACAGCAGCAGCGTCATCATAAACGCTGTCATAAAGGCATCATTCGCACCCTTCTCATCCCCCCTGCCAAGGCGGATGGCAATCACAGTGGAGCCGCCCATTGCGAACAGATAAGAAATGGCCACCAATGCGGTAATAAAAGGCACCGTTATATTGACGGCAGCCAGCGCCAGATGCCCAACTCCCCGTCCTACAAAAATCCCGTCTACAATATTGTACAGATATGTGACGCACAAAGCCCCTGCGGACGGGATGATATAACGCCACAGCGTCCTGTTTTTCTCCTGCATAAATTTACCTCACTTTCGTTCCTGTCTTCATCAATATACCTGCAAAATCCGCCTGCTGATTTTATTGACTTTCACAACTGCTCTACAGTATAATCTGTACAGTAACTATACAGTCAAGAGGTGAACATAAAAAAATGAAAAAAATAACTATCTTACCATCAGCGAATTTTCCAGAATATCCGAAGTCAGCAGAAAAGCTCTGATTTTTTACGACAATGCAGGTCTGTTCTCCCCGGAATACACTGGCGAAAATGGTTACCGATATTATTCCCATGAACAGATTTATATGATATCCGTTATCAATATCCTGAAAGAACTCGGTATGCCGCTGAATGAGATCAAGACCTATATGCAGACACCGTCCCCCTCCCAGGCCGTCTGGCTGTTGGAAAACCAGGAACATATCCTCTCACAGAAAATAGAACGCCTCCGCAGAATCCAGGATATGCTGATCGCCAAAAAAGAAAAATTGAAGGAAGGAATCAGGACGGATATTTCAGAAATAAAACTCCTTCACAGAGAAAAAAGCCCGCTTTTCATCAGTGATGCCTTTGACATGGAAAAATCGGAAATATCCGATGATTTCTGGCTGGGTTTTTACCTGAAATGCAAAGAAAACCAGATCGCCTTCGGATATCCGGAAGGTTTTCTGGTAAAAAAAGAACATCTGCTTTCCGGCAGGACAACCGCCGCAAACCATATTATCTGCCATGTGGGAAGTCAGACCTATGCCAACGGCTTTATGCCGGAAGGGACATACCTTACCGGCTGGGGACAGGGCAGCTTTAACGATACACAGCCGGTCTATCACAGACTCCTGCAATACACAAAAGAACATGACCTTGCCATAACCGGAAATGCTTACGAAGAACGGCTGATTGACGAAGTCGGAGCATTTGACAAAGAACAGCAGATCATACAGGTCAGCATACAAGTCTCTTTATAACCCCCGCAGGCCTGCCCTCCATTTCCCCACAGTCAAGAACACGAAACGGCCTCCGCTCCCTTCCTTTCCGACGATAATTGCTTTGTATACCGCCTGATCATGCACACCACATAAACCGCTACAAGCAATTCCGTAAGCGGCATGACAAACCAGATGGAATCTGCCCCCGCAAGTGCCGGCAGCAGGAAAATAAAAATGCCGCTCCCAGTATGGATGCCGTAAAATATTCATTAGACCGTCCCGTCCGGCTCCCTTCCCTTCCACGGATGGTGCTGAAAAGAACGGAGCCGCCAATCCCCATCAAAAGCCCCAAGCTATAAATGACATTCCACACCAGCACTGCCAAAGGCAGCCGCAAGATACTTACAATAAAGCGTTTTGATCTTTCCGTTTAAAAAGTCCATGATACCTGTTCTCCTTAAACCACTTTAATAGCGATACTTTTTCCTCTTTGCGGCGATAAACAGAACCGTCATCACCGCCGCCACCAGTTCCGCCGCCACGACCGAAAACCAGATCCCGTCAATCCCGAAAATAAGCGGCAGGATGATAACGGCCGCCACCTGGAACAGGAGACTCCGCAAAAAAGAGATCAGAGCGGAAGTCAGCCCGTCGTTCAGCGCGGTAAAGAAAGAGGAACCGTAAATGGCAATCCCGGAGAACAGGAACGAAACCGAATAAATCATGAACGCCCTCTCCGTCATCTCCATAAGCTCCCTGTCATATCCCACGAAAATACCCGCCAGCGTTCCCGCCAACAGCTCAGCCAACCCAAACATGGCCACTGCAAAGATACCGATGATGACATAACTCTTTTTTAACAGCCCCTTTAATTCCAAGTGATTCTCCGCCCCGTAATGATAGCCGACCACCGGCGCCACCCCCGTGGAATACCCGATAAAAATCGCAAGGAAGATCATATTGACATACATCAGCACCCCGTAGGCGGCGATCCCGTTTTCACCGGCGTATCTCATCAACTGAAGATTGTACAGGATACCCACAATCGACATGGATATATTGCTCATAAGCTCCGAGGAGCCATTGGTACAGGCTTTCAGCAATGCCTTACCGTCTATTTTCGTTTTTGTCAGCCGGAGCGTACCAGCGTTCGCCCTGCCAAAATACAGAACCGGGATTAAGCCCCCAAGCATCTGACTGACTGCCGTGGCCGCCGCAGCCCCCACAAGCCCCCAGGAAAAAACCGCCATAAACAGCCCGTCCAGCACCATGTTCGCAAGCCCGCATATCACAGTGACCACAAGCCCCATCTGCGGCCTTTCCGCCGTGATAAAAAAACTCTGGAACTCGAACTGGAGCATATAAAAAGGCAGTGACAGCAGTAATATCCTGCCATAAAGCACACAATTATCCAGCATTTCCCCTTCCGCCCCCATAAGCGCCGCAAGAGGACGGATAAAAATATAGCTGATCACAGCAAGGATAACGCCGCAGACTGCCGTACTGTATATGAACAGGGAAAAGAGTTTCTGCGCCTTCTCCGGTTCTCCCTCGCCCATAGTCTTGGAAACCAGAGCACTTCCCCCGGAGCCGAACATAAAACCGACAGACCCCAGAATCATAAGCACCGGCATGATAAAATTCACTGCGGCAAAGGGCGTCTTCCCCACAAAATTGGAGACAAAAAATCCATCCACCACACTGTAAAGGGAAGTGAACACCATCATGATCATGGATGGAAATGTAAACTTCAATAACCTTTTATAATCAAAATGATCCGAAAGCTGAATCCGCATACTTACCTCCCATACCAGCGCAGGACAAATCCTTCCACCGCCGATGCCAGTTCTTTCATATTCCACCCCTCCGTATTGACGGTGAGATGATAGGCCCTGCCGTCTCCCCACTTGCCGCCTCCAAGCATCTCCCTTGTCTTGGCCCGGGCTCTGTCAATCCGGCGGATATTCTGCTCCACCCCTTTACGGGATTTATCCTCCCCCTCCAAAGCCCTCTCCATACAGCGCCTTACTTTTGCATCCATCCCGGCACATACAAAAATGCGGAACGGCTTTTTATCCGCAAGCAACACATCCGCATTCCGCCCTACGATCACACAGTCCTTTCCGATATTTGCGATTTCTTCAATCACATGTTTCTGCGCGACCAGAAGATTGGTCTGTATCTGCTGCATCCCGTGGATGCCCGCGAAAGAGCGCCCAAATGTCAAAGGCATGGCCTGCCAGTCCCGCTTTTCCAACGCCATCTCCACATAGCCCTCATCCAATCCGTTCTGCCTGGCAATGGCAGTGATGATCTCACGGTCATAATAATCAATCCCGAGCAGACCGGCAAGACGCTTTCCAAGTTCCCTGCCCCCGCTGCCAAACTCACGGCTGATTGTAATAATCCTCATATTCACAACTCCTTTACCTTTTCTTTAAAATCCGCCAGATACCGCTGTGTCAGATCTATATAGATACTTTTCTCCTCATCGGACCAGGACGCAAATATCGCGTTTTCTGCCTCGATTACCCGGAGAACCGTATCCCTGGCAAGCTCCCTGCCCTTTTCGGTAAGGTACACCTTCTTTTTCCTTCCCTCAAAGGTTTCCAGATAAACGACCCCTTCCGATTCCAATTTCCGCAACGCAGAATTGATCGTCTGCTTGCTGGCCCCGGACGTAATATCTCCAAGCATACATTCCCCGCCGCAGGAGCAGAGTGTATAAAGAACCAGCATTACACTGTCAGACATCCCCAATTTGAGCGCCGCATCGTGATAAGCAGTATCGATTTCCGACGTCAACAGATTAAACCGCTGCATCTGCGCATTGATATAAAATTCCATATCTGTCCTCCCAGTATGATTTCGTACATTTGTCAACCCCTTTTTTATTTGCCAATTATTAAAATATAATGAAATAGCTCTTTTTTTCACTTGCTCATTTATTCCCATAAGAAGGGATAATATGTTCGCTACGGAAGGAGGAGAAAATGTTATGAGCGTAATCACGGACACTACTACTATCGTTAAAAAGAGGTGCAAAATCCAAAACGAAACAATCCCCGTAACAAAAAACTCAAAAATCTGAAAAATGAAACCGCAGAAATACGTGGAAAGGCTTATTTCCACGCATTTCTGCGGTTTTCCATTGTATCAATTTCGTTGTTGCGATGTTTCCTTGTCCCTACGGATATTTTCCTATTTTATATCCATTATGTTTTTGAAATCATTACCGCAAAAATACTTAAATACTGTAGTGTTCTCAAACAGAATCAATTCCTAAAACTTCTTTGACTCGTTTCTTTTCAATTTCATCAAAATCAGCTCCAAGAATTTCGAGAATCTTACGTTGGTTACCTTTATCCATCAATGCAGGATATTGTTGCATACAATCCTCCAACTTAACAATTACACCTTCAAACCCTAGTGCCTTCATATCGATGACATTTGCATTTGATAATTTGTTAAGGCTTCTCGTCAGACCTATATAATGATTAAGAGCATTGAATACTTCACTCACGGCTTCTTCCCGGCTTAATATTATCCGTTTGGATTGATCATAGTTTTCTTCTGGTATGGCAACACCGCCACCTTCAACAACTAAGAGTTGTTCAGAAATCCCTGTTTCTCCTTCTTGAATCACCTCGCAAATCACGGTTCTCGTCTGTTTACTTCTTTTACCCTTCTTGGGAATGAGTTTGACTTTAAGGTCAGATACGTTTTGGAGGAAAAAACCAAAGCCATCTGCAACTTTTCCCTTGAGTGTTCTTACTCCATCCACCATCTTAACAACTAACTCTGGATGATTCTCTAAAAATTTCCCTGTCATCTCAAGAAGTACAAAAAGAGTTTCAATTCTATCTTGCATTCGCTCTTTCCGAAGAACACGTTCCCGCTCCTCGGTTTCAGCGTATAGTCTTAGCCGCTCCTCTAATTCTTCACATAATTCCTCTTTATTATATTCCTCAAAATCATACGCTTGGACAGACTGTCGCCCATCATCCTTGCGCCGACCACCAGGCCCCATTTTATCACCAGTAACATCACGTCCCTCTTTGTCGTATCTCGGCATTTTTGCTATTACCCGATCATAATCACGACCTTCTACCGGTTCTCGTCCCATAAGACTACCACCTTTTCAAATCTCTTATCTTGTTGAATCATATTTTCTCATATTCCTCGATGGCCCATCCACATAAATACTCTTAGCAATTTCTTGTAAATCAAAATCACCATCAATATTTATAAAAACAGGAATATTCCTGACCTATCTCCTCACTGATCGTTTCTACGATTACTCTCCATCCCCTTTTAAGATTCTAGCAATTTCTGCTTTCAATTCCGGGAGATCATGCTGTATGGTATCCCATGCTGCCTGACAGTCCAGATTTGAATACTGATGTGCAAAAATATCCCTGATTCCACACCATTCTTTCCATGGAACTGCTTTTTCCCGCATTCTTAATTCTTTTGAAATTACTTTGCATAACTCCCCTATCTGCAAAATGCACATACAGCAGGCATTTTGAAAAACGGAATTGCCCACAAAATTATTGTAATCGTTATCAAACATATCGCACGCTTCATCCAACTGCTTGCAATAATCCAAAATCTTTCTAAGGATAATTATATCTTTATTCTTCATACAATAATATCTCCGTTCCGGCTATTTCTTTCCTGAAATCATCCTCAATGCCTGCAGTAGTGACTAAGTCA
>CAZGVI010000079.1:0-10511 GCA_964529395.1 uncultured Acetatifactor sp.
TATTAAAAGAGAACAATATTTCTTTCAAAAGTATTATCCTTTCGCAAGATGCAACAATGCAATATCGTATGGAGGCAGGCTTGCGAAAGTATGTTGGTGATAATATTCAGATTATTAACTATTCCGTTTATTCTGCGAAGGTTATTGTTACAGACACTGCGCTAACGTATGAAAAAAAGATTTGGGGAATGTGGGATATAAATAGATATATTAGTCTTCTGATGGGTGAAATTCCAAGATTGTCAGATGATGAAAATGGATATGGACCGAAAGGTAAAGATTTTATTGCTCATGTAGATATACCATCAGAAGTTAGATGTGCATTTAATGAACTGTGTGATAAATATTCAGGATTGGTTAGAGAAGCTAACCCTTTGTATGCATCAGATAGGTAAATTCTCATTTCTTTAACGAAAGGTTTGATGATTTGTGTGAATGCAGAAATGATGATAGGATTGGTTATTATATCACTTGCAGCAAGTATTATGATTATAATTGGTTTATGTCAGGTGAGAAATAAAGAGAAACCTGTGGGTTTTTATAATGTTATAGATCCACCTAAAAAAGAAGAAATATCAGACATCTTACAATGGAATAAGAAACATGGTATGATTTGGATTGTTTATGGTATATGTATAGAAATTGGATTTGGGATAGGGTATGTTATGCCTATTGAAGTACTTGAAATGTTTTTTATGATTGGGGGAATAGTTCTTCCTTTACCATTTATGTGTTTAAGGCATCATGAGTTAGAAAAAGAATATAGAATTGACTAAAAATTTTATCTATGTTGCCCACAACCCTACAAATTCTCATTTATGGATGGCATTTTCGTACTCGCCTTGCGCAAAGTGGCTAAATTTTGGTTCCAGATTTCCCTGGTTAGGAGAAGATATTAAATGAAAGAAATTATTCAGCGAAAAAGCATTAGAAAGTACAAACCAGATGAGATTGAGAAAGCGGACATAGAAACTATCATTAGAGCCGGCATCCTTGCACCTTCTGCAAAGAATAGGCAGCCTTGGAGATATATAGTGTATGCAAAGGAGGCAAAAGACAATCTTCTGGCTGTAATGGAGAAAGGGTTATTAAGAGAACGTGACGGCGATCAATTATTGCCAAAATCCTCAAATGACTTGCCGGATGCTTTTCATAATTATTGAGAATACAAATGGTAAGTCACCCTATAAATGTGTTGATGCTGATGATAGAATTACTGAAATATGTGATACCTTGTCTATCGGGGCATCGGTTCAGAATATTCTTCTTACAGCAACTGAATTGGGATATGGAACGCTTTGGATTGCTAATACATGTTTTGCATATAATGAGTTGATTGATTTCATCGGAATAAAAGGACAACTGGTTGGTGCAGTATCGATAGGTGTTGCAAATGAACAACCAAATTCCCGACCGAGGAAAGATATTTCAGAAGTAGTAGAATTCAGATATTTGTAGGGATGTTATAGGAACACTTTTCCGAAAAGGGAGAATATATATGAAAAAACCTGAGATGATCCTGTTCGATTATGGACAGACACTGGTAAGTGAGGCGCCCTTTGACGGTGTGAGGGGAACGGAGGCCGTACTACAGTACTGTACGGAAAACAAATATCATCTGACCGCAGAGCAGATCCAGCGGGAGGCCGATGCCATCAACCGTGAACTGGGCAGGTTTGATCCTGCCAGGCGACATCTGTTTCAGGTGGAAGTGCCAAGGTATATGTTCAGCGCTTACCTGTATGAGTCCCTGGGGATCCGGATCTCGCTGACGCAGGAAGAGGAGGACAGGATATTTTGGGACGCCGCCTCTCCGGGAACGCCTACCGAGGGGGTAACAGAGTTCTTGGAGTACCTTAACAGACGGGGAATCCGTACCGGAGTGATCAGCAATATAAGCTATTGCGGACAGGCGGTGGAGCAGCGCATCAGAGGGCTGTTCCCGCAGCAGCCCTTTGAGTTTATCCTGGCTACCAGCGAATACATGTTTCGCAAGCCCAATAGACGTATCTTTCAACTGGCGCTGGAGAAAGCGGGACTGAAACCGGAGGAGGTATGGTATATCGGCGATCAGTATGAATGTGATATCGTAGGAGCCGCCGGGACGGGGCTGTTTCCCGTGTGGTACATCGGGGCGATAGACTTGCCCTACACGCCTCACGAAGAGGTATTGACGGCGGGCAGCTGGGAGGAAATACAAAAGATACTGGACGGAGAGGATATTAAGACAACGTGATTTGCGGGGATACTGGCTGGAGAGGATATTGAGACGGTGATACGCGGGGATACTGGATGTACCGGAGATAGGGACGGCGCGATATGCGGGGAGGGTACTGTGACAGCGCAGGAAATGTGGAATGCGTATATGAAAAAATGCGGACTGGAACATGCGGAGTATGAGGCATGGGCCTTCGGAGATGACGCTGACAAGCTGGCGCAACTGGTGGCCCGTGGAAAAAAAACGGCCACCGCGTCAGCCTATCCGCTGTATGAATGGGAGCAGGAGCCTCTTCCCCAAGTCGGGGAGTACAGTGTGATCCTGGATAGCAAAGAGCAGGCTGTGTGCGTGATACGCACGGAGCGGGTGTATGTGGCGCCCTTTCGGGAGATCCGTGAGGAACATGCCCGCCGGGAGGGGGAGGGCGATGGGAGCCTGGCCTATTGGCGGGAGGTCCACGAACGCTTTTTCCGGCAGGAGCTGGCGGAGGCGGGTCTGCGTTTTGATGAGGATATGCCGGTGGTGTGTGAGGAGTTTTCCTGCGTCTACAGGGGAGAGTGATTTCGGGTCACTGGAGGCAGTGCAATAAATATGCATTATGTGCGGCAGGCAAATTCAGTACAGTAAAATCTGTAAATCGGGATTTGCAGTCTTGTTCTTAGCGCAGATACGGACATAAAATGAAAGATATGTACCAGATGTGCCATGAGGTGCAAGGTATATCATTAGACGATGCGCTTTTTGGGTCTGGTGGGCATATAGAAAAAAATCTCATTTATGTACCCACTTTATGAGGATATCCTTCTTATTTTGGGGCATGGATGGGTCTATACACAAAAATTTACTCTGTTTCCCCCTTGTTTTGCAACAAAAAGGGGGTACAGACAGTGTCTTTTTCTGCATAGGCCCACAAGGGGGTCAAAACCTTTATTTTATAGGGTGGATGTGGGTATAATACGGCAATTATTTTGTATAGACCCAGCAAGACCAAAATAATGATTGCTTTCCAGAATTTTCGCCAGGAAGATCCGTTGCTATAGACTTATGACCAGCGATCAACCATAGAGAGCGGAACCGCGGGTTTCTGCTGAAGGAAAGCAGGCCAAAGGGGAACTGCGTGTTATAGGTAATGCAGATAAAGCGACAAATTCCGATTTACAGAATTGTCGGATAAATGCGAAATCAGTTGGAACATAGCGTACAAGGAGGAAGTATAGTGAGCGACATAGGAGAGCGGATACGGGCGGAACTGATGGAATTACAGGATATGGAGTATAAGGAATTTCACGCGAAACTGATTCCTACGGTGGCGCCGGAAAATATTATCGGGGTGCGTACCCCGCAGGTGCGCAAGCTGGCGAAAAAATGGGCGAAAGACCCGGAGATAGGGGAGTTTTTGGCGCAGCTCCCTCATCGGTATTACGATGAGTACAATGTACACGCCTTTGTGGTGGAGCAGATTAAAGACTATGAGGAATGTCTGGCGCAGACGGAGCGTTTTCTGCCCTATATCGACAACTGGGCCACCTGTGATATGATGTCTCCCAAGGTATTTGGCAGGCACAGGGAGGAGTTGCTGGAGCCTATCGGCAGGTGGATGGCGTCGGGGGATACCTATACGATCCGCTATGGGATAGGGATGCTGATGCGGTTTTATCTGGAGGAGGATTTCAAGCCGCAGTATTTGCGGCAGGTGGCAGATGTATCTTCCCAAGAGTATTACGTGAATATGATGCGGGCGTGGTATTTTGCGACGGCGTTGGCAAAACAGTATGAGGCGGCGGTCATTTATCTGGAAGAGAAACGTCTGGACGGATGGACCCATAACAAAGCCATACAGAAGGCCTGTGAGAGTTTCCGGGTGACGGCGGAGCAGAAAAAGTATCTGAGAAGTTTGAAAGTTCAGACCGCAGGGCAAGTGTAGGTCAACAGCTTTGTATTTTAAAGAACCGGCGATATCGGCGGTATGTTTGAATGAGGGGGCGCTATGGCTATTTTCACGGAACGATCTATAATATTACAGGGAAAGGAATATACTCTGCGCAGCGCCAGAGAGGAGGATGCCTCAAGGCTGGTGGAGTATCTCATGCAGACCACGGCGGAGACGCCCTACCTGCTCCGGGAGCCGGAGGAAGTGACGCTCACGCCGGAGCAGGAGCAAAGCTTTATCCGGGCGAAAGAGGCGGATGAGAGGGAGCTTATGTTGCTCTGCTTTGACGGGGAAAGGCATGTGGGGAATTGCTCGATCATGGCAGTCAGCGGTATGAAACGTCTGGCCCACAGATGCGAGGTGGCGATTGCCATATATCGGGAATACTGTGGCAGAGGTATCGGAAGAAAGATGATGGAGTCTGCGCTGGAGACAGCAAAACAGATGGGCTACGAGCAGGCGGAGCTGGAAGTGGTATCTTCAAACGGGGTGGCCATACGGCTCTATGAAAAGCTGGGTTTTAAGCAGTACGGGGTATTTCCCCACAATATGAAGTATAAGGACGGCAGCTATGCGGATTGCATCTGGATGATGAAAGAATTGTAAGGAATTGCTAAAGAATGTCAATAAATTTAATGAAAATATATGGCTGGACAGGTGAAGGCGCGAAGGGACTTCACCCTTTAGTGCCATTGCGCAGCGATTTAAATAGGAGGGGAAAATGGTACGGCAGATGAAAACCGAGGAGATAGATAAATGTGTACAGGTGATCAGGGATAGCTTTATGACAGTGGCGGATGCCTTTGGTTTTACCCTGGAGAACGCCCCACGCTTTACCGCTTTTGCCACCACTGCGGAGCGGCTGGCGTGGCAGAGGCAGGAAGGGCGGCCCATGTATGTATGGGAGGAAGACGGACAGATCGTGGGGTATTATTCCCTGCATTTGCAGGGAGAGGGAAAGTGCGAGCTGAACAATCTGTGTGTGCTGCCCGCATACCGCCACAGGCAGATCGGCGAGAGACTTCTGGAACATGCCTTTTTGCAGGCCAGAGAGCAGGGGTGCGGACAGATGTTCATCGGTATCGTGGAGGAGAACGCGCAGCTGCGGCAATGGTACGAGGCCCACGGCGCGGTGCATGTGGGGACGGAGAAATATGACTTTTTCCCGTTTACCTGCGGGTATCTGGAAAAGTCGCTGGATGCTTGCAGCAGTCGGGCGGGAAGTGACGGGGCGTGGTATGAATGCAAATGAAAAAAAGATATTCAATAAAGAGCTGTTGACCCTTGCGGTCCCCCTGGCGTTACAGAATCTGTTAAACGCTCTGGTCGGCGCGTCAGACGCCCTGATGCTGGGACGGTTGACCCAGGATGCCATCGCGGCGGTTTCTCTGGCCAATCAGATTTCGTTTGTCATGTCCCTGTTCAACGGGGCCGTGATCGGCGCGGTCAGTGTATTGATCGCTCAGTACTGGGGAAAGGGTGACTACACCAATGCGGGGCGGTTCTTAAGTATGGCGGTCCGGTATGTCCTAGTGATCTCGGGGATTTTTTTCTCCCTGTCGTTTTTTATACCGAACCGGCTTATGGCGCTCTTTACTCCGGAGCCGGAGCTTATCCGCATCGGCGCGGAATATTTAAGGATCGTGGGTTTCTCTTATCTGTTTGCCGGAGTCTCCCAGTGTTATCTGATGATGATGAAAGTATCCGGACATGCGAAACTGAGTGTCTGGATCTCTGCGATAACGGTTATCGTGGATATGTCCGCCGACTTTTTTCTGATCTACGGTTTCGGAAAAATACCGGCCCTGGGAGTCAACGGCTGTGCTTATTCCACCATTGCGGTGGAGGCCGTTTCCCTGCTCTGGTGTCTGCTCTGGTCGCGGAGGGAAAAATCGGTCAGACCGGAAGGCGGCAGCCTGTTTTATTTTTCAAAGGCTTTTGAGAAGGACCTGTGGAAGATCATTCCCGGTATGCTGGCCAGCAGTCTGTCCTGGGGACTGAGCATCACTTTGCACTCCTTTATCCTGGGGCATCTGGGAACGGACGCCACCGCCGCGTCCTCTGTCACAGGGGTGGCGCAGCAGATGATCCAGTGTCTGACCCATGGCCTGTCAAGCGGCGCGACGATCATGATCGGACAGCTCCTGGGGAAAAACCTGACGGATAAGGCAAAGGAGTACGGCCGCAGATTCTGGCGGGTATCCACATGCTGCGGATTTGTCAATGTGGGACTGATCTGTCTGGTGGGACCGCTGGTGTATGTTTTCTATGTGCTGGAGCCCCAGGCGAAGGTTTATCTGATCCAGATGCTTGTCTTCAGCGGCCTGTATATGTTTGCTTACGCCTATAACACGATCATCACCTGCGGCGTGCTTCCGGCGGGAGGAGATTCCAGGTATGACGCTGTCAGTGTATTTTTTGCCACATGGTGTTTCGCACTGCCGCTTGCGCTGGCCGGGTGCTTTATCTTCCGCTGGCCCGTGATGGCGGTATATGTGGTCATGTGTCTGGACGAGATCGTGAAAGTGCCTTTTATCTCCCGGCGGTATCGCAGATATTTGTGGGTGAAAAATCTGACCAGGGATGAATGCGGATAGATGCGTGTACCCAATGAAAATGAAACAATAAATATGCATTGCGGTCGGTTGGTTAATATTTTATAATCAAATATATAAATCGGCGTTTTTACATCGACGAAAGGGAAAGATTATATGGCAGAGACAATAATATATTTGGTAATTTCTTTTTTAGTATCACTAATTTTTGTAGTACTTGGTATTAGTCAATATAATTCTGAAAAACCTGTATCTCTGAATACAGGTGAGAAACCACCATGCGAAGATGAATTGACAGATGTATTAGAGTGGAATCATAAACATGGTACAAATTTAATAATATACGGAGGTGTGCTTTTTCTAACACTTTCTGTTTTTATTTATTTTATTGAGAAATACGATTGTGCCGTAGCACAGATGATATTATTTATTTTGATAATTTCAGCAGAAATAACTTGGCTTGAAATTCAACATAATATACTAAAAAAGAAATTAATAAAAAAAAGTGATGACAAAAATTGATATTTTTTTACACAAAAAACTCGACATATTCCTGTTTGTAGGGATGTAGATTTTGGCTTGAATAGGATGATACGATGAAATTAAAGAAAAAGATAGTCTTTGGCAGTGTAATTACCATAATTGCACTTTGGGGAATAATTGTATACTTGTCACAGTTCCATCTTGATTTTTCACAAAATTATAGAAGCATAGATGGGCAAGAAAATATTGTTTTTAAGGATGCTTATAGCGACCAATGTTTTCGTTTATGTGCTTGGGGATTAGTAAAAACAGAAAATGTTGTTGGATTTGAAGAACATCGAAATTTTGATAGAACATCTTATGAATATCAGTTATTAGTTAAGAGAACTAATGCAGAACATGTTTCGCAAGTTGTTCCCTCTCCTGATGGAAAATACATTTTGTATGTTGAGAATATATACCGTGGCACGGGAGTAACGGATGATGAGGATGTGTATTATAAAGTTTATTCGATAGATGATGATACGAGTATTACCATTTTTTCTGGATTTAAGCAATTTCTGTTAGTTGATTGGAAATAATTGTTGATATCGTTTGAATTGAATAATCTTACAATTTCCAGTCTGTTGGGGAGCGCACAATAGAAAAGTAAATCGGTGTTTAGCAGAGGAGATTATAGTGAAAACTTTGATATTAAATGGCTCTCCAAGGAAAAATGGTAATACTGCCAGCCTCATTGAGAAAATTACTGAGAAAATTGTAGGAGAGTATAGAATTGTAGATGCTTATAGGTGCAATATTTCGCCCTGTCTTGATTGTAGGTATTGTTGGGAAAATAGTGGGTGTGTTATAAATGATGAAATGCAAGAGATATATAAATACATACAAGAATGTGACAACATTATGATTGCTTCGCCGCTTTACTTTTCGGAATTAACTGGAAAATTATTAGATGTTGGAAGTAGACTTCAAACATATTTTTGTGCCAGATTTTTTAGAAAAGAAGAACCTATTATAAAATCTAAAAAGGGTGCAATTGTATTAGTTGGTGGAGGCGATGGTCATATAGATACTGCTTATAGTACAGCTTGTACACTTTTGCATCATATGAACTGTTATAACATTCATGAGGTGGTATATAGCCATAATACTAATGAAAAACCTGCCATTGATGATGAAAATGCACTTTGGGGATTAAATAGTATTTTAGATTTTTTCGGAAATAAAGAATAAGGCAAATTTCAGTTTTTCAGAGCTGTTAAACATGCATAAATCTGATAATTACATGTAGAAATATCCATTTTACTATAAATTTTATGCAGTAGGAACACTTTTCCCCAAAGGGAGTAACTTAACAGACGCATTTTGTTTTACTGCAGATCGCCGGAATTTACAGTAGGAAAATGAGCAAAGATATCTTGCCGACGATCAGCAGTCGGGATTCGCAGCAAGCTTTATTTGTGTACAGTATAATCTGGGAACATAGGAGGAGATCATAATTATGAACAAGGCGGCCAGAATTTTGACAAATATGGTTTCAGACGACAGAAGAAAAATGGAAGAAACAATTGGAGAGTTGTCTGACGGCGCAGACTTAAAGGAGCAGGCGCAATATATAGATGATTTGTTGAATTATGCGGAAACAAGCGGTATTCCCATGCAGACTACCATGCGTAAATGCGGCGGTAACTGTCTGGGAAAGGAAATAATAGAGCTGGCAAAAGAGATATATAGGAGCACGTCTTCCGTAGAGGAGTTTTTGCAGGGACTGAACGAAAAGGGGATAGGCGGCGGAAATCTTCACCTTGCGTCCTCTAAAATCATAGCCGTATACAAGAGTTGTTATTGCGATATTCCGGATAAGACGCATTCGTTAAACCCCTTATACTGTCAGTGTTCCGCAGGGTGGTTCCAGCGCTTATTTCCCGAAATATTTGAGAAACCGGTTTCCGTCAAGATTGTGGATACGATCACAAACGGAGCCGGGGAATGTACTTTTATGATTGAAGATTCAGAAGATGGAGGGGCAGAAGAAAGATGATTTTATACAGGCCGGTGGGAACAAAGGAACTGGAGCTGATCCGGGAGAGCGGATATCGGGCATTTCCGCCCAGACTGCCGGAGCAGCCTATTTTCTATCCCGTTCTCAACGAAAAATACGCGGTGGAGATTGCGTCTCAGTGGAATGTGAAATATAACGACGACCACAGGGGCTATGTGACAAGGTTTGAGGTTGACGATGGGTACGGCGGACAGTTTGCCGTTCATACCGTGGGAGCCGGATACCATCAGGAACTGTGGGTTCCGGCCGAGGAGCTGGAGACGTTTAACCGGCATATCCAGGGCGAGATTCAGGTGATTCATTCCTTCGGGGAATCCAATACCCTGTAGCAGACTGACGGGATATCAATTTTGCGGCGCGGCAGGCTGCGGAGGTATGTATGGAGAAAATTCTGGTAATGGATGAACACAATTATGAGGATGGTTTGGCGGAAATATGCAGGGTATCCGTAAGGGGAATCATATTTGTTGAGGGTAAGTTACTGATGATAGAGGATTCCTTTGGAGAGGTTAAACTACCGGGCGGAGGTATGGAGCCTGGAGAGGAGGACTGCCAGGTCTTGATCCGAGAGGTTAAAGAAGAAACCGGATATGACGTGATTCCCGAATCCATAAGACCGTTTGGAGAAATAGAGGAAAAGCGGTTATCCGTCCATGAGCCTATGATCTGGCATCAGACCAACCGCTTGTATTTTTGCGATGTTTATCCGGAGAAAGGCTTATGCGCATATTCGGAGAACGAGAAGAAATACGGGTTTCATCAGGTGTTTTACACAATAGAAGAGGCATTGGAAAAAAACGAAAAAATGTTGGAGAACGAAGGGCGGCAAGCCTGGAATCAGCGGGAATACAGGACACTGCAGCTCATAAAAAGTCACTTTGACAGAAAAGGATAAATTTTGTATATTGGGAGCTGCAATAAGATAAAAATTGGTTGGCCATGGCATAGGGGATTGGATTCTCAGCCAGAATAGGATGAAAACAGAAAAATCAGTAGGGAGGGATACCATGGATATCATAATTAAGCCAATGGAGTCTGATTCTGAAATCAGAGGAAAAGCCTATGTTCACTGGAAAGCGTGGCAGGATGCATATTCCGGGCTTGTTGACCAGGCATATCTGGATAGCCTTACCATAGAGAAATGTACGGATATAGCATTTCGCTGGCTGGATAATCTTCTTATCGCCAAAGAAAATGACAAGGTTATCGGTTTCGTCGGGTATGGAGTATGCGGGGATGACCCCTTAGCAGGTGAAATATTTT
>CAZGVI010000080.1:0-9305 GCA_964529395.1 uncultured Acetatifactor sp.
AAAAAATTAAAAATTTATATATCCTAAATTTCTGATACACTGAAATAAAAACAAGGAGGCTTTATCATGAGCAGCTTACAGACACAGATAAATCAATATCTGAACTATTGCCAGTATCAGAAAAGACTGGACGAAAAGACATTGAAGGCATACCGCATTGACCTGACCCAGTTTGTCGCAGGGATATCCTGCGCTGACGTCCTCGAAATAACTCCCGCCATGCTGGAGAACTATGTGGGCGATCTGCACCGGAAATACAAGCCCAAAACCGTAAAGAGAAAAATTGCGTCTTTAAAGGCGCTTTTTCACTATTTTGAGTACCGGGAGATCATTGACCGCAATCCCTTCAGCAAGATACAGATCCGTTTCCGCGAGCCTGTCATTCTCCCTAAAACCATTCCCCTTCGCACAGTTGAAACCTTTCTGTCCGCCATCTATCAGAATCACCGGGAGGCCGAGACCGAATATCAGCGCAAAAACACTCTCCGGGACGCGGCGGTCATAGAATTGCTCTTTGCCACAGGGATGCGCATATCCGAACTGTGTACCCTGAAAATAAGCGATGTGAATCTGTATGACCGGTATATATTGATCTACGGCAAGGGCTCTAAGGAGAGAAAAATACAGATCGGGAACGAAGACGTTTTCCATATTCTGGCCACATATAAAGAGGCTTTTGAAAAAGAGATGCACAGCTGCGACCACTTTTTTGTCAATCAGTCCGGACGGGCTCTGTCTGATCAATCCGTTCGCCGGATGATAAACAAATACACCTCCCTCGCTGGCATAGAACAACATATTACCCCCCATATGTTCCGCCATACTTTCGCCACAAGTCTGCTGGAGGCTGATGTGGATATCCGCTATATCCAGGAGATGCTGGGGCACAGCTCCATCAATATCACGGAGATCTATACCCATGTGGCCATGGCAAAACAGCGGGATATCCTAGTGTCCAAGCATCCTCGGAAGGATTTTCATATCGGGCAGAAATAGTCGCAAAAAGGGGCTGGCCTGACAGCCAGCCTCTTTTTGCCGATTCCGTTATTTTCTAACGCTTTAACGCCAGCACATAGTTGATTCCCGGCGCCATGGACAGACGGAGCTTTCCGTCTGCCACAGGATACTCCACATTTTTCACAATCTCTTTCACCCCGGTGACGCCGTCAGGCAATTTCAGAGATATCTGTTCCGTGTAGGGCAGGTCAGATCGAAGGATAACCATGTCATTGTCATAAACAAATAGCTGCACCATTGCGGGGCCGTCAACAGAGACAGGGATTTCCTGCATAAGCACGCGCCGGATCACATTCAGTACCTGCGCAGGATAATGGTAGAGATCGCCCATATCATCGGGAATCGTGATAACGCTGATCTTACCCTTTCCATAGGAACAGCGCAGGACGATGGGGAAGTTATTATCCGTCCCATAAGCCGCCGCCAGTTCCCACACGTCATTGGTACAAAAGTCCATCTGGGGAATCAGAACCGGTTTCGCCGCCTCATATTTTCCGCCCACAGTCACGCCGTTATTCTGGGTATCCGCGTATTCGCTGACCAGAGCTTTTCTGGAAGAATACTTCACATTCACAAATTCCCGGAAAGCGTCTCCCAGTTTTCTGACAAAGCCGCTGGTCACTACCACGGACGCTCCGCCCAGCATACTCTTTTTCATCTTCTCCACGATCCCGGCGTCGTCCGCCGCGCCCTCCGCCAGGAAGATCACCTTTTCCTGCTCCGGATAATCTATATATGGCTCAAACGGAATGCCGCACATACCCAGATAGTTGTGAAGATTGTCCTCTCCTCTGCCATAGGCCGGTTTGTATGCCGCCACTCCCCTGGGAGCGCCCAGTTCGCCGAGATACTCGTCCGCCTCCCTGAACAGTTCCCCTACCGCAGGGGCGAACAGCCGGAACGTGGTGTCACCTATCAGGGATCCCAGACAGAACAGCGTCACTTCTCTGGCCTTGGCATACAGCGTCAAATACCCCTGCTCCAGATAGGAGGTCAGATTGTATGTGCACTCATACGGGTCAAACCAGCCGCCCAGATTTCTGCCCGGAGCGGCGCTCTCCAGATAGCGCATCACAAAATAGCTCAAATATTTGGGGAGATGCTGGGCCGCATAAGCGGGGTTGCGGGTCTCGGTGCCGGTATAGATCGAGTCGAACAGCGCCGGTTCCATCTTCAGATCATAGCCTGTCTCATTGAACACCTCATACCACTGGGGGAATTTTACTATGACATTCACGTCAGGATTGATTTCCTTGGCCGTTTTCATCACAATTTCCTCTGTGATCTCCCGTTTCTGGTCGAGGCGGAACTGGGACCATGTGCGATCGCCCTTTTGGGCAATACACTCCGGGCAGCGACAATTCAGGAAATAAAAGTCATCAAAGATAAACTCGTCAAAAACCTCCGCGTTCAAGGCAACCGCCCTGCGCAGTGTCTCCCGCCCTTCCGGCCTGGAATAGCACAGGGAGATAAAGCCTTCCTCATTCGTCTCGCCCGCGCAGGTGGTGAGGCCGCCGGACGTGGCGATCCCCTTACTCTCAAAATATCCCTTGACCTTGAGGAGCTGTTCCTTGTCCGCCCACACATTTCCCCGGTAGCATTCAATGTAAGCGCGCCCGATTTTTACATTGTCCGAGAGCAGTCGGAACTTTCGGTCAAACTCCCCTAAGTCCGTGATATCCTTCACGTTCTGAACCGGGCAGTACACACTCACATTAAAGTTCCTGTAGCTGGTCTTCGCCAGTCTTTCCGCAATACTTTTGTTCATCATTTTTTCCATGTGCCGTAACCCTCCTTTATAGTTGCAGGATACCATGGGGGACCAGGGAACGGCAATGGATTATCTAGCTATTTATACGTTCTATCCTGCTCTTTTTTATATGCCCTTTTCGCCTGCCTCAGGCGGGTTTCCAGTTCCGGTATTTCCTGGTCCTCCGGCATCAGGGCTTTCAGCTGCCAAACTGCCTCCTCAGCCTCCTTTATAAAGCCCTGCTTTGTCAGAATGAGAATCCGGTCTTTAACGCCTCGGGAGAGCTCCGTCATCTCCGTCTTTAATTCCTCGCCACAGGCAGCGCTGTTTTCAGCATCTGCCGCCGAAACCCGCAGCGTCTCACAATACCTTTGCAGCGTGCTGTCAAAGGAGGGAAATGCTTTCCATGCCCGTTCATAGCATGCAATGGCCCGGGTGACATTCGTTTCCTCACAGTCCAGTGCTTCTCTGATATGAACCGCTGCCCGACAGTTTCCGGGAAGGAACTCCATTTCCCCTTGAAATGCCCGTTTCGCGAAAAACAGACTGTAAAACTTTACCGCGGACCGGCTAAAATCTTCTAACAGTTCCTTCTGTCTCGCCGCATCGTCCTGATACCGTCCATACACCAGCAAAGCCTCCTTGGCACGGACCCGGAAATAGTCATACCGTATATCCGCCTGAAACTGCGGTCTTGACAGCATTGTCATCCTGTGTTCCACAGACTGGGCATCCGCATGCTCTATGTATGCGTCTATTCCGTTTTTCCACTGTTCAAACGGAATTTCCAAAAACAATCCATGGATCATTTCCGGTGATTCCATGGCGATCTCCCATATATATTCCGGGAGCTGCAGTATGTCTACCACATGGGCAAAAAGAAAGCGAAAATGCGCTTTTAAAGTGGCTCTGTCCCCTTTTTTCCCGGCATGGATTATCTTCATATATATAATATAGAAATGTTCCGCGCCGGTCTGGGAAAAGATTCTGACCAATCTGTCATAGCGCTCCTCCCTGGCGCTGTCCTTTTCAATCTTGCGCAGTTCCCGCACTACGGCATCCGCCAGCAGTTTACAGCGCATCAGTATATCCGCATAGTCGCTGAAACGCCTGTCATACTCTGTTTCAGACCAATACGCGATCAGCTCCGGCACCAGCGGAGGATAAAAATATATGCGATCCAGCTCCGGCTGCAAAGATATACATGGAAAATAGCGGTGTAGTTCCCTATCCTGTTTTTGACGCAGTCCTGAAAGTATGAGATAGGAATATGTCTTTTCCAGATTTTCTCTGTCGAAAGCATCCCTGACAAAAAAGGCCGTTTCGTCTATGATTTTTTTCTCATCCGCATGCCAGGTTTCGTACAGTTCCAGATACTTTTCACCGCATTCCCTGCATCTGTCATACTGCTGTGTCATAAAAAAAGCGTATGTTCCGTTCAGGAACAGGCTGGCCCTGCAAATATCCGTATTCCTTTTGTCACAGATGGCCTTCTCGTAGTCGGCCACGGCATCCTCGTACCGGAACAGGTTGAAAGCGGAAAGCAGCTTTCCCACATAGAACGCGCCCCTGTCCTTATTTACCACCCGGTTATTCCAGTTGGAAAAGTATTGCAAAGCCTCCGCGCAGATATCATACAATTTAGCGTTTTCATTAATGGCATTATATTCCTGCGCCAACTGCATCCACCATCTGGAATTGCTCCGCTCTTTCCTGATCATCTCCCGGAGCAGGGAGATATTGCGCTGAGAATGCCGGTATTTTTCTTCCGGAGAGTCAAAGACATACCCAAAGTGCTTTACATAAGAATGAAGCAGTCTGCACTCGCCGTAGATGGGCGCGAGATACTCATGAATGCTGCTCTGAAACTGTAGTTCCCCGGTGATCTTTGCCATGCGGGAAACCCATGCGTCCGAGTAATATTTTTCCCCGTAGTCCGCATAATTGCGCTGGATATAATTGGCCATGGCATAGTTTTTGTAATCGCCGCTCTTAAAGAAGTCAACCAATTCCGTGATATCCTCAAACCACTCGTCGTCATCTATATAGAGAAACCATTCCCCTTTCGCCGCCTTTAAACCCACATTGCGCGCCTTGGAAAAGTCCCTGCACCAGACAAAAGGGATAACCCTGTCCGCATACTCCAGCAAAATATCGTGAGTGTCATCGTCACATCCGGTATCCACGATGATCAGTTCGCTGGGTATCACATCCATAATGCGCCGCAGGGAGTCCAGGCACTTTCTGGTGGTCTGTTTCCGCCCCGAACACAGCAGGGAGATGGTGAGCGTCGGTTTTGTCTGTCCCATATTGTTCCTCCTATTTAAGTCCCGCATATCCCCTGCTGACACACAGAGATGGTGATCAACATCCGAACGCTTGAGGCGTCCGGATATTGATCAGTGCGTCTTCCGGGGATATGCTATAAAACGGGGGCTGACCCAAGAAAGTCAGCCCCCATGGCAGTCCTATGATTTCTGTTACTGGAGCAGGGACAGAACGCCCTGATTGGCCTGGTTGGACTGGGCCAGCATAGCCTGCCCGGCCTGGGCCAGAATGTTGTTGTTGGAATATCTGACCATCTCGGAGGCCATATCAGTGTCACGGATCTGTGCCTCGGCGGAAGTGGTATTCTCCACCACATTGTCCAGGTTGTTGATCGTGTGCTCAAGCCTGTTCTGGATAGCGCCCAGCGTGGAACGCTGCTCGGATACCTGCTGCAGCGCCGCCTTGATCGTCTCGATGGCGTTCAGCGCATTGGTGTTGTTTTCACCGGCAACGGAGATGTCCTTGATCCCCATGCCCTTGGCGGACAGAGCCTCGATCTTAAAGCTGATCTGGTTGTTGAGTGTGGCGTCGGCACCTACATGCAGACTCATGGTCAGCGCGCCCGTCTCCTTCTTCTGGCTGGAGTCCACCAGCGCATCAATATCTGCCTGGGTGGCGGCTTTCACTTCGTCACCGACCTTGATATAAAGTCCGCTGCCCTGATACTTGCCGTCATCTCCAAAGAAACTGTACAGTCCGTTGGCCGCGATCTCATTGCCGTCCCGGTCGGTCAGCTGCACAGACTTGGTCTCGGTGTAATCCGCAATAGCAACTTTAGCGGCAGGATCAAACTTTCCGCTGGCAACAGTCTTGAAATACTCGGTGGCTGTGGGCGCTGTGGTGCCAAGGGATGTTCCACTGGCAATCTTAACACCGTTCTTGTCATATACATCTGTCGAAGTTACATAGCCCGCTGCCGTACTGGCGGTAACCGCCTGCGCCGTAGAGATGGTTCCGTCTGTGGAAAAGCTCACCGTATAGTAGGTGTTAGAGTTTTTGACAGCACCCTGATTTACAAGGATGAAATTGCCGGCCGTATCCTTCTGATAGTAGTTGGTCGCGGAAATGACATCCGTCGTGGTGGTAAACTCCGTCACAGCCGTAAACGCCTCGCCCACCTGCTTGCCTGTCATCTCGGTAAACAGGGCTTTGTCTGTGGGAACCGCATCCACATAAGTTCCGGCCGCAAGAGTCTTTACCGCGCCGCCGTCCAGATAATACAGATCCTGTTTGGTAACGGATGCATCCTTGTACTTGAAGTCAATACCTCTCTCGCCGTTGGTATCGCCCTTCAGCAGATAAGTCTCATTGAACTTTGTAGTCTCGGATACACGGTCGATCTCTGTCTCCAACTGTGCCACTTCGTCCTGAATAGACTGTCTGTCAGACGCGGACATGGTGCCGTTGGAAGCTTTGACTGCCAGCTCGTTCATTCTCTGCAGCATATCCTGCACTTCGTTCAGCGCGCCCTCAGCGGTCTGCACTGCGGAAATACCGTCCTGAGCGTTCAGGGACGCCTGTGTCAATCCTCTGATTTGCTTTCTCATCTTCTCGGAGATTGCCAGCCCGGCCGCATCATCCGCCGCACGGTTGATCTTGTATCCGGAAGACAGTTTCTCAGTGGATTTGGCCTGGGACGCCGTTGTCAGACCTAACATTCTGTTAGAGTTCATTGCTCTTAAGTTGTGTTGTACTACCATAGTATTTACCTCCATGTTTTGTTTTGCTGCGCAAATCCGTTTGCGCGTTGATAGTTTTTATAATAAACCGGATGCAGATTCTTTAGGCCGGGCCCAGGCTCTCCGCTCCCGCATCCGCCCTATTACCGTTTTGGGGTTCCTCCCGCATTGCCCTTTGTGATGATGACACCGGGCTTCTTCCAGTATTTTTCCGGATGTTCCGGCTCTTTATAGTATTTTGGCAGTTCCGCCTTTTTCTCAGGATCCGTGATCGCCTTTTCAATGACTCTGCTCCTGACGATACTGACTTCCTTGGGAGCGTCGATCATGATTCTCATGTGCTTTCCCGTCCCTCCCAGAAAAACAAGTTTAATATTTTCTCCGATCATCAAGTACTCTTCTGCTGCCACGGACATTCTCAACATCTCATTTTCCTCCATGAATTTTTTTCAGGTTTTTGTCGAATACTATCAGGTAACAGATTTTATATTATGTTACCTAAAGCACCGTATACGGTCTACAGTTCTATGCTTCGGAATATCTTATCCCTGTCGTCTTGCTCTATCCCCAGATATCGCATGGTAACCCGAAAGGAAGAGTGATTGTATATATTCATAAGCATTACCGGCGGCACTCCCTGTCTCCAGGCATGATACCCAAAGGTTTTTCTCAGGGAGTGGCAGCTGATCACCCCTTCGATCCCGCAGGCCTCCGCCGCCCGTCTGATGATCCTAAAAGCCTGAATACGGGATATATGGGTATCTCCCTGCCCGTAACTGCCAAATAGATAATCCTGCGGTAAAACGGGAATCGTATGTCCGGAAAGACTTTGTCTATATTCCTGCAATGCTGATTTCACCACTTTATTCAAGAGTATGACCGAAGTCTTGCCCGTCTTTTGCTCCAACAGGGCGATATGCTCCCGACAGCGGCCGGTCTGCGGATCGCACACATCATCCCACCTCAGGCGAATAATATCCGATACCCGCAGAGCTGTGTTGAGCCCGATGATGATGAGCAGATAATTCCTGCTGTTTGGCTTGACCACTTTGTAGTACTCCTTGATATGGGCCAAATCTTCCTTGTTTCTGATGGGTTGCGCTGTATTCATTTTCATCCTCCTTGAAATGCGCCCTTACGTGGTTTTAAAATATTCCTGCCGGATAATGGAAAATTTTTATTTTTAGGGCTAAAGTTTTATTTCTTTGCACCGATATAGTAAGTGTAAAGAGGTAACACAATATAAATTGTGTTACCTCTTTGTTATACATGTAATAACGAAAAAGAGTAAGCCGGGAAACATGCTTACTCTTTTTATGTATATCTGTATTCATTTATGATCACATCTGTAACTAGCTCCGCAGACCATAGTCACAATAAAGTTCTTTCCTGTATTGCTCGTCATCCGTTGCACGCCGCACATCCTCTATACGCCCGTCTGCCAGCAATTTTTTTATTAATGCGGCCAAGATTTCTTCCCCACGTTCCTCGCCCTGTTCAATCAGTTCCTGCGCCACCCAACATATCGCCATACTCTCTCCTCTCTGCCGTGCCGCCTCAGCGGCAGACTTAAGCCCCATATATCTGTTATCTCCAGTAAACACAGCCAAAAATTCCGCAATTTCCGCTGGATAATCCAATACCTTGCTATCTGATAAAGCAGGTCTTCCGAGCCGTCGATTCTTGAAAAATTGTGCCACAACTCTAAAGTCACTCTGAAACAACGCAATCACTTCATCACTCAAATAGGCAATGTCAAACACATGAATCCGGTAATCCTGAAAATATGGTTCCAGTTCTTTCGGAATCTCTCCCATCAGATCCCGCAGAGTCTGTACCCTGCCCCATCTCTGGTTGCTAAAATTCAGCACGATCGTGATGACAGGACGCAAAAACTCACATCTCTGTTCTATCTGCGCTTTATAACCGCTGCTGTCATAGCATAATACTCTGACAGGCATAGTCCTATCATAACCCGACTGGTTCTCTATACCAAGAGCCGCAATGATCAGGCTCGGGCCATCCTGATAATTTTTGAGCGTGTCTCTCCGCTGTTCCTGCAATTTACCCTCTTCGCTTTTGTAAATGGATTCGGTCGGACCGCTCTGTAATTTTTCTTCCAGAAGAACCTTTTTGCCAAACAGCAATGTGTTCCATATATCTGCAAACACATCATTATGATCTTCCAATTTCTTTTCTACCAGATCTTTTTCTGCCATATTTCTCCTTTCCCACCTTGGACAATCAAGGCCTTTTACCTGTACCGGTGGGAAAAGAGATGGCCGTTTCCCCTAACAATAATCGTCAAGGGAATCCGGCCCTATTCTATTATATGTTGTTTCCGGTACATAACCGTATATTTTAGATACTACTCTGTCAGATTGGAGCGGTATCCTGTAGTAAGTGATGCTGTTTCTATGGTTGCATAGTAGCACGAGAAAATGAGACTGTCAAGGAAAATTTGAGATAGGATTAGGTATTAAGTAGGGTTATGGATGCATGAATATGATGGATAATTTAGGATTATCTAT
>CAZGVI010000081.1:0-9162 GCA_964529395.1 uncultured Acetatifactor sp.
TTTTTGTTTTACCATTTATTTTTAGGGCTGAATTCGTCGATTATATTATATCTACTCAAAAGCGATCAGGCCTGAGAATGTTTTTACATAAATTTACAGAAAGGAAAAATCTGAAGAATGACTTAATTATTCAACTACAAAAGCAAAGTGAAGATTACAAATTATTGACAATGAATTCATTGCGGATTGCCGTAATACAAAAGCTACTATTGATTCAAGACAAAGTCTATTTAATGCCAATGGAAGATATAATAAGTGGATTCAAGAGCAGCTCAGTTCAAATTAATAGAATGGCTGATGCCTCTGAAAAATTAGGGGCATGGTGTGCTCAGTTATCTTTAGCAGAGATTTCGCAAATATTGAAAGTGAGGTTTTGATATGTATTTTCAAATTGCAATAATTATTTTATGGCCAAGAAAGACACAGTACAATTTTAAAACAATAGATTTTGATATTGAAAAGATTAACGTAATAACAGGAGCATCAAGAACAGGGAAATCGGCGATAATCCCAATAATTGATTATTGTTTGGGCGAGAGCAAATGTCACATTCCAGTTAAAACTATTCGAGATGCATGTTGCTGGTTTGGTGTAGTTATTAAGTTATTGGACAGGGAGATTCTTTTGGCAAGAAGAGAACCAGGAGAACAAAAATCTACAGATGATATGATGATTCATGAAGGAAAAAAAATAATTATTCCTCAAAAACCTAGTAAGAACACAACAAGATTAGGGGTTTGCAAATATCTTGATGAGATCTCAAAAATTACTTTTTTGAGAATAGAGGATGAAGATAAAGGTTTTAATGAAAGGCCATCGTTTAGAGACATGTTAGCTTTTTGCTTTCAAACACAAAACATCGTTGCTAATGCAAATACATTATTTTATAAGGCAGATACAACAGAGCATAGAAATAAGCTTATTAATATTTTTCCCTATGTTTTAGGTGCAGTAACATCAGAAATATTAGTGAAAAGACGTGAATTGGATGAACTGGAGAGAAAGTTAAAGAGAAAAGAAAGAGATCTATTAAAAATACAAGAAGTCTCGGAACGATGGAAAACAGAGATTAGCGGTTGGATAAATGCAGCACAAGAATATGGACTAATTTCTTTAGAATATCCGGTGGAAGGTGTTACGATTGAAAGGCAACTGGAATTGCTTAAAGAGATATCGCATCAATCAATCGACAGCGCCTTAATACTAAGAGAAAATATAGAAAAGGCATCAAAGGAAATGATTGAGCTGAGAAAGGAAGAAAATCAGTTGTCGTTAGAACTGTCGCGGTATAAAAGTCGTTACTTTGAAATGACGCGATTTGTAGAAAATATTGAAGAATATCGAAAGACATTGGCCATACAAGCAGATAGGCTTAGCGTATCTAGGTGGATAAAAGAATTATCTGAACCCGATGGAATTTGCCCATTTTGTGGTGGCAATTCGTATAATGTTCAAAAGCAAATAGATGAATTAGTATATAATCTTGAAGAAATTGAAAAAGAGTCTGAGGGTTTGGAAGAAATACCAGCGGCATTTGAGCGGGAATACTCAATGGTGCAGGGGATGATTTCTAAATTGACTGAGAAACTTAGCTCGGTTCAAAAACGTATCATAATACAAAATGATGTAAGGGATAAATCAAGAGAACAGCAATATACACTAGAAAGCGTATCGCGGTTTTTAGGAAAAATTCAGTATGCTGAAGAGACATATAGAGCTATAGGTATAGATGGGGAACTGCAAGAGGAAATTAAAAATCTAAGATCTCAGATAGTGATATTAAGGCAACAAGTTGATGAGGCAGCAATAAAAAGAAAACTTGATGTTGCTCTGAAGAATATACAATTAAAGGTTATGAAATTATTACCGACGCTGGATATAGAGCGGCCTCAAGACAATGTTGAAATTGATTATAAAAACCTGACAATATCTGTTTCTGAAGAGAATGGACGAAAAGATTATTTGTGGGAAATAGGGAGCGGTTCAAACTGGTTGGCTTATCATATTTCAGTTTCTCTGGCATTCCAGATGTTTTTTTCTGAACAGAAACAAACTCCGGTACCACAGTTTTTAGTTTATGATCAACCGAGTCAAGTGTATTTCCCCAGAAAAATGGCTATGCGACAAGATGACATAGATGAAGAGCAGGAACTAGCGGATGAGGATGTTGTCGCTGTCAAAAAAATCTTTTTAACAATGTCAAGAGTGCTAAAGCAGACGGAACCACGTATACAGATTATCGTGTTAGAACATGCAAGTGAAAATGCATGGGAGGGAGTAGAAGATATTCATTTGGTGGAAGAGTGGCGTGGTGAAGATAATAAGCTGATTCCAAAAGAATGGATTTTATGATAAATCAAATGACTTTCTGTTACAAGAAATTGTCGCTGAGTATGTTCTGCTTTATATTATTAGCAACATGGTTTGTAATAAATAATTGAACTTTGTTACAAATAAGTGTTGGATTGTGTTTTAAAGTTATGAATATTAAATAAAGTTAGAGGAATAGTATTTATGAAACTTATGTATGAAAAAGAGATTAGAAGTTTACAGAACTGGATCAATGATATTAATCGGGGACTTATGTCAGGGAGCCCCATAAATATTAATTCCGTTTCAGTGAAAAATACTTGCCATCAAATTCAAACAATTGCAAATGGAGTCGCGGAGGAGTATCCTTATTATACTGAAGAACTAACAAGAATATCCACATATCTTTTTATATGTATGGGTTATGGCATGAATTCGGTAAATCCTGAAGTATTTGGTGAGCTGTATGTAATTATTAAACATATCCTACGGGAGCCTGTGAATATGTCTATCTGGAGTGAGATTCATCCTCGTATTATTGCAATTTCTAAGGAATTGTTTAAGGATGGCCATTTTGATTCGGCAGCTGAAAAGGCAGTAAAAGAGGTAGAGAGCAGATTGAGGGAACTATTTCAGAAATTAAAACCAAATGTTCCTGTGCCTGTTAACGTTGTTAATATCATAGGTGCATTGCTTTCAGAAAATGGAGCATACCAATTCGCGGATTTGTCTACAACTAGCGGAAAGAATTATCGTCGCGGGATACAGCTCCTGTTTGAAGGGCTTTTTGCAGCATATAGAAATCCGTCTTCTCACGAAAATCTTCCATGTACAAGGAGGGAAGCAGTGCAGCAGATCACGTTGGCAAGCCAACTGATGTACGTGCTTGATAAAACCTGATTATTGAGCTTGAAATCCGTAATATTATCGATTTGCATCAAACCATATGGTGTGTCAAGAAATGAAAGGCAGGCCCAGGCATGAATGAACCTGAGAAAGTTACCAATACTGATATCATGAGTGTTTATCAAAAATCAGACAATATTTTAACTGATATCCAGAACATTATAGAGACTTCCCAGCGGCAGGCTTATCGTGCGGTGGATACTATTTTGTCTCAGAGGAACTGGCTGATCGGGTATCGGATTGCCGAGGAGGAATTAGGGGGCAAGAACCGAGCGGAATATGGCGCGAATGTTATTAGGTCTTTGGCATCTGAATTGACAAAAGTATATGGGAAAGGTTTTACAAAGACTAATTTATACAGCTTTTATTCTTTTTATAAATGTTTTCCTGAGATTTTCCACACAGTGTGTGGAAAATCTCAAAGACTACTTTCCTGGTCGCATTATAGATGCTTAATACAGGTCAAGGATGAAAAAGCCCGCAGTTGGTACGAAAAAGAAACATATGAGCAGACCTGGAGCGTCCGTACTTTGCAGCGCAATATCAATACCCAGTACTATTATCGACTTCTGCAATCCCAGCAAAAATCTGTGATTGAACAGGAGATGCGGGAAAAAACGGCGGCCCTGCAAAGTGATAAGCTGGAATTTATCAAGAATCCTGTCATAGCAGAATTTCTGGGGTTGTCACCCAATACAGACTTTTCAGAGACTGACCTGGAGGCCAGTATTATTACCAATCTGCAGAAATTTCTTATGGAATTGGGAAAAGGCTATGCCTTTGTGGCTCGGCAGCAGCATATAAAAACAGAGAAAGAAGACTATTATATTGACCTTGTATTCTACAACTATATATTAAAATGCTTTGTCCTGATAGACCTCAAAACAGACAAGATCACACACCAGGATGTGGGGCAGATGGATATGTATATACGCATGTATGACGAATTGAAGAAAAATGCGGATGATAACCCTACATTGGGAATAGTGCTCTGCACGGAGACGGACGAAGATATTGCGAGGTATTCCGTCCTGCATGGCAACGAGCAATTGTTTGCCTCAAAGTATAAATTGTATCTGCCGACGGAAGAAGAGCTGCGCAATGAAATAGAAACCCAGAAGATGATGTTTTATTTACAGCAGAAGGAAAAACAAAACGAGGAGGTATAGACCAATGGATGTAAATACATTTAAATCTATGCTGGCGGTCGGCGAGACTGTGACGGTGGAATTTAAACGCTGTGGAAATGGTATAGAACATGATGTGTATGAAAGTGTCTGTTCGTTTCTGAATCGTTTTGGCGGCGATCTGTTTATGGGAGTGTCGGATAACGGAACTGTGGCAGGGATACCTGAGAAAGCAGTGCCGGACATGATCAGGAATTTCATCAGTGTGATCAGCAATCCGGCCATTTTTAGCCCAACAATCTATCTTGCCCCGGAGCAGTTACAGTATGAAGGACATACAGTGATTCATGTTCATGTTCCGCCCAGCGCGGAAGTTCATAGCTATAAAAAGGTGATATATGACAGGGTAGATGAGGCGGACGTGAAAGTGACAGCAACGGCGCAGATTGCCTCTATGTATATTCGCAAACAGAATGTTTTTACAGAAAAGAGGATTTTCCCTCATGCTACATTGGAGGATCTGAGGATGGATCTTCTGCCTCAGATTCGTCAGATGGCGGTAAATAACGCCGGAGGTAGCCACCCATGGGGAAAAATGAACGATCAGGAACTGCTGATGAGTGCAGGACTGTACGGCACGGATATGGTCACAGGGGAGAAGGGATTTAATCTGGCAGCGATTCTTCTGCTGGGTAAAGATGATGTTATTATGAATGTCTGTCCGGCATATGAGACGGATGCTCTGGTGCGCCGGGTGAATGTAGACCGTTATGACGACCGGGAAATCATCAGAACCAATCTGATGGAGAGCTTTGAACTGTTGATGGATTTTGCCAGGAAACATTTGCCGGATAAGTTTTTCCTGGAGGATGAAAACAGAGTAAGTCTGAGAAATATCATAGCAAGGGAAATGGTCAGCAATATACTGATGCACCGGGAATACACCAGTTCTTATGCGGCGAAATTTGTGATCCAGAAAGAGCAGATGTATACCGAGAACGCAAATCGCGCCATCGGTGAGGGCTATATTACACCGGACAATCTGGAACCTAATCCAAAGAATCCGATCATAGCGTCTTTTTTCCGTAATATTGGCAGGGCGGATAGATTGGGCTCCGGTGTGAGGAATCTGTTTAAATATAGCAAATATTACTCCGGGCAGAATCCGAAATTCCATGAAGGAGATATATTTCGTATTATTGTTCCGTTAAATGAGGACTATTCTTTTGACCAAGGTGTAAATGAGGAGACTACCGGAAAAACTACCGCTAAGACAACTGATAAAACTACCGCTAAGACAACCGGAAAAACTACTGCTAAGACTACCGGGAAAACCCTGAAAAAATCTGGAAAATCCACTGATAAAACTACCGCTAAGACAACCGGAAAAACTACCGCTAAGACCACTGGAAAGACTACCGCTAAGACCATAGGAAAACAGCCATTGGTCTTGACGGAAACAGAAGAAAAAATAGTTGCTGTCATACAGGAAAACCCGGGCATCATGCAGGTAGAGCTGGCAAGGCGAGTCAATCTGTCGGTAGATGGGGTGCGGTATGTGATAAAAAAGTTGAAAGCACGAGGAATAGTGAGTCGCAAGGGTTCTAACCGTTATGGCAGTTGGCAGATTCATTTGCCCCGCTAAGTATTAAACAATATATCATAAAGTTCAGGAAAGGCAGCACGCATGAAAATATTTCTAAACGGCGGCGGCTGCGGTCAGCAGACCACTCTGGCGCTCCAAAAGTTCGGCGATACCATTGACCGCGCGAAACCGCTTTTATATATTCCCCTCGCCATGGAGCGGGAACGGTATCCGGGCTGCTACGAGTGGATACAGGGCGAATTGCGGGAGGTAAAAGTGCCATCCATAGAGATGGTGACATCGGCGGACGAGATTGTCCGTAAAGAGCTGGATGAGTATTGCGCCATCTTTATCGGCGGCGGAAACACTTTTAAACTGCTGTATGAGTTAAAAAAGAGCGGCGCTTTTGATAAGATAAAGCGTTTTATAGAGCGGGACGGCGTTGTATTCGGCGGGAGC
The DNA here is from genome assembly GCA_964529395.1 of uncultured Acetatifactor sp. Classification (GTDB taxonomy): domain Bacteria; phylum Bacillota; class Clostridia; order Lachnospirales; family Lachnospiraceae; genus Acetatifactor. The sequence goes on from CAZGVI010000081.1 coordinate 6,388, forward strand.
GCGGGAGCGATCATCTTTGGACAAAGCCTGGAATCCTGTATGCAGGCCGACAAAAATGAGGTGGGTCTTCGGGATATTGGAGGGTATGATGTCCTAAACGGTATCTCCATCCTCTGCCATTACACAAACTGCACAGAGGAAAAGCAAAGGGAGAGTACGGCATATTTGACCGAACTGTCCAAGCGAATGCCAGTGATTGCCCTGCCGGAAGAAGACACGCTTTTTGTAAGCGGTCATACAGTCGAAACGATGGGCACGTTACCGTTTTATCATTTTGAAAGAGGGAACCGGGAAAAAAGGGAACCGGGGTATACATATATCATAGAATAAGGAACCTATCAACAAAGTGCAGAAAGTCAAACGGCACATACAGTAGCGGGAAAAGTATGGACAGGACTAACTTTGAAACCAGCATTTCAAATACAGATCCCTGCAATATCACGGATAAAACCTGTGGTATGCTGGAGAGAGGAAAACGTGAAAAAAGGCTGAGTAAAATACGGATATTGGCAACTGTGGCCGTAATTTGTTTAGGGCTGTTCATCGGCTGCGGGCAGCGGGAGGAGCCTGCCGCCCTGCGCATAGGCGGTCTGAAAGGCCCCACCTCCATGGGGCTGGTATTTTTGCAGGAGCAGGCCCAGAGCGGGCAGGCAGAGCAGGAATACGAATTTACCATGGCGGTGGGGGCGGACGAACTGCTGCCCCTGATGATAAAGGGAGAGCTGGATATCGCGCTGATCCCTGCCAATGTGGCCAGCGTGTTATATGGCAAGACGGAGGGAGGGATCTCTGTCATTGATATCAACACACTGGGCGTATTGTATATGGTGTCCGGGGACGACAGTATTGACAGTATGGAGAGCCTGCGGGGCAGAACGATCTATCTCACAGGCAAGGGAACCACGCCGGATTATGTACTCCGGTATCTGCTCATGGCAAACGGTATCCCTGTGGAGGAGTGTACTTTGGAGTACCGCTCGGAGGCTACGGAGGTGGCGGCATTGCTGGCGGAGCAGCCTCAGGCCATCGGTCTGTTGCCCCAGCCCTTCGTCACAGCGGCATGCGCCCAGAACGAGAACCTACGGGTGGTGCTGGATATGAACGAGCAGTGGAACCTGGCGCAGGGAGAGGGCGGCAGCAGTATGGTCACCGGTGTGACTGTGGTGCGCAATGCCTTTTTGCGGGAACACCCGGAGGCGGTGAAGACTTTTCTGACGGAGCATGCGGCCAGTGTTCAGGCGATACAGGAGGACCCGGACAGGGGAGCGCAGCTGGTGGTGGAGGCGGGGATCATTGCCAGGGAACCCATCGCCCGAAAGGCGATCCCGTTTTGCAATATCACCTATTTGGACGGGGAGGATATGCGCCGGGTTCTCTCTGGTTATTTGGAGGTACTGTATGAACTGGAACCGGCGGCTGTGGGCGGCGCGCTGCCGGGGGAGGATTTCTATTATATTCCTTAAGCTGTGAATAATTCTTTTTCCAACACGTCAGCAAAGCTCTGTATTGCCTCTCCAAGCGTTTCCGCATAGTCGAAAGTCTCTTTTTCATCTCTGTATTGCAACGGATTTTTGCGAACTTCCAAAGCGGTCGTGAGAGCATGAGGATCGGGACAAAGGCTATTGTGAAGCGCCCATTCTCCAGCCTCGGTCTTGGCAATGATCCTGCCGGTGCGAAGTGTGTAGATGCACCGGGCAATATCCAGGATCCAACCGAAAGAATAGTAATTTCGTCCGGTTCTCTGCGCATATTTTCTGATCGTTTCATAGTGATGTTTTACATCGGCATACAGCTCGTGACAGTCGGGATACTTTAGTTTTTTCCGAATATCCTTTCCGTATAAAAGAGCGCCGCTTTCGACCAGCTCCGCCATACCAAAGCTGTCAAACATATAGCGATCGGCTATTCTTTCTCCACTTGTACCCCAATATACGACCCGGTCGGTTTCCTGGGAGAGAAAAGCGCGCAGAGTGAGCATTCCGCCTTCAAAGGAACGATAATAGGGATTGCCGGGTTCCTTTTCGAGCATGGTTTGCCGGAGCCCCATAAGCGATTTTGCCTGGGCCTCCGTAATCTGCTGTTCCGTCAATACTAAAATATCGATGTCGCTCCATCCCAATCTGAAATCATTCAGAACAGACGAGCCATACAGGTATACGGAGGGGGCGCAATCCGCGAGAATGCAGGTGATCTCCCGGACCATATTATTGATGGCGAGCTGCCTGTCCCTGCGCTCGGCGCCGGTGGGATGAAGGACATATTTTTGATTGGGATAATTCATTTCCTCAACAAGCGCGTCTGCAACAAAACCGTACTTCTCATACAGCGCTCTTGGCGCGGTCCCTTTTTCATCGTCAACTCGGAACGTAGAAACAGATATTTCTTTTGCTCTGTCTAAATTGTCCAGCGCTTCATCCATTAGCATTGAAGCTACGCCACAGCGGCGGTACTTGGGAGAAACGGCGAGACAGCAGATCATGTTGTGCCCTCGTGAGAACAGCATAACACCAGCGATCTCGTTTCCTTCTTTTGCGCAGATAGCCTGTCGTTTATCCATAAATTTGAGGACGGTGGCTCGATGCCCGTCTAGCTCTTCCTGCGTTTCCAGACCGGGGAAATTCCATCTGACCTGTGTTACAAGTCTCATCCATTTTTCAATATCTTCGGGTACTCCGTAAAAGAGCTGCACAGTATGTCGCCTCCGTCCATAAATCGATTTGTTGTAAGTAGGTAATCATCCGTACCTTGATTTTTGAAAAGAGCCACCTGTTGATT
>CAZGVI010000082.1:0-8731 GCA_964529395.1 uncultured Acetatifactor sp.
CACGGTGCTCATAAAGAAAAACAGGAAAAATGCCAACGAGTACTTGACACAAACGGCTTTCCGGTTGTATTTGTAATGAACTATCACATATGCTATAATAAATTCCATGAGTTCGTACACTGCGCCTGTACCCTCTCCTTTTTAGCGGAAACAGTGAAACTTTTGGCAGATAAGAAAATGGCGGTCGTAACGGATGAGCACATCTGAAAGGAAACAGAAGGAACAGGCAAAAAAGGGAAAACGCAGGGCTGCCCGCACAATATTCGCGGCAGTGCTGCTGTTATGCGCGGCGGCGGTTCTGACAGCGTTAAAGATTATTCATATAAACCCATATTTTGCGGCCCAATATCCCGTATGGGGAGTGGACGTCTCCCACTATCAAGGCGAGATCGACTGGGTACAGTTTAAGCGGCAGGGCGTTCAATTCGCCTATATCAAGGCGACGGAGGGGAGCGGCTTTGTGGACGACAGATATGCCTCGAACCGGGAGAGTGCCGGGGCCGCAGGGATATATGTGGGGGCTTATCACTTTTTCAGCTTTGACAGCCCGGCCTCCTCTCAGGCGGAGCACTTTATCTCTACAGTGGGAGACTTAGGCGGAGCTTTACCCCCCGCAGTGGACATTGAGTATTATGGGGATAAACAGGACAATCCTCCCCCAAAGGAACAGGTGGTTTCCCAGTTGCGGGAACTGCTTTATGCCCTGGAAAAAGAATATGACGTAAAGCCCATTGTCTACGCCACGTATACAGTATATAATAAGTATATCCGGGGTGAGTTTGAGGACTATCCGCTCTGGATAAGAAACGTATATTACCCGCCGGCAGACATAGGTAGGCAGTGGTCTTTCTGGCAATATTCCGATACCGGAACGCTCTCGGGAACTTTCGGGGAAGAAAAATATGTGGATCTGAACGTATTTCGGGAAGACCGGGAGGAGCTGGAAAAATTGCTTGTACCATAAAAAGCGGCACAACGGAGGCTGATTCTGTCTACTGTCTTTATGCGAAAAAGGGGTTAATCATGAAAATATATCTGATGCGCCACGGGGAAACTGACTGGAATCAGGAGAGTCGTCTTCAAGGTCAAAAAGATATCGCAATGAACGAAAACGGAATACGGCAGATACAGGAATTGGCCGCCCGTCTGCGCGACAGGGGTATTTCCTTTGACAGGATCGTATCCAGTCCCCTGCGCAGGGCCGCGCAAAGCGCGGAAATAGTCGCGGCCCAGATTGGGTATTGCATAGAGGACATTGTTATGGAACCCCTTTTGAAAGAGCGCGACTTTGGCGCGGCGGAGGGAGTCACTTATCGGGAGAGGCATACCCGGAGCGATGCGGAGTGGGGAATGGAGAGCAAGGAGGCGCTCTGCGGGAGAGCATTGTCCGGAATAAAGCGGCACCTTGGGGCTGACAGGGGGAAAGGCGTCTTATTCGTGGCGCACGGCTCGATATTGAAGGCAGCGGTAGCGGCGCTGGCAGCGGGGAAAATAGAGTACGATGACGACCTACAGTTTAGACAGGGCAACATATCGCTGCTGGAATACAGCCAGGGACTGGTGACGGCAATACACCCGAACCTGCTGGACAGTGCGGACGGATTCGGCCGCGCTTAAGCGCATGAAAATGCCATGTGATCAATATATTATGAACGCAGTGCCGGGAAAGGGACGCGGCGCGCAGGAAGGAGAGGAATTTGAATCCAAAATTAAGAGAAAAGACCCTGGAATCGCTCTCGGCGGTTCTACCTATCACCGGGATCGTGCTGCTCATCAGCATATTTTTGGTGCCTATGGAACTGGGAAGTCTGGTTATGTTTGTGGTGGGCGCTATCATGCTGATCCTGGGAATGGGCTTTTTCCAGTTGGGCGCCGAGATGGCCATGACCCCCATAGGAGAGGGTATAGGCGTCCAGATATCCAGAACACGCAGAATATTGCTTATCCTGCTGATCGGTTTTATCATGGGCGCCCTTATCACCATATCCGAGCCGGATCTGCAGGTGCTGGCGGGGCAGGTGCCCTCTGTGCCGAACCGTGTGCTGATCCTCACCGTGGCGGTGGGCGTGGGAATCTTTTTGGCTCTGGCGATCATCAGGATCAAATTCCAGATTGACCTTTCCAAGATGTTGATCGTATTGTATCTGCTGCTGATCGCGGTTTCTTTCTTTGTACCCGGAGACTTTCTGGCGGTGGCTTTTGACTCCGGCGGCGTTACCACCGGACCCATGACAGTGCCCTTTATTATGGCCATGGGTGTGGGCCTGGCATCCCGGCGTACCGACAAGAATTCCTCCAGCGACAGTTTCGGCCTGGTGGCCCTATCCAGTGTGGGGCCCATCCTGGCGGTGCTGATCCTTGGCTGTTTCTACAAGCCCACCGAGGCGGTATACTCTCTGGGGGAAGTGGCCGCAGTGGCGACTACGCGGGATGTAGTCAGGGTGTTCGGCATCAGTCTCCCGGCTTATGCCCGGGAGGTTATGATATCGCTGCTGCCCATTGCCGCAGTGTTTGTGGTTTTTCAGCTTATCACCCGCCGCTACCACAGGAGACAGTTAAAGCGGATCGCCGTGGGTCTGATCTATACCTACATAGGCCTGGTATTGTTCCTGTGCGGCGTGAATGTGGGCTTTGCGCCGGTGGGTTCCTTTCTGGGACAGGAGCTGGCCTCCCTCTTTTTCAAATGGATACTGGTTCCCATCGGCATGCTCATCGGTTATTACATAGTCAAGGCGGAGCCTGCGATCCAGGTACTCAACCACCAGGTGGAGAACGTGACCGACGGCGCCGTCTCTGTCAAAGCCATGAACCGCTGTATGTCTCTGGGTGTAGCGATCAGTGTGGGGCTGGCTATGATGCGGGTGCTGACCGGACTTCCCATTCAGTGGATCCTGATTCCCGGATACCTGATCGCTCTGGTCCTGTCACGGTTTGTCCCCAAGATCTTTGTGGGTATCGCCTTCGACTCCGGCGGTGTGGCCAGCGGTCCCATGACTTCAACCTTTTTGCTGCCCCTGAGCATTGGCACCTGCCAGGCCCTGGGCGGGAACCTGATGACGGACGCTTTCGGCGTGGTGGCGCTGGTCGCCCTGACGCCCCTTATTGCCATACAGATCATGGGTATTGTGTATCAGGTCAAGACCAATGCCATGCGCAGGAGGGCATTGCAGAATGCCGCGTTCCTGGATGACTGCGACGATATCATAGACCTGGAGGAGGGAAGAGCTTATGGAGAAACATGAAAACACCCCGTCCTTTCAAATGCTGGTGCTGATCGTGGGTCCCAAGCTGGCTGACAAGGCCACCAGGATATTTCGCAGGAGTACTTTGCCCGTACAGTACAGACTTAACGCCGAGGGGACGGCCTCCAGTGAGGTCATGGATATGCTGGGTCTGGGCAGTATTGACAAATGTATCCTGATGAGCACAGTGCCCAGGAAACTGGGAGACGCCATGCTGCATAAACTGCGCGTAGAACTTCATCTGGGCGCGGTCAACAGCGGAATAGCTTTCACCATTTCTCTCACCGGGCTGAATAAACAGCTCATGCGCATGTTGACGAAAACAGACGAGGAAAATACCTCTCACAATACAAGGAAGGTTGGGAATATTATGTCCGATACGAAATATGCACTGATCGTCGCCACCGTGAACATAGGATACAGCGGGGACGTCATGGATGCGGCCAGGGAGGCCGGAGCCAGCGGCGGAACCGTGATACACAGCCGCTGGATCGGGAATCAGGAGGCGGCAGTCTCCTGGGGCCTGAGTATGCAGGAGGAAAAAGAGATCGTGCTGATCTTGTCTGACACGGATAAAAAGGTGGAGATCATGAGCGCGATCAGTGAAAAATGCGGTATGCGCAGCGAGGCGAAGGGAATCGTGCTCTCCCTTCCCATTGACGCAGTTATGGGACTTTAAAGTTTCCCCCGGAAAAGTGCAGACAATTTTCCGGGCAGGCGCTCACGCATCTGCCGCAGCGTATGCATTCCGGAGAGCGGGATATCTCGCGGACAGAAAGAGCCACGGGGCAGGCTCGCTCACAGGCTCCGCAGGAAACGCATTTCTCCTCCTCCCAATGTATCTGCACCAGACTGAAACGGTTGAACAGGCCGTAGATCGCGCCCAGCGGGCACAGATACTGGCAAAACGGGCGGTATACCTTCACGGAAAGTATCAGTATAAAAAGCAGGACTGCCAGTTTCCACAAAAACAGTCCCCCTGCCTGCTCCCGCAGCTGTCCGTTGGCCGCCAGCAGGGGCAGCGCGCCAAACAGCGTGCCCGAGGGGCAGATATACTTACAGAATGCGGGGACCTTCGCGAATCCCCCGAATAAAAACAGGGAGCCAAGGATCACAAAAAGCACCAGAACCAGGTATTTTCCGTATTTTAATACATGGTGCAGGGGCAGACGCTTTTTCTTATGAAAGACGGGGATCCTGTGTAACAGGTCCTGCGCCAATCCAAAGGGGCACAGCCATCCGCAGACAAAACGCCCCAGCAGACTCCCAAATAAAAAGAAAAAGCCCAGCGCCGCAAAGGGTATGCGGTATCCCTGCCGATTTAACAGGGCCTGAAGGGCTCCTATGGGACAGGATGCCAGCGCTCCGGGGCAGGAGTAACAGTTCAGCCCCGGTACACAGGTATATTTTAGGTTTCCCTGGTATATTTTCCCGTGCAGATAGCCATAGGTGTATCCGTTCGTAAGAATGGTAAAGATAAGCTGTACCGTCAACCGCAGTCTGTTCATATTTATCTCACCCGATCCCAATGCATTCCATACAGATCATTACCGCTTTTCTCCATATAACGGTAAAATCGCCGGAGACAATGCCTATACCCAGAAACAGGATTCCCGCCAGGATTCCGCCAAGCCACCAAGGCGGCTTACTCTTTTTCCAACAGCGCATTTATTTTTTCCTCCCATGCGGATTTCTCCATGGAACCGATCACCTTTTCCAGGATTGTGCCGTCCTGGTCTATGAAAAAGGTGGTGGGTACTGCGGTCACGTCTGTAAGGAGCGCGTCGTACAGGGATTTGTTCAGGAGCAGATGGGGATAGTCAGCCCCGGTTTTGTCGATCAGCTCCGCCACCAGATCCAAGGTCTTTTGTTCCGTGCCCTCGGGTACATCGCTGATGATCCCCAGGATCTGAAATTCACCGGATTCATATTCGCCCGCCAGCTCGCCCAGACCCGGCATCTCCCGCAGACAGGGGTTGCAATATGTGGCCCATACATTGACCATAGTGAGCTCAGCCTCTGAAAAAATATCAGCGGAGAAGGTGTTCCCTTCCATATCCTGCGCCTCAAAGCTAAGCGGCTCCGTCCCGTCCGCAGAGGATTGCCCGGATTCCGCTCCGGGGGCTGTCCCCGAGAGTCCTGTCTTGGCACAGCCGCACAACAAAAGCAGCGACGCAGCCAACAGTATACATAACGGCTTTACTCTTTTCATAGTAACCTCCCTGTTTTCGATGTTATCTAAAGTAACTATAGATAGAAAGGGTAAAATTGTCAAGCTTCCCGGGAGCATCAGCGAAATCGCGGTAGGGATTATAAAAAAGGCTTGAAACATGCCACAGTTTGCGCTATAATAGCCCTAATCTTTTGGTGGGGGCGTGGATTTCCCTACAGAGACACAGAAAAAGGAGAGACAGGAGTATGCTGTATCGGTTACAGGAAGTTTTAGCGAACAGGGACGACGATAGGCAGCGCTTGTAGCCGTGGAGACATGGGTACAAGCGCTCAGCGTGTTGTGCCTGTGCGGAGAGTAGAAGGTCGGAATGTGGAAAGACCAGTACCGCATTGGTAAGAGATTACAAATGCGGCGCCGGTCTTTTTTTATACTCATCAGTATATATGCCTTGGAAGGGGGTGATCTCATGGGACATTGTGACGATGTCCGTATGGATGGAAAAAGTTTGTGTGACTTTACTCTTTAGAGCCATCGCGCAGAGATTTTAATTAAGAAAGGAAAACTGAAAATATGTGTGAAACTATACAGATACAGGAAAATACAGAAAAAGAGCCGTCGGTTCCCCAATCCGTGACAGGCTTTTCTCTGGAGGAGATCGGGCAGCAGGCGGGAAAAGAGATCCTGCTCCATGGGAGCATATACAAACTGCGTCGCATGAGCGGCTTTGCCTTCGTGCTGCTGCGCACCGGCCGGCATGTGATCCAGTGCGTGTACAGCCCGGAGTTCTCCCGCTTTGGAATGGAGGAGCTGACGGAGGAGAGCTGTGTGCGGGTACGGGCGCTGGTAGCGCCGGAGGAGCGCTCCCGGCTGGGCTGGGAACTGCGGCTGCTGGAGCTTAACGTGCTGTCTGTACCGGCAGAGATCATGCCCATCGTTATCAACCAGAAAAAGGTAAACACCTCCATTGAAAATCTGCTGGACTACCGGATGTTGACCCTGCGCAACGAGAAACAGCGGGCCATATTCAAGATTCAGGAGGGGATCTGCGCAGGTTTCCGCCGTTTTTTGCAGCAGAAGAATTTCACGGAGATCCACTCCCCCAAGCTGGTGGAGGCCGGAGCGGAAGGCGGCGCCAATATCTTTTCCCTGGACTATTTTGGGCGGCAGGCGTACCTTGCCCAGAGCCCGCAGTTTTACAAACAGATGATGGTGGGCGTGTTCGAGCGGGTGTATGAGATCGGACCGGTATTTCGCGCGGAAAAGCACGATACTTCCCGGCACCTGAACGAATATACCGGGGTTGACTTTGAGATGGGCTATATCGAGAGCTTTGAGGAGATCATGGAGACGGAAGAGGCGATGCTGCAGGAGACGCTTTGCGGCTTGCAGGAGTTCTGCGGGCAGGAATTGGAGATGCTGCAGGCTGTCATGCCGCGGTTTTCCATGCCTTCGATCCAGGACGGGGACATGGAGGACGTCTTGCCCTATGGAGTGGAGATACCGCCTTCCCGGGAGGATATGCCCATGGGACGCATCCCGCGGATTCGCTTTGACCAGGCGAAAGCGTTGGTGGCAGAATATTATCACCGCCCCATGGGGGAGAAGGAGGATCTGGAGCCGGAGGAGGAGGACCTGCTGTGCCAGTATATTCGGGGGCAGTACGGCAGCGCCATGGTGTTTGTGACCCATTATCCCACGGCAAAACGGCCTTTTTATGCCATGGAAGACCCGGAGGATCCGGCCAGGACCCTGAGTTTTGATCTGCTCTTTAGGGGGGTGGAGATCACCACCGGAGGGCAGCGGATCCACGACTATGAACAGCAGCTTGAGAAACTGAAACGGCGGGGCATGGATCCGGAAGGATTTGCCAGCTACCTGCTGATGCATCGCCACGGCATGCCGCCCCATGGAGGGATGGGACTGGGCCTGGAGCGTTTCACCGCCCGGCTGCTGGGCTATGAGAATGTGCGGCAGGCCTGCCTGTTTCCCAGAGATATACACAGACTGACGCCGTGACTTATATGGGGCATGGGGGCTTTGCTGCCCGTGCCCTTGTAGAGTAAAGATTTTGTCAGTTGACTACGGGAGAATAAATAGCGAGTACCAGAATCTCTGATATAATGGATTTGTCTACGATCTAAAAAGTACATCATCCAGCGCCATGATACAAGAGAACTGCTGAGCATTAATGGCCCCATCCATTTCACACGCTGGGTAATGCTTGAATTTATAGCAAAAAAATGATACGATAAAAATATCAGCAGGAGAGGAATAGCATATGGCAAATATATATGACGGGGCATTCCGGACAATCTTAAATGATTGTCGAAAATTGATCATACCCGTAATTAATGAGATTTTCGGAGAAACATACACTGGGGAAGAAGAAATCCGCTTTTACCCAAATGAACATTTTTTAGACCAGCAGGACAAGGCAGATAAAGAGCGAATCACGGATACGAATTTTACGGTTTTGGGAAAGATACCTAAAAAATACCATGTTGAGTGTGAGAGCAGCTTACCTGATGGGAAAATCATGATAAGGCTTTTTGAATATGACACACAAATAGCGCTTGATGAAAGTGAGATTACAGAGGAAACATTGACTGTGACATTCCCCAACACGGCCATCCTGTACCTTCGGACTTACAAAAAGACACCGGATAAAATGAAATATGCGCTTGTCACTCCGGGCGGAACAGTTCAGTATGATGTGCCAATCATGAAAATGCAAACATACTCACTGGATGAAATCTTTGAAAAAGGTCTGCTGATGCTGATTCCGTTTTACATTTTTTCACATGAGAGAAGTTTTTCGGAGTATAATAGTAATGAGCGGAGACTGGAGGAATTAAAAGCTGAATATCGCAGAATTTTGGAAAGGCTTGACGAACGGGAAAAACAGGGAGTAATCGGGGCGTTTGACAAGCGTACAATTATAGAACTTTCCGGGGATGTAATTATGGAGATCGCACAGAAATATGAGAATGTGCAGAAAGGTGTAGGTGATTTGATGGTCGGAGCATTGATTCAAACAGAGGCAAGAACTATTTTAAAGCAGGGAATAGATCAAGGAGTAAGCGCGGCAAATAGAGAAACGGCACTTAGAATGCTAAAGGGAGGGAAACTTACAATACCGGAAATCGCAGAGTATACCGGGCTAAGTGTGGCAGAAGTAGAATTGCTTGCAGAGGTTCAGACCGTGTAAGCAGAGAAACTACGTTCTTTAGAATTTAAAAACTCAAACTTCGCACTTGAATAAGTGCCTATGCACCTTGAAAATTCAATAATAACTGGCATTAAAATAGCATGAAAC
>CAZGVI010000083.1:0-8682 GCA_964529395.1 uncultured Acetatifactor sp.
TTTTTGGGGCTACCCCGTTTTGCCTTTGGAGGATATTCGGGGGTGCCTCGGGATATGGAGAAATGGACCTTGTAAGGATATTATAACGTATATACTCCCTGTTGGCAAGGTTTGAAAGAACCATAATTTGCCCCTTTTTACCCTCTTTTTCTTTCTAGGGACATATCCTTTTTACATAATCTCTATTCCAATTTATTCCAAGGTAGTGCATTTTTTCGTGATATCAGATACACCTACTCTCTACAATAAAGTATAAAGTGCAGGAAAAGCTGGTGTCTCCACAATAAACGTGGACACTCTTCTTCTAAAAAGTGGACAAAGACAACCTCCAAGTGCTGGGGGCTCGCCTCCGCAATGGGGCACTCCGTACCCCAAAGCTACGTCTTCGCCCCCATGAACAGGGAGGAAATGCTCCGCATTTACCCTACGGGCAACCTCCCTATGGGAGCTCGATTCGCTCGCCCCCAGCCACTCCACGACTACTTTCCTGCAATAATTTCATATCGGCTGTCCGCTGGACAGCGGGGCATCCACTGCCCCCTTAAAGCAGTGTTTACATAGATTAAGAGAGGAAGTGATAATCATGGCAAAAAAGAAAAATGGCTTGTCCCACATTTACCCCAAGGATAAACGGGCCCTGTCCCTGCTTGCAAAATCTGGAAACATAAGCCGAGACACTTTTCATAAGCTGGAAATCAGCGACAACAGGATCAAGTCCTACCAGCAGGCTGGATTTATCAAGGAAGTCAGTATTCCAGATCGGCATGGAAATGGCATCAAGACATTCTTTGAACTTAGGGACAAGGGAAAAAATTTCTGCCGACAGGAATGTGACGTTAAGCATTTCATATCAAACGGTAATGCCTCTATACACAACAGCAGGGTATCCGAATACATTGCCAACAAACTTACAAAGAAGGAGATTGACAGCTGCCTATCAGAGCGAGAACTACAACCATTTATTGAGTCCAGACTGCAGGAATATTTAGATAAACAGGAGCATGACCAGTATGAGGAACTTCTGGATGCACTAAAAAACGACAAGCTTTCAATGCCTGATATTGTTTACAAGACAGAACAGGGAACTTTTGAGGCGGTTGAAATTACTACTGATAACTATGGAAATGCGGAGATAGATTCTAAAATACTGACCTGTGAACTTCTCTCGATAGAAGTAACTTTTGTACATGTCTAGGACTACTGAGCAAAGACAATTACTTCAAACTAAATTTTTATACCATTTTTTGAAAGGAGAACCTAATGAAACATACAACCCATAAGCTAAGCCAAGAGCAGAAAGAAAACCTGCTCAGTGTCCACAAAGACCTAATCTATATGATCCTCTGCTGCGGAGGTTTCATGCTCCGCAGGCAGATTAAGGAGCTCTACTATCTGCTCACTGGTGAGGAAGAATTATCTATCGAATTTGATATAAGCGAACTTATCTTTACTGGCTTTCTCCTACAGAAGACCATCAACAAGGATACCAGAACACAGATGCTCTATTTGAGCAAATATCCCAAGAGCCACTTCCTTAATATGGGATGCAGTCGAGATGTGCCCGCAATCAACTGGACTACCTCCAAAATTTTTGAGCAGATATTCAAAATGGATTACCTGATTGAGAAAGTTGTCCCCGATATGAGGGAGCAGAACCTTATCGTGAATATAGATAATATTGTTGCCTATCTGGACTGGAATGGTTCCAATCTTTTCCTTTCCAGCAACCAATACGATGCGATGAATTTCTACCGCAATCTGTGGAATGCTTTCACCGAACAAGGTTACACACCTACGGATGATTTTCTAAAAGATGCGGAAATTGCACAATATGACATGGATGCCTTTGAAATCAAACAGCTTAAAAAGGACAAAGAACTTCCCCCATGCCCTGCCAAAATCCGCAGGGATAAGGAGAAAGCAATTTACAATAGCGATATTGAAAGAAACAAAAACTACTATAACCTCAAGAATTTCGCTGCACATGGTTTCTACGTTGAAGATGTTCAGGGAAAACTCGTTAACATTTGCTATTTTGACAAAATGAATAACATTCAGACAAAGCAGTTATGGACACAGCTTTCCTATATTCTGCTCATGTTCCAACGATATCTGTGCAATTACAACCTAGAGCTCCATGCTACTATTTACACATGGGACAAGGACAGGTCAGAACATTTATACAATGAGGAAAATAAGATTGCTTTCGACTTCTATCGCAAGGAATGGGCGGATGAAAACAAGAAATACAAAGCCATGCAGGATATCGGGCTCCCACGTCAGCACTGGGACAGCATCCACTGTGATTATGTCAGCGAGAACCTCTATTCTAAGTACAATGTACATTTATGACACACATTAACATAAAATAACACAAATTAAAATATTATGACATTTTATGGCATAAACCCATGCCACAAGGGAAAGGAGAACAATATCATGAAAAAGAATAACAAAATTTTAGAACTTGCCGATTTACAGCATACTCTTATATCCACCTGTAACTATCTAGGCAGGCCGATCAGAAAGAGCCAGCTTATCAGGATGGTTACAGAACTATTCGAGTGCAATACCCCGAAACAGACAGAATTTGCCCTGATTGACCTCATTGAACGGGGCAGTCTCTGCCAGCAGGGGCATTTCATCACCACACAGGAATTTGCCTCAACATGGGATGGCAGTGTCACTGCTATTGATGAAGCGATTGTCAAGTTCCTGCTCTCCCTAAAAGAAGAAGCCAAACATGACCTTTTCTTTAATGTGTATGCACAGGATGCTCTTACGCCACATCTTTTCTTTCAGTTTGTGCAAATGAATTACCCGGTTCTGCTTTGCAGAACCGGAACAGCACTCGCCTGCATGGAATATCTGGAAAAGACATTTTCCTATGGGCTAAACAACGATTTCTATGCGGAACTGAACGATTACCCTGCTGGGGACAGATGGCTTACCTCATTTTTCGATAACCCTGATTGCAGGATCTTTATCAAAAACATGAATGTACACAAAAACCATGCCAATATTCAGGTTGTGCTGGTTGCGGGAAAAAGGAGAAGTTGCAGAAAAGCCAATGCTGACTTTGACGAACTTGTGGCAAACCTGCCACATTATTTTGACAAAAACATGGTTGTTCACATCCGAAAGAGCCTGACAACTTTTTCAAGTAACCCGAAGAAAAAAAAATAAGAGCGAAAGGAAAAGAACAATGGATAATACATACTTATCAACACATATTCCAAGGGAAACAGGCATACCAGCAGATTTCCCATTAAAATGTTATAGCCCCGCTCCAAATGACATACCTCCATGTCCAGAAATTCTTGTGGGCATGGACAGCGGAGTTTCAAACACTGCCTTTTCCTGCATTGAACTGATAAGAAGCAAAAACACAAATGCAGTTATAGATTTCCGATATGTAGGAACTTATTATTTCAGGGAAGAGTTGGACAGATTTACTTGCCAGATGGACAGGCAGATTTACCTTGCAAAACAATATTATGATTTATTCAGCCACAGGAGGGTACGCAGTCTGACATATGAATTACTCCCACTGACCTCGATTAAGAATGAGGAGACCTTAAAAGGTGTCATCCAGGCACAGGCAACGACAAATCTTATCAATACTGTTGCCTACCAGCTAAACCACCCTTTCAGACCAGTCCCCGCAACTTCAATAAAATATTGTCTGACCCAGAATGGGAAAGCCACAAAAAATGATATGTGTATAGGGGCTTATGCCTGTACCAGAGATGAAAAACTGCTTCACAATGACCATATGGCGGATGCATTTGCCTGTTGCTTTTACTCTTTCATCCAGGCTTTGAAAGAAAGCTGTGTTTATTACAAATCTCCCATCCCACCAAAATATGCGGACATGGGCTGGAATTTCAAGATAATGCCAAAGACTCCATAGAAATAAAAAGATTACCTACTTCTTAACCGAATAGATAATCTTTCTTTATAATATCCTTTAAAACAAAATTTCTGAATTTCCCCTTAATAATTGATGAAATGATGCCTATAAAAAAAGGAAAACAGGTATCATGTTGGCGGATATCAAATAATCTGCTTAAAAAAATGTCTTTTTTCCTAGCAACTATTCTCCATCCCGTTAACAAGCATCCTATTTTTCTTTTTTACAGGCTTTTTCTTCAATGTTAGAAGCTCTGAGTTAACTCAGAGCCTCCTACATTTTATTTACATCCCCAAACTGTAATATATACATAATTTTCATCAAAATCAGTAACTTCAAAATAATAACGGGTATCATTGCTAAATGCTATACCCTCTAGTTCTGCTTGTGCCACAGATATTGGGTCTGTTCTACTTATAATCCCTGTTCCCCAAGAAGCAAATTCCTTAATTGATGGGTCCCAGACAATCCCACTTGCTATAATAGTATTTTTATACACCTCCACTGTGTCTTCTACAGTGTATTTATCATTTTCTACCACTACAGGTTGCTCTTCTACTGGAGGTGCTACCACTGGAATGTCCACTACTGGTTCACTTACAGTAGGAGTACTTTCCTCCTTAGGAGTTTCAACCTTTGGTGTTTCAGGTGCCTTTGTCGGACTTGGTGTAGGAGCAGGTGTGGGTGTAGCAGATGCTGCAAGTAACCTCTCCTTATCCTTGTCAGATATTGCATTCATTAGTTCTTCCGTTTTTACCAAATAACCACTTGTTTCATCACCAAAATCACAGTAACTCCATATATCGTTACTTGTAATAACTTGTATTCGAATATCTTCTTTAGTGTAACCAGCCAGAGTATTGTCTGTATCATAAATACTGACACTTTCAACAAGTTTGTAAGTTTTGCCATCATATTCAAGGGCATTCATATCAACATTGTTCTCTGGGTTATGAACCACATTTTCTAAAAGAAACAAGTTACCTTGTTCCCTATAAGTAAGGCTTTCTTCTATATTTGTATCCATTTCCTGTTCATTGGAAATATCAACAGTAGAAGCATCTGCGAGTTCGTTTTCGATACTTTCTTCCTGTGTATTCTCTACAACTTCAGGTTGGGCATTGGTAACATTTTGTGATACAGCCGCCTCTGGCTGGGCAGCCATATACACCACTCCCCCAATGACACATAGGGCTACAACTGCAGCAGTACCCGCAGCAATCTTGGTTTTAACCGATACCGATGCAATTTTACCAGCCATACCCTTTTTTCCCGCAAGCCTGGGAATGGCAGATGCCACTTTTCTGGATACCTCTTCTGGTATCTCGCAGGCGGATACATCTTCCTTGAACATAACCGCCAGAAGCGGGGCAATGGCATGAAACCTTATTCCCTGTTTCTTTTCCGTAACCAGCACACCATCCCTTATTTTCGCTTTTGCCCTTGATAAATAGGTCTTCACTGTATTTTCAGGCAGACCAAGCTCCCTTGCAATCTCCGACTGTTTCTGCTCGTGGTAGTAATAGGCTACGATACAGAGCCTCTGCATCTCTGTAAGCTGTGTGTCGATAATCTCTCTGAGTAACCTTTGTTTCTCCCTGTCCTGCATAATCTCTTCTGGTATGATATTGTCATCATCCGCAAGTTTCTCTAAGGTATCATCCCCATCCAAAAGCACACACTTCTTATTTTTCCTTAAATATGCATAACATTTTCTTGTGGCAATAGCCCCTGCCCATGACAGGAAACTGCCCTCATTATCCAGCTTCTGGATGCTCCTGCTGATCTCCACATAGGTGTCCTGCATAATGTCGGAAATAATATCCTGCTCATTGTCATTACCTGCCATGACCTTATGAATGCAGGTGTATATGTACCTGTTTGAACCCTCGTAAATGGCTGTAAAGGCATCCGCTGTCCCAGCCCGATAGTCGCTCACTGCCTGTCTCAATTCCTTTGTCGGTTCCATAAATTATCCTCCTGTAGTGTTATCCTCTCCTTGCAGTTCTTCTATTCTGCTATATAAGAGAGAACCTTTTATTTGAAAAAGTTTCAAAATGTTTGTGAATTTTATTATGTTTTTTAGGACTCGATTTTACGTTTCCTATATATAGATTATAGCGCACCTCTAACACGTATGCAAGGCCACATATTCAATATGTTACCCCTGTTTCTTTTAACCATTATTTAACGGTTCGCATCAACCCAGTCTATATGGTCTTGGTTCAGGCAATGCTTTGATGAAAAACATCCATTAATCTATAAAAGACCTCGAGGAAATTCCTCAAGGTCTAGTTGTAGAATAGGTGATTACTTATAGTATACTTTACAATCGAAATAGTCTCCATTTCTGGTGCATTCAACATAGAAAGTATAATAGTTTAACTTGTCAAATCTATCATACTGTAAAAATTCATCACAGAATATAAAATCTTCTATCAGACTGTATTTTTCTCTCAAAATACTGAACTCATAGCATTCCATGTCTGCATCAGGAGCATCCAATACTTCGGTTCTTCCCAAATAATCTGCTTCTCGCAGGATTTCCTCGATACGCTCCTTTTCATCACTGGACATCACAGTTTCATATCTGAGTACATACAAGTAATCATATTCTGTACCCTCAATAGGATTAGGGAATCTATACCATGCGGTCATAACAGTACAATGTTCTGTAATTGCAATATTTCCACCCTTATTTAGATGTCCACAAAGACGTCCATCACCAGAAAATAGAGGAATATCTGCCTCCACATTTGTAAGTACAACATTGATTTCTTCACCAATACCCTCGTCTATTCCACCATACTTTATAGGATACTTTTCCCCACCATATAGAACAATGTTTCCATCTGTAACATCTTCCATTAATTCTGGTGTGTTCTGGCTTTCATCTTCATATTCTATATTCTTTTCAGCATCTTCAACCCTCATAAGCAGGATCTCATTATCTCCATAGCTAAAACCAATCCATTCAGTTCCCATAAGGTTGAAATCAATGGTAGTGCCAGCTTTGACATATCCAGCTAAACTACCATCTGGATAATAAACATCTGTATCTCCTGTGAGTTCACGGGGAATTGCAGGTTCCAAGGTAGTAAGTGAATTCAAACCTACCTCTTCTGTACTTTCTCCCTTGTTTTCATAGAGTACAATGTACTCGTTATCATTAAAAGCAGAACTTTCATTAACGGTATCTGTGTTTTTGTCTGTTTCATTATTGGCCGTAATCTCCTCTCCATCAGTTACAGCAGTTTCCTTCAGGTTCTGCTCAGACACCACACCATTTGCTGTCTCCGCCTGTGTCCCGCATCCAGCAAAGGATGCCATGACCATTCCTGCCACCAAGATACTTATTACTTTCCTCTTCATTTCTTCCTCCTCATTTTTGTGGGATAACCAGCAGGATTACTTTTTATCCCATAACATTTGTATTCTGAAAGGGCTATACCGCTCTTTCCGCCTTTGTATTATAACGTACTTCCATACACTATGCAAGAAATATATTCAACATATTGCATACGCTAAATTTAATATATATTCAATCATTTGCATGGATACTACAATGAATATGGAAACACTGGTTATGTCGATGAAAGGGAGGTTTTTGCATGATTTCTTATGAACCATTATGGTCTACCATGGAGAACAGAAAAATCACAAAGTATCAATTAATATATCATTGGGGCATTTCCAGTAACACACTAAGAAGAATGGGACATGGGGAACCAATCAGCTCAAATACCCTGAATGAATTATGCCTGATACTTGACTGCAGGGTAGAGGATATCTTAAAATTTGTTGCGACAGAGGAAGAGATAAATGCCACAAACCAGCGGAAAGAGGAAATCAGCAATTTTAGGAAAAAGAAGCCAAAAAAAATAAGCCCAGTTCCGTAAGAGGAACTATGGGCTTGTTATGTCTTTTCAGCTAACCTGCACCAGTTAAGGCAACATGCAGTGAACCCTTTGAAACAACGGCAGTTAAGGTACTGCCATCCCCCAATGTCATATAGCATTTACAGGTTGCAAGCCCTTGTCGGGCTCCCCTTGTTGTGGGGTCTGTATATTATAAGCACTGCCCCGCAGATTATAACTGAAAACTGATTTTTAATGGAGAAAATCTTTCTACTATATGCATTGGAGGTTCTTCATAAGCAAAGTGCCACATATCCAGTAAAATCAATGGTTAGAGCATTTTAGTCCTCAAAAAAATGCAAATTTTTATTATAAGATATGGAAGAAAATTTTTGCCGATAAAAAGAAAAAATGGGATGCAGGGGACAGAGATAGGAATTGCCTGCATAAAAGAAAAAGGATTTATTTTTTCAGCTGGTGATTAGTTATCTTCTAACAAGCTACCTGCTTTTTTCTTTTTAATGGGCAGATTCTTTTCTCTTGAATTAAAACATTTATCAATAGATAGCATAAATCTTAAAACATGTGGTTTGTATATTAGCCACATGAATTTTATTTCAAATAATCCATATCGAAAATAAATATTAAAAACAGTTATTATATATAGGGAAACAGGGACTTTTTTTACCCATAAAAGCTGCCATAAATGTTGATTTTACGGGCAAAACTGGCATTTTTTCCACGGAAGAAAAATTTCCGCAGATTAAATGTCAAAATCCCCCATTCCTGGGGGATTCACATGCAAAGTAATATCTACAGCAGTTTATTACACTGTCTGCTTTCCAAACATCTCAAGGTATCCCTGGGCTGTCTGCAATGACACTTTCAGCTTATTTTGCAGTCGCTCCAAAA
>CAZGVI010000084.1:0-8229 GCA_964529395.1 uncultured Acetatifactor sp.
AATCAACAGGTGGCTCTTTTCAAAAATCAAGGTACGGATGATTACCTACTTACGTAGTATCTGCGGCTTTTGCCGCCGGGCGCCGCCTCCTCATAGCTGCTCACATATCCCTTGCTTTCCAGGGAATGCAGCAGAGGATACAGCGTTCCCGCCTTCAGTTCAAAGACCTGGTTGGATCTGCCTCGCAGGGTATCGATCATCTCATACCCGTACATATCCTTCTCCTCCAAAAGGCGCAGGATCAGCATATCCATGCTCCCCTGTATCAGATTTCTGTCCATGTTTCCGCTCCTTTCCGGTGATTGCGCTGTTCGTCGTCCATAAAAAATATATAGTCTGTCTATATATGCATTATATATAGACAGACTATATATGTCAAGCGGAAATCCGGCAGAAAATTTATTTGACATATTTTGAGCGATTTTATATAATACTATTTAGAGACGGAGAATTCCGCCATCGAAAATATTGTTCGCTTACCGTCTGCGACTCATAAATGTACGGCTCGAAAATATTGCTCGCTTACCGGAAGCGTCTAATAAATGTCCGGTCAGAAAATTTCAGCCTTGTCGCTTAGGCGATAAGGCTATTTTTACGGAGATACAACTATGGATTACAAAGAAGGTTATGTTTATCACATAAAAGATGAATATTTTACAAAGGTGAAAGACCCAAATCTCATGCAAAATAAAGAAAACGGTAACTACCGACCAACCTTCTACTGTATACGGGATGAAAGAACATCCCTGCTTTGGCTTGTTCCGCTCAGCAGCCGTGTTGAAAAGTTCCAGACTATATATGACAGACAAATGGCAAAATACGGCAACTGCCTGACTATTGTTATGGGCGAATATGACGGAAAGCAGGCTGCGTTCCTTTTACAGAATATGTTTCCTATCACAGAAAAATATCTTGACCATATACATACCCGCAATAACAATCCTGTTCCTGTAAGATATTCCATACAAGCTGAAATAAGGACTAAAATAAAGCGAATTTTGAGACTTCATTCTCGTGGAAAAAAGATTGTTTTCCCTGATATTTCAAGACTTGAGAGCTTGATGCTAGAAGAAACTACATCTACCAAATAAAGAAAAGGCGATTTCTAATGTTTGCAACCTCTTTCTGTTCCTTTAGCAGTTCATCAAAGAAACTCGGTCAATCCCGATTTTTTCCCGGTTCTTCCAGCACACACTCTCCTGTCAACGCACCCGGGCCGACTCTATGAGACGAATGATCTTCCCCTTGTCTTTCTCCCAGACAGACTTTTCAATATACAAGCTCACGCCGTAGCAAAAGGGATTGCCGTCTCCCGACGCGATGCGGTAATCTCCCTCAATATATGTTCCGCTCTCGACCAGCCGCAACTGCCGTCCGCCCACTGCAACCGATTCGAGAATCTGCGGCTCCCCATCATAGACGCCCTCATATCCCCCGGGACTCCGGCTTGCGTAAAAATACAGACTGCTTGCCCCGTCCCCCAGATAAACGTCAATCCCCCAATCCGGCGAAGGCTCAGAAATGATCATATCCAGCAGAGGGACGATTTCATATTCCGCTCCCCTTATCTGGTCTATTTCCATGACAATATTGTTTCCGGGCGTATTCTCAAACTCATAGGATACCGTACCGGGTTTATTTATGTAAACACATAAAAAGGTCACAGCCAGCGCCGCCAGTATGCATACGCCTGTAAGGCAGTATACGATTCGTCTTTTTTTCATCCTCATTCTCCTGTGGGAATCCGTTACCCTTCCGCCTTCCGCCCGGATGATGCCAGCCCTGCGCCTTCCGCGCGAATCCGTTGCTCTCCTGCTCTCCGCCCAGGTAATACCAGTTGCCGCATCCCCTGCGCCTTCCGCGCGAATCCGTTGCTCTCCTGCTCTCCGCCCAGGTGATACCGCCGCGCCAGGCGCTCACTCCAGCACCCGGCCGTACCCCAGGCATTTCAGTTTCCCCGCCCGCATCATCTCCAGATAGTCCGTGGGCCGCTCCACCCTTTCAGGCAGCTCCACGCCGCTACCGAACAGGCCGTGCAGGTGGTGGGAGTCGGAACCGGCCGTCACCGGCAATCCGTACATCATGGCATAGATCTTGGCCCGGTCGTTCATCCGGGGATCTTTGAGCTGGGCGCCGTTTATGATCTCCACGCCGTCCACATCCCGGGGAAACAGCTCTATGTGGTCGATATAATCCCGCTCCCGAAAGGGATGGGCCTGGACGATGAATCCACCGTCCCGGCGCATCAGGGCAAACGCCTTTCTGGCGTCCTCCCGATCGATATCCTCGTGACCCAGCAGCCATTCCTTATCCAGATTGTACACCAGAAAATCAGCCGCGTGTACTCCGTATTCAAACCCGAAAAACACATCCAGGCCGATCTTTTCTCCCTCCTGCCGGGCATGCTCGTAGCCCAGGCAGAAACGCTCCACCCGCTCCCGCCAGGGCAGATCCCGGGGAACCGCCGTATTCCCGTTGAAGAAATGATCGGTGACAAATATCCCCGTGTATCCCAGCTCCTTATGCGCCCGAGCCATCTCCGCCCCGGACGCGCTGGCGCAGCCGCTCCCTTCACATGTGTGCAAATGTGTCTCATAACGATATCCCATTTTATTCCTGCCCTCTGTCTCTATTTTCGCGCTCCGTGTCCTTATCTTGTCCCTATCCCGACTCTCCGGCCCTGTTCCAAGCTCTATCCCGGCTCTCCGAACCTGTCCCAAGCTCTATTCCGGCTCTCCGGCCCTGTCCCAAGCTCTATCCCGACTCTCCGCCTCTGTCCCAAGCTCTATCCCGGCTCCCTGTCCGCAAGCGTGCCGTCCTGCAGCTCAAAAACCCTGTCCCCGGCTCCGATCAACCCCATATCGTGGGTGGTCATAACGATGGTGACGCCCTCTTTTTCCACCAGTTCCCTGAAAAGTCCCATCACCGACATGGCCGTGGCCGAGTCAAGTTCGCCGGTGGGCTCGTCTGCAAAGATGATGTCCGGCCTGTGGGCCACCGCCCGGGCGATCGCCACCCGCTGCTGCTCGCCTCCAGACATCTCCTGGGGCATATGGTGCATACGGTTTCCCAGCCCCACCAGTTTCAGACACTGCTCTGCCCGCTCCCGGCGCTCCTGTTTTACCCCCGCCAGTCTCAGCGCAAACTCCACGTTCTCATAGGCGCTCATCAGCGGGATCAGAGACACGGACTGAAAAATAAATCCAATGCTCCCCCGCCGCAGTTTATCCCGGGCGTTCTCGGACATGGCCGTGATCTCCCGTCCCTGGAGCCATACCTTCCCCTTCGTGGGCTGATCCAGCGCGCTCAGAATATTCAGCAGTGTGGTCTTTCCCGAGCCGGAACGCCCCCGCAGGATCGCCAGACTCCGGGGCGGCACCTGCAGGGATATGCCCTTCAGCGCCTGAAACTCCTCTCTGCTGCCGGGCACGGCGCCCGGCACCGAAAAACTCCGCACGATATTCTCCGCCACAATGATATTATCCATTCCGATCCCCCTGCATATGGCAAGTTTTTCCCAGTATCCTAATCTTCTCCCAGTTTCAACGCTTTGCTGATATTCATGTGCGCCGCGATCCTGCTGATCACCAGCAGACACACCAGCATCACCACCCCTATGACGCCGAAGAGCTGCAGCAGGTCGCTCCTGTTGGTGATCAGTTCCAGCGGCAGCACCTGGTCCGACGCCGCGTAGGCATTCTGGATCATAGGGACAAACATTTTGGAACCGATCAGTCCCACCAGCGTCCCCACGGCGATGGAATACAGCCCGCAAAATATCTGTTCCAGCGCCAGCATACGGCTGATCTCACCCTTTCTCATGCCCATGGCCCGCAGGACGCCGAACATCAGCTCCCTGGAACGGATGGTCAGGATAAAATAGAGCAGATATCCCACGCCGCACAGCAGCAACACTACGATAAAGCTCATGGTCAATATGCCGTTGGTCCCCTGGAGCAGCGTATCGTTCCTGATCTCTTCCCTGACTTCTCCCAGATCTACCAGCTTGGTCAGTTTCACCTCGGAGTGCTCCTCCAGCCACGGATACAGACTGTCCGTTCCGTCCTGCGCCCTAAACCATATCTCATAGGGTATCTTTCCCTGTTCCCCCTGTTCCTGCTCCAGCATGGCCATATTGGCCACGACCAGATACTGATCCCTTACCTCCAGAGAGCCGTCGCTGTTTAAGCTGTAGCTCTGAGGCTCATAGGAGGGCCAATAGTTAAAAAATCCTCTGATCTTTACGCGGATCTCATTGCCCATTTTGTCTTTCAGAGTGAGACTGTCCCCAAGTTTATAGTCCAGCTTGGTCATATAATTCTCCGACACCAGCGCGGCGGTGGACGAGGAGGCCAACACATTCAGATAGTCATAAAAATCATAGGGCAGCAGCCCTTCCGGCATGTAGGCCACTTTTGCGAACTCCTCCGTCACGATGCCCATGAGCTGTATATCCCCGTCTCTGCCGGTTCCAAGGGGTGTGATCAACACTCTGGTATGGAAGGCCATGTCCGGTACGGTGTCATATTTCCCGTAGTCCGGCTCCACATAGACGGGAACTTCCCCGGGACGGGCGATATTCCTCCACACTTCTTTCAGCGCCAGATCCGCCCCTGTGACATAATCGGCATTTTTCTCCGCATTGGCCACGATGGTGCGGGCCACTGTGGTATTGTGTATCCCCAGCGCCACGGTGAGTATCATAAACAGCATGATAAACTCTTTTTTCCGCGCTCCCCGGGTGCCCTCCACAAACGCCACGTAAGATGCAGGGGCCATACGCTTTCTCCCCACCCGGAAGATCAGCCGCAGCAACAGCGGCTGAAGGCGCAGCGCCAGCAGGCCGCAGCCCAGCAGAAACAGGGAGGAACTGAGATACAGCAAAGGATCCAGCGTCTCCCCTGTCAGCACCTGTTCCATCATCTGCCGCTGATTTCGGGAAAAGTTATAATATCCGTACAGGGACACAGCCAGACAGATCAGATCCAGATACAGCTTTTTCCACAGAGAACTCTTCTTTTTCATCTGGGACTGTTTCAGATTGACTATGGACACGCGGCTATAGCCGATCACCGGGATCAGCGTCATCACCATCATGAGAAACAGCGCCCCACCGGCGTACCACAGCACGTCCGCCGACCATTCCACACTTAAGGTACGCCGCCCCGAAAACTCCATAAAGTCAGTGGCCGTCCCCAGCACGCTGCAAAATACGCCTCCCAGCGGCAGTCCCACTCCCAGAGACAGCAGCCCCAAAAACAGGTTCTGTATCAGGTACATCCAAACGATCTGCCCCCGCTTAGCCCCCCGGCTCTTCATCACGGAGATCTCATTGCGCTCCATGGTCAGCATCTGGGAGGAGATCATATAGATAAAGGCCAGCAGCAGAGCCAGCACCGGCACCTGCAATATCAGCAGAGAAGCCTCCACCTTTTTGGCCTTGGCGCTGTAACTCTGTATGATCCCCTCATATGCATTGTCCTGTATCAGACTGCCGTTCTGCTCCGCGTTTACCAACTGCCGGGAAACCTGCAGGATATCCCTGACCTGCTCCGGCGCTATGGCGCTGTAGTCCCATAGCTGATAGATCCTCTTTTTGCAGCCAAACGCTAACTCCTGCTCTTCTCCCAGAAAATACTCCCTGTAGGTCTCCATGGGGATGATCAGATCCCTGTGCAGGCTGGAGGGGGATTCCATCCAGAAGGGAGAATCCTCATTCAAAGCCCGGAACATCCCCACGATCCTGACTTGCAGAGTTGTGCCGTCAGCCCAGCACAACTTATCAAACTGGTAGGTCTCGTCCAGCAGAATATCCAGACCTTCCGCTGTGGCGCTGCTGACCATGGCCTCCAGGCAGCCATCCCCTGTCATTCCGCTCTCCGGCAGCCGTCCCGCATAGATATCTACTTCCCCCTCCAGATCACTGATGGCAGTGATCTGGAGCCTTCGCTGCAAGTGTTCCTCCCTCTCCACCACCGGTGTCGCCTCGTCCAGCGATGTGCTGAGAAACTGGATCTCCCGGTACAACGGCACGTTCAGCCTGGACTGGCAGCGCTCCACGTAGGCGGTCAGCTGCTCATAGCTGACGCCCTCACGCTGCATGCTCCGGGCATGGCTTACCGCCCAGACGGCGGGCCAGCCGCCGTTTTTGTCCTGATAGTCCCTGAATTCATCCGTCAGCATTCTCTGAAAGGAGGAATTGCGGTACATGGGATAGCTCACCGCCACCGCTATCAACAGAATATTTCCTATCAGAAGGCTCAGCACCATCCATTTTTTATGTAATAGTTTTTGTAAGATCAGCTTATACATAGTTACCCCCTACGGCATTACGATCCGGGTGCCCTCCTGCAGGCCATCGAACACCCAATAGTACTCGTCATTGCCGCCCCCCGGAATAAACTGGGTCTTCGTCATACTGCCGCCCTCTCCCAACACGGTCACATAGTATTTCCGCTTATCTATCGTCACAGCCTCCGCCGGGACCAGCAGCACATTCTCCATGACGTTGGTCTGTCCGGACACATTAAAGGGACCGTTGCCCAGGAGCTGCCCGATATCATAGTCTCCCACCAGGCGGCTGACTCCCACATCCCATTCGCCGCTGAGCGCTTTACCTGAGATGCTGACCACCATAGCGTCATAATTATCGGCCGATCTTTTGTTGCCAGCCGACAGGGTGACACGGTTTCCGTAACCGTAATGCTGCAACCGATCATCAAATTCCAGACATATTTTGTCCGCCGGAGCCAGCCGGAGAAGGATCGTGCCATTGTCCAGTTTCTGCCCTTTCTGCAACAGGGATACATCCAAAATAAACCCGTCCTCCGGAGCCACGATCTCTGTCTGTAACGACAATCCCCGCAGTTTTTCTATCTGCTCAGTCACCCCGGCGATCTGCCGTTCGTATTCGCCCGCAATCCGCTGAAAATCCAGCTGCGCCTGTTCATACCGGGTGATATCTATGGTGCGCTGGGGCGGCCATTTGGCGAACAGCACCTCCTTCTCTTCCTGGCTCTCCTCAAACTCTTCCTGCGCCTGGATATAGCGCTGCTGTAACCGCAGCAGTTTCCTCTCCAGCTCCTGTAGATCCACCTCGTCTATCTCCATAGTCACTTTGGCTACGGGCGTACCTGCTTTCACAAACTGGTATTTCTCCGCCAGCATCTCCACCAGACGCATATTGCCCACCTCATACTCGGCTTTGACGCATGTGGTTTCCAGCATCTGTAGATCGGCCCGCATGTTGGACATCGCGGTACTGAAAGTGCCGTATTCCAATGTGTAGGTGGTGTAGCTGTTCCAGCCATCCTCCATATTCCCTTCGCCGGACAGCATGGAGAGATCCAGATACTGGGATCTGTCCGGTACAGTCGTCACTCTGGTGCCCGCATCGGAAAATACGCCGCCCTGTCCGCAGGCCGTCAGACTCAGCGCTGCCGCCGCCAATACCCCCGCTGTCAGGCGCCGCCTGTTTTTCGTTCGCAGCAGATGCATAACATCCTTTCTCCTCTTAGTCAATGTACACCTCATCTCCCTCCTGCAGTCCGCTGAGTATCTCATAGTTCAGACCGTCATACAGACCCGTTTCCAGATATACCTTCTCCCGTCCATCAGGGCCTTTTCGATAGCAGAAACGCCGGGCGCCCTCCTGCTGCACCGCCAGTTCCGGCACCACCGGCACCTGTAGACGCGATTCCTTTTGGATCACGATACACACCATATGCCCAAATTCCAACGGCTCCGGCGGGTATATCTCATAGCTGGAATAGGGCGTCATCCCTTTCGCGACCAGAGCGCTGTATACCTTTTGATCCATGGGAATGTACTCCGCCTCATACTCCTCGCCGTCTATAAACACATAGACCCTTTCCGCCTTCTCCGCATCCCGCCGCAGGACGTAATCCCCTACTGCCAGATACCGGGAAGTGTCCGCCAGCACCACCATGGGCGTCTCCCCGTCAACCTTATCGCCACTGACGGCGGGCCGCAGCTCTGTCACCGTGCCGTCAAAAAGAGCTTTGAGTATATTGCTCTTAAGTTTATCGCGGCAGTCCGCAAGCTGCTCCTGCAGATAGGGCAGCTCCAGCTCATAACTCTCGGTCAGGTGCTTTTTTTCCAGTTCCAGACGTTCCATCCGGCTCGTCAGATTGCCCGCGTTAATACATAGCTGCGTATAATTGTCCTGCATATACTCCGTGAGGTCGATGAGCTTGTAGGTCTCCTCCA
>CAZGVI010000085.1:0-7602 GCA_964529395.1 uncultured Acetatifactor sp.
GGAAGAGGTTTCGGCCTCTTCCTTTTATTTTGCCAACTAAAATTTTACACTAACTCCTCATTCCACCAGATACACCCAAAAAAACCTGTCTTCCCTGAGAAGAGTATAACCTTCCACATGGGGATTTCTCTCTACCAGCGGCTCCAGCGTCTCCGCAGGCGCATCCATATACACCACAAACCCTTCGGCCTGTGTCAGCAGCGGATCCTCCGGCAGCGTAAGCATATGCTCCAGGTCCGAGTAGATCACATATTGATAAGGCCAGATCTGATCGGCCATATACCAGCTCCGGTATGCGGCCTCCCTGGAATACACCACGATCAGCGGATACTCCTGGCCATAGCGGAAAGACACTTCCTTTTTCTCCGCCTCCTCCGGGTAGAGGAACAGCACTCTGTGCTGGACATGTCCTGCCAGAAAGGGAAGACATGCCAGCAGCGCCGCTATCCCGCAGACTAATCCGCCCCATCTTTTCCCCGCCGCCAGCACAGCCACCGCCCGATACCAGAGGTAGACCTGTAGCGGCAGGAGCAGAGCCAGCACCGGATAGAAATACCGGCAGGAGCTTTCTCCCAAAAACAGGGAGGTCTTCATCAGGAAACAGACGGATGCCAGGCTGGCCAGGTATAGAATGGCGGCACAGCCCAGGGAGGCGCGGTTCGCCCCTTCTTTGCCTTCGCGCACTGTCAGCAGTACCAGCGCTGCCACGGAAAGCAGCAGTACCACCCACATGGTCCCCGCGTACACATTTTGGTTCAGCACCGGCAGGAACATGGCGCATAACTCTCTAAAACTTCCGTTTAGCAGAGTGGCGATGGCGGCATCCCCCCGATAGCCGTGAAAAATATGCTGTAGACTGGCGGGATAGCAATACACCGCGAACCCGACGGCTGCGCACATGCACAGACCGTACACAAGCATACGCAGGATCCCTCTGCGCCGCCACAGCGCCGCAATACAATAGGCAAGCGTCAGAAAAAAGGGAACCAACAGGCAGAAATAATGGGTCATAAAAGCCAGCCAGCACAGTGCGGCCCCCGCAGCCGTACAGGCCGCAAAACGCTTTCTGCTCCATTCCCCGTGCCGTATCAGCGCTATGATCACGCAGGCGTACAGCACCGTCCACATGGCCGACATGGCATACATACGTATGAACATCACATTGCTGACCGTGGAGGGAGCCACGGCGTATACCAGTCCCCCCAGGAGTACCGCTGGGGCACAGCTTTCCCGTTTTCCCAGCCCCCCCCAGCAGGAACAGTATCCCTCCCAGTGTTACACAGGAACAGAACATGTTGAGCGCCAGCCCGAACCATTTATAAAAATGCTCCGGCAGCAGAGACATGACAGTGTTCAGCGCCAGATAGTACAGCGGCGGATGTACGTCCTGCTCCTGATTTTTTATCACTTCCGCATATTGAAAACGTTCGCCTTCCCGCACCATGAACTGTCTCTGCATCTCATAGCCTGTCCTGACGTCATAAGAACTTCTGGGACCGATCGCCGCCCTGCCGGTGCTGGAGAAAAACGAATAGTATTCATCCTCGTGATACCCCTGTTTGTTGGCGCCGTAAACTGTGAGGAGCGCCAGGTGTACCATAAACAACACGACACAGCACAGATAAAAGTTTCTCTTTTTCATTTGTTATTGTTTCCCTCCGACTGCCAGGAAATACCCGGCAAGTCCCGTTTTTTGTCTTTTCTCCATTCAAACCATAGCACAGAATCCCCCCTGCTGGCAAGTCTCATCCCACTCGTTTTTTGTCGTAAAAAAATTTTTAAGAAAATATCGTGTCACATATTGCATATTTTTCTTTTATGAATTATAATAGCATTAGTTTGAGACTATTGGAGACACTATGAAAGGAGTTTTTTGCTATGAAACTTAATCCAAGAGAACTGGAAGTATTAAAAATCCTGCACGAGTCTGAGAGAGCTCTGACATCCACTGAGATCGTCAACTCCGGTGCTGAGCTGACCCAGAGTACCGTACAGGCTGTGCTGCGTAAATTACTGGCCAATGAGCTTGTCGAGGTGCAGGGCGTGACCCACAGCGGCAATGTTTTGAGCAGAACCTTCGGCGCTACCGAGAAGTCCAAAGAGGTCCTCACCGAGAAATTCCTTCAGGACTACAAGAGTTTCCGCTCCATCATCAGTATACAGACCGCTGTGGCCGGTATGCTCGAGATGGCTCCCGACGCAGCCAGGAAGGAAAAAGACATCAAAGATCTGGAGAAGTTGTTAGCCGATCTCAAAAAGAAAAAGTAGGATGAATGCAGCGCCCTGTAAAACAGGGCGCTGTTTTATGTTTTACATGATACTGTCGATTCCAGTTCCTTCTTATACAGCCAGGCGCCTCTATTTGCTGATCCAATCTGTATGGCAGAATCCACCGTCTATAAAAGGCCGGTGCAAATGCACCAGCCTTTTATGAGAGTATTCAGATTCCTGCATCCCGCTTACAGATAGTCATCCGACCATTCCATATTTTCGCCGTCGCCGGATTCAGTGCCGCCGGAACTGCCGGAGTCGCCGCCTCCTGTATTGCCGCTGTCTCCTCCGCCGGGGTTGCCGCCTCCGCTGCTACCGCTGTCTCCTCCGCCGGAGTTGCCGCCTCCGCTGTTTCCGCTGTCTCCTCCGCCGGAATTGCCGCCTCCGCTGTTTCCGCTGTCTCCTCCGCCGGAGTTGCCGCCTCCATTGTCCCCTCCGCCTACTGGCTGGGGAGTGGGATCAGGTATAGGCATGGGAATAACCGAGGGATCGGGGACAGGGGCTGTCACCGTCGGCTTTGTGGGCTTGGGCTTTTCCGCAGGTTTGGGATCTTTCTTCTGCCCCACCAGCAATATCTGTTCCTGCTCTCCGGTGCTTTGCTGCATTGCTTTTTCCGTCTCCTGCTGCTGTTTCAGTTGTTCCTCAAACTCCTGAAACGCCTCCTGCGCCACATAGAACTTATCTTCTTTTTCCATCTCCTCCACCGTTGCCACCGTATGCCACATCACGCCGTCATACCACTGCACCTCGCCGTCGTCAATACGGATCTTCAGAGCATCCACAGACACATAACCCTGGGCCGCCAATTCTCGTGCAGACAGTTCCCTCAACTGCGTTACCTCAGCCATATCCTGCTGATCCGCCGCCTGCTGCGCCAAAGGCTGTACCAGCGTTCCCTCCGGCAAACCAGCGCCAAACGTTACCGCTCCAAACAGTAATGTCGCCAAAAAATAGATTCTCTTCATATTCCGCTACCTGCCCTCTACTGAGTCTATGATTCCCTGTACATATCTGTATCCGCTGCTGCCAACCTTGAATTCTCCTTTGGCCTGCACCTGTTTCGCCACCGTATATACACTTCTGTATACCGGCGGACCATACACTATGATCTCCTGTCCACCGCAGTCCAGCACCGCATAAGCCCTGAAAGAGATATCCTTTGCATACATGTTGGGCGCCAGATTTATCAAAACGGAGGTAAAGCGGTTACGTCCCGCTACCGTCTCAAACACTTTATCATTCACCTTTCCGTTCTCTATCCAGTAAGCCCTTCCGCCGCCCACCTTCGTGCCGCCCTTGACAAATGGATACTTCTCTCTGTTCTCATTGGTGATAAACAGAGTCCCGTACTCTTTCAAAAGACAGCCGTCCACGCCTGTGGTGGTAAGACGCTGTTTCAGGCCCACGTCTATTCCTGATTTAAAGCGGATACCCGCCGGATCCTGAACCCGAATGGAAAAGCCGTGATAGCTGAGCATATCCTGCAGTCCCGGCATCGACACAGCCGTACAAATATTTCCCTGCCATTCCAGTTTCCACACGTACATACCCACCGGAATATTTTTATCGTTATAGCTGTACATCACCGCTGTTCTGCCGGCAGTATCAGGCAACTGTACCTGATAGCTGCCACCGCTTTTCTGCGCCTCGTATTCCACTCCGTCAACAAAAACCATGGGGTCTTCATACCCCCCCGGCGGCGTCAGAGTCAGCATGCGCGGACGCTGCTCCGGAACATTCGTTCCTCCCTGTGAAAGAGACTTGACACGTACCACCATACTGCCAGTATACCGCGCTCTGGTAGCTGCGTAAAGCGTATCGCCGTAACTGCAGATCTCCAGGTAATCCAGTCCCGATCCCAGTCTGTCGGCGCACTCCGTCAGTGTGATTCCCGTTCCTTTGAGCAGTTTAGCCCTTCTGTCAGCCGTGTCATAATATGCCAGATATATCTCTCCGTTTACCACATCCATGGATGCGTTATTAAACTGATTTACAGAGAGTACCGGGCCGCTGCTCCAGCTGTTTCCGTCAAATGTCGTAATATAGGCGCCTTCCCCTGACGCGCCCGCAAAGGCATATATCTTCTGCCCCTGTTTCACCATACAGTGTTCATTGGTATATATTGGCGCAATGGTGTGCACAGTGCTCCATCTGCCTGTGGACATATTGTATTCTCTGATCTGCGTCGCGGTACTGCTCTGGCTCGTGCCAGACGCAGGGAATTCCGAGCACACCATATAAAAACTGTTTCCGGTTTTCACCAACCGTGGATTGCCAAAGCTGATGGCGGTGGTAAGGCTATCCGTCACCACGCTGCCGCTCTTAACGTCCCATATGACCATCCGCACTCCGGCATTGCACATTCCCTCATATACACCATAGATGTCGCTGCCATCCACCACAAACTGCATACTTTTGGGATACTGCACTCCGTCTGCCCTGATCTGCTGCCAGGTTCCGCCATCAAGCCTGCAGTACACGGCGGCGTCATCAGTCCTCCTATAGTAAGAGAGATACACCTTGCCGGAGCAGACAGCCAGCGACGGCATCCGGGCATTGTCAATAGCCTGCCCAACCTGCTGCCATGCCGAGCCGCTCCAGGATTTAACGCATATGCGGGTGGCTCCGGATACACTGCCGGATATCTCCTCCGCATATGCCGCGTACAGGGTTCCCGTGACAGGATCCACGCAGACATCCGGAGCCTCTCCAACCTGGCCGCTTATCCCCGTCCCCAGATTATCCCATATGCCGGAATTACTATAATCCGCAAAAGTGACGGTAAACGTCAGCTTGGTCTGATCCTGGGACAGCCTCAGGCCGCTGATCTCTATACCGCTGTTGGAGCCGTCTGAGTAGTACAATGTATTCTGGGAAAAATCCGCGCTCAGGTCTGTGGTGCCGTACTTTGTCTGCCCCTGGGACGGATCCAGCGCCGCGTTGTTGACTCCTTCCGCAGCAGCCTCAGGATGCGTAACTCCGGGGCGGTACACATAAATATAATTATTGCCGGCATGATTGGTCAATCCGTCAACATTGTTGTCTACCCGGTACATAAGCAGGCCGCTGCCGGGAAGAGAATATTCAAACTCATTGGGATCCGTGCTCTTTCTCCTGTATTCCAGACAGATCAGCTCACTGTCTGAAAGGGGTGTCCGCAGCGCAAACACCTTATCGCCGCCGGTTCCTGACACCGCTGTCAGCGTGTATTCACCGCTCTGGGTGATCGTTTTCATCGGGATCCATCCTTCTCTTGCCCGCAGATAGGACAGCGGATACTGTAAAAATCCGCTGACAGAGGCCATGATATCCCAGTAACCCACAGGAGTTCCACTGTGCGAGGCATCTCTGTAAAGATCCGGCAACCCCATCGTGTGTAAAAATTCATGGGCTATCGTCCCCTGCCGCGACCGATAGCTGAGGGACGCGTTCTCCGATACCAGCATGGAGGAGCAAAGAACATTATAGTCCAAGATCTGTATTCCGTTGAGGCTGCCCTGACCCGCGTATCTGGCCCGATAGGCAGACTCGCCCCAGTCTGTTTTATCTCCCTGGATGATCACCGTCAGATTGTCCAGAACCCCGCTTTGTCTGTTATCCACTTTATTGGCCGTGGTATCCACCGAAATCTTTCCCTCAGTGATCGCTTTCACCACCTGACCTGCAATATATCCCTGGCCGTCTCCACGAGGGATCACCAGCGTCTGTACGCCGTTTCTGTCAGCACGTTCCTGAGGAAAGTAATTGGTCACATGTACCGCGCCTTCCGAGATCGCGGAAATATAGTTGCTGAAAGAGTCCCTATCCAGATCGTACATGTTTTTAATGTCCTTCCAGTTGGAATAGACATAATTTCCCTCGACATAGGTTGCATTGAATATGTCCCTGGCATCGTCCTGGTATTTGACAAAGACCACCACATTGGCTACCTCCTGTGTACGCCCCGCCGCCTGCACCTCTCCTGTGCCCACAGTATCCGGCAGCGGGAAAACCACAGCCAGCGCTACGGCCAGCATCACTGCCAGCAGGCGCAGCCCTTTCTTTTTCAGCATCGCATTGCAAAGGCTCTCCATTGTGCTACCTCCATTCCTCATATTCCGGGAGACCTAAAAATGCCGTATCGATCCGGAAATCCGCCGGCACTGCATTCGCCTGATACAGGTAGGCTTTCCCACCTGAACCATAGGCATAGACAACGCCGCCCTGTTCCGTCACTTCCTCCAACTGTTCCTCAACGGTGACTCCTTCCTCCGAGAATGTGCCGGTATACTCCACTCCCTGGTATACGATCGTCACCGGCCCCACGCACATATTGTTTTTCATGGTTCCCTGTATGGTGTGGATCACGTTTCCCTCTCCGTCACAATAGGACACTTTCACTTCTCCCGCATAAGCTCCGTCCTGTAATATGGCGCTGCCCAGCACGATCTGGTCACTCTCCTGCCGATAAAACATGAGATTTCCCTGTTCACTGCGGCAGGTGATCTCCACGGCGGGGCCTCCGGCAGCAATCTGCAGGGTTTCTTCCCCTGCCTGATAACAGGTGCGGGTCTCTATAGCGTCCAGATCCTCCTGCAACAACCGTTTCCATTCTTGGGTGGAGGTCAGGGCTTTAAGCGTCATGGCATCCTGCTGTTCCAGCGCTCCCCGGATCTGTCCGGCCAAAACAGCCATGTCCTCATCCGTGTCGTCCCGATACACCGTCACTTCGCTAAGCAGCTTGGCATGCTCTTCGGATGGGTAGAGACGCAGCAGTTTAAACAGCATACGGCGCTGTCCCTGCCAATCTCCCCTGCTGCCGTAGATCCGAGCCAGCTCCTCATAGTCCTCTTCGCCAAAGACATCCATAGCCAGCAGTCTCTCATAATACTCCTGTTTTTGAGCCAAATCCTGCCCATCATCTTTCAGTTCAAGGATAGCGCGGCGCAGTTCCTCCTCCGTAAAGGGATCTGCCGGCGGCGCTGTGGCAGCGGGCGTCGCCGTGGGAACCGGCGGCGGCGTCTCCTGCGCCTCCTGAGGCTGCCCGCAGGAAACCAGAGACAGAACCGTCAGCAGAAAAATAATCTGATAAATGGGAAATATTGTTTTTCTGTTTTTCATAAGCACCTCTACATATATTGGGGTATACAAATCCATTATTGATTTCGGAACAATATATAAAAAACATAATAGGTAAAACTATCCAAATTTTTCTCAATACTGTACTGCACATTCATCTCTCTTGAATCTATGTGTGCTAAAACGAATAGAGTCATGATCTATCGAGTGAATTATTTCCTACTACAATGTATTTATGGTTAATACCCCTTACAGCCAGTAAGGAATTATCCA
>CAZGVI010000086.1:0-7178 GCA_964529395.1 uncultured Acetatifactor sp.
ATTACCTGCGGGCCCGGTATTACAACCCTGTGATCGGGCGGTTCACCCAGGAGGACACCTACCGTGGAGACGGGCTGAATCTGTACGCGTACTGCCGGAATAATCCGGTGTATTATGCGGACCCGAGCGGGCACAGTTGTGATAATAAGGACACAAACCAAAAACAGTCTGGAGGAAGTGAAAGTTTTGCCGACCAGCTTACACAACATGTGGCTGATGAGATTGCATTTAACCAAGAACATGGTCTGACTACTTATTATGACACTCCGCAGGCGGAGGCTGCAAATAGGCGGGTAGCACAGGATTCGCAGACTGATACCTCATCTAACAGGCCGAGTAATCCAGATGCAGCGGAGCCGGATATTAAGCCCAGGCAAAGTGGTGAGAGTGGTAGAAACACTGCACTTACAGTTTATGACCCAGAATTTGCAGCAAGACAGATGTTGGTGGGCGGAGAGACTTCAGAAGATTTATTAAGGAGCATTGTTCCTAAAGGTACACCAAATACCTTTGTTCCGACAGACACTATTAAAGATGGATACAAATATAATTTTAGTATCAATGGTAAAAAGGTGGAAATAAAGTGGCATTCACAAGATTTAAATGCTGCAATAAAATATCCTGGGTCTAATTCTGGAGCGGGTTGGACTGCACAAATTAAAGTAGGAAATAAATTATTAACACAATCTGGAAGGTTTGTGAAAAAACCACAAAACTATACACATATTCCATTGAAGGGAGGTGACTGAGGTGACAAAGTTTCATGAACTTCCCGACTCAATAGAATGTGATAAAATGAAGGAATACTTTGAGGAATACTTATCTTATTATTGCAATAATACTGATTCTGCAAATGTGGATTATGCTTTAAGTGAGTTGCTTGAGTTAGCAGATAGACAATGGCATACATATGAACTGTTGGAAGAAAGTGTAAAGGAAAAAGTGGATAAATATTTAAAATCAGTAATAGATTTTGAAGACGAGGAAATAATGGACTATATTTTATGTATTATTCCTAGAATCGGATTGAGCAATCTGTTCAATTACATTTTGCAAAACAAGGTTTTTATTCATAATCAAGCAGTATTATCCAATATTGTAGAATCAGAAGATGAATATGGAGATAGTGTTGATAATCCATATTCGGAACTGTAATTAACTCAAACTTCCCACATCCCAAACCGGCTAAAATCCTTTGATTCCCCGGGTTTGGATGCAAATATATTTGTACATTGACAACAAAAAGCACCTGTTCTCTGGTATAATAAGATTAGCGAAACCCAAAAAATACCTAAGAATGGTGCCAATCTCATGATAAACCATACTGGCGAAAATAACAACCCCGAAATTCAGTGCAAATTTGGAAATGCAATCAAGGAACTCGGTATATGCAGGCTCCTAAAAGAATCTAGCATCCGCAAGAAAAAAGGCAGCCTCATATATGAGATATTCCAGTTCCTTCTGTTTCTGGTATTTCAGAATTGTAACCTGTTCCATTTCCTGAATTCCAAGAAACAGGATATGGCATTCTCCCAAAACACGTATTACCGTTTCTTGAATGAGCCGGGGTATAACTGGCAGCGTTTCCTCACCCTGCTCTCCGTCAGGGTGACTGCTTACTTTTCATCCCTTACGCATAGGGAACGGGTGAAATGCCTTGTCCTTGACGATTCCGTGATTGAAAGGAACCGCAGCAGACAGGTGGAACTGCTCTCCTGGATCTATAACCATGGCATCCATAGGATGGTCAGGGGATTCAACATGCTGACCCTGGGGTGGACGGACGGCTACAGCTTTGTTCCCACTGCATTTAATATGATGGCGTCTGCGGATACCGGAAAACACATCATGGGAGCCGCATCCGGAATTGACCGGCGCAAAAGCGGTTATAAGCGCCGCCAGAGAGCGATCTGCCATAAGCCGAATGCTGCCATGGCAATGATCCACAATACGCTGAGAGCCGGGATACGGGCCAGCTATGTCCTTATGGACACATGGTTCACGAATGAGTCTTTTATCAACAGCATCCTCGGTGAAGGTCTGGACGTGATCAGAATGCGGAAAGACAATAAACAGTTGTATAACTATCAAGGTAGGCTCTACAATCTCAAGGCTCTCAGTAAGCTGGTTGCGTTCAACGGGGTCGGGAATGTATTTGGCTCTATCACGATAACAACGAAAAAGTCCAACATTCCTGTAAAGCTTGTATTTGTTAGGAACAGGAACAAAACAGGCGAATACATCATCTTGCTGACGACCGACTGCGGTCTCAGCAACAGTGAAGTTGTCCGCTTATACGGAAACCGGTGGAAAATCGAACTTTTTTCAGGGCAAGTAAGTTTCTGCTCTGTCTGGGCAGCGAATTTCAGGGGCTCAGCTATGACATGACGGTAAGTAGCACCGCCATTGTCTTTACCCGATATATACTGCTCGAATGGCTGCGCAGGAAAGCCAATGATCCCAAGACGATATGCGAGCTGTTTTACGTGTGCTGTGATGCGACATACAGGACATGGAGCTGTGTACGGCACTGTCCAGTCTGGTCGCTATCTTTGTGGAAGGGCTTAGGACAGAGGCAGTTAAAATCACAAATGCAGAAAAAACGCAACTGATCAATGGGTTTGTATCCTAACCGGCATTTATCAAGGCAAGGCTTTATTTCTTGAATTGGTGTGGGAAGTTTGAGTAAATTATATATGGAGAATGTTTCTGAAACACAAAAGTTACAGTTATCTAATAATATAGTATAATTAATTATATGATGTAGTAAGGAGAAAACAAAAATGGAAAAGGGAATAGTACGAGAAAAAACAGAAAAAGGCTACTGTTTTATACGTTCAAAGACGGGAGAAGATATCTTTGTACATATAAATAATGTTGACAGAGCGATTTATGAAAAATTAACTAAAGGTAGCAAGGTTCAATTTGATTATGAGGAAACCAATAAAGGTAAAAGAGCTACAAATGTAATACTTGAACCATCGGTCAATCTACATGGTAAAACAATTGATTTTTCTGAACAACAAATAAGAGAATTATTTGGAGATCTTGCGGCTGAAGATGAGAAGAGAGAACGGTTTAGTTCATACTTCGTAAAAACAGATGTGTATGAAAAGATACATAATTTTTTACCAATAAGAATACTTGTTGCTCATAAGGGAATTGGAAAATCTGCTGTTTTTCGGATGTCCTATTTGGAAAATCTTAAGGATAATGTGCTGAGTATATGGGTTAGACCAGATGATATACTTGGGATGGCTGACACCGAAAACGAGAATGATCCGTTAGAATTGATTAGATTATGGAAATCAGGTTTGGAGGAACTGCTGGTAGAAAAGGTGGCATCATATTTTGAAATAGCAAAGGAGAATGATGCTATAAATCGGATTTTTAAAAAGAGTTTAAAGTTTACAGAAAGAATTAGCATGATAATAAAAAAAGTGCAGGAAATTGTTGATTTTGATGCGATTAAGAAAAGTGTTGCAGATCAGTATCTAAAAAACCGAAAGATTGTTATATATGTTGATGATCTAGATAGGGCGTGGAATGGGTCAAAACAAAACATATATAGAATTTCAGCTTTGCTTAATGCAGTTAGGGACATGTGTAACGAAACAAATGAACTGTGCTTTAGAATCAGTCTCAGGAGCGATGTTTACTATCTGGTTAGGACAGCAGACGAATCAACAGATAAGGTAGATGGAAATGTTTTATGGCTTAAATGGACCGAACATGAATTGCTAGCATTATTGGTTAAAAGAGTGCAAAGCTATTTTAATAATGATATTTCAGAAAAAGATTTGCTCAACATGAAACAAGGGGAAATGGCAATTTATTTAGATGATATAATGGCAGATACTTTTGAAGGGGCTGGAAAATGGAATAATAGGCCTATTCGTTATATTTTTTTATCTCTTATCAGAAGAAGACCACGAGATCTCATAAATCTATGTACATTAGCAGCACGTAATGCGAATGCGGAAGGCCGAAATCTGATTGTGACAGAAGATTGGGAAGAAGTTTTTGAACAGTATTCTTCAAGTAGGCTTCAAGACACAATAAATGAGCATAAATATGAGTTGCCAGATATAGAACGGCTGTTGTTGGGAATGAAACCAAGTCATGATATGAAGAAAACAGATAAGCCATTTGTTTATGATAAGGCACGTCTGAGCCGCAAAATTGAAGGCATAATGCAAAATGGAAAATTTTATTTTGCAAACAATAAAGAATGCACTGTAGATGAATTGATTGCTTTTATGTATAAAATTAACTTTCTGAATGCGAGGAAAGATGTTTCTGGCGGATTTATTGATCGGAAATATTTTGAGGATAATAAGTATATAACTTCAAAAAACATTGATTTTGGATACGACTGGGAGGTTCATCCGGCTTTTCGCTGGGCATTGTATCCTGAGAGTAGAGATATCTTTAAGTATACAGATATTCCTCAAGATTTATAACCTTGGAGCAGCGCGTGCACCTGACCTACGACGGCCTGGGCCGCGTCACGCAGGTCACGGACGCGGGGGGCAACACCACCGTCTACACCTATGAGGGCAGCAACGCCCAGCCCGGCGCCATCACCACCCCGGAAGGGAACACGGTCCGCTACACCTACGACAGGGCCGGGCGCTGCATGGAAGTGCAGGACGCCCGGGGAACCACCGCCTATGCCTACAACCATATGGACTGCGTCACCATGGTGACCGATCCCCTGGGACAGGTGACCAGATACTATTATGACGCCCTCTGCAACCTGACCAAGGTAGTGCGCCCCAACCAGGCCCGGGAGGGCGGCAGCCAGGCGGGCACCCGGTATGTCTACGACGCCATGGACTCCCTGGTCATGACCGTGGACCCCCCGGGCAATGTACGTGCCACGCCCCGGGACACCGAGGGGCATGTGCTCAAAGAGATACACCCGGATACCTACGACCCTGCCACGGGAGACGGGGAGGGGATCGCCTACGAGTACGACCCGGAGGGCCGTCGCGTCCGGATCTATTACCCGGACGGCGGCGTGGAGAGGATACGCTACGACGCCATGGGCCACATCACCGAAAAGATAGCGCCCCTGTCATATGACAGCCAGGCGGACAGCGGCACGGGCTGGCGCTACGCCTACGACGAAGTGGGACGGCTCACCCAGATCACCGACCCGGAAGGGACCGTGCGCAAACGCTATGTCTACGACCTGCACGGAAATATCGTAAAACTGATAAACGCGGACGGTTTCCTCCTGGGAGAGACGGATGAGGAACGCCCCGGCGAGCTGTACCACTACAACCGCATGGGGTGGCTGACGGAAGTGAGAAAGCCCGTACATATGGGGGAGGACGGCAGGGTATACTACCAGCTGACCCGCTACCGCTACGACCTGGCGGGCAACATGACCCAGGAGATCCGCTACCGGGACGCCCAGACCCTGGAGGGGGAGAGCGGAGCCATCCACACCGTCCGCTACGCCTACGACCGGGACAACCGCCGTATCCGTGTCAGCGACAACACCGGAGCCTGCCTGGAATACCGGTACGACAGCAACAACCGCCGGACCGGTGAAAAGTCCCGGATAAACGATACCACAGAGCAGATCCGCGCCTATACCTACGACGGGGCGGGGCGCCTTACCCAGATCCGGCAGAGCGCCGACGAGGAAGGCTGCGGCCGCAGGATGACCGCCACCTCCTACGAGTACGACCTAAACGGCAACCTGATAAGGATCCGTCTGCCCTACGGCGGGGAGATCCGCAGACAGTACGACGAGGCCGACCGCCTGACGGCGGAGACCCACGTGGAAAGATCCACCGGCATACACAACACCACCCGTTTCTCCTACGACAGGAGCGGCAACCTGACGGAAGTGACGGACAACCGCGGGAACACCGTCCGGATAGAATACGACCTGCTGGACCAGGAGATCCGCAGGACCGAGAAAGACGGCGGAGTCACCCGCCGGCTCTATGACCAAAACGGCCGCCTGGCCCGCCTGGTACTCCCCAATGAGTACCACCGGCTGGGGGAACAGGCCCATGGACAGCAGTACGCCTACGACCCGCTGGGCAGGATCCTGGAGATCACCCGCCCCGACGGGGTGCTGCAGGCCCGGCACGCCTACGGCGCGGGAGGATACCTGCTGTCCACCACCGATGCCTGCGGCAACGGCGTCCGCTTTACCTATGACCTGGGAGGGAGACGCACCTGCGCCGCCACCGCGGCAGGCTCCGCCCAGCAGTACGAGTATGACCCCTTCGGCAACATCACAGGCGTGACAGACGGCGAGGGCAACAGGATAAGGTACGGGCTGGACGAATGGGGCAGGATCACGGAGATCACCCGCCCCGACGGAGCCAGCGAATACTACCGCTATGACTACGCGGGCAACATCACCGCCTCCGTGGACGGGGAAGGCAACACCACCCGGTACGAGTACGGCGCTGACGGCCGTATGCTGCGCATGACAGACCCCCTGGGCCACAGCGAGGAATACCACTACGACGCGGGAGGCCGCCTGTGCCGGATGACGGACCGCAACGGCGTGGAGACTACCTATACTTACAACCTGTATGGCAGCCCCACTGGA
Organism: uncultured Acetatifactor sp.; assembly: GCA_964529395.1. Lineage (GTDB taxonomy): Bacteria > Bacillota > Clostridia > Lachnospirales > Lachnospiraceae > Acetatifactor. The sequence continues at coordinate 6,584 of CAZGVI010000086.1, forward strand.
CGCAGGGCCAGGGCGTTGGGAAAACCTGACGAACCCCGAGGCCTGGGGGAGTCCGGCGATATACCCGGAGCCCTGCCCGGAGTGGAACCCCGGAATCCAGAGCAGTCCTGCACGATACTCTCCGAGAGCTATGAATATACCCCGGAGGGACTGTTAAAGTCGGCCATCTCCCACAGCAGCGTCCCTGGCGCCCCCAATGTATGCACCCTGGGTATGCGCTACAGCTACGAGTATGACGTCATGGGCCGCCTGACCCGCAAGTCCGCCAGCGGCCGCACCCTGCTGTCCATGTCCTATGACCTGGACGGAAACCTGGTCAGCCAGGAAGATATTTCGGGAAAAGTGTTACGATACCAATATAACGCCCTTGACATTCTCCAATACGTGAATGATAATAACAATAGGCTGGCAGAGTACACCTACTACCCGGACGGCACCATCAAGAGCCTTAAAAACGGCAGCCTGTACACCGAGTACGCCTATGACGGGGACAAAAACCTCACCAGCTTAAAGACTATGCTGGGGAAAGAAGTATTGGTGGATAACCGCTACAGCTACGACCACAACGGCAACCGCACGGAGAGACAGCAGCCCG
>CAZGVI010000087.1:0-6869 GCA_964529395.1 uncultured Acetatifactor sp.
GGAAGAGGTTTCGGCCTCTTCCTTTTATTTTGCCAACTAAAATTTTACACTAACTGTTGCTTTTTATCGGAAAAACTCATATAATGAGTCTGGCAGATTAACAGGCCGGAAGGAACAGGGATATTGTAATGAAAAAATTAGGAAAAAGCTTGTCTCCGTCGCAGATTATTATACTTGGATTCGCGGGGCTGATCCTATTGGGGAGTCTGCTGCTCATGTTTCCCATCGCTACACGGGACGGTTGTGGTGCAGTTTTCGCAGATGCGCTGTTTACCTCCACTTCCGCAGTCTGTGTGACCGGACTGGTGGTTCAGGACACGGCAACGTACTGGTCTGTTTTCGGGCAGGCAGTTATTCTGGTGTTGATACAGATTGGCGGTATGGGCGTGGTGACTGTGGCCGTAGCGATCGTAGCCGTGTCGGGGAAGAGGATCAGCCTGAGGGAGCGCAGCATCATGCAGGAGGCTATCTCAGCCGACCGGCTGGGAGGCATAGTGCGGCTGACGGGTTTTATCATCAGGACGGCAGTATGCTTTGAACTGATAGGGGCCGGGATCATGGCTCCGGTATTCTGCAGGGAATTCGGCATTGGAAAGGGACTATGGTACGCCGCCTTTCATTCCGTGTCCGCATTTTGCAATGCGGGATTTGATCTTATGGGGGATAGAGCGCTCTACTCGTCACTCACATATTTTGCGGATGATCCGGTGATCAACCTGACGGTCATGAGTCTGATCGTGATCGGCGGCATCGGCTTTTTGACCTGGGACGATATCAGGACTAAGAAATACCATATCCGTAAATATCAGATGCAGACTAAGGTGATTCTCACGGTTACTCTGTGTTTGATTCTGATTCCCACCGCGTATTTTTTCCTGTTTGAATTTCGGGATATGCCTCTGGGTGAGCGGCTGCTGTGTTCCGCTTTTCAGGCGGTCACGCCCCGGACGGCGGGTTTTAACACGGTGGATCTCGGACTTATGAGTGAGAGAGCCACCGGAGTCATGGTCATTCTGATGCTGGTGGGAGGATCTCCCGGCTCCACCGCCGGGGGCATCAAGACTACGACTTTTGCGGTTATGCTCTCTGCGGCATTCTCTGTTTTCAGGCGGAAAGAACATGTGCATTTTTTTAACCGCAGGATCGATGACACCACGGTGAAGAATGCTCTGGCAGTGTTGGGTATGTATCTTGTACTGTTTTTGGGCGGCGGTTTTATGATCAGTCAGGTGGAGGGGATTTCTCTCTCGGACTGTCTGTTTGAATCGGCGTCCGCACTGGCTACGGTGGGGCTCACGCTGGGCGTCACGCCGGGGTTGGGGCCTGTGTCCCGAGGCATACTGATCCTGCTTATGTATATCGGGCGAGTGGGGTGGCTGACTCTGCTCTTTGCTGCGGTTTCCGGGAAAAAGCAGAACGAGTTGGAGAGATTGCCCCAGGAGAGGCTGAATGTCGTGTAGATTAGGGAGGATATTATGAAATCTGTATTGCTGGTAGGTCTTGGCAGATTTGGAAAACATATCGCCATGAAACTGAATGACCGGAACTGCCAGGTGATGGCGATAGATAATAATGAGGAGAGGGTCAATGCGGCGCTATCCTTTGTGACTAACGCGCAGATAGGCGACAGTACCGACGAAGAGTTTCTCTCTTCGCTGGGAGTCCGCAATTACGACGTGTGTATCGTGACCATAGGAGATAATTTTCAGAATTCTCTGGAGACGGTTTTCCTGCTCAAGGATCTGGGCGCTAAAAAGGTCATTGCCAGAGCCTCCAGAGGAATGCAGGAAAAATTTCTGCTGCGCAACGGAGCGGACGAGGTGGTGTACCCGGAAAAGCAGCTTGCGGCATGGACTGCTATCCGCTGTACCTCCGAGCATATTCTGGACTATATAGAGCTTGACGGAGAGTGTTCGATCTACGAATTGACCATTCCCGAAGATTGGCATGGCAGGACGATTCTGGAGCTGGATATCCGCAAAAAATACGGCATAAATATACTTGGCATCCGGGAAAACGGCAGACTTAACATGGATATCGCCGCCGATACCCTGCTCAGTACGGAAAAGTCCATACTGGTCCTGGGAAAACAGAAAGCGGTTCAAAAATGTTTCCATATCTGAGTGTGACACATACAGACCCCGGGACAGGAGGAGGGCAAAGCATGACCAACAAATCCGCAATATTGAAAAATAAACTCTTTTTATACCTCACGGAATTTTTTGCCGGCATGTCCGTCATGGCGGTGGAATTGGGGGCCAGCAGGCTGCTGGCTCCCTATTTCAGTTCTTCCCAGATCGTCTGGACAATCATCATCGGCACGATCATGATCGCCATGGCTCTGGGCAATATCTACGGCGGGCGCAGCGCGGATAAGCATCCCAGTCCCGGCAGGCTCTACGGGCGTATCCTGGTGGCGGCTGTCTGGATCGCCGCCATCCCCGTGGTGGGTAAATACATCGTGCTGGCGATCTCCGCGGTGCTGATCTTTGCGGTGGACACCAATTTCCTGATATGGGCGGCATTCGCTGCCTGCATGGTGATCTTCGTCTTTCCACTGTTCCTGCTGGGCACGGTGACGCCCTCCCTGGCGAAATATTCGGTGGACAGTCTGGACGACAGCGGCAGGACCGTGGGCAATCTGGGAGCGTTCAACACCATCGGCAGCATCATCGGCACCTTTGTGCCCACTTTTATCAGTATCCCGGCGGTGGGCACATCCGTCACCTTTCTGATCTTTGCGGGGATACTGCTGGTGCTGGCGCTGGTGTATTTTATCAGCAGCAAGTCGGGGGCAGTGAAAAGCTCCGTGGCGGGCGTGCTGTTTTTGGTCTGCTGTCTTACCGGAAACAATAACAGTTTCGCTTTTTGGGAGCCGGATCTGACCTATGAGGGGGAATCCATCTACAATTATTTACAGGTAAAAGAGGACGAGCGGCATGTGATCCTGTCCACCAACGTGCTGTTCGGCGTACAGTCCGTGTTGATGAAACAGGAGGGGCTTACCGGCATGTACTATGATTATGCCATGGCTGCGCCGCTGCTGACGACACAGGAGACCCCGGCGGACTGCCGTATGCTGATCCTGGGTATGGGGACGGGCACCTATGCCACCCAGTGCAGCCGGTATTTCGGAGAGATGGAGATCGAAGGGGTGGAGATAGACGAGAAGATCACCCGGCTCGCCAGGACTTATTTTGAACTGCCGGAGTCTGTGCAGGTGACTACCTATGACGGCAGGGCCTATCTCAACTCCATCACGGAGAAATATGACGTGATCATGGTGGACGCCTATCAGGATATCACCATTCCGTTTCAGATGTCCTCTGTGGAATTTTTCACAATGGTGAAGGAGCATCTGACGGAGGGAGGTGTGATGGTGGTCAATATGAATATGCGGGGCGGCACAGAGGGCAATATCAATCAGTACCTGGCGGATACCATAGCCAGCGTCTTTGAAAACGTCTACACGGTGGATGTGGGAGGAACCACCAACCGGGAGCTGTTTGCCATGGAGCACGGCGACGCTCTGGAGCGGCTGGCCGGGCACGGAGCCGCCCTTGAGGACGGGGGTCTGCGCGCCATGATGGAGCGGGTGCAGGGAAATCTGACGGCCTATGAGGCGGGAAATTATATCATGACGGACGACAAGGCCCCGGTGGAGCTGCTGGGTATGCGGGTGATCGACGAGCTGATCCGGGACGAGGTGGCATATTATAAGGATATCTATGAGCGGCAGGGCATTGCGGGTGTGCTGGAAAGCTTGAACTGAGCCGCATGTCGGCGTGCGCGCTACAGACGGCGCGATGGGGATATCCCAGGTACAGATAGCGAGGAGACGGCGCGGCGGGGCACGTGGGGTACAGACGGCGGAGGGACGGCGCGATGGGGATATCCCAGGTACAGACGGCGAGGGGACGGCGCGGCGGGATGCCCGGGATGAGAACGCGCTGCGTATGAGGAGCAAACTATGGGTGTGGAGGAACAGATATACAGAAAATTTGCCTGTGAAATTGAAGAGTGGAGCAGGACGGATAAAGCGCCGGAGACGGGAAACCAGGATATCCGGTATTATCTGGATCTGCAGCGGGAACGGCTGCGGAGCCGGAATCTGAAAATGGAGTACCGGCTGCGGCAGAGGGGAGAGCACCTGGACAATGTGTACAGCACCGCGTACAGGGACCGGGTCTACACCAATTATATGACCAGTTCCAGCTTTTGGCAGACGGTCATTTTTTCCCGGGGCGGAAAAGTGTTGTATAAAAAGAAGGATACGCAGAGACTTTTTCAAACCATTACCTTTATGGAGCAGCAGAGGCCAGAGGAGACTTACTGCTGTCCCAACTGCGGCGCGGCCAGTCCCATCGGTACGCTTTTGGAGGGCTGTCCTTACTGCCATACCCGGTTTGTGATGTCCGATCTGTTCCCCAAAGTGACGAACTACTGTCTTGAACATGATTTTTTTACAAACAAAAAGGAGAGCAGGGCCAGAACCTTAAAATGGGTGCTGGGAGGGATCTTTGTCACTTTTCTGTCATCATTTCCCGGAGCCTTTATGGATATGGGGGTTGCGGCGCTGCCACTGTGCCTTTTGGGCAGTATCCCCATAGGAGCTTTCTCGGGATACTTCCTTATGAGTCTCTTCACGATGTTCCATCTGGTGGGAGCCGCCACAGGGCAGATCGTAAGGCTGCCCAACGTGGCGGGCACGAAAAATAAGATTGAAAAGCTTGTCAGATCCTTTGACCCGTCTTTTTCCTATGAGCATTTCAGCGGCAGGATCGTGAATCTGCTGAAGATCATGATCTATGCGGAGGATGTGTCCAATGTGCCGGTCTATGACGGGCAGGAGGAGATTCCTGATTTTTCCCATATCATAGAGTCTGTCTACGGGGGCAGCATGGGGCTGAACCGGGGATGGGTGCAGGACGGGTACTGCTATCTGGATCTGGACGTATATATGTCCGATATATACGATGGAAAGAAGATAAAGCGGAAAAAGGATATGTTCCGCATTTTGGTATGCAAAAATACAGGAAAACAGGCAGACTATGGTTTTTCCATCAAAAAGGTGCAGTGCGCGGGCTGCGGCGGGAGTTTTGACGCCACGAGACAGCGCATATGCCCATACTGCAGCCAGACCTACCATCTGGGGGAGGATGACTGGGTGGTGTTGTCGGTGCGGAAATGATCGGTCAACAAACATAGCGGGAGACTTGAACATGAGGATAGGGAAAAGTTTGGCCCTGGCCACTTTGGCTGCTGCATTGCTTGTCGGATGCGGACAGGAGCAGGAAGTGGACAGGTCGGTGGAACTTCAGGAGGAGGAAGTAGGCGAGAGCGTCTATAAGTTGACGCCGGTGACAAGAGGGACTGTGCAGCAGCCTCTGGTGATCGACTGCAATTACAGCCAGACTGTGGAGATAGATCTGCGTTTTGCCGTGGATCAACTCCTGATCACGGACGTCTATGTGAAACGGGGCGATATCGTGGAGAAAGGGCAGCTCCTGGCCAGCGTGGATGTGGAGAACCTGGAAAAGCAGATCCGGGAACTGGAGCATGAGCTTGCCAGAGCCAATCTGAAGTTGCAGCAGCTGATGGAAAGCCTGAATTTCGATCTGGAGCAGGCGGATATCCTCTACAGCTACACCCCCATGTCCGACGATGACAAAAAAGCCCTGAAAGAGCAGAAAAAAAGCATTGAAGAGTCCTATAAGACCCCTTTGGAGGATACCATAGACTCGGTGGAAATGACTTCCAAACGTCTGGAGAATGCCGTGCAATATCTGCAAAACGGCAATCTGTATGCGCCTATGGACGGCGTAGTCAATTATCTGAAAAATGATATGGAGGGCAGTACCACCGACAAAGAGGAGAAGGTGGCCAGTCTGTATGACGCGGATTCCTGCATGTTCATCTCTGTGGACGTGGAGGCGGCTCCCTATCTTGACCCTCAGGAGGAATACAGTATTGTCTGTGGGCTGGGAAAAAGCCAGAAGGAGTATCTGGTGACTCCCGTATATCAGGAGACATGGGGGGAGAATATCTATTTTCAGCTGCTGGACGAGGAGTACGATCCCAATATCATCAAATCAGGCAAGATCACTATTATCACGGACGTTGCGGAACATGTACTGTGCGTGGACAGAGAGGCGGTCCATACTTCAGGGGAGCGCTATTATGTATATCTTCTGGATGAAGAGGGAATCCGCCGTATGCAGTTTGTTAAGACCGGTCTTTGGGGGACTGATATGGTGGAGATACAGGAGGGCCTGGAGGAAGGCCAGTATGTAATTAAATAGGCTGGTGTACTGACCCTGATCTGTGGAGTTTTGCCAGATATCAACAGGTCAGCACACTAAGCCGCGGGAGAGCAGGATGTTGGACAGTATTTTCGGAAAGAAAAAGAGAATAGGGATGTTGGCGATGGCTGCGGCGCTGGTTCTGAGCGGCTGCGGCACCGGAGGATCGGAGAGCGGTACTGCCCCCCAGGTAAGATCGGTGACGATCAATCCCCTGCAACAGGTGCAGACCGTGCAGATAGGGCTGGGGGATGTGAAAAAGAGGGAAATCTACACAGGTATCATCAGTCCCTATGTGGAGGAGCTGTGTTTTCCGGAGGACGGCATCTTTCTGGAATACAGGGTGTCGCTGGGAGACACCGTGCGCAGGGGGGATGTGTTGGCGGTGACGGATGTGTCCGCCTATCGGGAGCAGGAGGAGAGCCTGCAGGAGCAGATTGACGAGCTGACCGAAAAATATCTCTATGAGATCGCCACCCGGGACAACAGCCTGAAAATATGTGAGCTGGAACTGGAGGAGACCTACAAGCTCATCGACCTCACGGAGTATATGCAGGACAATTATAC
>CAZGVI010000088.1:0-6557 GCA_964529395.1 uncultured Acetatifactor sp.
GTATAACACAAAACGGCTATAAAGTGTAGCTAAATAATATACAATGTACTAGTTCTGCTCTATATACTTTGGTATCGTATCACCAATAAAATGTTTTGTCAATTCCCCCGTTATCCCGTACAAATCACCTGAAAACAGACAGGAAAACCGCTGTGAGCGCTATGCCCGCAGCGGTTTCTTATCGGAGGACTGTTTTACAGATTGATCTTCTGTCCCACCTTGATCTTATTTGCGTCCTTGATCTGGGGATTCTTTTCCAGCAGCTGTTTCAGTGTCATGTTGTTCGCCGCCGCGATCTTGCCCAGACGGTCACCGGACTTCACTTCATATGACGTTCCCGCTCCGGGGGCTGTTGCTGCCGCTCCGGTTCCCGCGCTGTTTCCATACTGCTGCGCCAGATACAGGGGACCGTACCAGGGAATGTCGTTGTCCAGAGCCGCGCCTGCGGGGATCACGACCACATAGTCCTGGTCGTTGTATGTGTACTCCAGCTTGAGGGATACATCCCCCTTCTTCAGCAGTTCCTTCATGACCGCGTTGGACAGGGTTGTGGTGCCTTTGTCCAGAGTAACGGTGGAACCGGCCTCTGCGGATTGGATCTGGTTGATGACCGCTGTCTCTGCCGCCTGGGCAGGACTGACGGAAGTACTCACAGAGGGCGTGCCTGCGGTGGGCGTATCGGCAGGCTTGTCGGCGGGTGTGTCTGTGGAGGGCGTATCGGCAGGCCCTGCGGTGGGCGTACCGGAACCCAGGCAGATCACATCGTGATCATTAAAGGATCCTTCCCCCTCCGGTTCATGGTCATATACCACACAATATACATAATACGTCTTACCAGCAGGAAGCTCCTCAAAGATATAAGTTCCACTTTCCCTTTTCGCCCACATGCACATCTCATCCGGCCACCCCAACGGAATCATCTCTCCATTTATATCATCGTACCAGTCAGGATTTGGGAAGTATTTTTCGAGCGCGACCAGCGAAAAACCGGGCTCGTCCGAACCCGTATAGCCCGCAGCAAATCCCCCAAATTCCTTAAGAGTGATCGTCACTGCGAGCTTTCCATCGACAACACTGACCTCCGAGGACTCAATATGAGCCTCCGTATGCCAGTTACACACGTCCTCGGTCACAGGCGCGGCCTGCGCCGTCATCGATGCCGACATGGATAGCCCACCGACTGCCATTACCCCTCCCAACAACATTGCCAAAACCTTCTTTTTCATCTCTCATTCCTCCATGTAATATAGTCATAGCCATCCTCCGCCCTCTTGCGGATCCGGCTATGCCGGTCTGAGATATCGCGGCTTTCTCTTTCCCGCCGTCCTGGCGTTTATGTTAAGACAAGACCGCGATTCCCCGTCTATATTAATAAGATACATATGAGGACAAAAAGGTTCCCGGCATTTTTAATTTTTGTAAAAGATGTCGTTTCCGGCAACGTATTTTTATCGTTCAACGCATTGCTGCGGAGAACTCTTCTCTGGTGCATCTTGTGGTCCGGTGTATGAGCGCCTCATCCAGGCCCTCCTTGATCATCTGCCGAATGATCCGGATCTTTTCTTCCCTTTTTCCTTCTCTTCGGCCCTCTCTTCGGCCCTCCCTCAGCCCTGTAACTTTCCCCTCCCGCAGTTTATCCTCCATCAGATCATCAAATGCTTTGCACATAGGCGATTCCTCCTTCTCCATTTTATGTAGCAAATATTCTATATGCAGATGTCTTGCTATCACCTGCTCCGTCTCCGGGCGAAGACTCTGAAAGACATCCGTATGAAACAACTGACCTAATTTTGTCTTGTCCCTGCGGCACTGCATGGCCCGGAAAAACTCTTTAAGATCTGTCCTGTAATATTCCGGCTCCATATAATCCGCCTCCAGCAGGGGAAAATCATAGTCGTGCAGATTGGTTCCCAGAAGATTCCTGCACTTTGCCGATAACCCGAACATCTGTGTCAGTCTGCGTCTGCCCTTCCAGTGCCCCTCCCCCAAATAAAGCACCACTGTGACCGTCGGAAGAAGAATATCACTCTCCTTCATCCGGCTCTTTTTTTCACGGTAACTTCGGTATTCTTTCCGCTCCCTGTGCCCTCTGTCCATCTCCCGCATCTGGTATTCGTAGTCACAGACGTCATAAGCTATCACTCGCTCCGGCATCCCATAATCGGACTCTGTCTCTATCTCAATGCCATAACAAAGGTTATGCCCCGTGTCTTTCATCAGTATATCCCGTTCCAGCTCTCCGCAGGAAGTTGACAGGGAGGGATACTTTCGTCTTACCGGAGACAGATTTCCCGGCAGGAGAATTTCTTCCCCATGATAGAGTGCGGCATTCATCAGTTCGGCGAAACGCTGACAGTCAGAAAAATACGGCCTGTCCGCAATATCCTTTCTTCCCATATAACCCTTTCCGGCCGCAAACACTCCATAACGGCATTCTTTACCGCAGGACAGTCTCCAGCCATATAAATTTTATTTTGTGAAATATGGCTGATAGCGCCGGAATCGGACAGTCTGTACTATCCGAATTTCGCCCTGGTCGAAAGGGCAAAGAATTTCACATAGAAAGATACTCTTTCATTTATACAGATTATAAAAAACAATATACCTGTTGTCAATACTATTTTATAAAATCATAAAAGGAGCCTCGCACCGGCTAAAGGTTTTTAGGTCCCTTTTACTATAAACTTTATTTTATTGGAATATACAAGTCTTCTATATAGACTCCCATCACCTTTCCGATATTGATCGCATTGGTAAACTCCAGATTCACCCTCTGGCATGTCCCATACTCTTCCTCCATAAAGGATACGCTGCCGCCCTGAGTATACCCTTGCTGCTCCGGATCATGACTCACCACTGTCAGCTCGCTCCCGTCGATCATCCTAAGGCGTATAGCAATGGTGGTATCCGAGATCCCCAGTTCGTCCTGTGGGAAGTTGGATACGTCCGCGCACACCAGGATTCCAAAGGGGGACAGCTCGATGCTTTTTACCTGTGCGGTGGTATTGATAAAGGGAAATATCATATCCGCGTTTCCCTCCATCTCTATATGGTCGGTAACGGTAGGATTATATCGGAAAGTAAGGCTCCACACTCCGTTTATCAGCAGTTTCGGGTCAGCGGAATAGGGATCTTTCGTCAAATCTTTAAGGCAGAGCGTCACCTCGCTGTCCTCCTCCAGCGTCTCGTCAAACACCAGGCTGACCACATAGGTGGCCATATTGGGGGTACCCTCGTTCACCTCCAGCAGTTCGCAGGAGATCGCGCCGCCGATGAGTTGGTCCACATTATAATTCGCCCCCTTGCAGAAACAGAAATAATCAAATAAAACATCCTCCTCAAACCGAATGTCGGCGGGAGCGGTTATCTGTACCAGCAGATATATACTGTGGCTGTCGATGACCCTTTCCCGCAGTTCTACCAGCAGATCGGGCTTACTGTTTACCGGCTGTCTGACGCTGTCCACTCCCAGATCCTCTATATTTTCCTCGCCTCTTCCCAAAAAGTCTAGGATCGTTTCTTTAAAAAAGGAGAAAATATCCGCATGGGCGTCTATCGTATACAGAGAAATAGCGCAGACAATACAGAGCAGACAGACCGCGATCCGGGGCAGCAGTCTGTTTTTCTCTCTCTTTTCCAGAATGGTCTCATCCTTTTTCATGATCGTGAGCAGAACCTGATCCACCTTCTCATCGTAGGATGCCGGAACCTCTATGTTTTTAGAAAGTTCTTTCATTTTTTTATCAAATTTATTCATATACATTCCTCTGTGTGGCGCAGATTTCGCCTATTCACCCAAAGCATCTTTCAGTAGTTTTTTCCCTCGGCTCAGGCGTGATTTCACCGTTCCTACAGAGATACCCAATACGCCGGAAATATCGCGTATGGAAAGGTCGTTGTAATAAAAAAGCACAATGACGATGCGGTATTCATCCTTTAATGACTGTACGATATCCCACAATTCGTTATGGCTGTCATAGGATGGAGGCAGCAGCCGTTCTATATTTTCGTCTCCCATGAATTCCATTCTCTTATTGCAAATCTTCAAAGCCTCGTTTTTGGTAATGGTCAGCATCCATGCTTTAAACTTTTTGGAATCCTTGAGCTGCGCCAGATGCTCATACCCATTTAAAATTGCATTACAGACGGCATCTTCCGCATCGGCCGCATTGCCCAGAATGGTATAAGCGGTTATGTATAATTGGTGCCTGTATTGACTGACCCGTTCACAAAATTCGATTTGCTTCATCGCGTGAAACCTCTTTCCATGTCTTTTTGAATCTTTTGCAATTTAAAAATAGTTACCTATATAATAGATTTATAAAAGCTGAAAAAGGTTCCCGACATTTCCGAATTGTACAAATAATTTTCCGCATAGTGTCCGCCGCGCTTACAGACTCCCTGCGTGGGCAATATCGCCCGTCACCTCTAAATTATATTATAATATGCGGAGTCCCCATTGCAAGAGTTATTTATTGTCAACCACAAACTGTGGCAGATGCCATTTCCCCTATGGCTGCATATCATCATCTTCCTCCGCCGCCGGATGCCATGCCTTTCCAAATTTGACATCCTTGAACAGAGCGGCCAGACCGGTGATCTGTTTCAAACGCAGTATCTCATCCTTATCCATTCCCAGATGCTTGGCGATCCATGCGTCGGAGCGGCCCAGTTCATGCAGTTCTTTGACGATACTGCTCATCAACTCCACATTGTGGGTGCCCCTGGCGCGGTTATGCCGTATTGTGCTGGCCATCCGACGGTCTATGGGCTTGTCGATGACAGCCACCGGCAGCATCCCACCTTCACGCTCATAGATATCCGGATACTCCAGCATGACCCGGTAGCGGTGAAACCCGTCCACGATCACATAGCTGTCCTCATCCTTGGCGTAATAGCATACGATGGGCATGGTGTATCCATCCTCCTTGATGCTCTCATACAAAAGTTTCATCTCAGGGGGAGCTACCTTGTTGGGATTGTAAGTATTGGCTTTCACCTTGTCTATGGGAACCGCTATCACCTGGTACGCAGGGCTTTTGTAATCCATATTTTTTCCTCCTTAAGTGTTAAAACGCTTATTCCATTTCCTCAATACTCTGATATTTACGCCGGATCGCGTCAATATGTTTCTGCTGCTCTCTGGTAAGTCCAAACCCCATGAACCGGCAGTTATGGTCGTTTTTCAGAATACAGAAACACATGCGTTTCCAGCTGGGAACGTCCTTGGTGGTCTTTATGTCATCGGTATCGTCAGGAATCCGCCCCACAAAAATGATCCGTGATTTCTTATTTAGAGTGTAATTGGACACACCGTTGCGCCGAATGGCATAACCATGCTCCTGCAATTCCTGTATCGTGTCCTCGTCCAGCCCGCCTCCGGTCTTGTGCCAGAAGATAATGGAACTGTTGAACTTTTTGACATAATTGTTCCGCAGCCTCTTGGGGAGAGTATCCAGCAAAAAACGGGTGTAGGACTCCCAGGTATGTCCTTCGGGCAGAGTGACATTGCGATATCCCATAGCTCTGGTCTTTCCGTAGATACAGGCAAAGTTGGCGCCCCTGACCCGTCCCACCAGTTTCACCCATATCTCCGGGTCTATGACCCTGTACAGATTCAGGGAATCCTTGGAATAGTCGTTAAACGGAGAGGCCACGCGCATCTGCGACACTTTCAGCCCCGCCATATAGTATAGATCGTACAGCCGGTTATAGTCATAGTCAAACAGATAATTGGCGTGCCACACATCGCTCTGGGACCAATCGTAGAGGGGTGAGGCGCACCACATGTCCTTGAACTGCCTGCTGATCCAGCACTCCCCGTTATACCCATACCTCTTATTCAGGAATCCGCTGTATCTCTGCAGAGACTCCTCCGCCCGCATCCCCAGCAGGCACACCGTCTTTCCGTTTCCATGGGATTCCTTGTACCACCTGCCGAACTGCTTTGCCAGGTCCTCCTGGTGCATCCGGTAGCGGTAGGTGGTGATGGGATTGTTTTCCAGATTGATCACATACTCCCGGTCAGGCATCTCCCTGACCCAGCTTTCCTTTTTGGTATCGTCCCACGGATACCAATACATCTCATAGCTGCTGAGAGCCGTCCGGGTTGCCATGGGCAGACAGACCCAGTATATGTCCGTCTCATCCTTGATCCGCTCAAAAGTCCGCTCGATATACTCTGTGGTCACGGTATACTGGGCCTCAAAATCCTGGTGAAACACGCCGATTTTCCTGTGGGGATAGTATTTTCTCTTATAATCCAGCACCAGATTCAGCAGCAGACCGCTGTCCTTTCCTCCGGAAAAAGAGATATAGATATTTTCAAATTCCTCAAAGATCAGTCTCAGACGCTGCTGAAAGCTCTCGTATACATCATATTCCTCATATTCCCTTAGCATCTTTATCCTCTTTCTCCCGCCAAAAACAGCACGAACTGGGGAAAATAACTTCCAATATTTTCCAGATACTAAAAAATTTATCACAAAATTCACCAAATATCAATAAAAAATAGGCTTCGCCTATTCAACTCCCCTGCCCCTCAATCTTGAGGGGTG
>CAZGVI010000089.1:0-5730 GCA_964529395.1 uncultured Acetatifactor sp.
CCTACACGGAGCAGCTCTATTACGACAAGGCCGGGAACCGCAGCCGCAGGATAACGGACGGGACGCAGGAGGAATACCGCTATGACCCTGCGAACCACCTGACCGAGTACACGAGAGGAGGGGAGACAACCACATTTACCTATGACAAAGCCGGAAACCTGACGGCGGACGACAGGGCCCGCTATACCTATGACCTGTTCAACCGGACGGAGAAGGTGGAAACCTTCGACGGCCATATCCAGATCAACCACTACGACGCGGAAGGACTGCGCAGCGGGATCGAGGAAGATGGAAGATTGGTACAGTTCATCTTCCGCGACCAGGAAGTGGTGACACAGCTAGAGGAGGAGAAGGGCATGATCCGCTACATCCGGGGCTATGACCTGATCGCCTCGGACGCAGACTGCGCCAGGACGTACTACCACTATGCCTCTGACGAGCTGGGGAGTATAACCCATGTGGTAGCGGGGGAGGATATCCTTAACCGCTACGAATATGACGCATGGGGGAACCTGACGCTCTGTGAGGAAACCGTAGAGAACCGTTTCAAGTTCAACGGCCAACAGTACGACCCCATCAGCCAGCAGTATTACCTGCGGGCTAGGTACTATAACCCTGTGATTGGGCGGTTCACCCAAGAGGACACCTACCAGGGAGACGGGCTGAACCTGTATGCGTACTGCCGGAATAATCCGGTATGTTATGCGGATCCGAGTGGACATTACCGCAACTGTGTCAAAGATGCCTATGATCGAATCCGTCAAGAGAATCCGGGTATGTCTGCCCAAGATGCTTACAATCTGGCGTTAAAGGAGACGGGCAAAGATAGGATTCCAAATGATACTGCGCAGAATACGGAGCAGAACAGGCGGCAGAATCCAGAGGTAAGTGTACCTGATAATGGAAGTAATAACCAAGTTAGGCCTGATTTTATTGTATCTCCTAATGGGATAGTTATAAATGCAGATATAACTGTTGATTCTATTCCCAAAACACAATTTACAGATCAAAAACTTCAACATGAATTTAAACATGCGAGTGACTTTGGAATTACTGGGAATTGGAATAAGTCAATGGCAGCGGAATATCAACAGGCAATACAAAGTCATATAAACAGTGCAACAGATGTATACGCGTCTAAATATAGAGGTGCAGATGTTTATGTTTATTTTAATAATAGTACGGGAATTGGCGCTTATGTTGATTGTCAAGGTTCATATGTCGGTGGATGGAAATTCTCATCTAACCAGATCAGCTATCATCAAAATAATGGTGTAAAAATCAAATAGGAGTTATCATGAATGAGACTACCGGAAGCTATATTTGCATAGGAGTGATATCATATGAAGATGAATTCAAGGAAAAAGTAGTTAGGTTAGTTAATTTTCTGGACAAGTTTTGGTGTGATAGAATTGACTTTCCAAAAGACATATGTTCTTTTGACTACGTAAAAAATCAAAGGGAATGCTGCTGTGTGGAGAACATGGTAGATTGCTGTATTAGAAATCATATGATACAGGCTAGGGGCGGGTTTAATCTTGAAGAGTATGAGATTAAGAATGTTTTATTTCGTGTTGAATCGCTTCCTAATAATAAAAAGTGTTTCCTGATTGAAATGCCTGAACAACAAAATAGTATTTTCGAAGATATCGATAAAGCTGAGGAGGTGATAATTCATTTTTTTGAAAATATATCTCAATTTCATTTCTTATATGGTTTTTGTGATAATGAAGCAGAACCAGAAGATGAGTGCGGTTATTCAATATATGTTGAGTATGATTTTGCTTTCAAGATTTTTTTTCAGCCTTGGAAAATAGACGGATTAACAGGCAGGAGCTAATGCAATATGCCAATTGAGAATGTGATTACTTTTTAGTTTAGAACACCTTTACTTTTATTTCTCCAGAAACCTATCCACATAGTTTGTGGATAGAGAAAAATTGACAATGTACGAAGGTAGTAAAATAGCGGAGTGCCGCAGTACCACTATAATATCCTTGACATTCTCCAATACGTGAATGATAATAACAATAGGCTGGCAGAGTACACCTACTACCCGGACGGCACCATCAAGAGCCTTAAAAACGGCAGCCTGTACACCGAGTACGCCTATGACGGGGACAAAAACCTCACCAGCTTAAAGACTATGCTGGGCCAGGAAGTATTAGTGGACAACCACTACAGCTACGGCCACAACGGCAACTGTACGGAAAAGCAGCAGCCCGGAGGCATCACCCGTTACACCTACGACAGCGTAAACCAGTTGCCCCCAGATAAAGTATCCAACCTACACGGAACAGCTCTATTACGACAAGGCCAGGAATCGCAGCCGCCGTATAACGGACGGGATGCAGGAGGAATACCGCTATGACCCTGTAGGCCACCTGACCGAGTACACGAGAGGGGGGAGACGACCACATTTACCTATGACAAAGCCGGAAACCTGACGGCGGACGACAGGGCCCGATACACCTACGACCTGTTCAACCGGACAGAGAAGGTGGAAACCTTTGACGGCCATATCCAGATCAACCACTACGACGCGGAAGGACTGCGCAGCGGGATCGAGGAAGATGGAAGATTGGTACAGTTCATCTTCCGCGACCAGGAAGTGGTGACACAGCTAGAGGAGGAGAAGGGCATGATCCGCTACATCCGGGGCTATGACCTGATCGCCTCGGACGCAGACTGCGCCAGGACGTACTACCACTATGCCTCTGACGAGCTGGGGAGTATAACCCATGTGGTAGCGGGGGAGGATATCCTTAACCGCTATGAGTATGACGCGTGGGGGAACCTGACGCTCTGCGAGGAAACCGTAGAGAACCGTTTTAAGTTCAACGGCCAGCAGTACGACCCCATCAGCCAGCAGTATTACTTGCGGGCCAGGTACTACAACCCTGTGATCGGACGGTTTACCCAGGAGGATACCTACCGTGGAGACGGGCTGAATCTGTACGCGTACTGCCGGAATAATCCGGTGTATTATGCGGATCCGAGTGGACACTACCGCAACTGTGTCAAAGATGCTTATGACAGAATCCGTCAAGAGAATCCGGGTATGTCTGCTCAGGATGCTTACAATTTAGCTCTGAAGGAGACAGGGAAAGAAAGGCTTAATAGCGATCAAGGGCATCAAGCGGCTCCAGATGTACCTACTCAAGGATCTAACAATAGAGTTGCTGGCGATGCAGGTGCGGAAGGGCGTGGGAATGATACTGCGCCGAATACGGAACAGAATAGGCAACAGAATCCGGCACCGGAAAATCCGGACAATAGAAATAGACAAGATAGTGAAAATGGTAAACCTACACAAAGTGATGGCGGTAAGGAAACAGAATTATTTTTGCCGGAGGAATATTATCAAAAAATAGATGATAATATTGCAAGAGCCATCGCTGCAAGGGATGCAGAGGTCGCAAGGATTCAGACACTTAGTAAAACACAGCAAAGTTATATTGCTACGGTTGTCGCAGGTGTAGATCTTAGAACAGGAGATATATATGTAGGAGTAAAAGATAGTAGAGTTTATAGAGGCAATGCTACGTGTGCAGAGGATATAGTGTTTAGAGGATTGGGTGGAAATACAAATGCAAATATCATTATGACTCCAGCTATCAGACCGAGAAATAATGAGGTAATACCAGTATGCTCTCGATGCCAAACAAAATATCCTCCAAATCAATTTGTGAGAGGAACGACATTTCAATGAGCGCAGGATATAATGAATACTGTATGAAATTCAGGAATGATGAATTGAAAGAATATATGATAGAATATCTAATTAATAATTTATGGAATGATGGATTAATTAGATTTTTATCAGAAGATGGGGAAGAAATAGAAATAAATTCATCAAAAAGGATTGAAACCATTATATTTGATGGAGAAGAGGAGAATCTATTCATAAATTTCTATGGTATTCATACATCCATTTTTGTATACAATACTGAAATTATGTTCATTGACGAGAAATCAAGAGGAATATATACTACGAGCGATGTCTATAACAATATTGTATTTGAAGGAGACTTACAGATATTTAGTCATAAAGAAATGCTACAGATGTTTTCTGACATCATATTATGCTTTCGCGGAGCTAAAGATATAGTGGTATCTCAGTTTGCCGATAATGGCAAATATAAAAAAAATATTTATTACGAACCGCATATATATGTAATTTATGTTAAAAACGATAATATGGAAAAGAAAGCAAATGTGTATGAAAACATAACAATTTTACACTAAAACGATTTGATATATAATGGATAGAACTTTGGGAAGTCAGTTAGCGGTCGCACCTTGCTGGTCATGACCTGTGACATGAACTGAAACTTAGTCAGCCAAGAAGATATTTCGGGTAAAGTGGTCTGGCATAGATATAATGCCCTTGACATCTCGAAAGCAGTGGATGATAATAACGATAATACACAGGAGCAAAATTGCTACCCGGACGGCACCATCAAGAGTCTTAAAAACGGCAGCCTGTACACCGAGTACGCCTATGACGGGGACAAAAACCTCACGGGTTTGAAGACTATGCTGGGCCAGGAAGTATTGGTGGACAACCACTACTGCTACGACCACAACGGCAACCGCACGGAGAGACAGCAGCCCGGGGGAACCACCCGCTACACCTACGACAGCGTGAACCAGCTGACCCAGATAGAGTATCCAACCTACACGGAGCAGCTCTATTACGACAAGGCCGGGAACCGCAGCCGCAGGATAACGGACGGGACGCAGGAGGAATACCGCTATGACCCTGCGAACCACCTGACCGAGTACACGAGAGGAGGGGAGGCCAAAACATTTACCTATGACAAAGCCGGAAACCTGACGGCTGACGACAGGGCCCGATACACCTACTACCTGTTCAACCGGACAGAGAAAGTGGAAACCTTCGACGGCCATATCCAGATCAACCACTACGACGCGGAAGGACTGCGCAGCGGGATCGAGGAAGACGGAAGATTGGTACAATTCATCTTCCGAGGCCAGGAAGTGGTGACCCAGCTGGAGGAGGAGAAGGGCATGACCCGCTACATCCGGGGCTATGACCTGATCGCCTCGGACGCGGACAGCGCCAGGACGTACTACCACTATGCATCCGATGAGTTGGGGAGTATAACCCATGTGGTAGCGGGGGAGGATATCCTTAACCGCTACGAATATGACGCATGGGGGAACCTGACGCTCTGTGAGGAAAACGTAGAGAACCGCTTTAAGTTCAACGGCCAGCAGTACGACCCCATCAGTCAGCAGTATTACCTGCGTGCTAGGTACTACAACCCTGTGATCGGACGGTTTACCCAGGAGGACACCTACCGCGGAGACGGGCTGAATCTGTATGTGTACTGCCGGAATAATCCGGTGTATTATGCGGATCCGAGCGGACACTACCGCAACTGTGTCAAAGAGGCCTATGACCGAATCCGTCAGGAGAATCCGGGTATGTCTGCTCAAGATGCTTACAATTTGGCGTTGAAGGAGACAGGCAAGGATAGAATTCCGAATGATACTGCGCAGAATACGGAGCAGAACAGGCCGCAGAATCCAGAACCAGAAGAGCCGAATAATTATAATAGGCAAACAAACGATGAAAGTACCCAGCAGAGAGTACCTAGGCCAGGAGATTCAGATTTTATGGGACCGATTCCTTCAGGAGGCTGGAGACTAGTATAGCACTTTTTAATTAACTGCATTTTTTGAAAATGTTTCAGTAACCAC
>CAZGVI010000090.1:0-5467 GCA_964529395.1 uncultured Acetatifactor sp.
GTGTATTCATGATTATACTCCTTCCAATAGTACTAATTGGAGTATAACACAAAACAGCTATAAAGTGTAGCTAAATAATATACAATGTACTAGATCATTTCTTTCTGGAAACATAAATTGAAATATCCAAAATTTACTGTTAATATTCAATTCTGCTAATTTCCAATCCCCCCTTGACCTTGTCCCAGGGACATAGTTTATACTTTCCCCATACCGACAAATACATCCCCACAAGCGAAAAGGAGCAATATTTTGAATGTGATAAAGAGACTGATTCGACGACACAAATCCCTGTTTTTCACAGCAGTTTTTCTCACCATTTTGTCCGTATTCCTCAACCTATGTTGGAATAAATTCCTGATGGAGCTCTTGGACAGTCTCGGAGATTCCCTTGCCTTTTCTGCCGCGGACAAAATGGCAGCAAGGTTCTTTCGACAGGGCATATCGACCGTTTTGCTGCTTGCTCTAAGCGAATTTTCATCGTTCTCTCTGGCGTCCCTTGTCTGCGAAATCTTTTCCCACGATCTGCGAATGGGATATGTCAGATTTTACTTGCAAAGCGATATCCGAACCCTGTCCGGGCTGAGAGCAGGAGAGGAACAGTCAGCCATGCAAAATGAGTTAATGGATATTTCAAGCTATTTCCAGGAAAACCTCTTTTCCTTTATGAAACAGTTTGTAACATTCATATTCACCGTTCTGTTCCTGTTTAGTCAGAATCGGAAACTGACCTTGCTCTCAACTCTGCCTGTGTTTCCGTTGATCGTCTACTGTTACTTCACAGGCAGAATCATCAAAGGATACACGGAGCAGTGCCAAAGATACAAAAAGCAGACGAATGGCCTGGCGGATATTCTGCTGGAATTGTTTCCGGTGATCTGGGTATATGACGCCTACAAACTGATGCGCCATACCATAGACGAGCGCATTCGGGAGTGGCAGGACGCAAACATTAAAAAAGAACGTGTCTCCGCCAGGCTTATGTCCCTGTCCGGCCTGCTATCCTTCTTTCCACTGTTGCTGCTGCTCGGTATTGGCGGGGCCATGGCGGTAAAAGGCGAGATCAGCGTCGGGACATTTTATATCTTTATCAACCTTTCAGGGCATGTCTCAGGATTTTTACAAAATATGCCCAATATCTATGCCGGGTTCAGAAAATTTGAGGCATCTGTCGGCAATCTTGAAACCAAGCTGGCGCTGGAAAAATAGAGGGAAAAATATGAGCCAATATGCGATCTATCTGAGGGATATTTCCTATTCTTATGAGGAAAATACAGTAATACGGAATCTGTCTTTACAACTCAGGCCCGGGGAACATGCGGGCATACTGGGAGACAGCGGATGCGGTAAAAGTACCCTGCTTAAGATACTTTCGGGACTCTGCGAATCGGAGAGCGGAGAGATCGTCATAGCAGGAATGAGAGCTCCGGAGAAAATAAGGGAGCAAGTGGCTCTGGTGATGCAGCAAAACAGTCTTTTCCCGCTGTCTATCCGGGACAATATCTCCTGTGGCCATGATATCTCTGAAAAAAGATTGTGGGAAGCCTGCGAAAGCGCCAGCATTGCCAAATGGATCGCCAGTCTCCCGGACGGATTGGACACACAGGTGGGAGAGAGGGGGAACCAAGTGTCCGGCGGCCAGGCGCAGCGGATACAGATAGCCAGGGCAATCTGCAAAGACGCCCCGGTGATCCTGCTGGACGAACCGGTTTCCGCATTGGACCAGGACACGGGATCTTCCGTCTTAAGCGCGCTTAATAAGCTGACGGACGGAAAAACGGTGGTTCATGTCACCCATCGTCCGGAGACTTTGGGAGACGGCTATGTGCTCTACCGCATGGAAGGGGGGCGGCTGAACCTTGCGTGAATACTTTAAGCTGATAAAATGGCTGAATATCGGCAGAAAATACCTTATGCTTTTGTTGCTTAGATCTCCTTTTGACGTCATCAGGGCGTGGATGCAGGCTGCTCTGCTAAAATCTGTGTTTTCCTGCCTGGAGACGGAAAATGCGGCCAGGTTGCCGGTAATTTGCATAGGATGGGGATTGCTAAGCGCCGCGCTCTTTTTGTATAATGGAACCGTGTGGAGCATTTATGCAGCTTTTGCCGCCAGGACGGAGGCCCGCCTTCAAAAAGAGATGACGGATAAGACCATCTCTTTGCCATATAGACTGGTACAGAAACGGCTTGGGAGCGAATGGTTCACCCGGCGAAACGGCGATATACAGGCGGCGATCACCATGATGAATGGGCCGTTGAATATCCCACACTGGGTAACGGCATTTTTCAATACGGTTTTGTCCTCTGCCCTGATGCTGACGGCCAGCCCGGTCCTGTTCGCAGTGACCTGGGTCTTTATCCTTCCGTATCTACTGGTCAATTACCGTGTGGTGCTGAGAACGCTCCCCGGCCTAAAGGAGGAGAGCCGCAGCGCCATGGCGGACGTCACTTCCTCGATAAAGCCCCTGATCGCGGAGGCGGAAACCATTCTGCTATATGACGCGGGCGGTCTGATGCTGAAAAAATGCGAGCAGGAAAGCCGCAGGCTGATGAGAGCCAATCTAAAGATGCATATACGCCGGGGGCTGAGCGATATGGTTTCCCGCCTGTTTGGAATCGGCGGCTATCTTGCCCTCCTGCTCATGGGGGCCGTGATGATATCCGGCGGAACCATGACTTTTTCTGACTGGGTGTATTGTTCCCAAGTGCGGGGGTCCATCTTGGCGGGCGTCCTTATGCTGATTACCTGCATGTCTAACATAAAGGCCAACGCAGTCTGCGTGAAAAAGGTGAACGAGGCACTGGGGCAGTAGACGATCATCACCTCTTTTGCAGGAAACAGCCTGCGGGATCATAATGGAAATGGAGCGCGCGTATGAGAGACGATCTTATGCTGATAGGGGAAATAGCGGAATTTTTCGGCGTTTCCAGAAAAGCTATACGTTTATATGAAAAAAAGGGCATCATCAAGCCCGTGGAGGTGGACTCCCAGAACGGGTATCGGTACTACAGCGCCGCGCAGGTGCAGCAGTTGAATGCCCTTCTGGAACTTAAGTCCCTGGGGTTTTCTCTGGAAGAGATCAAATCCGTTCTTGACGGTGAGACAACGAAAGAGAAACTGTCGGAGGCGCTGGAAAAAAAGCGGCAAGCGTGGCTGGAAACCATGGAGAACGCCAGGTACAAGTCAGAATGCCTGGAAAGCATTCTCGGAAATCTGCGCGATTCTCAGGCGGCAGACAATATAACGGAAATGACGGACGACCAGCGTGCGTGGCTGCTGGTAAAAATGGTATGCATTGAAGACATCCGGGCACAGAAAGCGCTGAGCGAGGCTCTGTGGCTATAGCGTAAGAAAGATGCGCGCAACCCGCATCACGAGGGCATAACTCGCCCAAACCTCTCATACACTGTATAAAAGTATTCTGAGGGGATTACCTTTGAAGGATTATATTGAAGAGCGTGCGATCAGCATTGCCAATTATATTGTTGACCACAATGCCACAGTCAGACAGACAGCCAGAGAGTTTGGCGTGAGCAAAAGCACGGTACACAAGGACGTGACAGACCGGCTCATGCAGATCAATCCCACTCTGGCAAAAGAAGCAAGGAAAGTACTGGACGTAAACAAATCGGAGCGACATATCCGGGGAGGACTGGCAACCAAGGAGAAATATCTGCATCAACATGTGGGGTAAAATCACATAGTGTAACGCCAAACCACTGCGGAGGAATCTGTGGTGGTTTTTAAATTTTCTTTTGACTTTGGGGAGGGATAAACGTATAATGATATATATTTTAATATAGCGGAAAGTCAAAGGGGACAAGCCCCGATGCCCTACATAAGCGGGAAAGAGGTAAAAATGAGCAAAGAGCTGGTAGTTGTCATCGATTTTGGCGGCCAATACAATCAGTTGGTGGCGAGAAGAGTCAGAGAATGCAATGTGTATTGCGAGATTTATTCCTATAAGACCGATCTGGAAAAGATCCGAGCCATGCATCCCATGGGGATCATTCTGACAGGAGGGCCCAATAGCTGTTACGAGGAAAACGCGCCCACCTGCTCCCCGGAACTGTTCCGGCTGGGCATTCCTGTTTTGGGTCTTTGTTATGGCGCGCAGCTTATGTCTTTGGTGCTGGGCGGACGAGTGGAGCGGGCCGACACAAAGGAGTACGGAAAAACGGAGGTCCATGTGGACAATGTCTCGCCGCTTTTTGCGGGCGTGGCGGAGGATACGATCTGCTGGATGAGTCACAACGACTATATCGCTCAGATGGCCCCCGGTTTCAGAGCCATCGCAACCACTGCCAACTGCCCTGTGGCAGCGGCGGAGTGCGCCGAAAAGAGACTCTATGCCATCCAGTTCCACCCGGAAGTGCTGCACACGGTGGAAGGCTCCAAGATGCTGTACAATTTTGTACGGGGGATCTGCGGCTGCAGCGGAGACTGGCGCATGGATTCTTTTGTGGAAGAGTCCGTCAAGAATATTCGGGAAAAAGTCGGGGACGGCAAAGTGCTGCTGGCCCTTTCCGGCGGCGTGGACAGCTCCGTGGCGGCGGGGCTGCTTGCCAGAGCTGTGGGCCGACAACTGACCTGCGTGTTTGTGGATCACGGCCTGCTGAGAAAAAATGAGGGGGACGAAGTGGAGGCTATTTTCGGTGAGGGAGGCCAGTTTGACCTGCATTTCATCCGGGTCAATGCCCAGCAGCGGTATTATGATAAGCTGGCGGGGGTGACGGAACCGGAGGAAAAGCGCAAGATCATCGGTGAAGAGTTTATCCGCGTATTCGAGGAGGAGGCCAGGAAGATCGGCGCAGTAGATTTTCTGGCCCAGGGCACGATCTATCCCGATGTGGTGGAGAGCGGACTGGGCGGCGAGAGCGCCGTGATCAAGTCTCATCACAATGTGGGCGGGTTGCCGGATTATGTGGATTTTAAAGAGATCATCGAACCCCTGCGCAACCTGTTTAAGGACGAAGTGCGCAAAGTGGGACTGGAACTGGGCATACCGGAAAAGCTGGTGTTCCGTCAGCCTTTTCCCGGCCCCGGACTGGGGGTTCGCATCGTGGGAGAAGTTACTGCGGAGAAGGTGGGGATCGTGCAGGACGCCGACGCGATCTACCGGGAAGAAATTGCCAATGCCGGTCTGGACCGGGAGATGAACCAATATTTTGCCGCGTTGACCAATATGCGGAGCGTGGGCGTCATGGGGGACGAGAGGACATACGACTATGCCGTCGCCCTGCGGGCCGTGAAAACAGTGGACTTCATGACAGCCGAGGCGGCAGAGATTCCCTTCGAGGTGCTGCAGAAAGTGATGAGCAGGATCATCAATGAGGTCAAGGGGGTAAACAGAGTATTTTATGATTTGACCAGCAAGCCGCCTGGAACTATTGAACTGGAGTAGGGGATATTGTTCTTGCAGAACCAATCTTTCCTCCCCGCAGATTTTAATTTTTCCTGCGGTGC
>CAZGVI010000091.1:0-5217 GCA_964529395.1 uncultured Acetatifactor sp.
GTTATTATTGAATTTTCAAGGTGCATAGGCACTTATTCAAGTGCGAAGTTTGAGTCATGAAATAAATCAGTTTCCAGAATATTCGCATTTCTCAATCTGGTGATTGTAATAGTCGATTATATGCATTCCGTTTTCGATCATCCAATTACCCATTGCTCTTTTGATTCTTTCCAAACAATATTCCTGCGATATGTCGTCTTCCCGGAGCCGGAATGCCAACACACCTGATTTATCCCACCTAAGATCTCTCTCAAGTTTCACGCCCAAGTAATGGATTAATATTCCTGCGCTGTTCCATATCCAATTACCTTTCTCATCTTTTTTATCATATTCTACAGGCGACGGCGGCATGTCAAAGTTGACTTTGCCTGATCCGATCACGCCAATGTGCCTAGACTCAAGGGACTTGATCCAGATTAAATTATGAGGGTCTGTTCCTTCCTGCGCAGATTTAATGATCGTTACAGGGATCTGAGCCACTTCAAAAAACTTACCAGCAACTGAAAGTACCACATCATTATTTTCTGGAGGCGGATATTGTATCTCTTCCATAGCCTTTTTCAGTCGATAAGTGCTTCCATCATATTGTTTACTGTTTTTATCATAATCTACCATGAAATGGACACTGCTTTTAAGACCCTCCTTCACATAAGGTGCATCCGGACGATGCTTGGAATAGCGACTCACTATTATTTTATTCATGTTCTTTTACCCCCCTTTTCTGTTTTTATTATACTGCATATTATCCTTATAGTCAAGTGACTTTCGGAATTTTTTTACAACTTCTAGAATATTATTATCAAATATAAAACATTTCCCAAAGTTAATCCCTTTCCAATAAATGGAAATCCTATCATACGCCAAGGGTATTGCCGCTGGCCATCAAACAGCGATGAGACACCTATGAAAGAAGGGACAAAGGTACTACAGCAAATCCAAACTTTTAGGCAGAAGATTCTTTGACAAAAACCAAACTGCAGTTGCACTAAATCGTATTCATTAAAACGACCGCCCCGCTTTTAGACTACGGGCAAGGCTCCCTCAGCCATCAAAGCTCCATTCCTTCAGGAAATGCCTCCCGCCGCAGCAGTCCCCACATCTTGTCAATATAGGACAGGGTATAAAAATTCTCATAGTAATGATAGTAAAACGCGCCTTTCAGCGTCATCTCATACACGTCGCCCTCTCTGGTGACAAAGCCCAGGATTTCGGCAAGTTTTAACTCAAGGCCATACATTTTTTCCAGCGTAACGCCAAAGAAACGCCGGAACGCCTCGGCGTCCACCCGGGTGCTGTACGCCGTCCAGAACAGATAGTAGACCATTCTCTGCCGGGTCGTAAAGCGCAGCGTCAGCGCGGTGGGAACGGTCTCGCCGTCCAGCCGTTTGCAGTATTCCTCCACGGAAAAGGTGTTGACCTTAAACTGATCCGGCAACAGAGTGGTCGCGGAGCAGCCGAACCCCAGGAAATTGTCGCGGGTCATGGAGGAATAGCCCGCCGCCGGATCGCCGGAAAAGGTCCAGATGGAATTTCGCGTATATCCTTTTTCCAGACAGTACCGGGTAATACTGTCCAGCAGCGCCCTTTTCTCCCGTTTGCCCATATCCGGGACCGTGCGGGAGGTGAAGGTGAAATTGATGAAGGGATAGATCGCCACATGGTTCGCTCCGCTTGCAAAAGCGACATCAATATCCGCCCGCAGACTCTCAAAGGTCTGGCCGGGCAGGGCGAAGATCAGATCCATGGACACCGTCTCAAAGGGAACCTCCGCCAGAGCCTCGGCCATGGTGCGTCTGTCCACGGCAGTACGGCCCAAGATATCCTGATATCTCTCCTGAAAGGACTGGATGCCGATGCTGAGTTTGGTAACTCCGGCTGCTTTCAGCATTCGCAGTACCGCAACGGTAACGTTGTCTGGATGCAGTTCCACACCGATGCCCTGGGTGATGACAAAATGCTCCTTAAGGGCGGCTATGACCTCTCCCAGCCGCTCCGCTGCCAGAGCGGGAGTCCCGCCGCCAAAGTACAGGCTGGTAGCCCGCTTTTTTCCCTGATACTGTCCGCCCACCATGTGGATCTCCCTGAGCAGAGCGGTCAGATAGCGGTCGCACTTCTCTGCAGTATAGAGTTCTTTGCAATAGGGACAAAAACCGCAGAGCTGCCTACAGAAAGGAATATGAACATACAGACCCAGATCCCGGCACTCTTCAAAGGGCAGGATCTGGTCGTATTCGTTTTTGAAGATAAAAGGTTTGACCGAACGGGTCATCCACATTCTGGTCAGATCGGTTATGATGCTCATAGCGCTCCTATATGTATTTTAGATACGTCCGCAGCGTTTCGAGGATGATCCGGAGATTCCCCCGAAACAGCAGCGTATACTCCGCCACAAAAAAGTAGCCGCACCGCTCACACAGGCCGGGAACCTCGATGCAGCGTCCACAGGTACTGAGTTTTCCGTCTTCCATTACCACGCATTGACGGCAGGGCGTTGGGAAACGGTTATGGATCAGATAGGGAAAGGCACTTTTTAAGTTGAATACTGGGGCGCCCTGATCCATCATCTGGGATATCACCTGACAGCAGGCCTCCTTCTCCTGGCTGGACAGAGCCAATGCCTCGGTATCCGGATAGGGCGTATGAAAGTTGAAAGACACAGCCCGGACATTTTCTGTCTCCCGGGCGGCGATACACACCTCCCGTATGGCATCCTTATTGATCTGATTAATTGCCATATAAAAGCAGATGTTGTCCGACGTAGCCCGATAAATATTCTCAAATATCAGATCGTAGGTATCCCCACGGATGGCGTTGTGCCGCTGGCGGTCTCCGTCCAGACTCAGCAGGATCAGGTCTGCCTCTGGCAAATCCAGAGGGAAAGTACCGTTGGTGACAACGTTGACGATCAGAAAGCCCATTTGTTTCGCCTCCACCACCAGATCTCGCAAAGCTTTCCCGCTGTCCTCCCACAGAAAGGTCTCGCCGCCGCAGAAAAAAAGAATCCGGATGCCCATGTCGTAGAGCTGCCGCATCTCCGCCTGGATCTGGGCATAGGGATAGACGCGCGCCGTGATATTATTGACGCTACAGTGCCTACAGTGGAGATTGCATTTGTCCGTCAGAATGATCGTTCCCAGGATTGGATCCTTCCCATGAAACAGAATCGTCCGGACACCAAAAAGCGCAAGACTTAAAAATGCGGAAAACTTCAATTATACCCCTCCTTTTTCCTCCAAATCCTTGGGGGCAAAAAACATGACGGCGATGGCTCCCGGGCCCACATGGGTTCCGATGGTGCCGCCCACGGAGGTGCTGTCCAAATGGGATACATGCCCTTCCCAGAGAGCCTTGCTGTCCGCCACATACTTTTGCAGCAAATGATCGTCCAAGCCGGAGTACCCCAGATAATAGGGCATATCAAAGTCCACTCCCCCGGCTTTCTCTATCTCCTGTACCAGCAGGTTGTTGCCATTCTTGGACCCCCGAGCCTTGCCCACCATGACCACCTCGCCATCCACCACGGATACCACGGGCTTGATGGACAACATGCCGCCCACCATGGCCACGGACTTGGATATCCTGCCGCCTTTTTTCAGATACTCCAACGTATCCAGCAGGGCCAGCAGCCGGACTCGGCCCTTGGCCTGTTCCAACTCGGCCGCGATCTGTTCCGCCTCCCAGCCCTGACCCTTGAGCCTCAGGGCATAGTCCACCAGACATCTCTCCCCCAGCGTAGCGTTTAAGCTGTCTACCACAAATACCTTACCCTCATAGTCCTGGGCCGCCACCCGGGCGCTCTGGCAAGTGCCGGAGAGCTTGGAAGATATATTGATCACGATCACCTGCTCTCCCGCCGCCACGGCCCGCTCATAGACCTCCCCGAACTCATAGGGTGGGATCTGGCTGGTCTTTGGCAAATCCTCCGACTCGATCAGCAGTTCGTAAAACTGCCTGTGGGAGAGATTTACCCCGTCCAGATACTCCTTCTCCCCAAAATACACATGCATCGGCAATACTGTTACATCCTCCCTATAATCCTGGGGAATGTCCGACGCTGAATCTGTTACGATACGTATGCTCATACTTTTGCTCCTTCATATTTGACAGATACTTTCTGTTTTCTTGTCTATATTGCCCTACTTGCAGCCGTATTATCTGTCCTGGTATTTTAGGTGTCAAATATTTTGATTATCAAATTATACAAAGCATAGCATATACGCATGGAGATGTCAAGCGATACAAACTTTGAGTTCTGCCTACATACAAATTTTAAGTTCCGCCATTTGATAGATCTGTCCGCAGCCAATATATCCCTACCGTTTTTTCGGATACCCTCTCACCTGACAGGCAGATCAAAATCCAATCTGTCAAACTTCCTCAGTATGTCCAAATCGCGTATGATAAAATTACTTCCCCAATAATAGTTTCCAATCGTCTGTTCGGCCACACACCAGCGTTTACCGTCGGGATGGGGGTTACTTTGTTCATATGCGTCGAGTTCCTCCGCGGAAAGGAGCTTGAACTCGTGTGTGCCACGCAGCGAGTCAACGATTGCATCCAAATTCATATCTACAGTACGTCTGCACTCCGAATAAAAACTGCTTTCCGGCGAACCGATAAAATACACCGGCAGCGGCAGCCAGGACGGATATGTTGTCGGGTCAAACTCTTTAATATTCAATGCTGCCGGATCGTAATCGGGATATCCATGGAGAAGGACCTGTCCGCATTGCCTATACCGTTCTTTCAGGCCCTCTGCCCTACAGTAGATACTGCTGTCTTTGTCCGCATGTTTTAGGATAAAGTCCGCAAGTCGCTTAGTCACTCCGATATCGGCTTCTGCTGCTTTCCTGGGATTGAAATGAAACCATGGCATATGCGCGAAGTCATTATTGCTTGGGATTCCCTGCATCCCCACCCAGCCGTCGTCCAATAAATATGCCCCGGAGTCCAGATATTTAACAATGCCCTCCGTAATTTTGCCTTTTATGTCGCTTTTATGATTACCTGCTGTATCCAGATAATCCAACGCGATACACACTGTATAGGGGGAGGAGTTGGGATTCCAGTTGTTGCACTCGATGTTGTATCCAAAACCTCCGTCCTTATTCTGGTAGCCGGACAGAACCGACAGGAAATCATCGCAGCTGCCATTCTCAAAAAGAAATTTCCACTTCGTATAGTCAAGAGGTCTTGCGCTGCGGTAAACCAGCTTTC
>CAZGVI010000092.1:0-5164 GCA_964529395.1 uncultured Acetatifactor sp.
GTATTGTACCAAAAGGAATCGGGTGATTACAGATACGGATGATTACCTACTTACGGCCTCCCCTCCTCTCGTGTACTCGGTCAGGTGGTTCGCAGGGTCATAGCGGTATTCCTCCTGCGTCCCGTCCGTTATCCTGCGGCTGCGGTTCCCTGCCTTGTCATAATAGAGCCGCTCCATGTAGGTTGGATACTCTATCTGGGTCAGCTGGTTCACGCTGTCATAGGTGTAGCGGGTGGTTCCGCCGGGCTGCTGTCTCTCCGTGCGGTTGCCGTTGTGGTCGTAGCTGTAGCGGTTATCCACCAATACTTCTTTCCCCAGCATAGTCTTTAAGCTGGTGAGGTTTTTGTCCCCGTCATAGGCGTACTCGGTGTACAGGCTGCCGTTTTTAAGGCTCTTGATGGTGCCGTCCGGGTAGTAGGTGTACTCTGCCAGCCTATTGTTATTATCATTCACGTATTGGAGAATGTCAAGGGCGTTATATTGGTATCGTAACACTTTTCCCGAAATATCTTCCTGGCTGACCAGGTTTCCGTCCAGGTCATAGGACATGGACAGCAGGGTGCGGCCGCTGGCGGACTTGCGGGTCAGGCGGCCCATGACGTCATACTCGTAGCTGTAGCGCATACCCAGGGTGCATACATTGGGGGCGCCAGGGACGCTGCTGTGGGAGATGGCCGACTTTAACAGTCCCTCCGGGGTATATTCATAGCTCTCGGAGAGTATCGTGCAGGACTGCTCTGGATTCCGGGGTTCCACTCCGGGCAGGGCTCCGGGTATATCGCCGGACTCCCCCAGGCCTCGGGGTTCGTCAGGTTTTCCCAACGCCCTGGCCCTGCGTCCAGTGGGGCTGCCATACAGGTTGTAAGTATAGGTAGTCTCCACGCCGTTGCGGTCCGTCATCCGGCACAGGCGGCCTCCCGCGTCGTAGTGGTATTCCTCGCTGTGGCCCAGGGGGTCTGTCATGCGCAGCATACGGCCGTCAGCGCCGTACTCGTACCGGGTGGTGTTGCCTTCCCCGTCCACGGAGGCGGTGATGTTGCCCGCGTAGTCATAGCGGTAGTATTCGCTGGCTCCGTCGGGGCGGGTGATCTCCGTGATCCTGCCCCATTCGTCCAGCCCGTACCTTATCCTGTTGCCCTCGCCGTCTGTCACGCCTGTGATGTTGCCGAAGGGGTCATACTCGTACTGCTGGGCGGAGCCTGCCGCGGTGGCGGCGCAGGTGCGTCTCCCTCCCAGGTCATAGGTAAAGCGGACGCCGTTGCCGCAGGCATCGGTGGTGGACAGCAGGTATCCTCCCGCGCCGTAGGCGTGCCGGGCCTGCAGCACCCCGTCGGGGCGGGTGATCTCCAGGATCCTGCCCAGCGGGTCGTAGGCGTACTGCTGTCCATGGGCCTGTTCCCCCAGCCGGTGGTACTCATTGGGGAGTACCAGGCGGGCCAGGCGGCCGTTTTGGTCATAGAGCCGGCGGGTGACTCCGCCGTCTTTCTCGGTCCTGCGGATCTCCTGGTCCAGCAGGTCGTATTCTATCCGGACGGTGTTCCCGCGGTTGTCCGTCACTTCCGTCAGGTTGCCGCTCCTGTCGTAGGAGAAACGGGTGGTGTTGTGTATGCCGGTGGATCTTTCCACGTGGGTCTCCGCCGTCAGGCGGTCGGCCTCGTCGTACTGTCTGCGGATCTCCCCGCCGTAGGGCAGACGGATCCTTATCAGGTTGCCGTTTAGGTCGTACTCGTAGGAGGTGGCGGTCATCCTGCGGCCGCAGCCTTCCTCGTCGGCGCTCTGCCGGATCTGGGTAAGGCGCCCCGCCCCGTCGTAGGTATAGGCGCGGATCTGCTCTGTGGTATCGTTTATCCGGGACTTTTCACCGGTCCGGCGGTTGTTGCTGTCGTACCGGTATTCCAGGCAGGCTCCGGTGTTGTCGCTGACACGGATACGGCGGTTGTCCCGGTCGTAGGCGTAGCGGACGGTGTGGATGGCTCCGCTCTCCCCCTCCAGGGTCTGGGCGTCCCGGTAGCGGATCTCCTGGGTCATGTTGCCCGCCAGGTCGTAGCGGTAGCGGGTCAGCTGGTAGTATACCCTGCCGTCCTCCCCCATATGTACGGGCTTTCTCACTTCCGTCAGCCACCCCATGCGGTTGTAGTGGTACAGCTCGCCGGGGCGTTCCTCATCCGTCTCTCCCAGGAGGAAACCGTCCGCGTTTATCAGTTTTACGATATTTCCGTGCAGGTCGTAGACATAGCGTTTGCGCACGGTCCCTTCCGGGTCGGTGATCTGGGTGAGCCGTCCCACTTCGTCGTAGGCGTAGCGCCAGCCCGTGCCGCTGTCCGTCCGGCTGTCATACTCCAGGGGCGCTGTCTTTTCGGTGATGTGGCCCATGGCGTCATAGCGTATCCTCTCCACGCCGCCGTCCGGGTAATATATCCTGACGCGGCGGCCCTCCGGGTCGTACTCGTAGGCGATCCCCTCTCCGTCTCCCGTGGCGGGATCGTAGGCATTGGGGTGTATCTCCTTTAACACATGTCCCTCGGTGTCCCGGGGCGTGGCTCGTACATTGCCCAGGGGGTCCACGGTCATGATCAGGGAGTCCATGGCGTCGTAAACATACCGGGTGCCCGCCTGGCTGCCGCCCTCCCGGGCCTGGTTGGGGCGCACTACCTTGGTCAGGTTGCAGAGGGCGTCATAATAGTATCTGGTCACCTGTCCCAGGGGATCGGTCACCATGGTGACGCAGTCCATATGGTTGTAGGCATAGGCGGTGGTTCCCCGGGCGTCCTGCACTTCCATGCAGCGCCCGGCCCTGTCGTAGGTGTAGCGGACCGTGTTCCCTTCCGGGGTGGTGATGGCGCCGGGCTGGGCGTTGCTGCCCTCATAGGTGTAGACGGTGGTGTTGCCCTTCGCGTCCGTCACTCCCGTGACTCGGCCCAGGCCGTCATAGGTCAGGCGCACACACTGCTCCACATCCTCCTCGATCCGGCTGCGGATCTCCACAGGGTTTCCGTGGCGGTCATAGATAAACTGCTGCTTTCTGCCGCCGTTGTCCCACTTGTCGGTGATCCGGCCTTCCCCGTCATAGGCGTAGCAGGTGACCAGGCCGTTGGGCAGGGTTTCCTCCAGCAGCTGACTGTCCTTTCCGAATCTGCGGAGCAGCTCGTTGCCCAGCCTGTCCTTTTCCCATTCCTTGTTTTCCCGCATATCGTAGCGGGCCTCCCGGCTGCTGCCATCGGTGTAGACCGTCTTCACCACCAGCCTGCGGCTGTCATAGTGGTACTCCAGGCGTTCCCCGTTTGACAGGTTCAGGAAGGTGTTGGTGCGGTTGTTGTCGTCGTAGAGGATGACGTACTCCACATCGCCCCACAAAAACTGGCGCGTCACTCTGCCGTCTCCGGCGTATTCGTTGCGCACATAGGAGCCGATAGGTCTTCTGCTCAATTAACTACCTAGAACATTTCTCCAAATGCAACAATTACAATATGGTTTCCCATATCATCAAGCAATATTTATACAACATATTTTATAGTAGGTCGATAACATCATAGTTTATATCTTCGTCCCCTATCCTTCTATTAATATATTCCAATTCTTCCTGTTCAACGGATAGGCTGTATTCATATAATTTATCATGATCAATTAAGTATTTATATATACACATAAGCATATTTCTTCTAATTCTAGATTTATTTAAAGAAAACATCTTTCTTGCCAAATAATAATACTGCAAAATTTCTTTAATCAAATACTCAGGAATCACCTCATTAATTCGTTGATAAAACTGAATAGTTTTTACTACAAATGAATGAATTGAAAATGCATCATTTTCTTTTCTCCCGATTTGTAGTTTTATAATTTCTAATGCTTTTCTTAACAACTCTTTTCGCTCAGAATACATAAGGTTTTTTGAGTTCATGCCCATTTCGAAATAGAGCAGCGCAAAAGTATGTTCTATTTCATATGAATATACATTCCTAACTATACGTGCCTGCTGAAGATGAATAGTTGCAGCTGGATATTTTTTCATTTTAATTTCCGAGATCCCCCTATGTAGCCAATACAAGTGATAATCTTCATAATATTCGTGAATATTCTCATACATTTTGTTAATATATGTCCAATTAATTTGTTTATACTTATCTCTAAATAACTCACAAATATTTTGTGATCTAAGCAACGTGTATAACACATAGTTTAAATAACTATTAGATTGTCTACATTTAAAGTGATAAACATTATCTAATCTTATAAAAATGTCTTCCACTATTGTTTCTAACTCTTCATAACTTATTTTAGGTATTACTTTTTTAACAATTTCGGAAAATCTGCTATGTATTGTAATTTTGTTATATGAAGACTTTTCCCAGCTTATTCTATTTATATTTGAAATCAATGTTTCTTGTGATTCACTTATAAATTCTTTTAATTGTTTTTCGTTCATTGGAAATAAATCTAAAAAAAGAGACAATTTTAGTCCTGTATCTCCTATAACATCCAAAAGATATAATAAAACGGCAAATCTTTTTAAATTAAAGTTTTCGTTTATTGCGACATGTTTACTTATATCGTCAATACGTTTATCTAGCACTGATCCATATTTCATTTTATAAGCAAGTTTTAGTAAAGGATCATCTTTTTTCTCTCTAATTTCTTTATAAAGGTCATCTATTGCTTTTTCTTTATCATCATTAAATTTTTTGCTATAATTTCCCAGAAAAGATTTTTCGAAAAGTTTTTCGAGGTATAATTCTATATCTATTTTTGTTAGGTCATTTATATCTTCTACTATATAAATGTTTCTCAAAAGAGCCTCATCAAACAAATATTGCCTTTTATCAAATTCGCTTTGCCGCACAGTTGCTATCAGCCTGATATTTGTTTCTTGGAAAATATCTATAACTTGACCTATACGTCCTAAGATCCAATTTGCATCATCTAGCAAAACAATACAATTTTGGCCGGAGTTTCGTTGATTATTCATTAAGCTCCTAATATCTTCAAGGAAATTATCACCTATATATTCCAATACTTTGGAGTCATTACACAAGTCTCTGCCTATTCTGTACAACATAGTAGATTTCCCGGAGACAGGTTTACCAACTATCAGGGTGCAGGGTACCCTATAATTCGCTATCAAATAATTAATAGTTCTTTGTGTTTTTTCCCACACCACATCGTG
>CAZGVI010000093.1:0-5014 GCA_964529395.1 uncultured Acetatifactor sp.
ACTGATCAACTGGTTTGTATCCCAACCGGCATTTATCAAGGCTTTATTCCCTGAAGCGGTGTGGGAAGTTTGAGTAATTTATACATTAGCTTGTCCTCCCTTCTTCAGTACTTCCTTTTATTTCATCAAGCGTTTCTCCTATTTGTACTCCTAATCCGCTAACAGAATTGGTAGTATAATCAATGTAAATCCTGCCGCACGTCGGAAACACCTTTGCAATACAAATGACACCATCGTCCCCATAATTGCACATGCTCCCACAGACACGCCACCACCAAATATCCAATAAAGTGCCATTTCCCATACAAGCCACCCGACAAAAACAGTGACCATGCTCTGCTCCTTATTTGCGTTTGCAATCTCTTTTGCGTTTCCACCCTTTCTACGTCTATCACCTTACTCCCCCTCATTCTAACTACCTGGTAAATACCGCCCTGATCCCTTTCCTGTCTGGCATTTTCCATCCTTCTATTCCTTATTCATACGCCATTCGCTATCATATTGCGATAATATTTTTCAAGAACGTACTGCATTCCTTTCGCAACGACTGAGGCTCCAGAATCTCGACATCTGTACAGTTGGAGGCCATCCAGCCAAAGAACTGCGGACTCTGCGCTATCAACACGTGCGTCGTAAAATGACTATCGCCCTTCGGCGCCATCATAGTATCCCATCCAAAGCGATCAATGATTACACCTGCCATGCGGTTCTTACATCTCAGGCATACAACCACATCATCACCGCCAAACATACCAAAAGTCTTTCTGGAAAACCCTTCCTGGTTTATTCATTAAGAACGTCCTTAAAAACAGCACTCCTCTCCAGCACATTTTCCAAAACGTTGAACTGCATCTCAAAATAAGCAATTTTGTCACATTCTCGAATTGCTTTCAACCAATGGGTATGATCGCTTTCCGTATACCGGAGGGAAAATCCGTCATTTGCCTTATTTAAAAAACCCACCTGCGGGTCAGCACTCATCTCCTGAAGATCCATTAGTTTTGCCACAAACATACGGATCTTTTTGGGGCCTTCCATCTCGTCCACGAACACAAATGACACTGCCGGAATCATACCAAAGGTGGTTGCTGTTTCTGTCAGCTTGTCAATATTTCCCTGAGAAAAATTAAAACTTTTGCTCTCGGTGGGTGGGATATTCCGTCCTTTCACCGATATGGCAAAACGTTTCGACACATTACCTTCTTGAGAATCTTTTTCTCTCTGGGACGCTATCACATCCGCACCTACATGATCGATCAACGCTACCGACATATCACTCAACTGCCCCAACACATACATGGTCAAGTTCTCTGCGAAATCACCGAACTGCTTTGCCCATCTTAAATCTTTATCCGCCATGGTATTTTCTCCTCTCTAAAAAGTTCCTGTCAACTTCTAAGACAACCATATCACATTACGTTGTACGCTTGTCTGCACAACTACTTTTCTAAACTCAGCCCCAAATGTAGCCTGCATAAAATAAGTAAACGGTAGATAGTGGGCACCTATACAAAACTGGAGCAAACCTGTATGATACCTGAATCCGTGAACCCAAACTCGCATTTCTAATTCAAAGCCGGTATTTATGCCGGTGGACATTGACGTCACCCCGTTTGATAATTCAAAGACCAAAAAGGAGGGCGTTTCCCGCACCTATAAAGGATTTGACGGATACGTGCCAATCATGGCTTATATGGGGACGGAAGGATATTTTGTCAACGCACAGCTGCGCGTTGGGAAACAGCACTGCCAGAAAAAAACACCGGATTTTCTGCGCGAGACGATTGATCTGTGCCGCCAGCTGACCGATAAGCCACTGCTCATGCGGCTTGATTCCGGCAATGATGCACCAAAGAACATTGGCATCTTTATGGAGGAAAGCTACAAGTACAACAATGTTTCTTTCATCATCAAGCGTAATCCACGGCAGGAAAGCAAAGAGGAATGGCTTGCATCCGTGAAGGAGTGCTGTACGGATATCCAAAAACCGAGAGATGGGAAAACCGTTTACATCGGGCAGACATTCCACGATGTGACCTACACGCTGCCGGATAAAACAGAAAAGACAGTCGGCATACGCACAATCTATGAGATCATTGAACGTACCATCGATAAGCATAGGCAGTATTTCCTTGTTCCGGATATCGAACTTGGCACATATTGGACGAACCTGCCTTTGTCAGACCGAGAGATTATAGATCTTTACCATGCGCACGGTGAAAGTGAGCAATACCACAGCGAGATCAAGACAGATATGGATGTGGAAAGACTCCCATCTGGGAAGTTTGACAGCAACAAACTTGTGCTTGAACTCACGATCATTGCTTATAATATCCTGCGAATTGTAGGTCAGGAATCACCGAAAAAGCGTGATGACCCAGAGCGGAAAAAAGTCCGTCGCCGCAGAATACGCACATTCATCAGTAACCTGATGCAGTTAGCAGACCATTTAACAGAGCACGCAGGGCGCCTTGTACTGTCCATAGGCAAAAGGCAACCGCTGACGGTTCACATTCAAGCGGATTTATGACAGTTTCGCTTTCGCGACCTGATGGTCAATAACTGAATAAGCTGATACGGTACAGGCGTATGCACTGTGGTTTGTTTGCTGACCTCTAATATGTATGATTTTCAAGGTACAATGTTAAAACAGAGCTATCAACGGGGACAAGACAACGTGCCTCATATTTTTGAGGCGATGTTCACGGATTCAGGTTATATCTAATGATTTATCAGCTAATATATCTTGTATCGACTGCACTTTTCTTTCAAAAGATCTTGTAGCCTTTACATCTATCTCATAAATGTCAAAAATATTCCTATGTTCCCGTCCAAAACCTGTTGAATAAATTTTTCGCCAAATTCTACCACCGTTGAATGCCTTTTACTGCATTCCGATATCTTTCTGTCCATATTGCGCCCCTCATCAATCATCAAATCGTTTTGAAAATTCCCATAATATCTTGGCATTTTACATTCACCGACAAGGCAATCCTGCATTTCCTCCACACGGATGCCTGTTTCCAATACACATCCATCCACGAAACAATATACTACATCGTTCTACGTCATTAATAAAAGAAGATTATCCTCCTGGGCAACTCCTATGGGATAAACCATTTCTTCAATCCCATACTCCAGAAGGCACTCTTCAAAATAGTCACATAGTAAATTAGTTCCAATCGCAATTAAGGGATTGAATTGCACATCAAAATATCTTTTATCGGGTGCATTAATTGTCAGCATCCTAAATTCTTCTAAGAAATCGGAAAGATTAGACGGTATTCGCATTCCTATATGTGTCAGTCTATGCACCTCTTTGTTGCTGACATGGCTGGATTCTCCTGGCAGGTTCCTCACTCGTGGCATTTTCCTTTCTGCTCAAAGCAGAAATAATTACGTCCTGTATCATCCCTCCTATGCATGCTAATTTGCAGTTATCATTTTCAATAAATTCTGGGGATATTTCCTCATCGTCGTCAGTAACATCCGGCCACTCATCAATATACCACTCTGTATCTAAATATGGATACAAATCTTCTTCCAGAACGTATACGCACAAATGTTAGCTGATATCTCTATTGTACCAAGCCGCTACGCGGCGGCTTGCCATCGTTACCCCTTTGTGGTACACTACTGTTATGGCTAATTTACCGATATATTTTCTGACAATTCCCTGAATTGAATCCGGGGAAATACTAATTTCATAAGGGAATTGTCAGAAAATAGACCCGCAGCCCGGTACAATACGAAACCATCAGATTTAGGGCAATTTACTTTTACGTAAGTTGTCCTTTCTTGTTGCCCTAAATCAGATGCTTTCCTTAGATATTATATCAAAAAACATGCGAAAGTGTATAAATTTATCAGCGTTTTCCTAAATTTTTCTGAACAACATTGACAGTAAGGTATATTTCCGTTAATATTAACATATAGATAAGTCAGCGGTATCATTGATTGGGCTGGTAGAAAGGCCCAGGGCCACCAAAGGGCGGGGAATTTCTCCGCTATTTTTTGTATTACTTCAGCATTAAGCTATGGAGGTGATTTGGTATGCCAGATATTAGTGAAATTCAGAAAATCGTTGTTCCGATTGCACATTCCTATGGGGTAAAGCGATTATACCTGTTTGGCTCATATGCAAAAGGTACGGCAAGCGAGAAAAGCGATGTCGATTTACTTGTGGAAAAGGGTGCGCCAATGTCCTTACTTAAGCTCTCTGGGATGCGCCAAATGTTTCAAGAAGCACTGAATCTCTCGGTTGATTTGGTCACAACGACAGGCATTGCGGATGACTTCAGGAAAGAAATAGCTGGAACGGAGATATTATTGTATGAAGAGTAAAGATGTAATCATTCTCAACAAGATTTTGGACTATTGTAAGCAGTTGGATGAGGCATGCGATATGTTTGGCAATAATTACAATAACTTTTTGTGCAATTCGGTTTTTCAAAATGCTTGCTGTATGTGTATTTTGCAGATAGGAGAATTATGCAAGGTAATATCAGAAGAATTGAGAATGCAGGAAAAAGTTGTACCGTGGAAAGAATGGTGTGGAATCAGGGATATTTTTGCACATCAATATTCAAATCTGGACTTTCAGGCAGCATGGGATACTATACAGCATGATCTCCCGGAGTTGAAAACAGAAATAAAGAGAATCTTAAAAGGGAATGAAGAGTAGAATATGCGGCATTGTTGTGGTATTTGGTCATAGGGGGCAATGCAAAAGCAGGATTGCGTATGTTTCGGGATAGCCCCTTCGCAAACGCTAACCTTGAATTGTATAAAAGAGTTTTCTTATACATGCTCTGTTATTTTACGTCCCATAAAATTAGTCTTAATTCTGATTTTTTAAGGATAACGCCTTCATAACAGTGCGGAAATTCTGCCATATTTCCAGCTCTTTTTCATTTATGCGCATCAATCTGTTTTGGAGAGTTTTAGATATGATAAATTGTAAGTAGGTAATCATCCGTATCTGTAATCACCCGATTCCTTTTGGTACAATACC
>CAZGVI010000094.1:0-3625 GCA_964529395.1 uncultured Acetatifactor sp.
TTCGAACCCCCGACCCACGGCTTAGAAGGCCGTTGCTCTATCCAGCTGAGCTACGGACACATAATCCGGCGTTTCAACCGCACTGACGAATGATATTGTATCGTAGATAAGAAAGTTTGTCAACTGTTTTTGTATTTTTTTCCTGATTTTTTGTAATCAGACTATGACGGCAAGCACAGCGCCCCTAATGCAGCAGCTTTTCGGCCTTACTGATATCTTCCGGCGTTAAGCCCACGCCTGGATTCGTCCTTATCTGACGCGCCTCTATCTCCGCACTATGCAGATCCAGATCATCGAGCACGACCCAGCTCTCAACGTCCTCATGAGCCGCCAGATAAGCAAGTATCTCGCTGGCTTTGACAAGGCTGAACGTTTTGTCCCTGCGTATCTCCTCTGTCGAATGGTCCGGCGTTATATCTTCAATGGCCAGATTTTCCCTTTCAAGCATCCTTCTCAGGTTTTCCGCTTCCGGGCGCTGCGGTTTTAACTCCCTGTCAAACCAATACCTCCAGCCGGAGTGTAAAACGATCTTTGCGCCTGTGCGCTTTACAAGCCCGGCCAGCAATCTTATCTTTTCCTCATCCACCAGCGTTCCGTCACTTATCTCCCGCTGATGGGAATCATTCCAGAAATCAGAGTTGAGTACGCCGTCAATGTCCAGAAATATGACCCTGCTCATCTGCTCCCTCCCCGCTGCACCGCTTTCGGATAAACCGGAAGGCCGCTAATTTTTGACAATCCAGCTTTGATATTGAGGACACCGTCTTTTGATCAGCTCCAATGCCTGCTGATATTGTTCACCATTCTGGAAAAATAACGACTCTTCGGTATCTTTATTCTTATTCGCGGAAACGGAGTCCTGTTTGTATGTAATGACGAGGGAAACGCCGACGGTTATCCTTTTGTTGTAGCTCCCGCCTGTATTCACCCTTGTGGTCTCATCCTGTCTGCGGATACTCAGAATATCCTCTGTCCGGACAAAGGAGCAGAAACGGCCGTTAAAATGCATCCAGTAATCAGGACCGGCAATAAAGCGGGAGGGATATGTCTCGCTGATATTGTTAAAATTCACCTTGTCATAATTGCCGGATTCCATCTGTCTGACAAAGAGATCCTGCTCCTCCTGGGACTGAAAAAATCTCTCCATGGATTTCTCATATGCCTTCCGCACATCCTTTACATTGGAAATCTTAGCGGGCAACCAAAAGCAAAGGCCCGCCAAGAGCGCTATGACACAGCCTATCGGGAAATGAACCCGCATAACATAAGCAAGGTCATACCCCGCCACAAATCCAAGAGCCACCATGCCGATCAGGCATCCTGCCATCCACAAAGGCGCTTTATTCTTCTGTTTCTTTTTGAATGTTTGCAGTACCCCGGAAAACTCCTTCATCTCCTCATCCAACCATGTTTCTAATCCTGCGTTCATAAAATCATCCTCCTTACATTTTATTCAAGTATAGTCATATATGCCTTTCCCACCTCTGACACTCCGACTTATGTATGCTTTTCCAAACGCTATATGAAATTTTTTAATTGTTTATATGCTGCCGTCCAGTTGTCATGGGGGCATAAGATCATATCATGATCAACCATATATTCCATATATTTACAACATGCCGCCTCCAGCGATAGATCAAGCGCTGTATTGACCTCTTCGTAAAAAGGCGGTATACCCTCTCTGTCCCATGCCAGCTTATCGGCAATAAACAGCGACATGTCATATTTTGACGCATCTCTTTTTAATGTTGTATGACATTCTATAGCCGATAATATATCTTCATCGGATATATTGAAATATTCGGCAGCACATATTTTAGATAAGCGCTGATGCAGCAAAAATGGATATTTTCTCTCAGCCTCGCATATGTCAAAACGATTTTCGTATGCGTATCCAAGCATATCCTCGGGCTTGACCACTGCGCTTATGTCATGCAAAAGCCCTGCGATAAAACACTTGTCATGATCCAGATTATATGTTTTAGCTATAAGCGCATTTCTTTCCGCCACATTTGATACGTGAATATAGGTGTTATATTTTCCGTTAATTAAAAGGAGATTTTTTATATCCTCTCGAATATCTCCGCTGAGTGTTTCTGTCTTTATATACTCGAAACTATCCAATATCATTTCAATCCCTCTATTCTGTCTCCAGAGCAATTCCTATTTCCAGTTCTGTATCTCCAGCTACGGATACCGCCCAAAAAACTTTTTATATGGTCTGAAACCAAATCTGATCCAATATCTTCTGCGTCATAAGGCGGACATTCCCATTATTTATCCAAAGAATTTTTCCTGAATAAGTTGCTTTATTATCTTTAACAAATATGGCGCTTTCATCTTCCATAGCGCAGATTGGCAGATTTTGTTCCATGGAAATCTGCGACAAAGTCTGCAGCAATTCCTGATCATCTTGCGCAACATGCGCTTTAACAGTAATATTTGCCAATCCGAGCCCGTCATAAGGTACATGGGATTCCCATATGTCAAGGGCACGTTTTGCCATGTTGCTTGAGCCTGCGCTCACTCCCAAAATAACAGCAGTACTTTTGCGAATTTCTCCCAATATATCTTTGTCGCATATCAATTGAAATTGCGAAACCGCCTGGCCACCCATAAGAAATATACAAGATGCCTCCCGAATAAGTCGCTTGGCATCATCAGCAGTTGTTCTGTTATCAATCACACTGTATCGCTTAAATGGCATATCGCATTCCTCAAACATGGCGTACATTCCCGTTGAATCACTGTCATTTCTATTATAATCAGAAGGCCATGCGCTCACAAAAACAAGACTGTCACGAACAGTCAATTCTTCCCTGAGCCGTTCCATAATATCAATCGTAAAATGATGCTTGGGAAACCCACTGAAAAATCCTAATAATTGAGCATTCATCAATACCTTCTCCTAACTCAATAATACTACATCCATTATAGTAAAAACATGATTTCGCGGCTGTCGCCGCATGTGTCCGGTGTCAAAAAAAGCTGCCGGCGAGCAATCTCCCCACAGCTTTTCCGTTCCCAAGTGCTGTCTGCATAGGAACCAAATAAATAGATTCGGACAGGCAAAAGCTGTTCTACAAAACGATTTGTCAATTCCCGGATTTCGCTTGTCGGCATAGACATCGACTCCTTTCCTTCAAAGCGGCTCTTTTCCATATCTCTATTTTCTATAGGATATCCTTATTATACAAAAAACTTCTACTGTTTACAATAAAATTCCCATGAAATTCAAGCTGAAATTTATGTCAGCCTATGTGGAAAGTTTTCGACAAAACAAAATATTATGCGAAGTTATTCCCGCTCTTCTGGTTTTGTCATATCCGAGTACATTCGGTTCATAATGGTATGCTTAACGTTGATA
The DNA here is from genome assembly GCA_964529395.1 of uncultured Acetatifactor sp. Taxonomy (GTDB): domain Bacteria; phylum Bacillota; class Clostridia; order Lachnospirales; family Lachnospiraceae; genus Acetatifactor. The sequence continues at coordinate 3,368 of CAZGVI010000094.1, forward strand.
CTCTAGACGGAATAGACTATATTTTATGTATTGGCAAATTATTATACAGATCGGTTATGTTTTCTTTTTATTGCTTTTAAATATTGCGTAAATTAACTTTATCACAGACAATTTATTATCTTCAGACCATTGTATTTTTTCAAAGGAATCATATATTTTACGAAAATAAGAGACATGACTCTTAAGTGAATTAAAAAAATCGGGGTGACAGGATTCGAACCTGCGGCCTCCTGGTCCCAAACCAGGCGCTCTAGCCAA
>CAZGVI010000095.1:0-3584 GCA_964529395.1 uncultured Acetatifactor sp.
ACGCTGTTGCACCCCGGCATAGGGCATCAGTCCGCTGGCCGCGCCGATGGAGGAGTCAAACATCTCCACCAATCCCTTCTGAGAGCATACGTTCAGATCGCCCAGCAGGGTCAGCCAGGCCCCCTTGATATCGCCGGACTCCACCAGCTCTCCTACTTTCTCTATGGAATATCTGTCAAAATAATTCTCTTTCTCATCGGGGATATCCACCTTGACGGCGGTTTCCTGATGCGCTCCGTTGGTATCCAGAAAAGCTCTCTTCAGGTTGACAATATCCTTCCCTCTCCACTTCAGGATCAGACGGGGCTCCTCGGTCACAGTCGCCACGGCCACCGCCTCCAGGTTTTCCTGGGCGGCATATTCCAGAAATGCCTCCACATCCCCCGGATCGACCACCACTGCCATACGCTCCTGGGACTCGGAGATCGCCAGCTCCGTGCCGTCCAGACCCGCATACTTCTTGGGCACTTTGTCCAGATCCACCGTCAGGCCGTCCGCCAACTCGCCGATGGCCACGGACACGCCGCCCGCGCCAAAATCGTTACATTTCTTGATCAGCCTGCTGACTTCCTCCCTGCGGAACAGTCTCTGGATCTTACGCTCCGTGGGCGCGTTGCCCTTCTGCACTTCCGCGCCGCAGGTCTCGATGGACTGCTCCGTGTGCACCTTGGAGGAACCGGTAGCGCCGCCGCAGCCGTCACGTCCCGTCCGGCCTCCCAGCAGAATGATGATATCGCCGGGATCGGAAGTCTCGCGGATCACGTTCTTGCGAGGAGCGGCGCCCATCACCGCGCCGATCTCCATGCGTTTCGCCACATAGTTGGGATGATAGATCTCTTTTACAAAACCGGTTGCCAGACCGATCTGATTGCCGTAAGAAGAGTAACCGCTGGCCGCCCCTCTCACCAGCTTTTTCTGGGACAGTTTTCCCTTTAAGGTGTCCGCCACAGGCACGGTGGGATCAGCCGCGCCTGTCACACGCATGGCCTGATACACATATCCCCGGCCGGACAGAGGATCGCGGATCGCGCCGCCCAGACAGGTGGCCGCGCCGCCGAAAGGCTCGATCTCCGTGGGATGGTTATGGGTTTCGTTCTTGAAAAATACAAGCCACTCCTGCGTCTCCTTATGGTCCTCATACTCCATCTCCACAGGCACCACCACAGAGCAGGCATTGATCTCATCGGACTCCTCCAGATCGGCCAGCTTTCCGTCCTTTTTCAGTTTCCGCATGGCCATCAGCGCCAGATCCATCAGGCACACAAACTTATCCTGCCGCCCGGCAAAGATCTCCTCCCTGGTATCCATATAGCTTTGATAGGTAGCCTCGATGGGATCTCTGTAATAGCCCTCTCCAAATTCCACATCTTTAAGCTCCGTGGAAAAGGTAGTATGGCGGCAATGGTCTGACCAATAGGTATCCAGCACTCTGATCTCCGTCATGGAAGGATCTCTCTTCTCGTCATCATGGAAATACTTCTGTATATGCAGGAAATCCTTGAATGTCATAGCCAGCCCCAGCGAGTCGTAGAGTTTTTTAAGCTCGCTCTCGGGCATATCCGCGAAACCGTCAAAGATGATCACATCCTCCGGCTCCGTGAACTGTGTCACCAGCGTATCCGGCTTTACCATATCAGTCTCCCTGGAGTCCACAGGATTGATACAGTACGCCTTGATACGAGCCATCTCCTCCTCACTGATATCGCCGATGATCATATAGGTCACCGCGGTGCGGATAATGGGCTGCTCATCCTCCTTCAAAAACTGTATACACTGGACGGCGGAATCGGCTCTCTGGTCGAACTGACCGGGCAGAAATTCCACAGAAAACACATGGCCCCTCCCGGGGATCTCGATGGTCTCCTGATACAGGTCGTCCACAGGCGGCTCGGAAAATACGGTCCTGCAGGCGGCAGCAAAGATCTCGTCGGATATGTTCTCCACATCATAGCGGATGAACTGCCGCACTTCTTCCACCTTGTCAAGGCCCAGATAGTTCTTTAAGTCTCCTTTCAGCTCCCTGGCTTTCACCGCGTAGGGGGCTTTCTTTTCCACGTAGATACGTCTTACTTTTCCCATGATTTGTCCTCCATGATTAAAAGAAATGGGGTTACTGGCTGTTTCCGGTGAGGAAACCTGTATATCCCATATGCGGCCCCCTCACCTACTCTCCAGCAAAAATATTTTAATATATGTGCGTTCAGATTGCAACCGTATTACGGCCTATGTTTTTACCACTATTTTTTTGTACTAACAATAGCATATTGTATATTACATTTCACTTTTCGCGTAAGTGTTCCTGCGCATTAAACTTAAAAAATACATATTTCCGCTTATCACTTATGATTTTGGCGGCACTTAACAGCTCAGCAAATTGGAATTTGTCTATTTGCTTTTCTGCTTTACGTCGTCCATTTCTGCAATAAGTTCAGCTAACGGACGATATTCACCGCCCCACCATTCAAAGACGTGCATGCCTTCATCTTCAAGTACTGATTCTGTAAGTGTCATAACAGTCTTGTAGGTTCATCTAACTATCGCACCCCGTTCTTTCCCTTGGATGCTTTTACCCAGTATTATGATACTCCCGATTCGAGTATTTCTATTCTCGGAACGTCACAGTCTATCTCCATCCACGCCCCAGTAGGAAGTATAGTCATAGGCGTTCTGTGAATGCAATCCACATTTTCCAATATGACCATGTCCGATCTGTGTACTTCCTTACAGATAACCTTTATGATTGTTTCCTCATTGTCCTCATCCAGAGGGCCTGTGATCACAGCTTTCGCCTTATCAAAAACTCCGGCCGCGGCAAATGCACGAAGTTCATGTAATCCGGCTAATTTACTGCCGTAAATGCTTCCGTGTTCCAACACGATAATGGAATCTTCCCATATATCGGGACCGGGGAAATACTTCGTCCCCATTATCTGCCAAAGAGGGCCTCCGCAAACCGCTATAACATGGCCTCTGACCCTTCCGGACCCCTGCAATACCTTGTAGCCGGTTCCGGGTGTCCAGGGAATTATATCTTTCGGATCATCAATCTCATCATTATCCAAAAAGCGTTCATATTGAACTTCTTTCGATCCCTCTTTGACGGTGTATGTTGTAGTCCAGTCAATCGGTGTGTTCTTTTCCGCAGGTTTAATTTCGCCGATTACCTCATTTGAAAACAATGTCCGTCTGATTGCCGTTTCTGTATACTCATCAAGTTTCCCTGGCTGTGCGAGTGGGGTCAGAACAGTGGGGCCGTAATAAGCACGGACGCCTGCATATGCAAAAACAGCCATCCATGTAGCAATATCGGAAAAACCCATAAATACCTTGGGATGATCATGAATGACCTGCGAATCGATATACGGAAGAACACGATAGGAATCATCTCCACCCTGATTACAGATAATCCCTTTGATGGAATCATCCTTCAAGGCCCACATCAAATCCTCGGCTCTTTTCTCAGGATGCTCATAAAGATACTCGCTCCCTCTAAGCGCATTGGGAGTTTCAACAACTTTTACATTAAAGATTTTTTCGAATCTCCTTTTACCCAGCATATACCGGGGAATCATATCTTCATCCCC
>CAZGVI010000096.1:0-2752 GCA_964529395.1 uncultured Acetatifactor sp.
GCAAGCTCTTGTTGTGAAAGTCCTTTTGATTTTCTGATCGCTTTAATATTTTCATTGAGCATTAGGGGTAGCCTCCTTTCTTTCAATTGTTACCACTATTATAGAAAAAACTGCCCGTTGCCACAAGCAACGCAAATTAACATTTCTTTTTACATTAAAGTGACTGAAAGCGGCACACAGCCGATACTGGACGTGTACGTATATTTCCTCTGATTCCCTCGTTTTCCAACTTATTATTTTTTGAACCAATATAAAAATATTTGTACCATTTGAAATATAAAGAAATGAATTGTGAAATTTTAAGATATGAAAAAAGTACTGCTCCGTTTTTACTTTCTATTCAAATCAACGCACAAAAAACAGCCGGATTTTTTGTTTTTCCGGCTGTCCATGATATAAACGCTATTCTTTTTAGGTTCCCTTACTGCTGTGACAAGGTTATTGCAGTTGGGGCATTTTGTTTCCATTTCCACTTTTTTGGGGGAAATCAGTCCCTATGTCCAACAGGCGTCCCCCGCTTTCGTATGCCTGAAATATACATTGGTGCTATTTACTGTCCACTGTCTCTGTCTTTCCCTTTCTTCACCACAAAGAATACACCAACTCCCATGATGATCACCAGAGCGCCGACTACGATAAGCCACCACGGCCTCCACACCTGCCCGGTCTGCGGGCTTTCTTCTGCCTGCCCGGTGCTGTTTTTATCCGGGGTATCCGGCTGTTCAGTCTCGGTGGCATTGCCGCTTTCTTCTTCCCCGTCTATCGCAATCACATAGTCTGACGCATGGGTAAAGGCAAGGGATATGGTGCCGTCCTCTGCGACTTCGTCAGAACAGATAAATTCAAGCTCCCCTGTGCTTTCGTTGTAATAGTACAGGCTTGCCGTATATCCGGCGTTCTCCCTGCCAAGTCCTATGGAAAGCACCGCCGTAAAGCCGAACTCCCCTTCATGGGCGAGGCTAATCTGGATGCTGTAACGCTCCCCGGTGACGTTGTTCACAATATCCACCGGCACGGTGTTTACGCCCGTCTGAACGGAAAAGTCTATATCACCCGCCTTGTCCCGGGATACATCCCGTGTGATGCTCTTTCCATCCACGCTCCAAATGATGCCATTCCCCATGTCAAAGGTGATGGTGATGTCCTTTCCTTTGATGCTGTCAAAAATATCCCCCGGAACCACCACAGAGCCGTTCATATCCACGTTGATGGTGCTGCCTTCCTGCGCCTGTTCTTCCTCGGCACGGATCACATCCCAGCCGATCTTGCCGTCCTCGTCCTTGATGAACGGGATGCCTGTGTCCAGTCTGGTTTCCTCTGTATTGCCGCTGCCCGGCTCCGTATCTCCCGGCTGGCTGTTTCCGGGTTTTGTTGTATCATCTCCCGGTTTCGCTGTATCATTTCCCGGCTTTGTTGTATCATTTCCCGGCAGTTTCGCAATCGGTCTTGTGTAGCTGTGTCCGCAGCGGTCACAAGTGTAGGTCATGACTCCCTCCGACATGGTGGTGGGCTGCTTTGTCACGCTGCTTTGGTAATGGTGCCCCAGCGCCGCTATGGTTTCGGTATAGCTGTCACCGCAGGAGCAGGTATAGGTCCGTATCCCGGTGTCCGTGCAGGTCGGCTGCTTTGTCACACTGCCTGAGTAGGAATGATGGTGCGTTTCCTCCGGCAGCTTTGGTATGCTCTCCGTGTAGCTGTGTCCGCAGCGGGTACAGGTGTAAGTCCTTGTGCCCTCGCTGCCCGTGGTCGGTTCTTTGGTTACCGTACTTGTGTAATTATGCCCTAATGCCGGTGTCGCATTGCCTGTTTTTGTCTTTGCGCCGCAGTCTTTACAATAGGTGTCCCCTGTGTAGCCGCCTGCGGTACAGGTTGCCGCCACAAACCCACGGACTTCCGTATCGCCATGCACACTGCCGTCCGTATCTCCATAAGGCTGGCCGCACCTGGTGCAGACTGCCCTTTGGGAACAGGTTGCCGTTCCGCCTGTGTGTCCCAGCGCCTTTACCACGCCGGATTCCACCAGGTCGCCGCACTTGGTGCATTCCCTGTGTCCCAGTCCGTCCGACCTGCAGGCAGGCGCTTTCTCGCCTGCCCCGTAACTTCCAGTGTGGATTCTTCGTTTCCTGACTTGACTTTGATTTTCCTAAAAGACATAAAGCGTTCCTTCCTTTACGGCTTCGTAAAGTTAGGAACGCTCTAATTCAGATGTGGGACTGGCTTTGAAAAAAGGCAAAAAATGGCCCTGAGAAAGCTCTTTGTAAGAAATCTAAAATAATTCACTAGCTTTACTCCGGCCATTCGTGACTCGACACAATGCGGTCCCACTCGCTCGGTACATATTCAGTTATCTGGCATGGCTGACCTGCCAAGCCGTACAATGGGAATTTCTATAAATTACCATTGATAACTTTAGTATGACCACAAAAGAAACGCTTTAATCTATAAAAGTAAAAATAGCAGGATACCTTCCTGCCATTCTTTCCCGCTATGTATATTTATCTTTTTCCACTCGGTTTCCAGTACACCTTTACCACCCTGCCACAGTTAGGGCATTTCAGCGACACGATGATCCAGCCAGAAACCGTTTCTCCAATATCGCATACCCTCTTCCTACACCGCTTCTCCGGACACTTTATTTTCCGTATAATTACCACCTCCCGTTCTTCCATATCTGGCTATTGTAACCTGGAAAAAACCTCATCCGCCCCTTTCCGAATATTCAATACCGCCACATCATCAAACTGTGTAGCTT
>CAZGVI010000097.1:0-2639 GCA_964529395.1 uncultured Acetatifactor sp.
GTAAGTAGGTAATCATCCGTATCTGTAATCACCCGATTCCTTTTGGTACAATACCATCAAAACATTGGAGGTATTGTATTTTATGAACAAGGACGAAAAAGTCGGGCTCTGGTCCGAACGGATCCGGGAATTCCGGTCCAGCGGACAGACATGCAGGGACTGGTGCACAGAGCATCAGATACCGGTTTCGACAATGACATACTGGATCCGCAAACTGAAAAACGAGAAAAATACATCTGTACCTGAAAGGGATAAGGAGCTTGTCTTTGCAAAGCTTCCTTCCGAGTCAGAGATTGCTATGCGGGACACTCCGGAGGGAACTGCAGCGGTCAGCATCCTTATTTCGGGATACATCCGGATCGAGGCGTCACTGTCCTGTCCTCCGGAATTATTCCAGGTGCTGATAAGGACGTTAAAAGAGAATGCTTGACCTGGCAGGCGGGACAATGGTATATCTTGCCTGCGGGGCAACGGATCTAAGGAAAAGCTACAATGGTCTGGCGGCTGTCGTCAAACTCAAATTCCAACTCGACCCATATTCGCGCTGCATGTTTGCATTCTGCAACCGCAGGCGCACCCTCATCAAGATTCTTCAATGGGACGGATCCGGATTCTGGATCCTTATGAAACGCCTTGACCGTGATGCTTTTCACTGGCCGAATACCCCGGATGAACTCCGCCAGGTGACACTGAAAGAAATGCACTGGCTGTGTGACGGGCTCTCCCTGGACCAGAAGGATGCCTTCGAGGAACACCATCCCAAAATCGTGGTATAAGACCAGATGTCAATTCGCAGAAAGTACGAAAAACATGCGGTTTCCCGGTATTATTTCTACAGACCCGCAGTGTCATTTTCCTCGAAAAGAAGCCGGTTTTATGGTATACTTTTTACAGACAAAAAAGACTTGGGGAAAAGAAAATGGAACCGTTTTTTTCAGAGGAACAACTGAATAACATGAGCCGTGAAAACCTGATTGAGCTTATGATGATCATGAAAGACCAGGCCGCCAAAAAGGACACGGAGATCCAACTGCTAAAGGATAAGCAGAAGGAACTGGAATTCATGAATGCCCTGCTCTCTGACCGTCTGGCACTGTCCCAGAGGAAACAATTCGGTTCCTCCAGCGAAAAATATGCGGAAGGTTACGAACAGCTGAATCTCTTTAACGAAGCAGAGGCAGACGCGGAACCGGAGGAAGAGTCTTTTGAGGAAATCCATCCTTCATCGTATAAACGGAAGAAGCAGACCGGAAAAAAGAAAGAGGATCTTTCTGGCTTCGAAGTCACGGAGACACTTGAATACAAACTGACCGGGGAAGACCGTTACTGCCCGGACTGTGGAAAGAAATACAAGGTCGTCACCAAAGAGACTGTAAAGCGCCTGAAGTTTGTGCCCGCAAAATTTGAAGTCGTAGAAGAAGTGACCTATGTTTACAGCTGCCCGGAATGCGGTTCCATGAAGCGGCCGGAAAAAATCCCGCCACTGATTTCCGGAGGAAGCATTGCAACACCGTCCCTGGTGGCAGGAATCATGAATGCCAAGTATGTCAACGGGATGCCGCTGGCACGGCAGGAACGGGAATTCGCCCGGTATGGCCTGAATCTTTCCACAAAAACCATGGCCAACTGGATCATCGGCTGTGCGGACTGTTACCTGAAACTGCTGTATGACCGGATGAAAGAGGAATTCCTGAAAAGCCGGTACATCCACTGTGACGAGACCCGGATACAGGTGATCGGCGAACCGGACCAGAAAGGTTCCACCCAGAACTGGATGTGGGTATATCTTACGGGTGAGTATAGCGGCTCCCCGCGGATGGCCCTCTTCGATTATGAGAGAACCCGGGCCGGGTACCATCCGGTGAGGTTCCTGGACGGGCGTTTTCACGGATACCTGACCTGCGATGGTTATCAGGCATATCACGGACTGGACGAATCCATCACCGTGACCGGGTGTTTCACCCATGCAAGACGCCGTTTTGATGCAGCTCTCACGGCACTGAAAAAGGATTTCACAAAAGAGCAGCTGAAAGAGACCGTTGCATACCAGGCAATGGCACGGATCGGGATCCTGTACAAAGTTGAGGAGCTGACCAGAAACAAAACACCGGAAGAACGGTATGAGGAACGCCAGAAACAGTCCCGGCCCGTTGTGGACGCACTGTTTGAATGGCTGCAATCAATGGAAGATTCTGTGGACAGGTCTTCCCTTATTGGTGATGCCATTTTATACACACTGAATCAGGAGCCATATCTGCGCCGCTATCTGGAGGACGGGCATCTGAGCATTGACAACAACAGCGCCGAACGTGCAATCAAGAATTTCGCCGTGGGACGCCGGAACTGGCTCTTTGCCAGAAGTATTCGGGGAGCGGATGCCAGTGCCATTGTTTACAGTATTACAGAGACAGCACTCCTGAACGGTCTGAAACCATATGTGTACCTGACATACGTACTGGATCAGCTTAGACATATGGGACCTTTCCCGAGGCCGGATGAGCTGGACCGGTTACTCCCATGGTCGGATGATCTGCCGGATGAATTTAAGACGAAAAATCAAGGATTAATTTAAGCCACCTGATCAACAATCAACAGGTGGCTCTTTTCAAAAATCAAGGTACGGATGATTACCTACTTAC
>CAZGVI010000098.1:0-2555 GCA_964529395.1 uncultured Acetatifactor sp.
GTGATGAAATAAGTTTATCACGGAGGAAAAGGCAGCGTCAAACAAGTGGTGCTTGTGTCGGATACTTCTCTATTCTGCACTGGTGTTTTCTCTCCCCGGCAGGAGCGTCTTTGTCATAGCTGATCCCCACCAACAGAATATCGCCGCCATACTCCCTGACCGCCTCCGGATAGCGCTTTTCTTTGATCTGGTCAATGGCGCTCTGGGCCGATCGATTCCATTTCAATTCGATCAGCAGGGCGGGCAGTATGGAATCTTTCTTGGGCAGATAGACAACGTCCGCATACCCGACGCCTGCCGGCAATTCTTCAAACATCATATACTCATCCCCATAGCTGAAATACGCCCGTTTAATCACGCTCCGCAACGCCTGTTCATTATTGTAGTACAGAGGGGATTCTTCCTCATGGATCTTCTCCAGCTGCCTCGCGACAGCCTCTTCCCGTCCATGGACAGTGTCCTCAATAAGCCGTTCGCTCTCTCGCACCCGTCTGATGGTGTCGTCCCGCTTTACCTGCCGAACGGCTCTGGCAAATTCCAGACGGATCTCTTCATTGGGGATATGGGCTTTCCGCGTCTCCTCATCATAAGTCAAGTATCCCAGATGGATCAGCAGCGTCAGCACATCGTCCTTGTCTCTGAATGTTTCCAGGTCGTTCGCAAAGTTTATTACGTCCACCTTTGCCTCGCCGCCGCCGACCAATTCCGCTATTGTCCTGCCCAATCCGTCAAAATCAAGACTAATGTATCCCATCAGGCTCTCCGCGGCAGAGGACTGTGTCCAGTAGGAATCAACATCGCCATTACGGATCGCCTCCATCACAGAGTTCGGATTATAGACAGACTCCTGGTTCCGAAACTCGTATCCGTCATACCACTGTTTCATCTTCTCAAAATCACTGCCATTCCTGTGGCAGAGATCTCTGACCTCCTCTTCCGTAAACCCAACGTATCTCGAAAACTGTCTGGGCTTAATGACGGTATATTCCTTAAAGTCCGATATAGCTGATTGAGAGCCGTCCTTTTTTATGGGCAGGATACCCGTCATATATACTGCGGCAAATATTTTGTCTGTCATCCCACTGTTTTTGAACAGCAAACGCAGAAACTCCAGATATTTTCTCTGCAGACCCGGCCGTCCCTTTGCCTCTCTGATTGGGGCGTCCCACTCGTCAATGATCATAACAAATTTATTACCCGCTATTTGGGCCGCATTGGCCAGCGTTGCCGCAAATCCCTCCACCACGTTCAGTTTCGGATACTGTTCGCCCAGTTCCCGGACTACATTTCTCTGGATAAAGGGCACGATCTCCTCAATGGAAGCTTCTCCTATCACCCCCGTCATATCCAGATAGATCACATCGTAACGGTTCAAATGCTCCCGATAATGGATGTCCTCAGCAATCTCCAGATCTCCAAAAAGTTCCGCCGAGTCACAGGTTTTGTCATAGTAAGCACTCAACATCTTAGCCGCAAAAGATTTCCCAAAACGGCGCGGTCTGCTGATACAGGTCAAACATTCCGGCGTATCGATCGTCTGGTTTACCAACCCAATCAAACCGGTTTTATCCACATAGATTCCATTCCTGATCCTCGCAAACCCACTGTTGCCGGGATTCACATAGTTTCCCATCGCCCATTTCCCTCCGTGTTATCCGTACCTGCGTTTCTCTGCAAAGAATGCAAAGGAGGCCATTGCCTATGCGAACATTATACACTACTTATTAAAGAGTATACAACAGTAAGTATACTCTTTCCTGTAGCGTGGAGCAAAAAGTTAGCTCCTTTTTTATACCGCCTTATCCATAGTCGGTTATATTCTATCATCAAAGCCCTGGCTCCATCACACTAAGGACCATAACGCAAAATCCCATCACCTCTGTTTTCACATATACTTACATATGCATAAAATCCATTTTGTTAAAGTCTTCCGCACATTGCATTCCGTCTTTTTTACCGTTCCAGCCCATAAAAATTCTATTTTTCCAAGCCGTGTATATCGGATCAATCAGTTTGCTCATATCGTTTTATATAGTTCTGCTAATTCAATCAGCTCAATACCCAATTTGTCTGTATAATCCCATGAATCAATAATAATATGAGGATAGTTTAAAGTCTCTTTTTTAATCTCGCAATTATTGCGAAGTTCGTTTAATATTGCCTCTAGTTGCATTATGTCTTTATTGCTTTCTCCCGCTTTCGCCTTCTCTATCTCTGTTTCCAGTTTCTGCTGCAAGTCCTCATTCCTCTCTTTCAAACGCTTTTCTAACGACATTCTGACAAATCCTCCGAATTAATAGTGTAGTGGTTGTCGGCAAACATTTTTTCACCCGGCAAAGTCTTTTCACAGGTGAGATTTTATTTTATTATCTCAAACTTCCCACATTCCAAATCGGCTAAAATCCTTTAATTTTCCGGGTTTGGATGCAAATATATTTATACATTGACAGCAAAAAGCACCTGTTCTCTGGTATAATAAGATTAGCGCAATCAAAAAAACACCTAAGAAAGGTGCCAATCTTATGATAAACCATACTGATGAAAATAACAACCCC
>CAZGVI010000099.1:0-2534 GCA_964529395.1 uncultured Acetatifactor sp.
GTAGTTTGCTTGTGACAGAAAACGACGGATTTAGATGTAGAGTGAAACAGAAAGAAGAGCAGGGAAACAGTGGCGGGAAAGCAAGACAATATGCGAAATACTTATGTATCAACTTTCAAACGCCTGTTTCAATTTTTCCGTAGCCTGTTTCTGGCTCAGGTTAAAACGTTGTGTCAGGGATGCGATGATTTCATCATCAGGGCAGCGCTGTGCTGTCATGCGGAGAATGTGCTTGTAAATGTCTCGATCCAATTGTGCGGAGTCCCGTTCGAGTTGTGCGGAGTTTCTTTCCTGCTGAATCAGATTCATTTCCTGCCGCATGGTATCCAGTTTCTGGCAGACTGCTTTTAATTCTGCCCGTGCCTCGGCCGTATTGCGTCTCTCCGCCTGAATATCCATCGTTACGTTTTCAAACAGTCTTCCCATCTTACGCTCCTTTATTCTGGCGACAGTCTCTTCCACCTCATCCTCTGGCATGTGCATGTTGTAGAGCAGTGCCCGAAATACTTTTGACAGGATATCCAGCAGATGTTCAGGAGTATCCTTAAGTATACTGTCTACTTGTTCTCCAGACAGTCCCATAAACGCAGATATATCTTCCGGAGTCTGGATCTTGTTGATCAGCATGGCCAGAGAGATCTCGTCGCCCTTTGCCAATAGATCTGTATTGCTGATAGAATGCAGCGTTATAAGCTGGTACTGGAAATGGGGCAGATATTTCCCCAGCAGTTCTCCACAGAGGATCCGGTCTGCCAAATCCAACGGAGCTGTCCAGTTGGCAGTTCCCTCATAATATACAATGGGCAGGATCGGGGGGGAGCGAAAATCTTTCCGGCTGCTAATATGTGGATAGAGCCTGTTCATCTCTTTCTCATAGTCTTCCCATATATGAACCATGTATCGCAGTAGCTGCATGGCTATATTATACTCCACTTTTGTCTTGTGTTCAACCAAAGAAATGACATAAAGGGGAAGATCCAAAGGGTTAAGAGATTCTTTTTCTTCCGGTATCTGTTTTAGGTATTTGGAGATATTTACTTTTTTGACGGTATCGCTTTCACGCTCTGTGCTGTAGAGCGGAACATAGCGTTCTGACACGTCCTCAATATCTTCGGGTTGTATGTAGCGCAGGATGTCCATATCCGCGTAATCCCGCAGGAACTGGGAACTCAGAATATTGTCTGAGAAAATGAGTTTGCTGCTGTTGTCCCGGAGCTTATTATTGTTGATGAGAATCTGATTTTTGCCTGTCTTGTTTTTCATGAGTAATTCCTTTCTGTTGTGTGATTGTGGAATAAGGGTATTGAGAGAAGATCGCAGAGAAAAGCGCAACGAAAAATACGCCAGTACTTATTCTGCTGCTGAAAATCGGTAAAACCGGGACGAATTGCCCGCTACACTCCCGACAGTGTCGAGACTGAGAAATCGCACTTTAATAGATGGAAATGCGAATGTAAACTTACTATAGCACCATGTGAGACTAAAAACAACATTTTTTACATTTTAAATCTATTAAATTTAGGTTTCCGATTATTGAGGAAGAGTTTCCATTGCCGGAGATGACGGTTCAAGTGTTGCGTGATTCGTAGAACTTATCCGGAACGAAAGCGCTGTACTTGCGGGACAGTCAGGTATTAGGTCTCTTTTCACAACCTCCTGACGGCTTTCAGTCAGAGTACTGCGTTCTGTTTCAGCCACAGGGATAGAGTATCCTCTTTTGCGCAGACGGCTGATCCTATTATAAAAAGTGCCGGGGTTTACGGTGTGCATCTGGCGCCGTTGGTAATCGGAGAGCCTGCCTTGACGGCATTGTGTAATGAGTCGGAACTGCTCATCCGGTGCGATATATTTTGCTCTCATGCTGTTAGCCTCCCCTTTGCAAAGTAAAATGCTTGCATCTTAGCAAACATGTTGAGTGAGATGCGAGAAGGACATTGCGGAGAAACTGATAATGTGCTATGATATATATCGCAATGCGTGGAGGCTGTGCATATGGATATAGCAAAAAGAATAACGGATCTTCGTGAGGAGGCGGGCGAGAATAGAAAAGAATTTTCGGTTCATACGGGGATACCTGTCCGTACATTGGAGGACTGGGAGGCAGGGCGGCGCACCCCGCCGGAATATATTCCTCGGCTGATAGAGTATCAGATGAAGTATGAGCAGTTGATAAAAAGAAATAAGAAAGATTAAACCCGTCAAAATCGACGGGTTTAGAAAAAATCATAAACTTATCGAATTCGATAAGATTAAACTGATTTAGCCGTGTGTAATTCGAGGCGGTTAAATCAATAGATTCGTGAGTGTTTGAACATTTTCGTGATGTCACGAAAATGATAGGGAGCATAATATGCAGGAAGAAAAGGATTTGACATCAAGGAGATATACAATCAGTCAGTTAAAAACACATAAAATGTGTGATAGTATCCTAGAGCAATTAGAAAAAGCGATTTCTTTAAAAGAAGATGGATTAGAAGCTGGGTTGATTCTGACAATTATGTTTCACAGAGTCTTATGAAAAAACTTGGGGCGAA
>CAZGVI010000100.1:0-2453 GCA_964529395.1 uncultured Acetatifactor sp.
TCAGCAACAATGTGAGCAAAAATACTTTAACAGATAATCGTTTTTTAATCTTCCTTATCAATTCTATACCCCACTCCTCTGATCGTTTCTATATAGTCAGCAGTACCAAGTTTTTTCCGCAGGTTCTTTATGTGTGTGTCAATGATCCGTTCTTCCCCGAAAAACTCATACTTCCAAAGTGTTTGTAACAGGTTTTGCCGCGTTAAAATTCTGCCCTTGTGTGTCAATAATTCCCGTAATATCTCAAATTCGCGGGGTGTTAAATCAATGTATTCTTCTCCTATATAAGCTTTGTATCCCTCCAAATCCAGCGTCAGATTTTTATAGCGCATCGTCTGCGGCGCGCACGCAGGCTTTGATGAACGGCGCAGGACAGCGGCTATTTTCCTGAGCAGGACGGGCATGGAAAAAGGTTTTGTGATATAATCATCAGCCTGCAAGTCCAATCCTCTTATCTGGTTTTCTTCCCCATCCAGAGCCGTGAGCATGATAATCGGCACATCGGATTTCTGCCGGATAACCTCACAGACACCATAACCGTCTATTTTGGGGAGCATAATATCAAGCAGTACCAGATCAAAATCCTGCCCGGAAAATTTCGCAAGAGCCTCCACCCCGTCAGACGCCAGTACAACGCTATGTCCCGCCTCCTGTATAAAATCATGCAGCAATGCCTGTATGGATAGATCGTCCTCAACAATCAGGATCTTACTCATAGCGCACCTCCTGTATATAATAGAAAACAGGTTTCGCAAGTTTTCTGTTATCAAGAATTATAACAGGATAATTTGAATCTATTGTGTAGATTTGAAAATTTTGTTATCTCATCTTCCTGAACGTGCCAGCCATTCCCCCACAAGGCTCCACTGGCACTATACCCTCTGCCAGAGCAACATGTTATCCTGAAATTCAGCCGCCATCTTCCCGGTGTCTTTCAGCCACGAAAGGTAGGAACGCACTGTGCTGCCCACCAGCACATACTGCTCAAAATTCATGGCAAGCCCGTAACCTTTGAACAATTCCTGCAGAATCCTCTCAAAGCCTATCGGCTCCTTACAGACGGATAAAATCTTCTCCGCGATGCTCTGTACCTTATCCCTGTTGTATCGGACAAGTTCTTTTATATCGGCAGATGCCTCCGCATGGGCGGGAACGAACATTGCCGCCTCCATCCCCTCCACCATATCCAGCGTTTCCAGATAAGCACCCACATCATAAATGAAAGAAATGGCATACTTATCCAGCGTTTCCCTGCTACTGATGCAGTCTGCAAGGAATACCACACCGTCCGGCATACGGAATCCCACCATGTCAAAGAAATGACCCGGCAGAGGTATCACCTTGATCTCCTTGGGGAAACTTTCATCCGTGAAATCCGTCGCATCGCTCTCCTGCGCCAACAAAAACTTATGCCGTAAGTCCTTGCACGGATAACCGCCGTATAGGAAGGCCGGCTCCAAGACCGGGTATTTCGTGAAAGCCGCCTCTATGCCGCCGGAAAAAACCTTACATCCTGTCTGGCCCTGTAAGTACTTGTTCCCACCGATATGATCTGCGTTGGAATGGGTATTCAGTATGGCCATTAAATGCCAGCCATTCTTATCCAGAATCTGCCTGGCCTTCTTTCCGGCGTCCTTATCATTCCCGCTGTCAACCAGATAGACATGATCCCTGTCCGCCACATAGACACCGATCTTTGCCGGGCAGTTTATGTAATAGCATTTCTCACTGACTTGAACCAATTCATACATTTTTCGTTTCCTCCTTATTTTATCTCCCTGAACGTGCCAGTTATTCCCCAGACAAGGTTTCACTGGCACTGCACATAGGATTCATCCTGTTTTCAGTATTTATTTCGTCAGATTATCGCAGCAGCGCCATACTTCCTGTCAATTTATTTACCTTCTTTATAGCATCACCGTCTACAGCTTATATAATTTATTCTTTCTTCCGTGTCAAGATAATTCCAATGAATGCACCAATAAGGATAATCGGTGCTACTCTGACAAACAGCCATTCAAATGAGTGAAATGCCACTCCGAGAACGGCAGTTTCAGGATCACTATAATCCCAACCCAAGTAAGAACTTTCTAATTCCCATAAAATTGCCAAAATTGCTGCTATGACTACGCATAACGAGATAAGAAACCAATGTAGAATCCTTTTTCTTGTAGTTTTTCTCTGTGCAAGTTGCAAGTTTATCACCTCCAGTTTTGCGGAAATTGCCTTTAAGTCATCAACTTTCAACTCAATAACATTTTCTCCCAGCAACGTACTTACGGGTGTTTCAAGCACTTCCGATATGGAGATTAACATATCAGAATCGGGAACTGACAATCCCTGCTCCCATTTAGAAACTGTTTGCCGCACCACGTTCAGCCTGACAGCAAGCTCTTGTTGCGAAAGTCCTTTTGATTTTCTGATTGCTTTTATATTTTCATTGAGCATTAGGG
>CAZGVI010000101.1:0-2083 GCA_964529395.1 uncultured Acetatifactor sp.
TTTAAAAGATATAAGGCATCCTCTATGGCATGGCGTTGTGTGACAGAAATTCTGTGGACATCGGCAACGTAAACCTTCCCAGAAAATTCTTCTGCCATTTGGCAGGCGGTGTCAAAGGAACCGGAGAGGCCGCTTGACATGGGGATATATACCAGTTCATCATATCCTTGCCTTAATATTTTTTCCCACATAGCCAGCAGGTCTCCTGGGGAAGGTTGTGAAGTATGGATTTTTTCATGGTTTGCCATATGATTGAAAAAGCTTTTCTGGTCGAGGTCAATTCCCTCATAATAAAATGTATTTTCTATGCATACAGGCATTGGCAGTATATATAGTCCCATATTGTCTGCTTCACTTTTTGAAATGCCGCAATTACTGTCAGATACGATAGCTGTTTTCATCAGTGTCTCTCCCCTCACTTAAGTGAATAATACAGGGACGGCATAAAACAATACATTTTTATGCCATCCCATAATAGCATATTTGTTATTGGTATTTATCTTTTCTTGGACTTTTTCCCCACAACTCGTCTGCAACAGGTTTCCAGCTTTCAGCATAATGGTCGCATTTGGAACAGAGATGTTCTACGCTTTCCGGTGACTGGAGGTCTGTGGAATGGGCGCCGGCACATGCGACCATTTCGCGTAGTTTTTCCGGATTTTCAAGCATCGGGCAGGGGCGCAGCATATTTTTATTGAAAGGCTGCCTCTGGTGGTATGCCATCATCATGGGAGAGCGTAAGGCTTCCAAAAGTGTTTTTTCACGGATATTGGAATCGGAGTAATGTACGAATACACAGGGGTCAATATCCCCGTTTGCATTGATGTGGAGGTAACGGTGTCCACCTGCGATACAGCCACCCACATATTCTGCGTCATTTTGGAAATCCATGGCAAAAAGCGGATTTTCGGCACGGTAATGACGGATGCGGTCATAAGTCCCTCTGCGCTGGGCGGGGGTGGGCATAAGCTCCGGTACAGCGTCATTCCCCACAGGCATATAGTGGAAATACCAGATGAACCAAGCCCCCATTTCCACTACTTTATCCAGATATTCTTCCGAGGTGATGGATTCATAGTTGGCGCTGGTATAGCAGGAGGAAATGCCATAGATCAGTTTTTTGCTCCGTAAAATCTCCAGAGCGTCCATGACTTTCTGGTATACGCCGTTTCCACGCCTCCCGTCTGTCGCTTCCTCGAAACCTTCAAGGGAAATGGCAGGCACAAAATTGCCAACCCGGAGCATTTCATCGGCAAAGTTTTCATCAATCAGTGTCGCGTTGGTAAAGCAGAGGAATACGCAGTCGGAGTGCTTTTCACACAGCCGTATCAGGTCTTTTCTGCGTACCAGAGGTTCTCCTCCTGTGTATATGTACATATAGATTCCAAGTTCTTTGCCCTGGCGGATAATGTCATTGATCTCGTCATACGAGAGGTTCAGCTTGTTTCCATATTCCGCAGCCCAGCAGCCGGTACAGTGGAGGTTACAGGCAGAGGTGGGGTCAAGGAGGATCGCCCACGGAATATTGCAGTCATATTTTTGGCGGAGTTCTTCTTCTCTGGGCCATCCCACCAGACCGGCATTGATGAAGAAATTCACGGCAAGAGTTTTGGCTACGTTTGGATCAATATCGGTGAAAAGGCGGCGCACATAAGAGTAATAAGGATGTTCCGGGTTTGTGATTGTTTCCCGAATCACTTTTCTTTGGGAGATAAAATTATCACCCGCAAATTTATCCGCCCAGTCCATGATTTTCAGCATGTTTTTCTCAGGGTCTTTGTAGATATAGCGGAACGCCTGTTCCAGTCCAAATTTTTTCAGTGTTGTAGATGCATTCATAATATTCTGTTCCTTTGTTGAGGTGTAATAAAATAGTTTTCAATCGCATAAAGCGTTTCCTGCTCATCAGAACCTGTTGCCATAATGGTCAAGGACATTCCTTCTGTAAAATGGAATGCCATGACGCCCATTAGGCTCTTGGCATTGGCGTGGCACTGACCATTTTCAATAGTAATGTCACTGTTAAATTGACAGGCAAGTTGTATGAATTCTGCAGTATTTATTCCTTTCATATCTGATATTG
>CAZGVI010000102.1:0-1855 GCA_964529395.1 uncultured Acetatifactor sp.
TCTTCAAACCCGTGAGGTTTTTGTCCCCGTCATAGGCGTACTCGGTGTACAGGCTACCGTTTGGGATACTCTTGATCGTGCCGTCCAGATAGTAGGTGTACTCTGCTATTTTATTGTCATTATCTTTCACACATAGCAAAATGTCAAGGGCATTGTCCACCGTTTAATGAGTTTTTGACAACTGTATAGCTATTAAATTTTCAAGGTGCACAGACGAAATCTATATGTAAAGTTTGAGTTTATAATTTAGGCAAAATATGAATGCTTTATCCAGCGCACTAATCAAATCGCTTTTTTCCCAAGTATCGTCGTCATAAAAACAATATATTTGATTTGATGTTTCTATATCCATTGCTTCAAAATACACAAACTGGTATGGCACAAACTGTGAATTAGTCACTGAAAGCTGTGCAATACAATATTGGAAATCAAAGTCAATAATTAATATATCATCACTACTTTTTGATAAAGCAATTTCATATTGATTCTTGAGTTCAGATAAGGTTTTCTCATACCATTGTATAACGGATTCTTTTGCAGTCTTATAATTATATCCACTCATGTTATTTGTGTCCTTCTATTGTTATGTTGCTGGCATTTGGCATCTCTGTAATTCTAGGTAATTCCTTTCTTTCATATAGTCTATCAAGCAAAGACCCTGGTCCATTAATAATTCCCCAGCCTTCTGCTCCACCTTTTGAAATAGTATTGCTAGGAACATCAAATTCAACATATAAAGAGCCTCTAGGTGCTTGTTTCCCAAACGCATTAATATCTGCTGGATTTGCAACATGGACTTTATTATCTTCAGACATCTGAACCTTTCCTGATGAAATCATTTTATCATATTCTCCTTGGGACATCCATCTGCCAACTCTTGTAGTCTCACCATCACTCCCACTACTTTGCCTATGATTATTATCAGGCCCCTCTGCCTCTGGATTACTTAACCTATTGTCGGAAGTATCCAATGTAGGCCCAGGCAAAGCGAGTGTAGGTCCTGGCCCCGGTAAGGCTGGTATCTCGTTTTCCGGACTATTATTACCTTGCTCCCGTTGCTGCCGTTTCTGTTCCTTTACTATATTGCTGGCATCTGCCATCAGCCGAAGCCTTAGGTCAGGATCGCTGTCCATCTGCTCCTGCGTGACACCGTCCCGCTCCATCACCCTTTGGAGTGCATCTCTCATGCACTTGCTCATGTGTCCGCTCGGATCCGCATAATACACCGGATTATTCCGGCAGTACGCATACAGGTTCAGCCCGTCTCCACGGTAGGTGTCCTCCTGAGTGAAACGCCCGATCACAGGGTTGTAGTACCTAGCCCGCAAGTAATACTGCTGGCTGATGGGGTCGTACTGCTGACCGTTGAACTTAAAGCGGTTCTCTACCTTCTCCTCGCAGAGCGTCAGGTTCCCCCATGCGTCATATTCGTAGCGGTTAAGGATATCCTCCCCCGCTACCACATGGGTTATACTCCCCAACTCATCGGATGCATAGTGGTAGTACGTCCTGGCGCAGTCTGCGTCCGAGGCGATCAGGTCATAGCCCCGGATGTAGCGGATCATGCCCTTCTCCTCCTCTAGCTGTGTCACCACTTCCTGGTCGCGGAAGATGAACTGTACCAATCTTCCATCTTCCTCGATCCCGCTGCGCAGTCCTTCCGCGTCGTAGTGGTTGATCTGGATATGGCCGTCGAAGGTTTCCACTTTCTCTGTCCGGTTGAACAGGTAGTAGGTGTATCGGGCCCTGTCGTCAGCCGTCAGGTTTCCGGCTTTGTCATAGGTAAATGTTTTGGCCTCCCGTAAGTAGGTAATCATCCGTACCTTGATTTTTGAAAAGAGCCACCTGTTGATTG
>CAZGVI010000103.1:0-1788 GCA_964529395.1 uncultured Acetatifactor sp.
AGCGGTTAAGGATATCCTCCCCCGCTACCACATGGGTTATACTCCCCAGCTCGTCGGATGCATAGTGGTAGTATGTCCTGGCGCTGTCCGCATCCGAGGCGATCAGGTCATAGCCCCGGATGTAGCGGGTCATGCCCTTTTCTTCCTCCAGCTGGGTCACTACTTCCTGGCTGCGGAAGATGAACTGTACCAATCTTCCGTCTTCCTCGATCCCGCTGCGCAGTCCTTCCGCGTCGTAGTGGTTGATCTGGATATGGCCGTCGAAGGTTTCCACCTTCTCCGTCCGGTTGAACAGGTCATAGGTATAGCGGGCCCTGTCGTCCGCCGTCAGGTTTCCGGCTTTGTCATAGGTAAATGTGGTTGTCTCCCCTCCTCTCGTGTACTCGGTCAGGTGGTTCGCAGGGTCATAGCGGTATTCCTCCTGCGTCCCGTCCGTTATCCTGCGGCTGCGGTTCCCGGCCTTGTCGTAATAGAGCTGCTCCGTGTAGGCAGGATACTCTATCTTTGTCAGCTGGTTCACGCTGTCGTAGGTGTAGCGGGTGGTTCCCCCGGGCTGCTGTCTTTCCGTGCGGTTGCCGTTGTGGTCGTAGCTATAACGATTGTCCGCCAGTACTTCCTGACCCAGTATGGTCTTTAAGCTAGTGAGAATTTCATCCCCGTCATAGGCGTACTCGGTGTACAGGCCGCCATTTTGGATGCTCTTAATCATCTCCATAATCTGTGTGATAGCCTTTGCCCTATAAAGTAAATAGTGCAGGGACACCCGTCCATGTCAATTCCGGCATTGTCTCAAGTTTATTAAGATAAATATATATATCTTGGTGATCACCCCATATATTTGACTGGGGTTTTGCGGTCAATATTGTCAAATGATAAATACCATCATCTACAGCTATTCTTTGCTCTGCGGGACATTCGCTACTCCAATCCAATAGCCAAAATAAATCAATTATAGATATTTCCCCGCCTTTCACATCAATGGCCAAACGAATAGATATTGGATACTGCTCATCCACTATTTTACTTGGATATCCAGTCCGAAATTTTATATTATACGTTCCACCAGAACCTGTGTTAAATCCGACTATATCCCCTTTTCTTATATGCGAGGCAACCTGCTCAGGAGTTGCAAATTCCTTGTCAAAATAATCATCGCCCTCCTTAATATCCAAGACAGCCCCCTTTGAATATATTACAAATCCCATGCCCTCTATTTGTATTTCAACATCGTAATTAATTATATTGTTTTTCATGTTAATCTCCTCCTTTTTTATCACTTAGATAATCTTCTTATTGATCATATTAAATCAGATTGGATATTTATTTTGATACCACTTAAAACATCTCTGCAAAATACATTTTTAATTATTTGTGTTTTGTTGCCTTCCCCATTCAATAAGTGCCGCATATGCTTGTGACGGTGTAACATTTGTGGCAATTATTGTTGAGCCATTTGGAGTCCTCAAATCCCCTATTATGTGATCAAGACTCGGATTGCTGTATGCACTAGCATAATGATCCAACAATTGCTGGTCTGTCATCCCTGCATTTCCTCCCCTTAATTTAATTCCCTCATCTCTTGTGGCCTCATGCAATCTTCTATGTGCCTCTCCTGCACTCTCTGGTGTTCCTCCTGGATAAAATCTTGGGGTATCAGGGCTATCGTATATTGACAAGCCCTCTCTTCCTCTAATGTTAGAACGTTCCACTAAATGTGCTCCTTCACCATCTGGTACTAGTACATTGTATATTATTTAGCTACACTTTATAGCCGTTTTGTGTTATACT
>CAZGVI010000104.1:0-1678 GCA_964529395.1 uncultured Acetatifactor sp.
GACACTGATATGTAATGACCTTTGTCAAGAGGGTAAAGCAGGCCACCACAAACTTTTTAAATTTTACTGAAAGCATCTGGAAGGGGCATTGGGTATCAGTTCTCGGCATTGGCCACTCTGATATACGTGGATTCGGATTTCTCCTTACCGACAGGTCAATGGTCCGCCGCGAGCCCTACCGTCTAATTGCGTGGATCACAGTTCCCTGTGCCAACATAGTGTCTGCGTAGATGGCCCGAACCTTGAAGTTGCCAAAGCCCCTTCAAGATGCTTTCAGCTGTTGCTTTGTTTCCGGCCAGTTGTAAATGGCGCAGGCCATCTTACAACTGGTTAATTACCCGCTACAACAGCGGGACGGCATTGTCAAGGCTGTATACAACCTATGGTTGTATGCACCGCCGCAGGCGGCTTGGCCTTGATAATGATGGCTCGGTGTTGTACCTCATGCAGTCTCCTCCGTCATCATGCCCCAAATGAAACAGGCTAATTCCCGGGCTATGGCTGTTTTTGCCACATTGGCTTTCTTTCCACACCCGAGCACCAACTTATAGTAACGCCGCCTCAACCTCTCGTTCGCCCGGTCAGCATAAGCAATTACTTCTGGTGTATTGCCATACTGCCGCTCCTTGAGCGCTTTCGACTTATAGCCGACCTGCCCCCGGCTGAAACTCTGTGCTGCTTCTACAAGGAGCATCCGTACTTGCCGGTTGCCCGCTTTGGTGATGGAAAGATGGTTCTGATCCCCGCCGCTGGAATCCTCACCTGGCACCAGCCCGATGTAAGACGCAAAGTGCTGTGCCGATGAGAACCTTTTGAAATCGCCGACTTCAACGATGACAGAGAGCGCCGTCTGTGTCTTTATCCCATGGAAACAGGAAAGCCGGCTGACTTTTTCTTTATATTCCGTGTCCGCAGCAAGTTCCTCGATCCGCTTATCAAGGCGCTCCAGCTTATCTGTAAGGTTATCAAAGGTAAGAAGATATTCCTCGAGGATCTCCTGATAGATGTTGCCGGGTTTTAAGGCACGCAGCCATTTTAAGTGAGCCGCCGTCCAATGGTGTGAAGTTTCATTAAAACGATAGTTATGGCGCAGACAGAAAGAGAGTATCTGTTGCTTAACCTTTTTCAGCGCCAGCTTATGGTCCTGGCGCATACGGATATATTCCTTCACCTGTTCGTCATGTTCTGTCGGGATGTGGACTGCGCTGTAATCATGGTGTGCCAGGCATCTGGCGATGAGGGCGGCATCTCGTTTATCCGTCTTGACTTTCTTGCCCTTGGCTGGTTTAGACATTGTAGTAGGAGCAAGGATGACACACTTCACGTTATGCTGCGTAAGCTGGTGGTAGAGCGTAAAACCGAGGCATCCTGCCTCATAACCACATATAAAGTCAGCATCATTGCCATAATGGAAACGCATTGCCTCTAGGTAATTGAGGATTTTACTGTAGTGAGCCTCCATTTTTTGAGGATATTCCGGCTTTTCTTTCTCGTTTGTGTAACAGCAGAGGGAAAAAGTTTCCTTGTGTACGTCCATTCCTACATAAACTGTGGTATAATTCATTTGTAATGGCCTCCTTTTGTATGTGGTAATTCCTGTTACCACTGTTTTGTCCAATTCATAGTATACAGGTAAATCCACGAAACTACAAACTGGGGGTCATTACATATTGTCTAA
>CAZGVI010000105.1:0-1557 GCA_964529395.1 uncultured Acetatifactor sp.
TAGGCTTCGCCTATTCAACTCCCCTGCCCCTCAATCTTGAGGGGTGGGGTTGCTTTCTGGCCACATTTCCTGCATAATACTCTTATGAACTTACTTCAAAAGATTTTTAAAGAACACTATGAAGAAATACAATATATCCTTCATCCCCGTCCCGTTGTCATGGAAAACATCGAAAAAATGATTTATTGTGGGGATCCCTCTTTCGGTGGCGCCATGTTTGGCTGTACTCACTGTGGCGAACTTAAATTCGTCCCCTTTCGCTGCCATTCCAAATTCTGCCCTACCTGTGGCAATAAGTACTGCATTGAACGCTCCACTAAAATGTCCTTTAAACTCCTCGGCTGTACTCACAGGCATGTCGTCTTCACCATTGATGAAGACCTGCGTCCTTTCTTCCTGGATGACCGTTCCCTGCTTGACTGCCTCTTCCAGGCTGTCCGCAGTGTCATCCTCAGACTTTTCTACCAAATGAATAAGAGCAGAAACTTCGTCCCAGGCTTTGTCTGCGTCCTGCACACCTTCGGCAGACCCTTGGAATGGAATCCTCATATTCACTGCCTTCTTACCGAAGGCGGCTTTTCTGATGACGGTTTCTGGAAAGTTGTAAAGCATTTCAACTACACTTACCTGCGCAAGGCTTTCCAGACTGCACTCCTCAATGAACTGGAACGGCATATCGGCCCTTCTTTCAAAAAGACTAAGGCCGCTATTTACAAAAAGGATAAGAATGGTTTCTACGTCTATGCCAAACCCAATCTCTGTAACACCGATACTGTCATCAAATACATTAGCCGCTACCTTGGGCGGCCAGTCATTGCCTCTTCCAGAATCGATTCCTATGATGGGGAATATGTGACTTTCCATTATAACAGACACGAGGATAATTCCTATGTTGAAAGAACTATCCCTGTACTGGACTTCATTTCCCTGCTTATCCAGCATATACCTGAAAAGCATTTCAAGATGACACGTTATTATGGGCTTTATGCGAGGCATCGGAAATCAGATGAAAAGCTCCGCAGGGCAATCCCAAAATCCAGATACCGGATCCTGCTGGATTTTAATAAATGGCGTCAGCTTATTCTTTTATCCTTTGGTTACGACCCTCTCCAATGTCCAAAGTGTAACCAAAAGATGGAGTTTCTGGAACTTCATTTCAAACACAAGCCTGTTTCCCTCGAAAAACTTTACGAAAGAGCGATGGCAAAATATCATTGCCGCTCCAGTGGCAAATGTACTTGATTTTATTTCCTGTTTGTTCCATACTGAAAGTATCGACAGACAGGAGGCATACAATGGATCCACAATTCATAGAGGGACTCAGGCAAAAATATATTAAAAATCCTCCAGAAGGTATGACTGCAAAGCTGGTCAAAAACATGAGCGATTCTGATCTGCTTGATATGCATTACTTTCTTATTGAGGATGATGACCTTGACGAAGACGAATTTGAAGAGGGTTTTTATATCTTCTAACGCCTCCGTCTTGTCAGTGCGCCCGCCTTTGGCGGGCTATTTTGTTTAGTCTTCCACCAGCTAGGAGGAATTTCCTATAACA
>CAZGVI010000106.1:0-1537 GCA_964529395.1 uncultured Acetatifactor sp.
AGGAGAAGGGCATGATCCGCTACATCCGGGGCTATGACCTGATCGCCTCGGACGCGGACAGCGCCAGGACGTACTACCACTATGCCTCCGATGAGTTGGGGAGTATAACCCATGTGGTAGCGGGGGAGGATATCTTTAACCGCTACGAGTATGACGCGTGGGGAAACCTGACGCTCTGCGAGGAAACCGTAGAGAACCGCTTTAAGTTTAATAGCCAGCAGTACGACCCCATCAGCCAGCAGTATTATCTGCGTGCCAGGTACTACAACCCTGTGATCGGGCGTTTCACCCAGGAGGATACCTACCGTGGAGACGGTCTGAACCTGTATGCGTACTGTCGGAATAATCCGGTGTATTATGCGGATCCGAGTGGACACATGAGCAAGTGCATGAAAGATGCACTCCAAAGGGTGATGGAGCGGGACGGTGTCACGCAGGAGCAGATGGACAGCGATCCTGACCTAAGGCTTCGGCTGATGGCAGATGCCAGCAATATAGTAAAGGAACAGAAACGGCAGCAACGGGAGCAAGGTAATAATAGTCCGGAAAACGAGATACCAGCCTTACCGGGGCCAGGACCTACACTCGCTTTGCCAGGGCCTGTATTGGACACCTCTGATAATAGGTTAAGTAATACAGAGACAGATGGGCCAGATAATAATAGTAGGCAAAGTGGTGAGAGTGGCGGTAATACTGTCAATCCTAATGCACTAAAATATAATGGTGATGGTACTTGGACAAGTAATGAAGGACTTGTTTATGGACAAGGTTCTAGAGAAGGAAACAGGGTGAGACATGTGTTAGAACATACTCAACCAAATCCTAATAAGCCTATACATACGATATTTAATGTGGATAAATCTAATGTAATTGGTCTTGTCGATGAGGCATGGACAAGAAGGGGAGTTGGATCTTTAGCAGGAAATGGATATGTAATATACAATATTGATATGGGAAAAGTAATAGGAACAAATGGCGAAAGGAGTATTAGAATTGTGACCAATGGCTATACAAATAATATAATATCGGCCTATCCAATTCCATAGAAAAGATGAAGAGGTGAACTAAATTATGATTTGTCCATATTGCGAACAAGGTGGAATAATGAGGGCAAAAGTAAAGAAAAGTAATGAGATTATAAAAATATGTGAAGAATGTGATGCAGTTTGGTTAGATGATGTTTCAGAAGAATTAGGAACAACGTTTGAAAAATATATGGAACAGAGAGGTTATGCTAATTCTTGGGACGAGTTAGAAATTATGAATAGGATTTAATACAATAGCAATAAGTCGGTATGGTATATCTACTACCCGGACGGCACCATCAAGAGCCTTAAAAACGGCAGCCTGTACACCGAGTACGCCTATGACGGGGACAAAAACCTCACCAGCTTGAAGACTATGCTGGGCCAGGAAGTATTGGTGGACAACCACTACTGCTACGACCACAACGGCAACCGCACGGAGAGACAGCAGCCCGTGGGAACCACCCGTTACACCTATGACAGCGTGAACCAGCTGACAAAGATAGAGTATC